>CAWEEC010000074.1:0-18655 GCA_963807785.1 uncultured Gammaproteobacteria bacterium | reverse complement strand
CCACGCATCGCTCCGGCCCCGGCATAGCTGTTCAACAGCGTGCGCAGCGTACGCAAGGTGTCCGTTACTGTCGGATAAACATATCGAATCGCGCCTGTCGGGCATACGCTGGCGCAAACACCACCGCCCTGACACAGGTGCGGATCAACCTCGACGGACTCGATCAGAGAGCTGATCGCTTCCGCGGGACAGGCATCGATACACATGCTGCAGCCTGCTATGCCGGAGCGCCCGTGTGCACAGATTGCCGCATCGTAGGAGAAATATTTGGGCTTCTCGAAAGTGCCGGTCAGGTCCTTCAGCGCCTGCTCGACTTCGGTAAGGTATGGTTCTTCCGCAATCGAGGTCAGGTATCCCGGCGGTTTCAGCGGCATGGCCAGCAGCGGCAGTTCGCTCAGATCAAGTATCATATCGACCTGTAGCGACTCACAATTCGGCCGCCCTTCTTCACCGAGCACAATATTGAAATTACCCAGATAGCCTTCAATTCTGATCGGCCGGTTACCCAATGGTATCGCTGGCACACCGGGCTCAACCGCACCCTGTGTCAGGATCACCTGTGCGCTCAGACTGCCCGACAGACGCACGGCAAAATCCTGTGCATCGCTGCCGCCGATGACTGCGACCTTGCCGCGCGAGCTGTACTGAATCAGGCTGGTCGGTTCTGTTGAAAGCGGCTCGACAGCCGACAGCGCAGCCGTTTTTGCAGCGGCATTCATGTTTTTCACCGGTGGTACCGTATTAGTCATCGCCTCTGCTCCCGCCAGGTACTGAATATTTCCGCTCATCACCATCGACGTCAGCCGTAATATCCGGCTCTGCGTCGTCATCGTTCCCTGTTGGCCCGGTGATAGTGTCGCGCTGATGCTCGACCGATTCCGCTTGGGCGCGCTCGACATCTTCGAGCGATGCTGTGTCAGCCTGCTGTTCTTCATCCTGCAGCAGCTGCTCCGCCCTGCGCCGCGCTTCCATTTCCATCTGGTGGTGCATGTCCGAAGTCACGATGTCACCGAGCTTTTCAAACTGTGTGTAGTCATCATCATATTCGTCCAGTCCGTCCCTGATATTGAAAACTTCACTGTGGAACAGTTTGCGCAGTGCCCGTTTGCGCAGTTTTTCACTGACACCGGGTGACATGAAATCAGAAAAAACAGAATCAAATCTCAGGCTGTCGATGTCCGGCATGTCTGCATCGGTCAATACCTGGCTGTTGCCGGTTGTATCGGACTCGCTTGCAGCATCGCCGCTGATGGCTTGACGATCTTCGGTTTCTTGCGACGCCTGTTTGACCTCGTGCTTGAGCCTCGACCAGCGTGATACGAAATCGGGGGCTGCCTGGCCTGCGTGTTTATACCTCGATGTTTTTGACTGGCTCATTTAATTCAGTGCCCTGTGTTGCCGGACTTCCAGTTCTTCCGTTTACGCTTCTTTAACTGCTGCGGGCAATAGTGTGCGAGTACGAACGACTCGATCCATCGATACATTTCGGCCGGGATATCGACGGCAAAGACCGTATCATCGCCTTCCAGATAGGCATGGGCCTCATCAAAGCTGAGGCTGACAAGAAACGGTACAGGTTCTTCTTCACCGTCATCCTGTCGCAGCATGATGTAACACTGCGGTGTCGGCGACATCAGGTTATGGTAATAACTGTCGCATTCATCGATGTACAGCCTGACATCGAATCCTGAATGGTAGTGCAGCTGAATATCGCCATCGACGTTATCGACACGAGCCTGGCCCTGATGATCCTGTGACGCTCCGACGGTAATGCCGACTGCATTCCATACATAATCGATCCACTGGCTGGCCTGTGCAGGGCGCCGCTCCATAATCACGGTCACCGGAAACCGGTCGGGTATCGACAGGTTCTGCACGAGGACATCTGTTTCAGTTTGCTTCATAAGCGCAGGATTGAGTTATTTATTAATCCTTAATCAAGCAAGTTATGTACCAGTTTGTAACCATATCGATGGACTGATTCAACTCGATGATAAACAACAATTTTTACCATTAACCGCACATCGCTGTTATCGAGTTGCGACAATTTGTCCGTTTGCGCGCAGGCAACAGAGACAAATTACCCCAGGCGGGTTTTCTCAAAACCAGACATAGCCTGTGTATTAACAGTGCGCCTTGCTTTAGAACACCACAGCATAAGGTTTTGGGGAATCGCATCGTTCGTTTGCATTCGACGAACAAAGTAGGAACGGATCTTGCTTCATATTGCATGGCGATTAACAAAATCGAGGCCCGTGGATGCAGACGACAAACAACCCGTTCTCAACACCGGACAGCCAGGTAAGCGGTTCACGACCAGGTCTGGTCGATCGTTTTGGAAGAACCGTCAGTTACCTGAGACTATCGGTAACGGACCGTTGTGACCTGAGATGTGTGTATTGCATGTCAGAAAACATGCAGTTCGTACCGCGTTCACAGTTACTGACGCTGGAAGAAATTATTCGCGTCGCAAGGACATTCGTCGCACTGGGCGTGAACAAGATCCGCATCACCGGCGGCGAACCATTGACGCGCCGCAATATCCTGAAAGTCTTCAGGGAACTGGGAGAACTCGACGATCTGAAGGATCTGACCCTGACAACAAACGCAACCCAGTTAACAAAATACGCCCGTGCATTGCATGAAGCAGGCGTCAGCCGCATCAATATCAGTCTTGATTCACTGCGGCCAGACCGGTTCAGGCGGATTACACGTGTTGGACAACTGGAAAAAACGCTGGCCGGTATCGATGCGGCGCTGGACGCCGGTTTCAAAAAGGTAAAGATCAATGCCGTGATGTTGAAGCACATCAACCACGACGAGGCTGTCGACCTGGTCGAATTTGCCAGGCGCAGAGGACTGGATATCAGCTTTATCGAAGAAATGCCGCTGGGTCTTATCGACGATCGTCTGCGCGTGGATACCTATTACTCCAGCAATAACATTCTTGCGGATCTGCGCCGTCGCTATGAACTGATCGCTACCACCGAAAAAACCGGCGGGCCTGCCCGCTATTACCGCATGTCCGACAGTGACAGTCGTGTCGGTTTTATCTCACCGCATAGCCACAATTTCTGTGACAGTTGCAACCGGGTCAGGCTGACCGCCGAAGGCCTGTTGCTGCTGTGTCTGGGGCAGGAGCATTCTGTGGATCTAAGGCGCGTGGTGCGCGCCAATCCTGCTGATGATGAAGCCTTGCGTAATGCCATTGTTCAATCAATGCAGATCAAGCCCAAAGGTCATAACTTTGATTTAAATACACGGGAAGTCATCTTGAGACACATGAATGTTACAGGAGGTTAGTGCTGATGCATAAGCCGACACTAGACATTATGTATAGACCTGAAATGACCAACGCAGGCCTGGATGCTTCAGCGCCTGTAAGCGCTGTCGACGAGTTTAGCAAGATTCGAACAAGTTATATCGCAGCCGAACGTCCGCTAACGCTGTACCTGGATAAACGTGAAATCGTCACCGTAATGACACTTGGGACTCAACCTGAACTGTTGATACTGGGATGGCTTCGCAATCAACACATGGTTTCCGACATCAGCAATATAAAATCGATACAGGTCGACTGGGAAACCGATTCCGTCGCTGTTACCACACACCAGCCGGCAGACAATATTGAGGAAAAACTGAATAAACGAACAATAACGACAGGCTGTGGCCAGGGTACAGTATTTGGCGCACTAATCGATAATATCGAAAAAATACGCCTGCCGGAAATAAGTATCAAACAGTCAACAATTTATGACCTTCTCAAGAATCTCAATGAATATAACGAGATTTACAAACGCGCTGGCGCCGTACATGGCTGTGCGCTATGCCAACAGTCCAGTATTTTAAATTTCGTTGAAGATGTCGGCCGTCATAACGCGGTTGACGCCATCGCCGGCTCGATGTGGTTGAACCAGATCGAGGGCAACGACAAGATATTCTATACCACCGGGCGCCTCACATCGGAGATGGTGATTAAAGTAGCACAAATGGGTATCCCGCTACTGCTGTCGAGGTCGGGCATCACACAGATGGGCCGTGAACTGGCGCGCAAGGTGGGTGTTACCCTGATAGCGCGAGCCAAGGGCCGTCATTTCCTGGTTTATAACGGCGCCGAATATGTTCAATTCGATGCAATGTCCCGGGCAGGCAGCAGCCACAGCCCTGGCGTCAAGGTACAACAGGCTGGCACCTGAAAATGTCCGCTATCGTACAAACCAGGGCAGACACCGAGCTTGTCTACATGAGTGTGAAACAGGTCGCCAACTACCTCAATCTGAATGAAAAAAAGATCTATGCGCTGGTTTCTGATAACCGCATCCCGGCGACAAAAATAACCGGGAAGTGGATGTTCCCGCGTGAACTCATCGACAAATGGATGCTCGACTCCTCACACGGAGGCCTGCTGAATGACAGGCTCATTCTCTCTGGCAGCGATGACCCCCTGCTCTACCGTATTGTGCTCGATTATGCTGCAGCTACGGGTTGTTACGCACTCATCAGTTACAGTCCCACTGCAACCCAGTTGGGCCTTGGCTTACTGGAGTCGCGCCGTGTCGATGTATGCGGCATTCACTGGGGCCCGGATACTGAAAGTCATATACGACACCCTGCCTTGCTTAAACAGCATTCTGAAGCCAGCAACTGGGTACTTATACATGCGTTTAGACGCGAGCAGGGCCTGATGCTCAACAAAAATGCTGATTTACACAATCACACTATCGAAGAGATTATTAACAAACCACTGAGATGGTCACTGCGACAGCCCGGCGCCGGCGCCCAGCGTTTTTTAATGGAACGATTATCTCTTTTCAACCTGAACGTAGACGACCTCAACAGCGTAAACATTTCCCTCTCCGAGCGTGAAGCCGCCGCTTCAATCGTCATGGACATTGCTGATATTGCACCGGGTGTTCGCGCGGCAGCTACCGAATACGGGCTGGATTTTATTTCTTTTGGCTGGGAATCGTTTGATCTGGTTATTCCCAAACAAATATGGTTTCGGCGATTGTTTCAGGAATTAATCATCCGGATGAAATCTCTCACCAGCCAGAAACTTGCCGAGACCCTGAGCGGCTACGACCTGAGCAGGACCGGTGAACTGGTATGGGGAGACGATTAGCAATAATTCCGTGTAGCGGCGCGACCTGGTCTGACACATATTGCCCTGATTGGATATCAATAAGAAGTCCACAGGTAAACACAGATGACAGCCAAGATGTTAGCCGCGAAAAACGCAAAGAACGCAAAGAACGCAAAAATATATTTATAGTTTCAGCGTGCGCTGCGCGCACATATGATGTTTTTTAGTCTTAAAGTGTAGTAGTTCAGACTTGAACTGACAGTTTCTGTTAGTTTTCGCAAAATGCAAACCGGACTGGTTTAGTGGTTTATAGTATTTTATCTCGCAGAGACGCAGGGAGCGCAAAGAGATTAACAGGTATTCGTAGGAGCGACTTTAGTCGCGAACCGAGACGATTCGCGACTAAAGTCGCTCCTACAGATAATTAACCTCTGCGCTCCCTGCGTCTCTGCGAGAGTAAATATCTATAGCTTTGACTGAATCGCCAATTCTGGTTGTAGATAATAAATCATGGTCAGGGTTTGAGTTAATCTGACACTGACTGTCTGATTGAGTCCTGACTATTACACTTAAAGGATATACAGCGTTTAATCTGAACCAGGCAACTGCCTCCTATTCGCCACATAGATTCATTACACAAAATCAGATACAGATCCTTTGCGCTGTTTGCGTTATTTGCGGCTAAATAATTTGCAACAACATCTGCTTTCATCTGTGGACTTTCTTGATCTCCATTCAGCATTCAATTTGCTTCCTAAGACCCTTTTTTATTTTTAAAGGCGGCCAGCTGTTCTTGTGTAGCTTCCAGTTGATACTTTGCTTTCCATTCTGAATACGGCATGCCATAAACAATTTCCCGTGCCTGCTCATAATCTATTTTCTGACCATGCTCCTGGGCTGCGGCACTGTACCATTTGGACAGGCAGTTGCGGCAAAATCCAGACAGATTCATCAGGTCAATATTCTGCACATCTGTACGCTCGCCAAAGTGCTTTATTAACTGGCGAAACACGGCTGCTTCAATTTTTGTTTGTATATCTTTATCCATATTTTCTATATATGTTGTTAATGTGCTCTATTTAAATCATCATTGCTTCATGAACAGAATAGTATCAAGCGTGGTTGATTTTCAATGTTTTACCATACTTGTTCTGTTTAGTTACCACAAACAGGGCATGAAGAATCACGCTCCAGTCGTATATATTGCCACTCCATATTCAATGCATCCAGCATCAGTACCCGCCCGACCATGGAGGTGCCTGCTCCGGTCAACAGCTTGACGGTTTCATTTGCCTGCATACAACCCAGCATACCAACTACGGGTCCCATGACACCGTTCTCACTACAGCTCTGCCCTACTTCACCCAGGCTTCCGTAAAAACATTGATAGCAAGGGCTGCTATTCTGACGCGAATCGAATACGGTCAACTGCCCTTCCCACCGAATCGCTGATGCTGATACCAGCGGCGTGCGCGTTGTATAACACTGCTGATTGATCTCCAGCCTCGAAGCCAGGTTATCCGTTGCATCTATCACCACGTCAGCGCGTTGGATACTGCGCTTTAATTTCTCGCCAATTATTCTGTCCGCGATGACGCTGACCCTGGTCTCCGGGTTAAGCGACTCTATCGCTTCAGCAGCGGAATTCACTTTCAGCTGACCGATGCGTTTACTGCTGTGAATGATCTGGCGTTGTAAATTGGTCAGGTCAACGCTGTCATCGTCGACGATAACAATCTCACCCACACCAGATGCCGCCAGGTACAGCGCCACGGGGGAGCCTAGCCCGCCGATGCCAAATATGATCACACTTGAGTCAAGCAGGCGTTGCTGACCTTCAACGTCGACCTGTGGCAACATGATCTGTCGACCGTAGCGTAATAATTGCTCATCATTCATATTGAAAACAACACTTCCACCGTACGATCAATGTGTATATGTTCTCACTCAGCTTACACACTATTCACCAAACCTGACATTCGCGGCCACGGTATCGAATTCGTGCAACTGCTCTGATATGGTTTCCTCATCAGCGACCAGTACGGGTTCGGCCAGCAGCCATACATAGAATTCCGCACCTGATCCCGGGGTAGATGCTACCGTGATATTTCCGCCATAGCGTCGTATCAAACCATAGCTCAACGACAGACCCAGACCGGTTCCTTCCCCCTGCCGCCGGGTACTGTAAAACGGGTTGAATATACGACTTATTTGCTCATGGTCCATGCCTGAACCATTGTCTTTAATCAGTATTACCACGCCTTTATTGTCCCAGTCGCGGGCCGCTACCCATATTCTTCCATTCTCCTTATTCAAAGCATGAATTGCATTGACCATCAGATTAACCAGCACCTGCTCAAGTTCCTGCTCATTGATTCGAACCAGTTGTTTTGCTTTCAGGTCGAGTTCCAGTTCAAAGGAATATGACTTTCTCATATGCTGCAATAACTTCTGCGTATTATTGATAACCGTATGAACATTAACTTTTTTCAGGTAACCTGCATATTCACCGGGACGAGCATACTGCAATAGATTATTTATGATCTCCTGGATGCGATACACCTGCTGAATGATCAACTCCACTTCTTCACCAACGGGTTCTATTTCAGAGCCAAGAGTCTCGATTACAACATCCAGGTTGCCCAGGATGACCTGTGCCGGGTTATTGATTTCATGTGCCACGCCCGCGGTAAGTTCGCCCAAAGCCGCCATTTTTTCTGCGAGCACCAGTTGTTCGCGGGTCTTCCTTAGCACATCGATGGTTTTGTGAAGGTCGACATTTTTCCGTTCGAGCTCAGCAGTTCTTTCGTTGACTTTGACTTCCAGCTGCGCTGCCCACTGCTGAATTTGCTGACTGCGCTCCTGCAGCAAATCTAGCATGATATCCAGCTCGCGAGACAGTTCTCCGATCTCGTCTCTTGATTCCTGCTTGCCTATACGCTGCTGTTTTCCTTCACGCGTTGCTTTAATGACAGCGCTCATGGCTTCCAGTGGCTTGAATATGGTTTTAGCACCCCGTACAGATAACCAGGCTGACAGCATCATTAGCACGATGAATAGCAGGGCCAATACGCCCAACGCGTTCCACAAAGACTGGCGAAACGGTGCTTCCAGGAATCCGGCATAAAGCATCCCTACTCGCTCGCCATTAATATCGACTATCGGCTCGTACGATGAGATGTACCAGTCATTGACCACAAAAGCTCTGTCGATCCAGACTTTACCCTGTTCCAGCACCCGTTCTCTTACCTCGTTCGAGACACGTGTTCCCAGCGCTCTTTCACCCGGCTTTAATGCCACATTGGTAGAGATACGGACATCATCCAGAAATACAGTCACAGTGCCTATACTGCCATCAGGCAAACTCCCAGGCCCGTAAACCAGATCACGAATGGTGTCGACAAAGCCAAAATTTGAATTGAGTAAAACCCCGCCATCCAGTAATGCAACCACTTTACCTTTAGCGTTTTTTGCCGGGTATATAGCACGAATAACCATGCCGCGGTCTTCAATTTTTCGACTCGTAGGTCTGGCGCGCACTGTCTCCACCAGTGGTAGTCTTGTTTTCCTGGCCAGGGTTTTATTTTCTGCCAACAGCCTTTCCTGGTCGAATATTTCTATACCCACATCGGGATCACCTTGTTGAGCTGTAAGTAACAATTTCGATACACGATCGTACGGCTCAGCAACATCACCGATTAACAGTATTCCTTCCGCATCCAATACATGCAGATAATCAAAACCCGTTGTATTTTTTAATATGGTGACCTGTTGCTTGATAGATTCAAAATCTTTTGATTCCAGCGCCACATAAAAAGAATGCGACTCGGCCAACACCGCCAGGCGGGTTAAATAGTCTTCGCGGATTCGCTTGAAGACATCATGGGCAACGGATAAATCGGTATTAACTTTTATGAATAACTGGTCGTAGGAAAACCCCTTCCCCCAGTAGATCGCCAATACCAGCGCAATGGGCATAACCAGCAAGATAGGAAACAATACAAGTGCCAGTAACTTGTATCGTACTGTGCCAAGAATCGTTTCAATAAAACGCGTTAATGGCGGCATGCGTGACTGCACTGCCTTACTCGGTCTGCCAGAGCCTGGTTTTTCTGTCGAGTGTTTTACGGGAAATACCCAGTATTCTCGCAGCTGATGATTTATTTCCATCAGCATCTGCCAGCACTTTCAGGATGTGCCTTTTTTCTATTTGATCGAGTTTCTGGCAGGCATCTTCAGGGGCCACAGAAGTCTGGACGCAGGCAGTTGTATAGGCCATACATTCACTGGGTTTTCTGTTTAATAGCAGGCTTCTTTCAATCACGTTTTTCAATTCGCGTATGTTTCCTGGCCAGGAGTAACTTTCAAGCAGAGACAGTTCATTGTCATCGATTTCATGTTTAGCTACACCCATTTCGCCAGCAAGCATGGTTGAGAAGTGATTTACCAGTTCGGGTAGATCTTCCAGTCTTTCCTTCAAAGATGGCATCCTGATGCTAAGCACATCCAGGCGATAATAAAGATCTTCTCTAAACTCGCCTTTTTTTACTTCTTCATATAAGTCCCTGTTCGTGGCCGCAACAACGCGAACATCAACAGGATATTCCTTGTTACTACCGACCGGACGAATACATTGCTGTTCCATAACACGCAGTAAATTGGTTTGCATGCTCAACGGCATTTCTCCAATTTCATCAAGAAACAGGGTCCCGCCATTGGCATACATGAACAGTCCTTCGCGGGATTGATGAGCACCGGTAAATGCGCCGCGGGTATGTCCAAACAACTCGCTCTCGAGCAGTTCAGCTGACATTGCACCGCAATTTATCGGTACAAAGCTGCCCGAACGCTTGCTCCACTTGTGCATGGCGCGGCCTGCAAGCTCTTTACCCGTACCTGTTTCACCGGTAATCAAAACTGTCGAAGACATGGGTGCAACGCGCTTGATTACATCACAGACGTTCTTGATCAAATCGCAATCACCCACCATGCCCGCACTGTCATAATGGGTTTTAACTTCACGACGCAAAACATAGTTTTCACGTTGAAACTTTTGTTTTTCCATGCATCTTTCTACAGATGCATGCATTTGTTCCATACGAAACGGCTTCATAATGAAGTCAGCTGCGCCTGCTCGCAGAGCGGATATAGCCGTGTCTATGTCGGCATAAGCAGTAATGAATATGACTTCAGTAATACTGCCCTGTTCGCGCAACTCGGTAACCCATTCAACACCGGAACATCCGGGCAGGCGAATGTCCGCGATTATCAGGTCAAAATGACAGCGTTTTCTTAGCTCATTGGCGGTTTCAACGTCTTCTGCCACTTCGATTAAACCAAACCTGCTGGACAATCCTTTTTGCAGGAAACTTCGTATACCTGCCTCATCATCAACGATAAGTACAGAACTCATGGAATTTTTGACTGCTGTACCTGAATCACCAGCAACTGCAGATGCAGATTCATGAATTGAATCGTGTTTGATTCGCTGCTCACTTGATTTCATACGGCACACCTTTTCTGATGTTTGGAATAAATACTACTCCATCCATAGTTGATTCAGTAAACGCTAATATTGAGACAATTTGTCCTTGCTACCAAATCCCGGAATAGCCAAAATTACCCATATTGTCATTTATATTATGCACGTTATCAGGTCCACGTCTATTTCACTCGGCATTCACTAACAACTATCCGCTTTATACATAGCCTGCCGAAAGATTTTCGAGCAAACACACTACTCAACCCTCAATTGGCATAGCTATTGCTTCATTGAATAATGCTGAGTGTTCATTCTTCTTCAAAATGCGCGGCAGTACCGCAACCGGATGACCACTGCTTTCTTATACCAATGGCGATGACAGGTACTTGCATGCAATTAATGAAATCAACAATAACTAATATTCTAATGCTCGCCACTCTGCTTGTTCTACGAGACGCTATTGCAGATACGAACATGGTTGACAACAGCAATGACATTATTCGTCTGGCTACCACCACCAGCACCGATAACTCCGGTTTACTTTCATACCTGCTGCCAGAATTAGAAAACAAAACCGGATACCGGGTACATGTAATTGCTGTCGGTACCGGTAAAGCATTACGTATGGGGCGTGATGGTGATGCCGATGTTTTGTTAGTACACGCCCCGGAAGCTGAAACAGATTTTGTTAAATCCGGTTATGGCAAAAAACGCAATTACGTCATGTACAATGATTTCGTACTGGTTGGCCCCTCTTCCAATAGTTTCCAGCCAGACAACGACATTATCAAAGCACTGCAACAAATTGCTGAAAGCAGGTCAACATTCATCTCGCGCGGGGATAATTCAGGAACCCATAATAAGGAACTCAACTTGTGGAAAGAAGCCGGTATCAGCCCTCAGGGAAAATGGTATCGTGAAGTCGGCCAGGGCATGGGCAAAGTATTACAAATGGCCGCTGAGCTCGATGCCTATACACTGGCCGATCGCGGCACATGGTTAGCCTACATGGACAAATCGCCATTAAAAATACTCAGCCAGGGTGATCCGAAACTGTATAACCCCTACCATATCATCGCAGTAAGCCCGGAACGTTATCCCGATATTAACTATCAAGGCGCCAAAGCATTGATATCCTGGTTTACTTCAGAGACAGGCCAATCATTAATTGGCAAGTTTACTATCAACAATACCTTGCTGTTTAAACCTTCGGCCAATGCCAAACAGATAGCCGGGCGAAAAACCAGCCGATAACACGCAATAATGGACGAATCCACATCAATAACCCTGGATGCCATCTACTTACTATTTAGCGGAGATGCGGAATTATGGGCCATCATTGCTGTGTCATTCCAGGTTTCCAGCACGGCTATCCTTATCAGTGTCCCACCCGCACTGGCAATCGCATTCATACTGGCCAACGCCGATTTTCCCGGGCGACGATTAATCATCTCGGTATTCAACACGCTGCTGGCAGTGCCTGCTGTTGTGGTTGGCCTGACTTTTTATTTACTGCTTTCCAGACAGGGCCCTATGGGCGACTGGAAGTTACTGTTTACGCAATCGGCCATGGTCATCGGCCAGGCTGCATTATGTTTTCCCATCCTGGTAGCGATGGGTCATGCCGCTTTCCAGGCTGTGGATAAACGCGCATGGGAAACAGCACGCACACTGGGTGCCAGTCCGACACGGGCTTTTTATACTGTAATGAAAGAGGCGCGATTTGGATTGCTCGCATCATTATTTGCCGCCTACGGCCGCATCATAGCAGAAGTGGGGGCATCCATGATGCTGGGCGGAAACATCCTGCACTATACCCGCAACATTCCCACAGCCATAGCACTGGAAACCAGCAAGGGCGAATTCTCACAGGGTATTGCACTGGGTATTGTGTTGATTATTCTGGCCTTTACTCTGAATACATCCTTACAGTACTTCCAGGGTAAAGGGCATTTAAGCAACTAAATACAAGCATGCATAACACGCACATCTACTTTTCTGATATAGCGATACGCTTTGGTCATCAGCAGGTATTAACTGATACAGAACTGGAAATAGTCAGTGGCAGATGTACTTTGCTATGTGGCAAAAACGGTTCCGGGAAAACCACCCTGTTACGTATTATCGCCGGCCTTCAAGCTCCCGACTCATGCCTCGTTGATACAGGCATAGGCAAGTATGACTGGAATAGATATTGTCAACAGTTAAGACCGGCCACGGTATATCTACACCAGCAGCCATACATGTTTGATGGCGATGTCGTCAGCAACCTGAGCTTTTCATTAAGTAAAAAACTCACCCGCATACAGCGCATCGACCGAATCAATTCAGCTATTGAATGGGCCGGACTGGAAAGCATTGCAAGGAATTCAGCAAAAACACTGTCAGGTGGTGAACGTCAGCGTGTCGCTATCGCACGTGCCTGGCTTAGAGACCCCAGGATATTACTGCTTGATGAACCCATAACAAGCATGGACAATGTTTCCCGTCTACGTACGATTCAGTTACTGATCAACCTCAAACAACAGGGTGTGGCATTAGTTGTATCCAGCCATGACCCGGTACACTTCGGCGCATTGACGGATACCCTGTTACAAATCAGCGAAGGCAGTGTGCATCGATTCAGAACCAGTGATAACGTTACGCCTATTCACTACAGAAAAAACCTGAATACTAATGCTAAATAAACATAATGTAACGGCAGTCATCCTTGCTGGCGGTAAAGGCAGACGGATGGAGGGCAAAGACAAGGGACTCGTGGAGCTTGCGAACCGCCCGTTGATTGAATACGTCATTGACGCTATCAAACCCCAGGTCGAGTCAATAATACTGAATGCCAATCGCAATCAGGCACAATATTCACGTTATGGATATCCTGTCGTTTCAGATGCCCTGGCTGACTACCAGGGGCCTTTAGCCGGTTTTATTTGCGCCATGAAAAGCTCAACAACAAGCCATATTGTCACCCTGCCATGTGACGGCCCGTTTCTACCCGGAGACCTGGTTGGTCGGCTGATTTCCTCCCTGACCGAGAACAATGCCGAAATAGCGGTTGCCCACGACGGTAATCGCATGCAACCCGTCTATTCGTTAATACCGGTTACATTAATAAACAGCCTTAGCAGCTTCCTTGATTCAGGCGAACGCAAAATCGACCTCTGGTACAGGCAGCACCGGGTTGCACTTGCTGATTTTTCAGACTGCCCGGAGACATTCAGAAATGTAAACACAGCCGAGCAACGCGACCGATTGCAAAATGAGGGCATGCAGTCATGATACAGTTTCCATTGCCCTTGATAGGTTTATGCGCTTATAGCGGCACAGGCAAGACCACACTTTTAACACAATTGATTCCCAGATTGAGACAACGAGGTCTGCGTGTAGGCGTTGTAAAGCATGCACATCACAATTTTGACATTGATCATCCTGGAAAAGACAGTTACGAGTTTCGTCAGGCCGGTGCCGAACAGGTTGCTGTTGCATCACATAAGCGCATCGCATGGATAAAAGAGAATCCGGCAGATAAAAATGAACCCGCTTTATCAGATGCCCTGGCTGCACTGGACATTAATGATCTCGACCTGGTTATAGCGGAAGGCTTCAAAAGCGAAAGCTTTACAAAAATCGAGCTACACAGACACGGTCTCGGTAAGCCGCTTTTATGCACACAGGATAAAGATATTATTGCCCTGGCAACTGACGAAAATGTCAATGTGACGCCCACACCTCAACTACTCGATTTGAACAATGTGGATGAGATTGCCGAATTCATCATCTCTTATGTTAATAAACACAATAGCAAAGCACCCACCCATGCGGCGTAATCTAAATGATTGAACACCATGTTAACTGATAAGTTAAAAACACAGGCAAGTTGCGCTGATGATTTCGACAGTGAAGCCATTACGGTTTCGTACGCCAGGCAAAGGATACTTGCGAGAATCACGCCTGTTAAAGATATCGAAAAACAAACGCTGCATCAAAGTTCAAACAGGGTGCTGGCGAAGGATATTATTTCAACTTTAAATGTACCTGGACACACCAATTCCGCCATGGATGGATACGCACTAGCAGGTGACGATCTGCCACAGTCAAGCCCGCGTCAGTACAGCGTGGCCGGCACAGCGTTTGCAGGAAAGCCCTTCAAGGTGCCATGTCCTGCAGGCCAATGTGTGCGCATTATGACAGGCGCAGTAATGCCAGATGGTACAGATACCGTTGTAATGCAGGAGCATGTCGAACACATCTCTGACACACAAATACGAGTTGCAGCGGGACACAAACAGGGCCAAAACGTGCGACAGGCCGGTGAAGACATAGCCAGGGACAGCATTGTGCTTACAGATGGCCACTATATTCATGCTGCCGACCTGGGTGTGATAGCCTCCATCGGTATCGGTGAAATTGAAGTATACCGCAAGCCGCGAATTGCCTTTTTTTCTACTGGTGATGAACTACGTCCAGTCGGTGACGCATTGGGCACTGGCGATATTTATGACAGCAACCGCTATAGTCTCCACGGCATGCTGAGTCAGCTGAATGTTGAAATAATCGATCTGGGCATAGTGAAAGATAATCCGGAAGATCTTCGACATGCCTTTAAAAATGCCTCCGCCAATGCCGACCTGGTCATTACCACGGGTGGTGTCTCAGTTGGTGAAGCCGACTATGTGAAACAGATCGTCGAAGCCATGGGTGAAATACACATCTGGAAGATTGCGATGAAACCCGGTCGACCGATTACATTTGGACGACTCGGTAATTCGGCATACTTTGGACTACCCGGGAACCCGGTTTCAGTGATGACCACGTTTTATCAATTCGTCGTGCCTGCAATACAGCGTTTATCCGGCCAGGCAGATTGCCACCCTCTTACCATCAAGGTGATAAGCGCTTCTGAGCTGAAGAAACGCGCAGGCCGATTCGAATACCAACGCGGTATTTTATCGCTGAACGAAACAGATCAACTGACTGTCTGCGCTACAGGTAAACAGGGTTCCGGCATACTTACTTCCATGTCTCGCGCCAATTGCCTGATTTTTCTTGATGAAAATTGTAATGGAGTTAAAGCCGGAGATACCGTGACCGTGCAGCCACTGAACCTGTATCTGTAGTATTTATTATCGGGGAGCAGCATATATTCATTAACGCAACCAACCCAGGAGAATGATGATGAGTAAAATCGTAGAAGAAGTACTCTCAGCAAATGCTGAATATGCAGCAGACTTTGGGGATAAATCCGAGCTGCAGATGCCACCTGCCAGGCAGTTTGCAATCCTGACCTGCATGGATGCACGCCTGGATCCCGCAAAATATGCCGGGCTGGCCGAAGGTGATGCCCATGTCATTCGCAATGCCGGCGGCAGAGCCAGCGATGATGCTATTCGTTCGCTGGTGATTTCATACAAATTACTGGGAACAAAAGAGTGGTTTGTGATTCATCATACCAACTGTGGAATGGAAACGTTTAATTCCGCGGTCATGGGCGATCTGCTTGCAGGCAGCCTCAAGACTGCAAGCGTGGATGATACCGGCTGGCATGATTCCAATGCGGGTGGAGGCACCATCGATGGTAAATTCATCAAGTGGTTAAGCTTCACAGATAACGCCAAAAGTGTAGTCGAAGATGTACAGCGAATCAGGAACAATTCAATGGTGCCTTCGGATATCCCAATTTACGGCTATATCTATGACTGCAAAACAGGGGAACTGGTAGAGGTCGCCGAAGCGACCGCAGCGGGGAAGGCAGGCTGAATTCTCGCGAGGGATTAACCGGCCAGCCAGCAGCTAACACGTTTCACCTGACAGAGATCACAGCCCACTGCCCTTTGGGCTCGGTTACGAATTACTTCCTGTAATTCGCCCTACGGCTCGCACTGCGTGCGTTCAAAATCGCTGCCGGTGATTTTTTCGAACAGGAGTCCGAACCAAATTCTCCATTCGCGCCATCCATAAAACCCTGCCGTTTGGTGCAGTAAGAGAATCGTCCATTTTCGAGCCACTTCCCGATAGTAATAATTGAGCAGGCCGCCAAGCCACTCACGGCGATAAATCACCTCATTGGCTACACTGCTGGTATCAGGGGGTTCAAGCAACTGACTATCCACACCCTGATGATTTCTTTCAGCATGATAATGCGCAATATATTCCGTGAGTTCCTGGCCATGCGACGCTTCACCAAATAGAATCATGCGATCTATGCATTCCTCTTATATTGAACGCACAAACCGCTCCGCAAGCGCATTACAGTTCGGGGCTCGCACTGGAGCACTGGACATCGGACAGTCTTCACACCCGCTTGATCCAGAGAATCCCTGAATTCCTCTGTATACTTAGTATCGCGATCCATGATGAGGCACCGACTGTTTGCAAGAATACCATCGCTCACATCTGTCAGGTTGCGCGCCACTTGCTTCATGTAGGCGCCGTTAGGTGACGATCAAGCTTAGCCATTCGAGATTCCCTTTCATAACCGGCAATCATTCAACTTTAAAACCAGTTACTTGATCTGTATCAAGCTTTTTGACTGCACCCAGAGGCAGAATACTACTGGTATTTTGTATATAAAATTGGCAAGTACCTGCGATGCTCGAACAATATCAATTGATTATCCGACAATATTGCCCGCAGTAGAATATATGACAGCACAGGCCTGCCATCATAAAAATAAGCATATGGAGGAACTCATGAGTGTAAATATTTCACGTGAAAACATGATAACGTTTTTGCTCACAACACCAATGTTTGAAGACCTCGATCCACATGATATTAGCGAGATAATCCACATGGTTGAGGCACAAAAATTCAAGCCTGGGGATACCATATTCAGTGAAGGTGCAGCAGGAGACGCCTGGTATGCCTTATACAGTGGCGAAGTTGAAGTCACTAAACAAACGAATAGTAGTGAAAGAACAATTAACACCCTTGAACCCCATTCTTGCTTCGGTGAAATTGCTGTTCTGGATGGCTTGCCGCGTTCCGCTACGATTCGCGCTACAAAAGAGACCGTATTGCTACGCGTTCCACTGGATAAATTCAGCGATCTCATTGAGCAGAACCATCTAGTAGCGTACAAACTCATCAGACAGATGGCACTTATGCTTGCAAGTCGGCAACGCGCCACTACTGAAACCTTATCAAAACTACTGGTGGCAAATGATCTCGCTAACGTCCACCAAGGTATCATGAAGATTGTCGAAGATTCTTCTTTTAGAGAATGATACGGTCGAGTTTCCTGCCTGAACAAAACGGGAACGGGTCTTTCATTGTGTACGAACCTGATAAATGAACCATGAAAGACCTGTTAATCCGCTGAAAAAAAGGAAGGGGGTACAAACGAATACACCAATGGACTGATATGGCAGCTTTTCCCATAAGGCACAGGCTTTAAACTGGTAAGTGACAAACAGATCAAACGCGTAATAAACCGTCTGAACAACCGCCCCAGGAAGACTCACGTCTGCCGCTCACCTATTGAATTATTTATGGAACGCTAGTTGATTTGCTCACCACATAAACAAACTGCACGTATTACTCCAAACCACCATAGAAGGATCACTCTCTGAGCCGGCACTTGGCCCAAAGCAGCCCATACGCATCAAACAGCAGGCCAATGGTCATATCACTATAATGAACGGCCTATTAATTATTGGGTGATTTACCCTCCATTGCCAGCTAATCATATGGCCATCCCTGGCCAGTCTTCCATGTACCTTATGACTTATACCTTACTCCATAGTTGTAATATATAAAATCGAGGCAGAAGTTACAGTGAAATAGTTACTCTCGTTTTGTGTGAAATTAACATTAAGATGGGAGAGTTGTGAATCAAGTGCTGCCATGAAATCACTATCAGGAGCTTAATGGTCGGGCCGCCTCTCACGGGTCAACCGTTATTGCCTGAATACAATGCACATTAACATTTACATCAATCAGAGCCATTCCACGTGGAGCATGTTGAATACTGCTGAATCAAGTAAAATTCTCGTTCGATTTGCTGAAGATTTTACAGAAGCGCTAGTGACTGCAATGATGGTGAAATACAGGAGCTGGAGATGCTGTAAAACGCTTGCTATTTGCTGCGCCCTTAT
>CAWEEC010000073.1:0-5812 GCA_963807785.1 uncultured Gammaproteobacteria bacterium | reverse complement strand
GTATAACTCCGATCGCAGTCCTAAAAAGGCATTGCGATAGCGCGGGGAGAAGGTATTAAATGATTTGGATCTTGGACCCGCCGAGCGAGTCTTAAACACCACGGAAACTGCGATGTGTAGATGTTTAACAGGAGTGCTTATACAGCAAAATGATAAAACAAATTCCAGCACGTTGGTCCACGACGACGAGAAACTGGAAACATATACTAACGGTGGAATTAAACCCAACACATCATAAAGAAAGAAACGCAGCATGAACCATCCAGGCGACAACTACGTTGACAAATACCGTGAACAGACTGTCATTAGTTTTTACTCTGTCCCCAAATATGTCCAGTCTCCAAAGGAGCCGCATTTATTACCTTTTGAACAGCTCAGCTAACCTGATTTATTCTAAAAGCCTACTGAAGCGGTACTGTTAACAAGCCTATTTATGGGATTAGCTCACAGGTATCATCACCATCATAATAATTCACTGTGGTGGTTGCACTCTGGTTAATGGTAATGTCATCACAGTTACCACCGACAGTCGCATCACGCATCTTCACTCTCTCGTAAATACCCGGAGGTATAGTGAGTACGTAGCTACCATCACCCCGGGTACGGATACGGGTAAATCGGTTTACAGGGTCAGTGCCGCCATCACGCATCTCTACCGAAAAATTCGCAATCGGAGTAGTTGTGTCGGGAGGAGTAGTAGTGTCGCCAAAATTGCCTGCGTATACATGGCCAGTCAATATACCGCCGTCGGGCAAGGTAACCGTTAACAGATCAACATCAGCATTAACAGAAATAAGATTGCCTAGTGCAAGTTGAGTCTTACTATCGTATATATTTCCGGCAATAGTAGAAGCACGATCGATCTTAAACTCGGCGACATGGTTACCAGTCTGGTCGGTATGCATGGTCACCGTGCCATCGCTGTTGCTGATCTCAAGGCCCAGGTAAGTGCCGATTGAATCGTACAACCTGAATTTTACCTGACTAAGTGGATTGCCAATGGCATCTTGCAGAACTGCGGAGACCGCATTCACTGTACCGGAAAAATCTATAATCTGATTGGCGCTGGTGAGATCAACGGCCAGGTTTCTTTGACCATAGGCATAGACGCTGTAGCTATCAGGTTTGAGCCAGATTCGGTATTCACCTAGTGTGTTAGTTCGCAGACGATCTGCGCTTCCACCTTCGAAATTGTCAATCATCACTCGCATACCGCTTACTGGATTGCTGTTGTCGGTAATGGTTCCGCCGAGCTGGTGACCCGCCTCAAGGGCAAAACTGCGTGGTGTTGAAGTACCCTGACTGACAGTAACCGGTATGCCCTCGTTGCGATCATTGCTACCTGTACTGCCATCATAAACCTCCGATGCATAAGGCTGTATCGTTTTGTTGCGTGCCACCAACAGGTACTTCCCGGGGATGACATTGACGCGATAGCTTCCATCGGCTTTGCTTCGTGCACTCGCCAGCGGCGTCCGGTTTTCAAAATCACGAACCACGACCTTGACGCCTTCCAGGCCGATACCGGTATTGCTGGCTGCTACAGTACCCCGGATACGCGAACCCTGCTCAAGCATGAAATTCGTTCCTGATACAACCGTTTCATCAGGCACTGCAATCTTTTCCGCGTCGTACTGGTTATATGCAATACCGCCCATAGACCACCATTCGCTGGCATGAAGTCCGGAGTCAATGCTATCACCAGTACGGTTCATAGCTCCCAGGATATACTCGCCTGCTACCGGCAGATTCACACAATATGTACCATCATCCGCAGTTTTAGTTTTGGCGCGGGTCACCCAGTTGCCAAAGTCACGCACCACGATATTTATATCGCCTAACGGGTCGTTGCTGCTATTCGTTACCGTGCCGCAGACGGCGCCGGCGGCAGCACTGGAGGTGACAACATTTGCAACTTCTTCGTTGTTTAACGCCTCGGTATTCAGTTCGGCTGATAACTGTGTTGCGGTTAATGAACTGGCATCAATATCTACCACCAGATCACCCACCTCTTGCTGAATCACAGCTATTTCATCAACACTCATGGTTGCCAGGTCTGTCGCGGCATAGGCAACCAAAGAACTGGTTGCATCAGTTACAGGGTCTACATTGATATTTGTAGCGATGATATGACTGTCAAGGTCACCAGCAGTGCTTTCAGCGCGGACGATATATTTACTCGCCGGAGCATCCAGTGGTGCAGCCAGCGTATAAGCACCATGTCCATCTGTCGTCATCGTGGTAATCGGTGCCGAATTCACCAGGTTACCATCGGCGTCAACTTCATAAACACTCACTTTTACACTGGGCACAGGAGATACCAGATCAGAAATAGTGGCATGAACGGATTTACCAAATAACGAGGCAAGCATGTGTTCCATGTAGGTCGGTCCATTAAAGGACACTGAACCATTAGGCGCGGACACCACACCGGTAATGACAATGGAATCATCGTCATTAATACTCACGGTGGCTGAAGAATTACTGCCTAAAGTAGCGGTAGATGCATTGTTTAAAGTAACTGTCAGCGCCTCGGTTAACTCCACACTGGTATCATTTATCAATGTAATATTAATGTCTCTCGAAGTTGCATCACCATCAGCCCATCTGAGTGTTCTCCCGATATTATTAACAGAATAATCACCGGAGTCAGCGCTACTATCAGCGACGGCGTAATCAACAGAAGCATCACCATCGTCTCCTCCGGTACGAGTAACACTGACTTTTACGACGGCATCTATACCTTCTGTTCCGCTGTACGAGGCCGCACTTAGCTGCAACGTGCCTGGTGTCGGTGCTGGTGTACTGGAGTCGCCACCACCACATGATGTAAGTATCGCAATAATAAATAAAATAAAAATTTGATGAAAAATACTGGTGAAATTATTCATATCCCCTTCCTTTTGGTTATTTACTCGTCATGGTGACGAACGTATATTTGTTTTGTATGAAACACTAACCTAAAAAATACTACGTATTAAACTACTCTTACTTCTTTTGGAAAATGTTGATATATGTCATGTTTTACTGACAATATGATATACGCACTAGATCGGTAGTGGTGGCCGTTGCATTTTTACATGCAATCATGGTTGATTTACCCTACTTATTATTTTATCTGGCAGTAGACTGATCGTCTCTAATGTAAGTGATATCGACAAAGTCTGACAGTCCGTTAATGAACAGTTAATGAACAACGTTGAAGCCCGCGTAAAAAGCGGCTTTTCGCTATCACAAGGAAAATATTAATCTGGAGTCGGCAACGCCGAGTAGCGGAATAAATGGTGGGCCGGGAAGGATTACAGCCTTCGCTAACCTCCACGGATGGAAGAAATGCAAAAGGATTGTAGGGAACAATCCTTGCCCTGCAGGCTGCCAAAGGCTCGCTTCGCTCTTGACTAAAATTGACTGAATCAATTTTGAGCATCACGTTTTATGTGATGACCTGTAGGGTGAGCTACAGGGATGTAGCGAATAACATCGTTCCAGACGATTTTTTCGAACCTTCGACCTGCCGAATATAAGGCCCAACTTGCGAGTCTTGAAACCCACTGAAACTGTGTTGTGTAGGCGTTTAGCAGGTGAGCCTATAAGTTTACTTACCACTAGTGCGATTGAAATATGCTTTTACACGAGTTTATTTTGGTGGTTCTGTTCAGAAGTTACCAACAGCCTTTAAGCCTTACCAGTTACCTGGTCTTAACTGGTCGATGTATAGTGCATGCTGATTAATTATGAAATGCTAATTAAATAATTATTATACATCTTTCTCCTCTGACCAGTAGGTAGTGAACTTTTGCTCGATTAATTTTTCACTGCCATACCAAATTTGAAAGGTCCACGTGCCTTCCACCATCTCATAGTCTTCATTAAAAGCATAAGCGTCATAAGCAAAGACTTCACCACGCTCCAGCTTCTTGTTGATAGTAAAATCAGAACCCGTTGTAACCTTTCCATCTGGAAGATGAAATTCCGGGTGTTTTAGTACTCGTCTTAGCTTAACCATACGCCCATCAATATTAGATAAGCGGTACTGGTATGCCATGTACTTGCCCTTGATCAGCGGAATTCGATCTGTTGTTCTATCACGGGTAATCACTGGTTTTGTAAGACTTTTACCGGTTGATGTTTTTGGATCATCAACAACTTTACCGCCTCTAAGTAAAGTATAAATTCCGTATTGTAAAACTCTCCCGGCAGGCTGCTTAACCTCCGCGGCCGCTAATTCTTTAACCTGTACTGACTCCTGATTTTTTTCACAAGCTGACAGCACTAGAAAACACATAACAAATAACAACTTTTTCATCGACCTGACCTCTTTAACAGATATGTATCTAGCGAGACATTTTTTGCAGTGATGGATAAATATTTGTGCCTTCGCGTTTTCTGTAATCCAGATGATGACCGGCGAGTGGTAATAACTACCAGCCACCGGTCAACTACTTACAATAATAACCACAAGCAAATATTATCGGTTATTACTGTTCTCTTCCTACTGAATAAATGCTCTCTGTATAGGCATTAACATACGTGGATCAAGATTTTCATTGCCGTTAACAGCGCCGCCGAATTCTGCAACCGGTAACGCACATCCTGCTCCAGCAGTCGGGCTATTAGGATCAGCATCACAGGGAACGCCACCCCAGGCAGAACCGCCGTCAAGATGGGCTGTATCGATACGGTACTCGACCACACGACCTCCCGGTGTAAAACATGGATTTGCAGCATTACCACCAGTATTGGCACAACCTGGATTCACCGCAGATGCAGCGACATACAGCGTTTCAACATTACAGTCTTCATTAGCAGCGCCCTCGTTAGCCTGAATATAATCGCAAGCTGGCGCTGACATACGATTGATGCGAATACCGGCAATAACATTCATACCAGGGTCCAGTGCCAATGTCGCATCTTCGTCATGATTGTTCTCTGTATCATCACGATCCAGAGTTGCTATATCAATACTGACGCGTTGACGGAATACACCAGGGTTACAAACTGTGCCAGTATTATTAGGTGTGGCACCAGGCGCTTCCCCTCGCAGGCATTCTTTTGAGCGACGGCGGTTGGTTGCATATACATTGCCAGACTCGTCCAGCGTGTTAGCGCGTAAGGTATCACGGCGGTGTGGGTTATCAGCAGGACCACCAACAAAGTCGATCACGCGTGTGACTTTGGCTCGATTTTTTTTCTTATCAATTTTAAAAGACTTATCATCGTCAAATGGCTTGTTGGAACCGACACCGCGGCTATGTGTATCTATACCATCTCTCCAGTCAACGACCATAACCGTACCACTGTGAAAGAAGCTGAGTACCATTCCCTCTTCGGTAAACGAGATACCAGCCATGCAGCCCCACAGATCAGCGCCGAGCGAGCCTTTCTTCGGCGCACTATACTCATCGATGACTTCCAGCGTATCCTGGTCAATGACTAAAATTCGGCTGTTTGCAGCACGCTCAGCCGTTGAATACACCGGAGGAAAATACATCCAGGATGAGTTGCTAGGATCAGCATTAGTGGCAGGTCCACTTTCAAGCAGACCCATCCGATCAGAATTCTGTGCATTGAAGAAGTTAGCGTCACAAATCGCCTGAACCCAGATTACCGTTCGGCATGATCTGGGTACCCAGTGGACGTGGTAAAGACCCACGGCCTGCATTTCCGGTAGGATTTCCAAGCAGTGGTCTATATGACACTGTACGAATAGCTGTGCCATCTCGATGCAGTTCGGTCAGCGCCTGTTGACCAGCACTGGTGATGTAGGCATGGCCTTTTTGACCACCGGAAAAAGTCCCGGTCGGCTTCCAGG
>CAWEEC010000072.1:0-22917 GCA_963807785.1 uncultured Gammaproteobacteria bacterium | reverse complement strand
TCACAAAGCAATTCATTTATTACTCTGCGTTCTCTGCGCCTCTGCGGTAAACAATTCTGTTAAATAGTTAGCGGTCCCAGCGCGTGGGATCACTGATCTGCTTCATCTGCCCCTCAATCCAGTCATGCGCCATTTCAGTGACTTGCTCGGCTGTCTTGCCATTGGTATCAATCACTGGCCCGATTCTGAGAGTTATAGTTCCGGGCCACTTCAGAAAACTGTGTCTGGGCCAGAATTCACCGGCATTATGTGCAATCAATATAATCGGATGACCTGTTTCAACCGCAAGTATTGATCCGCCCTGTTTGTAACGCTTCTTCTGTCCCGGGTGAGTGCGGGTGCCTTCGGGAAAAACAACCACCCAGTAGCCGGCATCCAGCATTGGTCTGCCCTGCTCGATCAGTTGCGCCACAGCCCTGTGTCCAGCAGAGCGGTCTATGGCGATCGGTTTCAGCATTGCCAGACCCCAGCCAAAAAACGGTACGCGAAGTAATTCGCGTTTCAGCACCCAGCGTATATGCGGCAAAATCACCTGCAGTATCATCGTATCCCAGGTCGATTGATGCTTGCATAGCACCACCACACCTTCATTCGGTATGTTTTCCGCACCCTCAACGCTGTGAGTTAAATTACAGATATGTTTGAGTAACCATAGATTGAGCAAGGCCCACGAACGCGCAAACCTGTAACGTTTATCAACGGAAAAAGGGAAGGTGAACACAGTAAGCAAGCCAATGACAACACCCGTCAGCACCATAAGGAACCAGTAAATGCTGGAACGGATATACAATTCAGCTTTTGAAGGTATTGTTTCAGCCACTATTAATTAACTGCCATCTTTAAGAACGGCATTTACTACATCTGCGAGATCATCATATACGGGTATATTGTTTATATTATTTTCAGCCATCATTTTGGCAGTTTGTTCGCCCTTGCCCGTCTTCACGAGCACCGGCTTCGCACCCGCTGCTTGCGCCGCCTTGACATCATTAATGTTATCGCCAACAAACAGCACATTACCAAGGCTGGACTGAAATCGATTTCCAATTTCAGTGAGCAGGCCTGGCCTTGGTTTTCTGCAATCACAGCCATCAGCAGGGCCATGCGGACAGAAAAACATTGCATCTACTCTGCCACCCACCTGAGACAGCATGTCATTCATTTTGACATTCATTGCTGCAAGTGTTTCCAGGCTGAAATAACCCCTGGCGATACCTGACTGGTTTGAAGCAACGGCCACTGCATAACCTGCATGATTCAGCAGGGCAATAGCTTCAAGACTTCCAGGTATTGGAATCCATTCATCAGGGCTTTTGATGTAGTCATCTGAATCTTCATTAATGACACCATCTCTGTCTAGAATTATAAGTTTCATAATCAGGTCTGATGCAAACGTGACAAATCGGCTGCACGCATGAACAGCGTGCTCATTTTATTGAGCAATGCGATACGGTTATTTCGCACCTCGGCGTTATCGGTCATTACCATCACGTTATCGAAAAAATCATCAACCGGATTTCGTAATGTCGATAGATCGCGCAAAGCGGATTCATAATCACCGCTATCGAACATGGGGGCAGTTTTACTCTTCAAGGCTTCCAGCTCATTGTATAAAGTCTCTTCTTCCTGTAATTCAAACAGGCCTGCGTTTACAACAGAGGCATCGTCCAGATCTGCTTTCTTGAGGATATTCCCCACGCGCTTGTTAGCCGCGGCAAGGCTTTCCGCTTCGGGTAATGCGCGAAAGGCAGACACTGCCTTGATACGCCTGTCGAAATCAAGCGGCCGAGACGGTTTAAGCGCTGATACAGCATCGAAAACATCGACTGGTACTGCACGATCCAGATAGTAAGCACGCAAGCGTTCCAGCATGAATTCAAAAACCTCAGCCCTGGCTGAGGCAGCGTTAACTGAAGTCGCAAATAATTCAGCTGACATATCGATCAGCTGTTGCAGATCAAGCTCTAGCTCACGCTCAATGATGGTACGTAATATCCCCAGTGAAGCACGCCGTAATGCATAGGGATCTTTTTCTCCAGTTGGTTTCTGTCCTATTGCGAATATGCCAACCAGCGTATCCAGCTTGTCGCTGATCGCCAGTATCTGTCCTGTCGCTGTAGAAGCTGTGCTGTCATTTGCGCCTCTTGGCATGTATTGCTCATCAAGCGCCGCTGCCACTTCGTCGGCTTCTCCACCAACCTGCGCGTAGCGCCTGCCCATAACACCCTGTAGCGCCGCAAACTCACCAACCATGTCGGTCATTAAATCGCATTTACTTAATATGGCCGCGCGCTGCGCATACTCGACATTAGCGCCAAGCAGTCTCGCAATACCCTCCGCCAGCACAGCAACCCGTTTTGTTTTATCCCCGATTGATCCGAGCTTCGCCTGAAATACCACCCCGTCCAGTTGTTTTGCAAATGATTCAAGCGGTTGCTTCTGGTCCTGTTCCCAGAAAAACTTCGCATCGGCCAGGCGCGGGCGTATCACACGCTCATTACCCGCCTTGACTTTTTCCGGTGTTTTGCTGTCGATATTGCTGATGGTGATGAAAAAATTCATCAGTTCGTTGTCTTTATCAACCACCGGAAAATACTTCTGATTGTCCTGCATGGTTTTAATTAATGCTTCAGCCGGCACACTGAGGAATTCCTTTTCAAATTCACCGGCAACGGCAACGGGCCATTCATTTAATGCTGTGACTTCTGCCAGCAGCTCCTCATCAATAACGGCGCTGCCACCGAGCTTGCCAGCAGCTTTAATTACCTGATCTTTAATCGATTGCATGCGTTCTTCCATGTCTGCAATCACAAAGCCCCTGGATCTCAACTTGTCTGCATATTCACCTGCGCTGGACAGGGCAATAGTCTTGTCAGCATGAAATCGATGTCCGCGTGTTTTATTTGAACTGGTTACGCCAAGTACTTTAGCTGCAATTTTATCTTTACCGTGCAGCATTACGCTCCAGTGTACCGGACGTACGAATTCATCTTCACTGTCACCCCAGCGCATGCGCTTGGGTATTGGCAGCTTTGCCAGTGACTGATCAACAATAGCCGGCACCAGCCTGGACAAGGGCTGGCCCTGCTCTGTTGCCCTGAACACCAGCCAGGTACCTTTATCAGTCTGTTGTTGTTCAAGCTCATCAACAGTGACACCACAGGAACGCGCAAAACCTTCAACTGCCCTGGTTGGCTTGCCCTCTGTGTCATAAGCAGCTTGCAGGCTCGGTCCCTTGCGTTCTACATCACGGTCCGGCTGTGCATCGGGTACATCTTCGATTAGCACGGCGAGACGACGAGGTGTTGCATATGATTGAACTTTTCCGAATACCAGTCCGGCAGCAGTCAGGCCTTCAGTGATTCCTTGAGTAAAGGCATCGGACAATCGCCGTAGTGCTTTAGGTGGTAGCTCTTCAGTACCCAGTTCAATTAATAAATGCTTACTCATGCGACATTTCCCTTTAGCTGACCACAGATAGGAAAGCCGAGTGCCTCGCGTGAATCGTAATAGGCTTGTGCGACCGCACGTGACAATGTACGTACACGCAGAATAAAACGTTGTCGCTCTGTTACTGAAATAGCATGGCGTGCATCAAGCAGGTTAAAGGTATGCGATGCTTTCAATACCATCTCGTAAGCCGGCAATGACAGTCCCAGTTCAATCAGACGCTGGCTTTCCGACTCGCAGGTATCAAACCAGTTGAACAACGACTCGATATCCGCCTGTTCAAAGTTATAGGTCGACATCTCGACTTCATTCTGATGGAACACGTCACCGTAAGTCACTTCACCCTGCGGACCCCGAGTCCAGACCAGATCAAATACGCTTTCAACTTCCTGCAGATACATCGCCAGCCGCTCCAGTCCATAGGTAATCTCTCCTGTCACGGGCTTGCATTCGAGCCCACCGACCTGCTGGAAATAGGTGAACTGGGTAACTTCCATGCCGTTGAGCCAGACTTCCCAGCCAAGACCCCAGGCACCCAGCGTGGGTGACTCCCAGTTGTCCTCTACAAATCGAATATCGTGCTCAAGCGGATCAAATCCCATCGCCCGCAGTGAGCCAAGGTATAAGTCCTGGATATCCAGTCGGCGAGGGCTTCAGCACCACCTGGAACTGGTAATAATGCTGCAAACGGTTGGGATTTTCGCCGTATCGCCCGTCCGTCGGACGACGACACGGTTGTACATAGGCACTTCGCCACGGCTCTGGACCAATTGCACGTAAAAAGGTAGCAGGATGAAATGTCCCCGCGCCCACTTCTAAATCAAGCGGTTGCAGCACAGCACAGCCCTGCTTCTGCCAGTAATCCTGAACCGCGAAGATCAGGCCCTGAAATGTTGAAACGTCGTAACTCATTAATAATTCTACTTAATACAAGACGCGCAAGTATAAACGCTGACTGGTGTTTAAGCTAGAAAAGGACTATAAGTAGTGTATCGGTGCTTTTCTGTATAAAGCTCCGTGGTGTTTTTTTAGCTACAGGAGTGGCCCCATGGCTCACAACCTGATATTGGAACATACCGAAGTCGCCCAGTGGCATTCTCTGGTCAAGGAAGCCGAGGAAGAATGCAACTGCTATCTGGATGAATCCATGGAAAGTTACCTGGTATTCACCCTGATGCGCTTCATGAAAGACCAGGACCTGGCGACCCAGGCAATAGCGCTGGAGTATTTACGCGCCCACGGACTACCCAGGTCCATGCGCATTGAACAATTACGCAATATCGGCGACCAGTGCCTGTTAGTCTCGGGACTGTTTCCACAGCGTGCCGAAAAACGCCTGGTAAGAGTCAGCTACTACGTCAACATGGGGCGCTCGGCCTACCACCACATCAGCGATAATGTGCAACAATCGGTTGCCGGCCTCTACCTGCAACTGGCTGAAGCCTTTGTTACCCTGATGGACCTGCTGCAAACCATTCGAGAATTCAGTTCTCCTGCCTTACAACCGATTCAGAACCTGGAATTGTGGAGCGATACCGGGAGTATGGGTGCATTTGATCGTCTCGCGGGTGACGCCTTTCCGCTGCACGAATCACTGATCGATACCAAAACGCGTCAATAGACTGGATTTTCTCTTTCTTTTAATTACAACTTGTTCGTTGTGATGGCGTTCTTGTTATCGTAGCTATTTTGTTATCACGTGTTACTAAGCATTTCAGTTTCGCTCCTGCTGGAGCGAGTTACTTTCTTTATTCGTGTAAAGAAAGTAACCAAAGAAACACGCCCCGGGCGCTCGTGCTGCGCATACCCTCAGCCGGCTCCACTGCCAACGGGTCGTCTTGACTCGCCATCCGGGCTCGACAAGACTCGATTGACCGTCCCTGGTCAATCGACCCTATCAGTGAAGCCGGCTTCGGCGAGCTTGACGGGGGTTTATCATCCCCCTTGAAGTTTGCCGAGGTATTCGGCTTTGGTAGGGCAAATCAGGCAGGACGCCTGATTTAGTCCTGTTGAGCCCGGACGGCGAATCAGGACGGCCCGTAGGCAAAGGCGAATGCCGAGGGAACCCGAAGGGCAAACTGATCGGGGCGGCGTTCTTTTGGTTACTTTTCTTTCGCTGTTGACTAATTTGCCTGGAGCAAATTAGCACGCGTAGCGCCCGAAGGGTGGAGCACAGGGATGTGCGTAATTCAAGAAACGTAACTCGCCCAGCAAGGGCGAAACCAAATGCCTGAATAAGAGAGAGAACAAATAGATGCGATAACAAGAACGCCATCACAGCGAAACCAAAATGCTCAACTACAGCAACGAAATACAAAGCCCCCCTTTCCCTATCATATTGATATAATACGCAATTAAGTTTCGAGCAGCGATATCTGAAAAATGACCACTCAGCGTAAAGCCGTTGCCCTGATTTCCGGGGGTCTTGATTCCCTGCTGGCTGCCAGGCTCATGCTGGACCAGGGTATTCATGTCGAAGGCATCAACTTCTATACAGGTTTCTGTGTTGAAGGGCATACGCATGCAATTCGTAAAAAAGACAGGAACAAGCCCAAACGCAATAACGCGTTGTGGAGCGCCGAGCAGCTGGGTATCAAGTTGCATATCGTCGACATCATCGAGGAATACAAGGACATCGTGATAAATCCCAAACACGGTTACGGCGCCAACCTCAATCCGTGTCTCGACTGTAAAATTTTCATGGTCCGCAAAGCCAGGCAGTGGATGGAAGACAATGGCTTTGATTTCATTATCACCGGCGAAGTAATTGGCCAGCGCCCGATGTCACAGCGCAAGAAACTGTTACCGGTAGTGGTACGCGAGTCCGGTGCCGATGACCGACTGCTGCGCCCGCTGTGTGCAAAAAACCTTGCAGCCACTTTGCCCGAGCGCGAAGGCTGGGTTGACCGTGACAAACTGCTTGATTTTCACGGCCGCAATCGCAAGCCACAGATGGCCCTGGCAAAGCAATACGGCTTTGAAGATTATGCCTCACCGGCTGGCGGTTGCTGTTTCCTCACTGACGTGAATTATGCAAAAAAACTTGCCGACCTGTGGCAGGCGCAGCATGAAAAAAGATACGAGCTCGACGATATCATGTTACTCAAGGTAGGACGCCACATTCGTCCGAAACCGAATTACAAACTGATTGTCAGTCGAGAAGAAGGCGAAAATAAATTCCTCAGCGGCTATCGCAAAAACTTTACTTACATTGAAACAGAAAGTTGTGGTGGCCCACTGACACTGGTTGATGGTAATGCCACTGATGAAGATCTGGAAATGGCTTCGCGTATCGTTGCTCGCTTCAGCCAGGGCAAGTATGAGGACAGCGTCACGGTCAAGATCACACACACCAACGGTGATGAAAAGACCATGAATGTTCCGCCGATGCCAGCAGCCAAAATCAAGCAGGAATGGTATGTCTAGCTATCATCTGGATGCACGCAACATGCTCTGCCCGCTACCGGTGATAAAAACACAGGACATGGCCGCCGAACTAAGCACCGGCGACACCCTCGAAGTGGTGTGTACCGACCCCGGAGCTTTAAATGACATTCCAGCATGGTGCAGAATCAATGGTCATCAAGTAATCAACAGCAAAGAGACAGCTGACGAGGTTATCATCACTTTAAAAGTTGGCTGAAATCAGCAATCAATGCCAACTTGAATCACGTAGTCAGCAAGCAGCGACAGCACGCGCTCCAGGCATGAGCGCAACACAGCCACTATTGAATAAACTGCCCACATTACCCCTTCCCGCGTGTACGTGTACGTGTACGAGTGGATTTACCCTGGGTTTCTTCCATGCGTTTTTCAATGAATTCGATTATCAAACCTGCAACATCTTTGCCGGTTGCATTTTCAATTCCTTCGAGGCCGGGGGATGAATTCACCTCCATCACCACGGGGCCATGGTTTGAACGCAGGATATCCACGCCGCATACATTCAGCCCCATAATTTTAGAAGCCCGCACGGCTGTGGAACGCTCTTCCGGGGTCAGCTTTACCAGCTCGGCGGTACCGCCCCGGTGCAAATTGGAACGAAATTCGCCTTCCTTACCCTGGCGCTTCATGGCCGCCACTACTTTGCCACCGACAACTAAACAGCGAATATCAGCACCTCCGGCTTCCTTGATAAACTCCTGTACAAGAATATTGGCCTTCAAACCCATAAACGCCTCGATCACGCTTTCCGCCGCTTTCTTGGTCTCAGCCAGCACAACGCCTATACCCTGCGTACCTTCAAGCAGTTTGATCACAGAGGGCGCACCACCCACCATCTGCATCAGGTCCTGGATATCATCGGGTTTGTGTGCAAAACCCGTCACCGGCAAGCCTATACCATCACGTGCAAGCAATTGCAGTGAACGCAATTTGTCGCGTGATCGACTTATCGCAACAGATTCATTCAGCGGCATCACGCCCATCATTTCGAATTGGCGTAAAACAGCTGCACCATAAAAGGTTACCGAAGCACCAATACGCGGAATAACCGAATCGTAGCCAACCAGCGATTCACCGCGATAGTGAATGCTGGGTCTTTGAGAAGTGATATTCATATAGCAACGCAACGCATCCAGCACCCTGATTTCATGTCCCCGGTTTTGTGCAGCCTCGACCAGACGCCGTGTTGAATAAAGTTTTGGATTTCGTGATAACAATGCTATTTTCATTTTTTTCTCTTGTGTTTTGGTTTATGACTCCCCATCAGGTAGTCGGCTGAGGGATCAACGATGAAGCGGCCATTCAATGCCGTACGTCCTAACAACATGCGAAAACGCATGGTGTCTCGATTGGTAAGTGTCAACTCAATCGGCCAGACAAATTCACCGAGGCGTATTGTTGTTTCTATAACATAACGTTGTTCCCCATGACCACCGGAATCAGTTACGTTACGATGATCGAGCACGGGCGCTTCACATTCAATAACCTTTTCAGTATTCCTCTGAACCGGGTGAATACCAAAACGCACCCACTGCCTGTTATCGCGCTCGAAAGGCTCAACATAGAATGCATGTAAGGCTGAAGTGCGTGCCCCGGTATCGGTTTTCGCCTTGATATGTTTCAGACCAAGATCGGGAAACTCGACCCATTCACGCCAACCAACTACGGGCAAGCTGCTGCTGGAACGAGAGTCGTTCATTCAAACATCCTGTGCAATAGTTGTTTGTTCACATAATAAAGAAGCAAGGAGTATATCGCTATCAATTATGCTCTACCATGTTAATCGCTACATAACATGAAGATAAAAAATAAGGCTTTCAAAGATAAAAGTCAGGATGATAAGCCATGGTTATGCTATAGCGATGTGATTATTTAAATGAGCACAAGAACTCGCAGCAACAACATAGACGTTAGTTTTTTATATTCGCGTTGCCGAGCTTGTTGTTGTGCAATCACTCGGCGTGCACGCACTGGCCGACATACAGCTGTTTACACCGCCGCAGGCCAAAATAACTGCTGCATCAATATGTCAAACTTATAGTCGCTGAAGTCGAGCAGAATAGTATTTAATCATACACATAGCACACAAACCTTGAAAGAATACCCGATTATGATGCTAATATACTGTTTTAAATAAATTTATATCTCTTTTTATTGGCAATTTATCTATATGTCGGCATTTTTATCGCGCATGTCGGATTATTTTCTATGATCAACTACACTAACGAAAGCCTTTCAGGTTTTATCTAATTGATCAAAATGCAGGACGCTGCTCCTGACCCCCATAATTTAGCTTGATGACATTATTCCGGGCCCAAGGAGGTTACCATGTCGTTTTCCGATATTTATTTGATCGTACCCAATCCGGTCATCTCTGGTCTGATCTGGTTCTTCGTTTTATCGACGCTGCTCTATTTCGCCAGGCTGCCCGCACATAAATACATTCTTGCCTTCAGCAAGGTGATTCATAATGCGTTGCGACTTGCGGCAAATTCAGTCAACAGCGCTGAAAAACGCCTGCAGGCACGTAACCGTGAAGTATTACTCGAAGCTGGACGTGAAGCCACTGAACGCATGATCGAACGCGAGTTTGAACGCGTTGAAAATACCGTTACTCATGATTTGTCCCAGTACCCTGCATTGCAGCGCAAACTCAGCGAGAAGATCACGCGCATTGACGAAGATTATCAGCAGAGCACGGAAGTTCCACCGAACCCGCCTGACTGGTGCAAGGTGGTTGAATCTGTTGCCAAAATCGATGGTAATGGCGATGCCATGGTTGCACATATACTCAAGGACATACACAAGTCCATGATCAAGGCACAGGATATAGCTATCAAGGAACATCGACGCGCGTGCATGGAGCGTCACAACATACTTAAACGCATGATGCCTCACTGGCGCTCGGTAAAGCGTGTGTTGGGTGAAGTCGATCACAACATATCAAGTATTCTGGAACGCGCCAAAAAGATCGGCCGCTACATGCATGACTATGAAGAGATCATCAGCGGCAGCGATCGTGCCACACGCGTACTGTCATCTTCGGCGATCAGCCAGTTCTTTGTTTCCGCTTTCGTACTCACTATCGCAGTCGGCGGCGCCGTGGTGAACTTTACCCTGATCGCACGCCCCATGGCCGAGATGGTCGGTGGTAGTAATTTTATCGGCAGCTTCAAGGTCTCGGAAATTTCGGCCATCGTTATTATCCTGGTTGAAATCTCCATGGGCCTGTTCCTGATGGAATCGTTGCGCATCACCCGCCTGTTCCCGGTTATCGGCGCACTCAACGACAAGCTCAGGGTGCGCATGATCTGGATAACTTTTGGCTTTCTCTTTATTCTCGCCAGTGTTGAAGCCGGCCTTGCCTTCATGCGCGAAATCCTGATGGAAGATGAACTGGCTACCAGTGCAATGCTGCGCGGTGACCAGGCCAGCGCAATCCAGGCAACAGACTTTGGCTGGATAACAACAGCCGCTCAAATGGGTATGGGATTCATCCTGCCTTTTGCCCTGGTATTTGTTGCAATACCACTTGAAACATTCGTGCATTCATTGCGCACTGTTATTGGTGTTATTGGCACTGCCCTGCTGCGCGCTGTTGCTTTTACCCTGCGCCTGATGGGTAATTTATTCCGCTATGCCGGAAGAGTACTGATCAACCTGTACGACCTGGTTATCTTTGGTCCGCTCTGGCTTGAAAACACCATAACAAAAAAAATTACTGCAATTAAACCAGCCGCACCGAAGCGTCCAGTTAATGCAGACTACCAGGAGGCCGCATGAAATTTTTAAGACTAATACTTACATTATTGTTCCTGCAACTTGCTTATGGTTGTTCGGAATCCGCCGGGCCGAGTAACAGTGGCGTATACCTGCTACTTGACACCTCGGGTACTTACACAAAAGAACTGACCAATGCGCTCAAGCTGGTAAATGTCCTGCTGGTTAAATTGGAGCCAAACGATTCTTTAGCGGTTGCACGAATCGACACAGGAAGCTTTAGCGAAAAGGACATCGTTGCAAAAACAACGTTTAACGACCGCCCCAGCGAAGCCAACAAGCAGAAGAGGCACTTTCGTGAATCAATGGACAGGTTCGTCAAGGAAGTGAAGCCATCAAAGTACACCGACATAACCGGCGGCGTACTCCAGGCTGCCGAGTACCTGAATGAAAAAAACACGGGAAGGAAAACCATCCTGATTTATTCAGATCTCAAGGAAGAACTTCCAAATGGCTATGTACGCGATATTCCGTTTCAGCTTCAGGGTTTCGATATCGTAGCGCTTAACGTGACCAAATTACGCAGTGATAACATCGACCCGCGTGAATACATGGACAGACTCGAAGACTGGCAGCGCCGTGTTGAAGAAGGCGGCGGTAGCTGGCGTGTGATTAATGACATGGACCGCCTGGAGCGAATCATCAACGGTTAACAGCTGCAACCAGCTATTACTGCAAGCACAAAAGTAAGGCCCCGCATTCATACTGAATACGGGGCCTTGTTATTGTTTACCAGTTCGACTGCGGCGGGTAAGCCTGATATTGCGGAGCATACGGATAAGGATTGACCGGACTCCTCCAGTATGGCGCTACCACGGGCGGTGGATAATAGCGTGGCCGGTAATAGCGGTCATCGTCGTCAGTCATTCGATCCAGCCAGCCGGGCGGGCCGCCCAATGGACAGAATGGAATATCGGGAAAAGCCAATGCTCCCGTTGATCCCAGGACAAGCAAAACCGACAGGGCAAACCGTTTTGTCCAGCAATGTAGTGATTTCATTAATACAATGTAGCACGACTGAAAACGAAAGTGGCCGCTTATTTCAAGCGGCCACTTCGAGTTTCAGGCATATCGCAGGATTAAAGCTGCTGTTGAATATCAGCCATGCGTGTCCTGACCGGACGCTGGAAGTTCACATAGCGCGGTAAACGCTGTACTACTGCAGCAGCATCCCTTTCACTGGCATAACCACCAGACACCAGCACAAACTTTTCATTCTGGCCTGATTTTACTGTGTAATAAGACAGCTCATCCTTCAGGTAATGGTTATAACGTTGTGCAATATCATACAGATCTTTCTTGTCTGTGACAGATGCAACCTGGACCGCGTAATTCTCAGCCGGCTGCTGTGCCAGCCAGTGCGGGCCATGAATGATATTGTTACTGCCGATCTGGCTGAAAGGTGAGTCATTGCTGATACGCCCGTCAAGACTCTGCGCCTGGTCATCCATGGCCTGAAGCTTGCTATTGATTGTGTTTACTTCATTATCAAGCTTTTCATTGAGCGCAACCAGGTTGTCCTGTACTTCTGCAATTGTGACCGCAGATTTCATGCCGTCCTGTTGCAAGCCGGTGATGTGCTGGTCAACGACCTGGGTACGCTCAGCGGTGACGATAGCGTCATGGCTCATTTCGGACTGGTGATAGAAATACAAGCCTGCGATGGCCAGAATAGCGACCGCAAGAAAGCCTGACAGAATTTTGAAATGCCTGTTTTCAGTACCGGCAAGCGCCCTGATGGACATTGCCATCTCAACAGACTTATCGTGTAGCGCACTGATCAAAGAAGAATGCTTTTCACTTTCTTCGAGCAGTTTATCTACGATTGCAGATAGTTCATCTGTGCGCATATCAAGCAAATCGACGGAAGCATCGAGCTGCTTGCTCTTCTGCGTCAATTCGGCAGCCGTAGACTCAAGTGATGCCGCGCGTTTTTCCAGTGCATCATCGACTGACTGAAGTTGAAGAATTCGTGCCTTGCTGCTTTCAACAGCTTTTTCAATATTGTCAGAACGCTCGTTTGTGGTATGCGCCAGTGAATCAATTTCTGCCACCAGCTCCTTTTCAAACTTGAGCAAGGAATCAGTATTATCCTTGATGCTCTGTGTTAACTGTGCGCTGGTTTCATGAGAATGCCTGACCAGTTCACTCACGCGCTCAACCAGCTGCTCATGTTGCTCGGTGAATTGCGTATTATGGCTCTCTAGCTCTGTTGCAGACCTGGTCGCAACATCTGAAATCTCGGTTGTCAATTTCTTAACTTCGTTATCTATATTTTCTGAAATGGCGGACAGGGCTTTATAGGTATTATCAATTTCGCCCAGACGTTTGTAGGTATCCGAAACCTTTGAGGTGAGATCAAGATCGCTGTCACCCAGGCGCTCCAGTCCCTGATCAACACTCCGGTTGATAACATCGAGTTCTGTCTGTAACTCATCCAGGCTGGTTTCCAGCAAACCGATCTTGGCATTGATGTCCTTAGCCTGGCCGATTGCCCTGGTGTCGTTTTCCAGGTGAATCAGGTTGCTCTCGGGGGGTGCTTCATCTGACTGAAGCGGTTGTTCGTTAGTCATAAAAAATTATCCTCAATAATTCGGTTCAGCAGCACTAAACAACAGGCGCACTTTATAGTAAAAAACACGCGATTTTAGCATATTAGAGATTGTTAATATATTTAAAATTCGACGTTAACTTGCAGCCAGGTTTATTTTTCACCAGATATATACAACTATTGCCCTCGTGACCGGGCTCTGAATTCAGGCTTTAATAACGCTTTAATAAACCAGCAATGCACAGGTCATTTGCGATGCCTATCGCTGCGATGAAACCGGAAGATAGCGCAGTATACGTGTCCAGATTGTTTACATTTGCGTGCATAGCTACGCTATGGCGTTAGCGAATGGCATATACAATATTAACAATGACTTATTTAACATCACCTGTTCAGCATCGATCCAGGAGCACATCCAATCTGTCGGATTGCTTGACAGTTCTACCGCTACACCACGGGGTTTGAAATAGCGATAATCTGATAACACATTGATTATATTTATTTAAAAGTATTTTGGCCTGAGTATTGCAGTGTAGTTAATACTTATGGGCTTACGCTCAGCATTTTGATTATGAGCGTTACACGATACATGGAGAAGAGGGAAACTAATCGTGAAAAAATTTAAGAAAATACAGGCACTTATTGGGGTTGTTCTGTTTGCTGCTTCATTGCAGGTTAGTGCTATACCAAGCATCACGGGCGAAATTGGCATGTTCGGTGCTTTTAATCCTGTCGACAGTAACTGGAACACTACTAACATCTCGGACGCGACGGGTATTGATTTCAACCCTAATCTGTTCAAAGTTGTATCTGCAACAGACAGCTTTTCCAGTATCGCGATAGGATCAATTGGGGATATCAGCGACTTTCAGTTCGACCCGCTGCCCGGTCCCATTGCTGATTTCTGGAGCGTTGATGGATTTAGTTTTGATCTATTGTCTATCTCGATAGGTTTTACCAGCGATCCAGACAACAAGCTAGTACTGGAAGGTATGGGCATCATTAGTTCAGCTGGATATGCGGATACCAAGGGTACCTGGATTTTTACCGGTCAGACGACTGCTGGAAATGGTGTATTTACATGGTCAGCAGGTACAGCGGCGCAAGTACCGGAGCCTGGAATGCTGGTACTGCTTGGCATCGGTCTCATGAGTTTCGCAGGCCGCAAATTTAAATACAAATTTTGATTAGATTGAATTAAATCCAAAATAAAGCAAGGTTAGAGGAACAGATCATGAAGTGTGATACTAAATATAATATCGTTCGTTTTGGCAGAGCATTATTAAAATTATTTTTTCTCAGCGCGGCTGTATTTGGAATGAACGCAGGGATTGTCTCTGCTGCTCCAATATCAGGCAGTCTTGGTGTTGGGGGTTCATTCAGTACATCGGGCGCTGATGTAACCAATGACTGGCTTTTTACCATTGACAGCGTAGATGGGGGTACTGGTTCGGGTGTAATTACTGTTGGTCTATTTTCAAGTGGCACAGTTAATAATGGTGATATCGATCTTGACTTATTTACTCCGATAACAGACCTCTTTGTGATCGATGGGTGGCAGGTAGATCTTGAAACACTAGTCATTGGCCAGACAGGTAGCGTTTGGGAACTAGGTGGTACAGGTTTTATATCCGGTGGTGTTTATGATAAGACTGCTGCAGTATGGGAATTAACCGGGAATGAAGTAGGGTCATCTTATTCAATGAGCATAACAGCTGTTCCTGTTCCTGCTGCAATCTGGTTGTTTGGTTCCGGCCTGATTGGCCTGATTGGGATTGCGCGCAGAAAAACAGCCTGACCTGTTACCTCCTCTAATCTATAAAAAGCCCTCGCAACTATGCGGGGGCTTTTTATTTCTATGTCTATATATTTTTTGTACGCTCAGGCCATCCAGCGCTTGATAAACTCAACGATGGCACTGGCTTGATTGATATCAAGTCGTGGCAATTCGCCAGTATCAATCACTTCGTCTGTGGCCACTGCAATCACGCTTGAATCGTCCGTAAAGATTAAATCCTTGTTCAAAGATGGGTCGATGCAGCTCGATCTTCGGAGAAAGGCTACGTGGCGGAAACCTTCAACCAGTACCAGGTCGACATTATCCAGATCCAGTTCATCAATCAGCTGTTGCAGTTGCGGCTCGGTATCCGTTGCCATCTCCCTGATCAAGGCTCGGCGTTTATTCGATGCCACAAGTACCTGGTCGGCGCCTGCCTTGCGCAGTTCGTAACTGTCCTTGCCGGGAATATCGATGTCGAAATCGTGGTGTGCGTGCTTGATCAGGGCAACCCGAATGCCTTGTTGCTTCAGCAGAGGAATCAATTTTACCAGTAGAGTTGTTTTACCGGTTCCACTGTAGGCGGCAAAACCCAGCACGGGCAGTTTGAATTGCATCATGTTTTATTATGGAAGATCATTCTGCCGAGATAACCCGATCTGAGGATATAACCATCAACCAGGTTTTCGTAATCCTCTTTCACTCCGCGGCTCAGTATTACCCAGGATACGTAGATCGCCGGCATCAACAGCAGTATAAATAGCAGCCTGGAAGAACCGGGTACCTGGTAGGCAGCCAGTGTCAACAGGTACAACGGCCAGCTGAACAGGATGCCGCGCAATGCATGCTTAATGACCAGCGCGGCTGCAGCCACTAAACGATGAAGCTTTTGTTTTGGCGATGTATATAAAACAAGAAACACCCCGCGTTCGAATTCATTCTTGATATCCGCCAAACGTTTCGAACGGGCATTATCCAAGCAACTGTCTCCGGCTCATTACAGATCCAGCAACAGCTTCAGCGGCACCCGCATACCTGCAATCCTGCACGCCTGCTGACCATAGCCGTATGGAAACATGTTGTATACATATTTACGTGTCGCTTTATCCTTGCCATGACGCTTGCGTAATTCTTTTAACAACAAACGATGTTCCGGTACGGATTGCCGCTGTTCATAATAATCGCGCACAAAACTAACCACTTCCCAGACCTCATCTGTCAATTCGATATTTTCTTTTTTGGCAATAGCATAAGCCACCTCCTCGTTCCAGTCAGAGGGTTCGAGTAGATAGCCTTCGTGATCCAGCATTATGGTCTGCCCGTTGACTTGCAGTGTCATATCAAACTCCCACTGTGAATAAATCCATATTTAATCTATTAAACCAGTTGTTAGTGCACATCAGGCAGAACACCTACCTGTGGCATCTCTGCCAGTCCCGTCTCTCTCGCATGTTCTTCAAAACCTTTATTGCGCCAGAAGAAAGCCCCGGGCATCGTGGTTGGTATAACCAGTGCATAAAACAATGCACGCCCGATGATTGCAGTTACCGTTATCACCATCGCAGCTATTAGCCATACTGCAAGACCTGTTGCATCATCCGGTGACACCAGGCTCAATGACATGGCTAAAGACATGCCCGTAAACAGGCCGGCATTGCGTAATGTATAGGTTTTACCGAATTTTGTTTGCTGTTCGTAGTGCGATGCTGCACCTTCTCCACCCTGATTAACCAGGTCTCGCTGGTGAAAATAAAGGCCGATGATTTCCATAAACAAGCCGATGGAAATAATCGACGCAAGCGCCGAAGCTGTATCTCGCCAGCTTGCGTCTATATTGGTCTGTATTGCAGCGTAAACCAGTAATACAAACAACGGTCCAAGTACCAGCATGCTGCCATAGAAGGAGGTCAATACCTGCCAGTGGTTCCAGAATGGCCTCGCGGGTATACGATAAATCCTGTGCATGAAATAAATAGCGGCAATTCCGGATATAACCGCTCCCCAGCCCGCAATAGAAATGAATGCCTCGGTGAAGTTCTGCGGCAGCCACTCAAACAACATAGGCAGGCCTGTTAGCAGGGTATAGGCACCGAGAAAGTTATAAAAAACAGCGATGCCTGCCACTTCACGACTCACCGGTGAATAGCGCAGGTTATTAAATGCGCGATAGAAGCGATGCGGCCTGCCAAGATGCAGGGTCGACAACACCAGTGCCAGTGTCTGAAACCCGATTAAACCGAACAACACCAATGGCCACGTAACCGGATGAGCTGTTGGCGATAATGTTTCCACACCCAGCATGGGCCCGATAAACAATGTAATAAAGGCGCCGATAACCGCTTGCGAAACCAGTGTAAATACCACCAGGGGATTCTCCCGCGTACTCAGCTTTTGCAAACTCCATTCGGCAGGTGCATTGTCAGTCCTGACTTCAACATTGTAGTTACCCGCTGTAGTTTTCGAGTACTTCAGCGGCATACTGTCAGTTCGCTTCATTTCTGCAGGCAAGTCTCGTTTCTGCTGAAAGCGTATATTTGGATGGGTAATATCGGTATCGGGAAAGCCGGGGATATTTATATCCAGACTGTCCCGGTTTTCCGGTGTTGTTTCAATCACGCCGAAATCCAGCGCACCGGCAAGACAGGCTGCAGCACAGGCAGGTTTTAAACCAACCTCGAGCCTGTCAACACACATATTGCACTTTGATACATGGCCGGCACTGGTATCCAGTTGCGGCGCATTGTAAGGACACACCCAGGTACAGTAACCACAGCCGAAACAGATATCAGGATCCTGTAATACCGCACCATACTCGGCAAATTTTGTATAGGCGCGTGTCGGGCAGCCTTTCAGACATACCGGATCATCACAATGATTACACGCCATCGATATATTCATACGCGTGTATTCAGGATAGGTGCCGCCCTCAACATAACCCACTGCCCTGAAAGCCAGGTGCGCAGGCAGATCGTTCTTCTCCGAACAGGCCGCTTCGCACGCGTGACAGGCTATGCAGTTATCCGCAGTAAAGTAAAATCCGTGCTGCTTATAACGATTAGGGTTTCTCACCAATCGAAGAATCACCATTGATATTCAAGACTGGTCGCGCAGCGCATGTCCATCCGGCACGGTCTCGATCGACTTGCCATAACGATTGGTTTGCGGGTGTTCAACATCCGGCACGAATGCATAGTCCTGTTCTTTGGGTCGTAAATACTTAAACATAGGATTTAACCGCAGAGGCGCTGAGGACACAGAGAAATAAATAATGTTTGTAATTAGAATGTTTCATTTTCGATGATGGTTTACATTAACTGGTTATTCGCCTTACACGCACATGATAATCTCTGTGTTCTCTGTGCCTCTGTGGTAATAACATTATCAATATGCCCTTGCTTCGACATTGGCCTGCGCAGCTGCCTGCTGGTCTTCGATGGCTTCGATATTAACGGCGCACTGCTTGTAGGCAGGCTGTCTTGAATGCGGGTCGAGCAATCCCAGTGAGATACGATTGACACATTCGTGAAAATGAAACGGAATAAATACGGAATCCGGCGCAGTTCGTTCCGTGCACTGCACCATCACGATGGCATCACCGCGTCGCGATGTTAATTTTGCATATGAGCCATGCTTGATTCCGAGCTTTTCGGCGGCATCGAGGATTGATCTCCATATAGGGTGTCGGGCTGAACTTGTTGGCATTACCAACCTTGCCCGTACGCGTACGCGTATGGAAATGCTCAACAACACGGCCCGAGTTCAACCAGAATGGATACTCATCACTGGGTCTTTCATTATCATCAAAGAACGGCAATGCCAGCAGCTTTGCTTTTCCATCTGGATACTGGAATACGCCGTCAGTGTATAAACGCTGTGAACCCTTCGGTGCTGATTCTTCATTGCATGGCCATTGCATACCGCGATTCTTCCTCGATCTTGTCGTAACTCATACCGGAGTAATCGAGCATGCGCCCTTTGGATAACTGCTTGAGCTCATCGAACACGGCTTCAGCAGTTTCAGGGAAATTCATTTCCCTGCCCCGCTCAAACCGTTTTGCCATTTCATTAAATATATCGAGATCGGTCTTCGAATCACCATGCGGCTTGCACACATTACGTATCAGGTTTACACGACGCTCGGTATTGGTAAAACAGCCTTCCTTTTCCGCCCACACGGCAGCCGGCAGGTAAACATGTGAATACTGGTTTGTTTCTACATCACGGTAGGCATCCTGCACCACAAGAAACTCAAGACTGGACAGCAGCTTGCGCATCAATTCAGTATTGGCCATAGATGTCATCGGATTGGTAGCGATTAACCACAGACCGCGAATCTCACCAGATTCAATCGCAGGCAAAATATCGGTCATGAACATACCGCGCTTCTGCGGAAAGAAATCGGCATCGATACCCCAGAACTCAGCAATCTCGCTGCGGTCTTTCTCGCTTTCAAGTGCACGGTAGCCCGGCAAGCCTGAGCATGATGACCATTCACGCGTACCCATGGCATTACATTGACCGGTAATCGATAAGGAAGAACCGCCGGGTTTACCTATATTGCCAGTAATAAGATTCAGGTTATTAATTGCACACACACCGTCTGAACCGTGCGTGCTCTGGTTTATACCCATGGTCCATATTGTCATGGCAGCACCGGCCTGCGCATACATGCGCGCAACCTTGCGAATCATTTCTGCATCGATACCACAGACTTTTGCTGCACTCTCAGGGTCATACTGCCGTACAAGATCAATGAACTCGGCATATCCATCGGTGTGCGCATTAATGTAGTCCATATCTGCCAGATCTTCCTGCAAAATCACGTGCGCAAGCGCATTCAACAGGACAAGGTCTGTCCCGGGTGAGACTGCCAGGTGGATATCCGCCATTTGCGCAAACATGGTCACCCGCGGGTCAACAACAATGATCGGGAACGAGCGTTGTTCCAGTGCCTGTGTTAATCGCCAGTAAATAATCGGGTGCTGCTCTGGAAGGTTTGAGCCGAATGCCAGCAGGCACTCGGTATGATCAAAATCCTCGTAACAGCCCGGCGGGCCATCTGAACCAAAAGAGCGTTTGTAACCTGACACTGCGGATGACATGCATAGCGTGGTATTGCCGTCATAATTATTGGTGCCAATAACACCGCGTGACAACTTGCCAAGAGTATAGAACTCTTCGGTCATTATCTGACCGGTTGAAATAATCGAGAAGGAATCGCGTCCGTATTTTTGCTGGATACGTTTTATTTCATCCGCGGTATGATCAAGCGCCTGCTTCCAGGTTACTTCTTTGAACTCATCCTTGTAGCTTGAGCGCATTAACGGCACTGATCCACGTCCGGCGGTTTTTCGGAATAAGCTCGTGTTCAAATATACCTTTTACACATAACTTGCCGCGATTGACATCTGCATCGGCAACCCCGCGTGAAGCCACCGGCTCGCCCTCATCATTCAAACCAACTTCTATCGAGCATCCCGTCGAGCAATAGCCACATGTTGCATATTTCCATTCCACAACACCCTTATCGGCAATCTTGATCGGGTTTTTATCTTTACGCCCAAATAACATGGTATCTTTAAACTCCATTTCTCATGCTGTGACTTAACCTCTTGCCAAAGTTAAAATAGCTTCATTGACATCTTCACGGCCGATCATCCCCACCAGCTTGCTGTCTTCGGTAACCGCCAGTCTGCTGACATGCTCTTGATACATAACTTCCATGGCTTCGTTGACTGGCATTGATGGTGAAACTGACCTTGGAGTATTATCCATAACCTGTTTAACTGCTGCCCTGCTCAAGGGCGCGTATTCTCGCTGCAGTCGATTGAAATCAACATCGTTTTCGTATTTCTGTTTTTCCGGACAGAGCATTGTCAGTAAGTCCTGCAACTGAACATATCCAACAAGCTCACCATCAACCGCAACAGGGTAAACATTACACTGATATAGCTGCATCAATGCCATGGCCTCACCAATAGATGTATCAGGCATCATTGCTTTCAGGCCTTTGTTCATTATGTCTTTTACCAGCATCTATGCCACCGATTACTATCAGTAATGATTCAGGAAATCTATATGCACGATTCCGTTTTCAATTTTTACCGGGAACACATTGGTACATCCTTCATCCGGCCCCAGGGCTTCACCGCTCGCCAGGTCGATATTCCAGTTATGCAAGGGGCAGGTAACAGAGGTGCCATGCACTATACCTTGTGACAACGGGCCCTGTTTGTGCGGACACTCGTCTTTCATTGCGAATACCTTATCGCCTGCGGTACGGAACACCGCGATATTCATGGTGTCTGTCTTGATTACTCGCGAACCCAGTTGCGGAATGTCTTCCAGTGGAACAACTTCAACCCAGTTGTCTGTTTCTGCTTTCAATACACTAGTAGTCATAACCATTAACCTGCAATTTTAAGTGGTGTGAACTCATGCGATGCTTCTCCTTCTGCCCGTGCTTTCCATGGATCGATCTGGGCATACTTCTGGCTCAGCTTGAAGCGCTCAAACAGCGCTTTTCGCTCTGCTTCATTATCAACAACGCATTCCTTTATACTGCTCAAACCTACGCGCTCAACCCATGGGGCTGTACGCTCGAGATAATGCGCCTCTTCACGGTATTTCTGAGTAAATGCACCGCAGTATTCCAGCACCTCCTGTTCGGTTTCAACCTTGCAGAGTAGATCTGTTACGCGAACCTTGATACCACCGTTACCACCAACGTGTAATTCATAACCCGAATCAACACATACAACACCAAAGTCCTTGATCGTGGCTTCAGCACAGTTACGTGGGCATCCGGACACTGCGAGTTTGAACTTGTGCGGCATCCATGAACCCCAGGTAAGTTCTTCAAGTTTCACCCCGAGTCCGGTTGAATTTTGTGTACCAAAGCGGCACCAGGTTTTACCTGCACAGGTTTTGACCGTGCGCATCGCCTTGCCGTAGGCATGGCCCGAAACGAAGCCGGCGTCAGACAGATCTTTCCACATTGCTGGCAGAACCTCTTTTTTAATACCGAATAAATCGATACGCTGGCCACCGGTTACTTTCATTTCCGGAACATCGTATTTATCAGATACATCCGCGATGGTTCGAAGATCGTTTGCAGTACATAAACCGCCAAACATACGTGGCACGACAGAGTAAGTGCCGTCCTTCTGTATATTGCCGTGTGCACGTTCGTTGATAAATCGGGATTGCGCATCGTCTTTATATTCCTCAGGCCAGTTTGCCAACAGGTAATAATTCAATGCGGGTCGGCAGGCGGCACATCCGTCCGGGGTTTTCCATTCCATAAACTCACGCACAGCTGGCATTGTTTTAAGTTCGTTGTGCTTGATTGCCTTGATCACATCATCGTGGCTGTGTTCGGTACAGGCACACATGGGTTTCTTACTCGGCTTCTCGTCGTAACCCTCACCAACCGTACTTGCCAGCAATGCTTCCACCAGTCCGGTACATGAACCGCAGGATGAAGAGGCCTTGGTATGTGCGCGTACATCTTCGAGTGTAAACAGGCCCTTGCTTGAAATCGCATTGACAATGTCACCCTTGCAAACTCCATTACAACCGCATATTTCTGCACTGTCCGCCAGCGCCAGTACCTGCGCATCGCCGTGACCCGCGTCACCCAGGTCATGCTGGCCGAACATAATCGTTCTGCGGAAGTCTGCAATGTTGGTTCCTTCACGCATAAGCTGGAAATACCAGGTGCCGTCCATGGTATCGCCATAGAGTACGGCGCCCTTGATTTTGTTGTCACGGATAACCAGCTTCTTGTAGGTACCGCTGGCAGGGTCCTGCAGCACCATGGCTTCATCACCCTCTTCTTCATTGAATTCACCGGCCGAAAACAGATCGATGCCGGTCACCTTTAACTTGGTCGATGTCACCGAACCTTCGTAAC
>CAWEEC010000071.1:0-28273 GCA_963807785.1 uncultured Gammaproteobacteria bacterium | reverse complement strand
CAGGAACTCAACCCGGTGCAACCGGTGGCGGCTTCAGCGGCAATCAACCACCACCGGATGCAAATGGCGTTTATCAGCATACAACAGCTGGCATCCCGGCTAGCCAGGTCAGCAACACCCTGGGTAATTATCTCGGCACCCCGGTTCAAGGCGGTGGCGCAAAAGCAGCTCATAGTGGTGAGTCGACAGCTGTCTACCCGGCAAGCACAGCCCAGAGCTTCGGCCATGACGAGATAATCAATGCATTGACCAGTATCCAGACGCATCCCCAGTTCATCGAATCGGAAGAACTCAGGTTCGATGCGGAAGAAGTCAAGCAAGCTGTTCTTTCAGCACTGGCACAGTCTTCGGGCGGCGTTGTCACCAAGCGCATAAATCAGATAGCTGAAAAAACCATCGATTTCATCGAACTGGTGTTTGATGCCATCATTGAAGATGAAAACATTTCTGACACCATCAAGGCGTTGATGCTGCGCTTACAAATTCCAGTGATCAAGGCTTCCATGATCGATCAGGAATTTTTCATTTACGATGATCACCCTGCGCGTGTACTACTGGACAGACTCTCTGAAGTCGGCATGGGAGTAACTGATCACAGTGATGAGGTTTACATACGGCTGGACAAGATTGTAAACCAGCTGATCAGCGAATACGAACTGGATACCGAGACGTTCCAGAAAGCACTCGACAAGCTCAACGCATTCGTCAAGGAACGCGAGGATGCAGCCCGTGCAAAAGAAGATGAAGCGCAGAAACAGACCTTGCGCGAACATGCAAGAAACGCCGTATTAAAATCATTGCGCAACATCACAGCGGGCAAGGCGCTTCCCGAGGCTGTGCATGCACTGGTACTGAAACGCTGGCCGACATTGATGTTCAACCACTACATCGACAATGGCAAGGAAAACGATGAGTGGATTTCAATTATAGAAGTTCTGCGCGATGTAATCGACAGCGTGCAACCATTCCAGTCTGCTGAGGACCTTGCCTACCTGCTGGACGAACGAGACAACCTCATCGAACAAGTAAAGCAGAAGCTCTCAGCAACATACAAATCCAAGAAAGACATAGAGTTTGTAGTTAGTGGCCTGATAGAAACCCATGATGACATGATCGAAGACGCCAACTTCCAGGCTGAAGAGATCGAATCTGCAGAAAAAACTGTCGCCGAAACACCAAGAGAAAAAGAGCCTATCAAACCAGAGAAGGCGCATGTACCCACAACCAGGCTGCCTTCAAATGTTATGCCGGGTATGTGGTTTCAGATTACAACTGCAGAGGGCAGATCCACTCGTCGTTGCAAACTGTCAGTGATTATCGTTGAGGATGAAAAACTTATTTTCGTAACCCATGATGGCGAGTTGATTGCAGAAAAAAGTTTTGCCGAGTTCAGCAAAGAGCTCGACACGGGTGTGTCGAAGGTAATTATGGGTCACTCGGTGTTCGACTACGCGCTGAGTTCTGTCATTACCAGGCTTGAACCGACGCAGCATTAATAATGCACTCTGATTAATACTTTGCAACAACCGCAAAGGCGCTGAGCGCGCAGAGAAAAACTTAAACTTACTTTCTTCAGCGTAACCTGTAGTGTCGTGACCTGATCTGACAGTCATTGTCTGATATAAATTCTGTGGACATTAATATGAGTCCACAGATGAACGCAGATGCATAGTAACTTTAAAACATCTTTATCTGTGTTTATCTGCGTTCATCTGTGGATTAAAGTTTTTATTTACATGCATTAACGAAGAATTATCTTATTATGCATGGCCGAATACAGACCACTATACGTAAACCGTATCAGGTAAAACGTTTTACGGGATGACTTCCAGAACAGATCGGTCGCCGGTTGTTGCTGTACTATATGCGCAGCATTCATTGCATCCCCCCTATGGAAACCACTTGGTATCATCAAGTGTAATAGTCAGGATTTGATCAGACAGTCAGTGTCATATTCACTCAAACTCGGACCCTGATTATTTGTCAGTACACTCGGGATTGACCATGTAACAAAGGCTATAGATATTTACTCTCGCAGAGACGCAGAGACGCAGAGAATAATACCTATTTTTCAATGAAAAAACAGGTATTATGTCTGCGTGCTCTGCGTCTCTGCGAGAAAAAGGATATTGCACCTCCTACATAGACTGTTTCCGCTTATACAAAAATCGACAACAAATGTCAGATCAAGTCTGAACTACTACACATTAAGGTTACAGAGTGATCTCTGCACCAGCACCCCGACCCCTGTTTTCAACGGCAATATTTGTTGATCTTTGCCTGAAGATTTTTTGTGGATGTTGCGCGGTCCTTGTCTGACATATAAACCCGGTTGCCGTTCTTATCAAGTTTATACAATGCATGGGCCCGCTCATGATGACGCATCTGATCACGATAGCGGTTGCATTTCAGCCTGTTCTGTTCTTTTAAAGCCTGTTGTTTCTCACGTTGCTCCTGTTTTTCAAGCCGATCTTCTTCCATCGACTGCAGCAAACGCTCACGTTTTTCTTCGCGTGAAAACTCGTCTTCAAATGATTTGGGTGCAGGCGCCGGGTCATCGATATTCATTTCAACACTTGGTTGAGTATCCAGTGGCTGGTCACCATAGTGAACCTTGCCATTCTCATCCACCCACTTATACACACCTGCATGCGCAATCAGCGGTGCAATCAAGAACAACAAAAATGTTAAATATTTCATATCGGGGTGCCTGCCGATAAATTTTAGAGCACATTTACCAGGAATGCTGCATTTCACATATCAAGTTTGCACAGTCCCAGAAGATCGGGTGGACACCGCCGCGAAATGGATAGCGTGCTTAGCGGGTACCGCCCTGTATCCAGGCCCTGATTGCGAGGTGCTAATAAAAACCGGGCGTTACCCGGCTTTTATGCTGTTACGCTTGATATACGCGTCAGATGATATAACCGCGTTCATCGTGTTGTGTTGTATCGAGACCTTCGGTCTCCTCTTCATCAGAAACACGCAATCCAAGTACGACATCCACGACTTTCAGAATCCCGAAAGTGATGATCGCGGTCCACACAACAGTCGCAACAATACCGATCAATTGCACGCCAAGCTGTGACCCCATGTTCATACCTTCAGCATAACCGGCACCACCAAGACTTGTGGCAACAAAAATACCCGCCATCAAAGTCCCAAGAATGCCGCCAACACCATGCACCGGGAATACATCGAGAGAGTCATCGATTTTCAGCTTGCGCTTGATAAAACCGGTTGCGATGAAACAGATAACACCCGCAGATGTACCGATCACCAGGGCGCCCAGCGGGCCGACAAAACCCGATGCAGGTGTAATTGTACCCAGGCCGGCGACCATTCCTGTTACCGTACCCAAAGCACTTGCCTTGCCATACCTGATCCATTCCATCACTGCCCAGGTAAAGGCACCACAGGCCGCGCTGATGTGTGTTACCAGTATCGCCATGCCGGCATCACCATTGGCGGCAACGGCACTGCCACCGTTAAAACCAAACCAGCCAACCCAGAGCATGCCCGCACCGGTTACTGTCATGGTCATGTTATGCGGCATCATCGGTGTTTCCGGGAAACCATTGCGCTTACCCATAACCATGGCAGCTACAATTGCTGCGACACCGGCAGTGATATGGACCACGGTACCACCGGCAAAGTCCAGCAGGCCTTTCTCGCCCAGCCAGCCGCCACCCCATACCCAGTGGCAAATCGGGAAATAAACCAGGCTTACCCAGAAGATACTGAATACAATCATGGAAGAGAACTTCATGCGCTCGGCAAAGCCGCCCACAACCAGTGCTGGTGTGATGATGGCAAACGTCAGCTGGAACATGACAAAAACAGTCTCCGGCAAGGTGCCAATCATGGATTCACGCGTCACTTCACCCAGGAAGAGGTTGTTTAAACCGCCAATCCAGCTATTGCCCTCGGCAAACGACAGGCTATAACCGTATATGACCCAGACGATTGTTACCACGCAGGCAATAACGAAACATTGCATCAACACGGAGAGCACGTTTTTACTGCGTACCAGTCCACCATAAAAAAGTGCCAGACCCGGAAGAGTCATGAACAGTACCAGGGCCGTTGATGTCATGATCCAGGCTGTATCGCCTGTATCCAGTGTATCGGCTTGCGCGATCACAGGCAGGAATAACAGCGCAGCAATAGAAACCAGCCTGTTCACCATAGTCTTAATTTGATTCATTTTTAATTTCTCCTGTAGATAACGTAATCTATGAGATTATTTTCTCTTTAAACGTATACAGATTTCGTTCTCAGGCAGTGCAAAACACGCACAATCAAGTCGTTTACATGTGGTAAATGACTGATTGAGCATGCTTTCAACCACGCATGAGGACAACAGCTCATGCTTGATTAAAGGGCGTCGTCGCCTGTTTCACCGGTCCTGATACGTATCGCCTGCTCGATTGGCAGAACGAAGATTTTACCGTCGCCAATTTTTCCGGTATTGGCCGACTCCCGAATAGCGTTAACAACATTTTCAACATTGTCATCGTTAACGACGGTCTCGATTTTCACTTTCGGCAGGAAATCAACTTTGTACTCGGCACCGCGATAGAGCTCGGTGTGGCCTTTCTGACGTCCAAAGCCTTTAACCTCGGATACGGTAATGCCCTGTATGCCGACTTCGGACAGCGCTTCACGCACGTCATCGAGCTTGAAAGGCTTGATTATTGCTTTGATGAGTTTCATTTATCCCCCGACAGGTCTGTGGTTATTTGTTGATGATGCCGCAAAATTTCATCGTTTCTGATGCAATAAAACCCGGCCATTGCTGGACGGGTTCAACATCTCGACTCCTGAGAAAGGTTTTACCATATTTGCCCCGGTGTTTGTATTGGGGGATTTTGCTTCAGCCAATAAAAAGGCCGGGCATTTCCATGCCCGGCCAACCACATTACCAACAGGAGTCTTATTTAGCGCTGGTAAATTCCGGATAGGCCTCCATTCCACATTCGGCAAGGTCCATACCTTCGTACTCTTCCTCTTCGGTTACGCGTATACCCATAACCACCTTCAGGGCCATCCATACGATGAAGCTGGTGATAAAGGTCCAGATGAAAATCACGGCCAGACCATAGAGCTGTGAACCGAAACCAGCATCAGTATTGGTCAGCGGCACGGCCATCAGGCCCCACATACCGACGACACCGTGCACCGAAATGGCACCGACCGGGTCGTCGATTTTCACCTTGTCCATCATCACAATGGAGAACACCACCAGTACACCACCAGCCATACCGATCAGGGTGGCCACACCCGGTGTCGGCGTCAGTGGCTCAGCCGTGATGGCAACCAGTCCAGCCAGCGCGCCGTTCAATGCCATGGTCAAATCAGCCTTGCCGAACAGCAGCTTGGCTGCGATCAGGGCTGCGATGACACCACCAGCGGCAGCGGCGTTGGTGTTGACGAATACCATGGCAACTGCATTGGCTTCTTCAACATTGGACACCTTGAGCTCGGAACCCCCGTTGAAACCAAACCAGCCCAGCCACAGGATGAAGGTACCCAGTGTAGCCAGTGGCAGGTTGGCACCGGGAATCGGATGAATTTCACCGTCCTTGCCGTATTTGCCTTTGCGTGCACCCAGCAGAATCACACCCGCCAGAGCAGCAGTCGCACCACACAGATGCACAACACCTGAACCGGCGAAGTCACTGAAGCCGGCAGCATCGAGGAAGCCACCACCCCATTTCCAGTAACCCTGCATCGGGTAGATAAAGCCCGTCATTACGACAGCGAATATCAGGAAGCTCCACAGTTTCATACGTTCTGCAACAGCACCTGAAACGATTGACATCGCCGTGGCTACGAACACAACCTGGAAGAAGAAGTCCGACAGGTTGGAATAGTAAGGCGCATCTTCACCACCAGCAATGACATCTGCAGTTGCATTGTCGCCGCCGAGGAAGAACGAAATTCCCGGCCACCAGGAGCTGACGCCTTCACCCGGGTACATAATGTTGTACCCCATAACCATGTACATGGTACAGGCAACGGCAAACAGGGCGACGTTTTTGAGCAGGATTTCCGTGGTGTTCTTGGATTGAACCAGGCCGGCTTCCAGCATGGAAAAACCGGCAGCCATCCACATCACGAAGGCCCCCATGATTAAGAAATAAAATGTATCCAGCGCGTAGCTGAGTTCGAGTACTTGATCCACAATTAGATCCTCCAGATTCGGTTAGGGTGATTAGAGCGCTTCAGCGCCGGTTTCACCGGTACGGATTCGAATAACATCTTCAACTGGAGAGACGAAGATCTTGCCATCGCCAATCTTGCCCGTGTTGGCAGCATTGCGGATTGCCTCAATGACTTTTTCAGCCATATCAGTATCAACAGCAACTTCCAGTTTCACCTTGGGCAGAAAATCAACTACGTATTCCGCACCACGGTAGAGTTCAGTGTGGCCTTTCTGTCGGCCGAAACCTTTCACCTCGGTCACGGTGATGCCCTGTACGCCAATTTCTGACAGCGCTTCACGCACATCATCGAGCTTGAAAGGTTTGATAATTGCAGTAACCAGTTTCATTTGATTTGCACTCCTGTGAATGTGCCCGCCCTCATATCGCTGGGGCGGGACAATTCGGTTAAAGGATTAATCTCGTAAGGATATGCCTTACAACAGCTCGAATTCCTTGCCCCACATAACGGAGACGCGAACTTTCTTCAGCACCGGATCATCGATATCGTTCTTGTCAATGATGAATGCGAAATCACCCTTGGACAGGCTGGCACCGTAATGGCTGTAATCGAGTTCGCCGTTACCGAACTTGTTGTGGTTATCGAATGCATAGCTGCCCGCATACAGGCTGATATCACCGACCTTGGTTTCGAAATCCAGCGAGCCATAGGCATAGATGTCACCTTTATCAAATCCGCCATTCTCGTTTCCGGAGGCGGCATCAGCGGTGTAGTTAACGCCAATGGTCAACACGTTGAAGGTGCCTGAAAGGTAGAGCTCGGTGAAGTTGAACTCAGGCGTTATAGGAAACGCGTAAGTAATAACACCAAGATCGTAGCCGAAGCTGCCGACTTCACCGCCGAAACCGGCATAAAAGTCCAGTTCATAGCCTTTGCCATATTCACCGGCAGCAATGTCACTGAAATCAACGTTGGACGCCCAGGTACCCACGTAAATACCGGAATCATGGCCCCAGTCGATGCCACCCATAACGGCTGCCTGATCGGCTGTCTGGGTGACACCACGCCAGACATAGTTGGATGCAGCTGCCGCATTACCAGTCAGCTCGGCTGAAGCAACACCGCTGGATAATGCCGCTGCAACCGCAGCCCCCAAAGTCATTGCCTTTAAAGTTTTACTATTCATCATTTGTCGACTCCACATAATTAAAAAAAGAGGTTCAGTTCATAAAACTGTAACAAGCTCAAAGCAGCCATCGTGCCAACTTTGGAACCAGTCGACTTATCAATCAGTTATTGTCAAATATCAGGCATATGTGTATTTTTTAATAATAGCGGTTGCACCGTTATGGTGCGCGTGCAATATTTCTGGGCCCCAAACAGGTGCGCTTTTATTGGGGTAAGATAACCCTTTCGCTTCCATGCAGGCAGGACGGCTCAACCTATGGTTAATCGAGATTCATTAAATGACCTGGCCAGGAAAATCACTTCGCTATTGCCGGAAAATGTGCAGCAAATGCAGGATGACCTGGAATCCAATATCCACACCCTGTTGCAGAATGCACTTTCCAAAATGAACCTGGTCACGCGCGAAGAGTTCGATGTGCAAACCGCATTATTGCTACGCACGCGCGAAAAGCTGGAGAAACTGGAAAAGCTGTTACAGGAACTGGAACAGAAAAACTAAATACGTTCAGCACAAAGACGCGAAGGGCACAAAGAAATTATTTAATTTAATTGCCACATTCCCATCTACCCCCTGCCTGTCTTTAGTTGTAATAGTCAGGATTTAATCTGCCAGTCAGTGTCATATTCACTCAAACTCAGACCATGATTATTTGTCAGTACACTCGGGATTGGCCATATAAATAAAGGCTATAGATATTTACTCTCGCAAAGGCGCAAAGCCCGCAAAGTAAAATGAATTTACTCTCGCAGAGGCGCAGAGAGCGCAGAGATAATACCTGTTTTTTCATTAAAAATATCGTTTTTCTCTGCGTGCTCTGCGCCTCTGCGAGAAAACAGGATGTTAAAACGCCTACATAGGCTGTTTCCGCTTAGTACGAAAATCGATAATAAATGTCAGATCAAGTCTGAACTACTACATTTTATCTATCCTTAACACCTGCTGCCCTGGCCCACTGTCCTGGCGAGATTTAAATCATGTTTTTCCTCTCGCCAGGGCGCCAAGGTCGCCAGGAATTACTAAAGCTTGTGTTGTTTTAACCCAGAACACCTTTGCGTGCTTTGCGCCTTGGCGAGAATAATGTGTTTTACTCTCGCAGGGGCGCAGTGCTCGCCGAGAAAATCTTAAGTTTTTTATCTGTACGGGATTGACCCTATAAACAAAGGCTCTAGATATTTACTCTCGCAAAGGCGCAAAGCCCGCAAAGTAAAATGAATTTACTCTCGCAGAGGCGCAGCGCAGAGGTAATACCTGTTTTTTTCATTAAAAATATCGTTTTTCTCTGCGTGCTCTGCGCCTCTGCGAGAAAACAGGATGTTAAAACGCCTACTTAGGCTGATTTTCCGCTTATACGAAAATCGACAACAAATGTCAGATCAAATCTAAACTACAACACTTTATTAGGCCGAAGGACCGGCAGTGCCCACCCTGCTTTTGGAATTAATCAAATTAGCTTTCGCGTTTTCAATTCATTAATATTCTGAATACAATTTCAGGCACTGCATTGCAAGGAGCACTACATGCTAAATATAGACAGGATGTCGATTCTGTTTGCCTCATCCCTCGTACCTGGCCTCTCGTCCCTGTAGTAATGCGCCTGGCTAAAGTCATCACCCGTGCACTGGTGGGAATAAGTGCACCTGAAGTTACAGTCGAAGTTCATATAGCCAACGGCCTGCCGGCATTATCAATCGTTGGCCTGCCGGAAGCAGCTGTACGTGAAAGCAAAGACCGCGTGCGCTCGGCAATTCAGAATTCTCACTATGAATTTCCGGCGCGGCGTATTACCGTCAACCTGGCACCGGCCGATTTACCCAAAGATGGCGGCCGTTATGACCTGCCGATTGCACTGGGTATTCTTGCCGCATCTGACCAGATTAAAACCGATATGCTCGAGTCGCATGAATTTCATGGCGAACTGGCATTATCAGGGCACTTGCGCTCTGTAAGCGGCAGTCTGCCAGCAGCACTCGCTGCCCGTGCCAGCGGACGCACACTGGTATTACCTGGCGATAATGCAGCGCAAGCGGCACTGGTCGAACAGGTAAAAGTCAAAGCAGCGCTAACCCTGTTGCAGATTTGCCAGTACCTGCAGCGTCAGGGCGATCTTGGCAACCCTGTGAATACACCTGCAACAGCCAGCGACAGAGCATACATACCGAACATGTCTGATGTGCGCGGCCAGCATCGTGCACGACGTGCCCTGGAAATTGCCGCAGCCGGGCGCCACAACATGATAATGGTGGGTCCACCCGGCACCGGCAAATCGATGCTTGCCAGTCGCCTGCCCGGTATTCTGCCGCCGATGACGAATCAGCAGGCACTGGAATGCGCGGCAGTGAACTCGATCAGCCATCATGGTTTCGATATCAGCCAATGGAAGCAGCGGCCATTTCGCCATCCACATCACACGGCATCCGGTGTCGCCCTGGTAGGCGGTGGTTCCAAGCCATCGCCCGGTGAAATATCGCTGGCACACCACGGCGTACTGTTTCTTGATGAGCTCACAGAATTTGATCGCCACGTGCTGGATGTGCTGCGCGAACCCATGGAAACAGGCAGCATAACCATCTCGCGCGCAGCCCGCCAGGCTGAATTCCCGGCAAGTTTTCAGTTAATCGCAGCGATGAATCCCTGCCCCCAGGGCTACAGTTGTGATGGCAGGGATCTGTGCCAGTGCAGTGTCGAACAACAACGGCGTTACCGTAATCGCATTTCCGCGCCCCTGCTCGATCGAATCGATATTCACGTTGAAGTACCCCGGCTGGATAAAAACGCACTCGACCCTGACAGTCCAGGCAATGAAGACAGCCAGACAATCAGAAAACGCGTTATATGCGCTTACAATACACAGCTTGAACGCGCCGGTAAAAGTAACGCAGAACTCAGCTCAAACGAAGTTGATGAGTATTGTCGTATAGATTCAGCAGCCAAGGCCTTGCTGGATAAAGCCATGGATAAACTGCAGCTTTCCGCACGCGCTTATCACCGCATCCTGAAACTGGCACGTACCATCGCTGACATTGCTGAAACCAGGCCTATTCAACAAAGTCACATCACCGAAGCCATCTCTTACCGTAGTCTTGACCGATTTAATAATCATTAATGGACATGATGGTGACGGCATTGATCATCTGCGATCGCGTTATTTGCCAATAACAGGTATCGAAGGTATGATCTAAATGATTCCTATTTTCATAATACGAATTTCCTGCAAGCTTACATCCAGCAGTCATAACACCAGCGGGGAGCTATCTGATGCCATCTACATCACAACTGGCTGAGCACGGCGTTGCAGCAGCCAGGGAGTCACTGATCCTCCAGTATGAGCGCATCAGGAAAGATTCAGAACTCGTCTGCGCACCACTGGAAACAGAAGATTACTGTATCCAGACGATGCCCGATGTAAGTCCTGCAAAATGGCATCTTGCACATACCTGCTGGTTTTTTGAAACCTTCGTGTTAATTCCCTTTCAGCCTGGCTATCGTTGTTTTCATCCGGCCTATGATCACCTGTTCAACTCATATTATGTAACGCACAGCCAGCCATATTCCCGTCCCGCCAGGGGTTTGTTGTCACGTCCCACCGTGGCCGAAATCTATCGATACCGTGCCGCTATTGATGAAGCCATGTATATGCTGATCTCAGGCATTAAACAAAGCCTGTGGCCGCAAGTCGAATCGCTGATTGTTCTCGGCCTGAACCATGAACAACAGCACCAGGAGTTAATGCTGACCGATCTGAAGCATGTATTCGCACACAACCCTATGCGACCACACTACCGTGAATTGCCTGTACCACCCCAACAGGCGAAGGCGGATATATCATGGCTGCCAGTAGATGAAGGCGTGTTTGAAACAGGTCATATTGGCAATGGCTTTGGCTATGACAACGAATACCCGCGTCACAAGGTATGGCTGCAAGCGTTTGCGCTTGCCTCAAGACCGGTCACCAATGCCGAGTACCTGGCATTCATCGTCGACGAAGGCTACCATAACCCCGCGCTGTGGTTATCTGACGGCTGGGCGACGGTACAGGCCGAAGCATGGCGATCACCGTTATACTGGGAGCAACGCGACAGCGAATGGTGGCATATGACACTGGGTGGTATGCGCCCGCTCGACCCGCAGGCGCCGGTATGTCATGTCAGCCAGTATGAAGCCGACGCGTATGCCAGCTGGGCCGGTAAGCGTTTACCCACTGAATTCGAGTGGGAAGTAGCAGTATCCGCATTGCCGGTGCAGGGAAATCTTCGCGATTCAGACTATCTCCAGCCGGCTGCCGCCAGTAATGATACGCTGCTGCAGCAATGCTACGGCGATGTATGGGAATGGACCGCCAGCGCCTATGCGCCCTACCCGGGTTATCGCGTACCTGATGGCACAATCGGTGAATACAATGGCAAATTCATGTCGAACCAGGCTGTGCTTCGAGGCGGCTCATGTGTGACTCCTGCTGACCATGTCCGCAGCAGCTATCGAAACTTTTACTACCCGAAAGACCGCTGGCAATTTTCCGGCATTCGCCTGGCCCGGGACCTATGATTTCTGCCGCAGTCAAATTTTACGACGCCCACCCGAGTACTGATGATCTCAGACGTGAAGTGGTCAACGGGCTGGCAGGTGAACCCAAGTCGATCCCGCCAAAATTTTTCTACGACCGACGCGGGTCCGAACTGTTTGATGCGATCTGTGAACTTCCCGAGTACTACCAGACACGTACCGAGATGAACATTTTGCGTAACTGTGTAGATGATATTGTCGATTTAATCGGACCGGATTGCCTGCTGATCGAACTCGGCAGCGGCGCAAGCAAGAAGGTTCGCCTGCTACTGGAGCAGTTACGCCCATCGAGTTACCTGGGCGTGGATATCTCTAAAGAATTCCTGCTCAGTTCGACACGCACACTGGCAGCGGATTACCCCTGGCTGGATGTGCATGCTGCTTGCGTGGACTTCAGTCATACACTGGATATCCCTCATGGTGAAATTTTTGGCCATAAAGTGGCTTTCTTTCCCGGCTCAAGTATTGGCAACTTCGATCCGGATGATGCGATTGATCTGTTACAACGCATCGCAGTGATGATGAACACTGAAGGACATCTGTTAATTGGCGTAGACCTGAAAAAAGATAGCAGAATCCTTAATGCTGCTTATAACGACGCCGCAGGTGTTACTGCAGAATTCAACCTCAACCTGATAACGCGCATACGCGAACAGCTGGACAGCGACATCAACCCGGATACTTTTAGCCATCATGCGTTTTATAATTCAGATCGGGGTCGTATAGAAATGCACCTGCTCAGCAATCGTGCGCAACGATTTCATGTTGAAGGCAGTGTATTTGAACTCAACGCAGGCGAGACAATCCATACCGAAAACTCCTATAAATATACCATCGAGGAATTCGGTGAACTTGCCGCAGCCGCAGGCTTCCGCCAGCAAAAGGTGTGGACAGATGAATCCAGCCTGTTCAGCGTACAACTACTGCAAACTGTATAGCTGCTCGAATTAACAGGGTATTAAATCTTTTAACCGCATAGGCGCGGAGACGCAGAGAAGGCCTTTCTATATGTGTATTTATGTACGGATTAAAGGATCATCGTTTACAAACCTGTGTAATACCTTGACTGGTAACATACGCTTGTCCGTTGGATTTATGCCATTTAGTAATTTCATCTTTTTTTCCTCTGCGCCTCCGCGCCTCTGCGGTGAATCCCGAATTTAAATCCTGTTTCTTTCACAGGTTTGATTAAGACTGAAATAAGCCTTAAGCTTCCACACCCAGCTACTAGTACCTAGTACCTGTACCTGTACCTAGTACCTAGTACCTAGTACCTAGTACCTGTATTTAATCTGCGCCTGTAGCTCAGCTGGATAGAGTATCGGCCTCCGAAGCCGAAGGTCGCGCGTTCAAATCGCGCCAGGCGCGCCAAACAAAAAAAGGGGTCGAACTCAGTCGACCCCTTGTCATCTCAAGCGTGCTATATATGAATATCAGGATACGTTAACCTTGATACGTTTAGCCTTCTCCAGCTTGGGCACGACTACTTCAAGCACGCCATCCTTGAAGGTAGACTCGGCCTTGTTGCCGACCACATCACTTGGCAGGTACATGGTGCGAGAAAAAGAGCCTTTCATGGTTTCAGATCTAAAGTAATCTCCTTTCTCTTGTTTCTTCTCTTCACTGGTTTTACCCTTGATGGTAATCGTGTTATCCGTGAGTGTTACATCAAGATTATCCTTTTTGACACCGGGTACATCGACACGCACCAGAATATCATCGTCACGATCAACAATATCAATCCTCGGTGTCATAAATTTTAATTTACTAAACTTGGACCATTCCGGCACATCCCATCTTGATGGAAACCTCCAGCCGTCAGAAAAAGCTTCTTCCAGCCGCCTTTCGAGCTCACGAAAATTTTTTTCCATTGCTGCAAATGGGACTTGTTTTGCTTTGACCGGTTTTTTATTCTTACCTTTAGCCGTTTTCTTACCTTTGGCTGCTTTCTTACCCATGATATACCTCCATTCCAGGCCCTAAAAACGAACCTCAATGAAATATTAAAATATCAACTGCATCACGGCTCAGTATTGATCTTGATCAATAAAATAATAACGTGTTAACAGGAATCGCCACTCCTGCAAAGACAGTATTACACATTCAAACCATCAGTAAATATCAAAAAATGACCCGCATTAAGCGGGTTATTGTGATTCCTCAGGTTATAATTATTAGTTTAAATCATGATTTGCATTACTTTGACTCAAAGCATAATTTTACCAGCTGATAATAATGCCTTGGCTTTCTCCTGAACTTCATCATCATCCATTTGCTCACAGGCAGGCATCTTGAATATCTCATCGAGCTCAGTCTGATCCAGCTCTGTTACGGCTGTAACGAGCGTGTGTTCAGTCTGGGTCTTGGTTTCTTTTTTTCTGACATTGGTAATATCTGTGACCGATTCCGTTTTTAATATCGGCCCCGGTAATTTTGCGGAGTAATCGGCAAACAACTGATCGATCAAACCGTTACCTGACTGTGTCAATGCGTTTGTCCATTTCTTCCTGACCGGGTGTTTTTCTACATCGGTCGTGTACCACAGATCATCAACAATTTTTACCGAGTACTCAAATTTTATGAACATAAACCTGGCATAAGCTTTGGCATTCGTTTCCAGTTTTACATGTGTTGTACTGTATCCCAGGATCTTCGGGCCTGCTTCTTCCAGTACCTGTTTAACTGTTGGCGATTCTGCCTTCACATTGAAAAACTCGACTGCATCGGTAATCTGGGTCCCCATGTTGCTGAAGAATTCTTCCGTCTGCATTTTCGTGCAGTAAAATTTTTTCTTGGGTTTATCACCCATTACCCAGTTTTCGCCACCATCGACTGTCATGATATAGGGAGTCTCATCGGTTTTTTTCCTGTCCGCGCCAACAAAATCGATCCTGAATCTTTTTTCGTCAAAGGTGATGATCTCGTGACTTTTTTCTGTATTGCCGCCCTCGATAACCTCTATCTCGATAACAGCTTGAGTTCCCGCCTCTACCGTAAATACAGTTAACAGCAGGGTAAAGATCGCGATTAAAGAAAACCTGTAATTTTTCATACATCACCGTGAGAAGTTGCAGAATTATTGGATAAATTCTACAACTACTTTCCACTCGTGTGTAGTTATTTACTAGCTATAGCATTAATCTCCCTGACCGGTCGTTGGCAGGACAACACCGACTGTTACGCCTTTACGGTCAGTTCGATTTGATATATGCAGGGCCCCACCGTGCTGACGGGCAATCCGATTGGCGACAAACAGACCTATACCCAGGTGCGGCTTACTGTCCTTGCCTGGCCGATTTGAAATCATGCCAGTAAATAATGCATCCAGTACCTCTTCAGGGACAATAGCGCCCTCGTTTAAGACTGATAGCTCCGCGTTCTCGCCGTGCAGCTTTAACACAAATACAATTTCACTTTCATTGTCAGAAAAATCCACTGCGTTGTCTGTCAATTTATCGAGTAATTGTGCGATTCGAAGATCACTTCCCATTACATATATACCCGAATCAGGCCCTGCATATTTAAAGCGGACATTGTCATGCTTCAGCCTGGTGTTGCTCACATATTCCTTAACCATGGCTGCATAATCAAACTTGCTATACTCATCCTGTGTTAAAGCTTCTTCAATGTGCGCCGCTTCTGTGAGACCATGCACAATCAGTTCCAGCTGCTGTGTAGCCTTGCGTGCACTGTTTAGCATCGATTCATTGGCTTCGTTGGCTTCGTCAGCTTCCAGCTTCTGCAAGCACATACTAATGGTATTGACCGGGTTGAGGATTTCGTGCCGCAGGGTACGCGGAACGCTTTCCAGGAAGCCGGTATAACTTTTCAGTCTCGACAATAATGCAGAGATGTCACGCGATAACTGGCCCAGTTCATCTGCAGCGTACTGGTCGGTATCTATATGCTCTGCGATTACACGTCCATCTGCATCGATTGCCAGCGACGCTTCTTTCTGCAGCTTGCGAATACGATAGGCCAGCCAGGCAGCAAACAGCATTAATCCGGCAATGGCGGCAACAAAAACAAAAAATGTTGCAATGAGTATTTGTAGCAGCGATTGACGTTGCAGGCCCAGTATGTGGCTGCTGTTGTTTTCAACCAGCACTGCGCCGAGCACCTCATTACCGGCATAGACCGGCTGTGCAGCCACAATAACTGTCTCACCGTCACTATTAACATGCCTCAGTACTGATTGACTGCCTTCAAGTGCAATATCGACAAGATCACCACTTACAGTATCCGTTTGCGAGCATAGCGCGCCTTCATTGTCATTGCCAAAGACACCGCGCACACGCCGGTATCGGTCTACAACACAAATACCCTCATCTGCACCACCCAGACCCTGCAGTATCCGGTCCAGCTGAGGTGAACGGGTAATTAACAGGTTCAGTTTCCCGCTATTCTCTTTTTGTAGTGTTGCAACGATTGAATCGATCTGGCGCTCAACCGGACTATCAACATTCGCCACGCTGATCATCATCTGCGGTTGCGGCCCATACCACGATGCAGGTAGACGCAGTTCCAGGTCATAACCATCGCTACGCTCGCGCCATATACCGGATATGGCATAGATCGGCTGGCCAGTTGCCGGCGTTTTCCAGTCAGGCATCATTTCATAAACACTGACCTGTCCCTGGCCTTCTGTTATAAACATGATCCTCTTGTTCTCACCATCCGGCATTATTATTTCAAAACGCACATGATCACTGTGATCCAGTCGACGGTATTTGGGATCGCGGTAGACAATATATTTATCACTCACCCGGATCAGGGCATATACTTTCTTGCGGAATTCACCCAGTAACAGGCTGAACGCAAGCGCCTGACCTGAACCACCCGTGCGATCATAGACAACACTTTCACCGCCAAACTTCTTTGCCTGCTGTTGCAATACACCCCAGTCGCCGGAGTAACCATCAACTTCTATGGGACTGTCCAGTGGGTACACATAGAGTGCATTTTTTTCAATGGAGATATCTGTTGGCTTATCAGTCGGATAAAACAGGTCAGCGCGCCCATTGAGCACGGTGGCCACAGCTCGAGCCGCCAGTAATTGAGCTTGTTCCTGCCCCTGCAGCAGGAAGTCCTTCATCTCATCAATATAACGATAACCCAGCCAGGGCAATGCAAACAGGAACAGTGAGCTGAATAACAACATGCGTACACCCATACTCATACCACGGCGTTTGCTTTTGTTCGCTACTGACATATCCAGCAATACCCAAAACCATAGCGGGTTTTTATACAGTTAAAACCAGGGTCAATTTTCTTTAGCTTTTTGCGTATATGCAGTATATGTGTGTTGATGGTATTGTCTTCTACCAGGCCCTGTCGAGTTGCGCGTACCAGTTCCTCAATGCTTGCGCCTTCAGGACTCGCCAGCAAGGTAGATAAAATATCGAACTCGGTTGGTGTCAATTCAACAGTAGTACCCTTCCACTGTACTCGCATTGTTACAGGATTAATCTCGATGCTTCCCAGGCTTCTGGTATCAGCCGCATGATTTGCACTGCTTTCTTTTATCCTGAAAAGTGAGTCGACGCGGGTAGTTAAAAACTCCAGTGATACAGGCTTGGTTTGATAGTCCCAGGCACCCAGTTGCAAGCCATAAATCTTGTCGAGTTCATCACCACGCGTGGTCAGGAAAATAACCGGTATCTGCTGGCTGATCTGTTTCAGTTGACGGCATATTTCAAAACCACCGCCAACTTCACTGCCAAGGATAATATCGAGAATTGCAAGATCAGGCAGCGCCCGCTCAAAACCCCGGATTGCCTGCTCGCGGTCTTCGTACTCAGCAACCTGGTAACCATTTGCTCGCAATGCCTCAGCGTAATGTGCACGCTGTTGCGGGTCATCCTCGACGATCGCGATGTTATAGCTCATAAGCCTAATCTAGCGGAATTTGGCTGAATTGTAGAGATACCGACAGTAACGTCCATTTTTTCTCCATTATTCCTCCACGCAATCACAAAGATCAGACGCAGCGGTATTGCTGTAATGGGCAACGTATACACGGCGAAGTTCAATCACTTCAGCTTGAACCGCCGAAAGCAACCCTGGAGAGAATCATGAAAAAACAGTTTATTACAATAGCTATATTATCAAGCCTGCTAGCCGGCACATCATTCAACGTGCATGCAATAGAAAACAGCCCAAACAACATTAAACAACAGCAATACGTCGGCGCCGGCATAGGCGCCGTCACTGGCGCACTCATTGCCGGTCCTGTCGGCTTCATTGCAGGCGGGCTGATTGGCAGCCTGGCGGGTAAGCACGATGCCATGAATAACATTACTTCTGAGCAGCTAACAGATACAGGCCAACATTATACAGACGCATCCGAGCCAGCTGTATCTACCCCATCAAATGAGAATGAAACCACAGGCTCAGTTATCGTTGCACAGGCAAATGAGATCGAAAACGTTCTTGACGATGAAGTAATTAATCACACGTCAATTCTTGAAGACATCCTGGTCGAAGACTTGAGCCTCGATGTGTTCTTTCTCTCTGGCAGCATATCTGTAGAAGCATTTTATAAACCTCAGATGCAGGCATTGGCAAAAATTATGCAGGTTATGCCAAATACCGACATCCATCTAGAAGGATATTCTGACCGCCGCGGTAACAAGGATTCCAACCTGGCATTATCAAATGAGCGTATTGATGCAGTTCGCAATGAACTGGTACAGGCCGGCGTTGAAGCTAAACGTATCCACTCTCATGCCTATGGTGAACACAAGTTTATTTCCAGCCCAGGCGATCTCGATGCCTATAACTTTGACCGTCGCGTTGTCATTCGTTTTCAGAATGCCATGCCGGTTTCAAAAAGCCCGGTTGCATCGATCGAGGATGCGTCATCGATTTGATATTTTTGCCCTGAACACTATACGAGTCCTCTCCCGCAGGGGGAGGGCCTGCAATCAGACAAAACCCTAACCACAATACAGGTGCAAACATATGAACATGACGAAACATGCGCAAACTCGATTACAACAGCGTGCAATACCGCCTTTGATCATTGAGTGGTTATGCAAATACGGATGCCGTTTCCAGGGCATGAATGGCACCACGGTGTGTTTTTTCGACCGGCACAGTCGCCGCAGCCTTGCATCCGAAGTCGGCCATGTCGTCATCAGGCGCCTGTCCGACATGATGGATGCTTATGTTGTGCTCTCAGGTGACAACATTGTGACAGTTGGACGTCGCTACAAACCACTCAAGCATCAATAACCGGAGGAAATCATGAAACTCATCCCCGTTGAAATGTGTTTTTTTAACAGCACAAGTCTGACTACTATCTTGTTTCGTTTACTTGGCACTGTAGTTTTATACACCAGTTTTGGTTTACTGGCGGAAACAGCCTTTGCTTACAACAACGAACCCGGGCCGATGGACCCAACACAGGGTTCTGTCTGGTTATCCTCCGGCAACGGTGACTACACCAATGCGCTGTTACTGGAAACCGATGCCGACTTTACCGTCTCCGGTATGATATCGCGCGCTACAGTCAGGCAACGTTTCAAAAACACCGGCACCCAGTGGGCAGAGGGTATTTATGTTTTTCCTCTACCCGAAAATGCAGCGGTTGATCATTTCAGATTACGTATTGGCGAGCGCATAATCGAAGGACAAATCCGCGAAAGAGCACAGGCGAAAAAGTTTTATCAGGCCGCGAAAAATGAAGGCAGGCAAGCCGGGCTGGTTGAGCAGCAAAGATCAAATGTATTCAAAACTGCATTAGCCAACATTGCACCGGGGGAAGAAATCATCCTCGAGCTCGAGTATCAGCAAACACTCGATTACCGTGATGGCAGTTATCGCCTGCGTTTTCCCATGGTCGTGGGGCCACGTTTTAACGCAAGCGATCGGCTTGCACACGACATTGACCAGCCTACGGATGTCTCTACAGAACTTGCACAAACCAGGGTCAACCCTGTCCACATTCACGTATCACTGGATGCAGGTGTGCCACTCGCAGCACTGGACAGCACATATCATGCAATTGATATCAGGCAGACCGATACAACCCGCTACAGCATTGCACTTGCTTCCGGCAAAATTTTTGCAGACCGTGACTTTGAACTGGTATGGCAGCCTGAACTGGGCCAGCAGCCACGTACGACTGTATTCACTGAGCAGGACGATAACTACGAGTATGCTTTAGTGTCAGTACTTCCTCCCGGCCTGGAGGAACTCGGGCAGCAGCAACTGCCGCGCGATGTGATTTTTATACTCGATGTCTCCGGCTCGATGGCAGGCACCTCGATCGAGCAGGCCAAGGCCGCCCTGATCCAGGCACTGGGTCGTCTGCAACCGCAGGACCGGTTTAACATCATCTGGTTTAACGACACAACAGAGCATCTTTATCCTCGCTCTATACCCGCCAGCAGCCAGGCCATTCAGCAAGCCAGCCTGTTCGTCAACGGTCTGAAAGCTGATGGCGGTACCGTCATGCTGCCGGCACTCGCACTTGCGCTTAATGATCAGCCCGAGTTGACTCGTATCCGACAGCTGATTTTCCTCACCGACGGTAATGTTGACAACGAAAATGTGTTGTTCAATCTAATCAGCAATCAACTCGGCGATAATCGCTTGTTCACCGTTGGCATAGGTTCAGCACCAAACAGTTACTTCATGCGCAAGGCTGCGCGCTCAGGTCGTGGCACCTTTACTTATATCGGCGATATTAACGAAGTACAGCAAAAAACCAATGCTTTACTGGAGAAACTGGAATCGCCCGCAATGGTTAATATAAGCATCAGGATACAGGGGATGGATGTAGAACTATATCCGGATCCCGTGCCTGATCTCTATCTCGGTGAACCATTGACCATCGTGCTTCGCGGCAAACAGCTCGGTGACAGCATTAGCTTATATGGTGATCTTGGTAACAGCAGCTGGCAACAGGAAGTCAAACTGTCTTCTGGTAGCAACCATCATGCAGGCATCAAAACAGCCTGGGCTCGTAATAAAATCTCGACATTGATGGAACAGCACCATGATGCCAGTAACAAGCAAGATCGAGACGCGATAAAAAACAGCATCATAACAACATCGATAGATCATCACCTGGTCAGCCGTTTTACCAGCCTGGTTGCAGTGGACGTAACTCCTGTCAATAGCAGCGGCCTGTTGCACAGTGAAAAACTGAAAACCAATCTTCCCCATGGCTGGAAACTCGGCCAGCCCGGTCAATCAACAACACCAGGGTTACTCATGGCGCAACTCAACCTGCCACAAACAGCAACCAGTGCAGCGCTACACTTGATGATCGCACTAATGCTGTTCGCACTTGCCATGGTCTGCTACCTGTGGAGACAATTGCGATGAACATACACCACAAGCTAACTTTTGTCTTCGTTATCCTGGCTGCCGCCGCTGGCTGGCAACTGGGACTGGCTGGCTGGATACACACCAAGGCAATGACAGCGCAAATACTGCTAGATCGTACATGGCAGCAAACGCTCCGTGATCACGAGCACAACAAACCCTGGCCCTGGGCTGATACCTGGCCCGTAGCGGAGCTGATGGTTCCTGCAATGAATATTACCCGGATTGTGCTCGCAGGAGACAGCGGTGCAACCCTGGCATTCGGGCCCGGACATTCTTTTGCCAGTGCCATGCCAGAGCAACACGGCACGGTAATGATCAGCGGCCATCGTGATACCCATTTCCGTTTTCTGCAACATATCAATACCGGGGACAGGCTTATACTAAAAACGAAAGATGCAATTCATTATTACACGGTAAGCAGAACAGCCATCGTTGATAGCCGCAGCCATTCCGTGGACAGCAGTAACGATGAGTTGATACTTGTTACCTGTTATCCGTTCAATGCCGTCACAAGCGGCGGAAGTGAACGTTACCTGGTCTATGCACAACGTCAACAGATGATCTAAAGAATAAATTGGCAGTGGTAATATTTACAGGGCGCAGAGAGCGCAAAATAACTTAATGTTATTGTCACAGCGTGCACTAAAGTATTTGTCCACGATGAACGCGATTAATGCGGATATAAAAGAATTTTTTATTGTGCCCTGGAGTCGCAGCTGCACTGTTTTATTACTATTTAAATAAACATCTGTGTTTATATGCGTTCATCTGTGGACTGATATATAGACAAGAATAAAACGCTTTTGTTTGATGGGATGAATTGAATATACCCTCTTTGCGTACCTGGCAGCTTTGAAAGAATCCTGTACCAAAAACAATGATCATGGACGGCGTTAAGCCATAAAATAACCGTCAGTCACATATACTGCAGGCCTGCATAAGCGGTGCGTTGCAGTAGTGAGTTCCCAGCAGCAACTTTTTACCCTGGTATATTTCGCTGACAGTCCTGTCAACTTCTGCCACACCCAGCCTGATCGAATCCTGCGCCAGGTCCCAGTTATCTGCCAGCACCAGGGAGTTAACCGACAACCACCCCGCACACACTAATAATAATTTTTTCATATGGCGCCTAGTAAAATGAATAGCCAATATGAGTCCTCAGTAAACTTACAATCAACTGGATTTTTCAACTAATGAAACTCTATTTTATTCACGTCGGGTAAATCAAAAATCCCAACGCACACCCAGTGTAAATATGTTGCCAAGTTGTGTGCCATCTTCGCTGACACTACCATCCAGTCGCCACTCGGCAAAGACCAGCCGATTGAAATCATCAATCGAATAACGCAGGCCAACAACGCCGTACTGTATCTTGTAATCACCGACCTGGATTTGATCTGAATCAGGCTCAAGCCAGTTATAACCCGCAACCAGCCAGTAACCCTTGATCAGCTTGTAACGGGTATACAGCTCCGAACCCCAACCCAGGAAGTAGGTGCCCTGATCCGTGGTATCCTGGTTCTTCAAGCGTGCCAGGGTAAATCCCAGGTACCACTGCTCATTAAACCACCTCGCTCCAATCAGATAGGCCTGGGCATCGCCCACTATGCCTGCCGCTTTTACTGCTGCATCATCCAGATCCCCAATTCTCGCCCTGTTATAGGCGACGCCGAAGGTATAATCCTCTCTGGACTCAAGCACTGCGCTAACACCGATTGCATTTTCATAATTCACACCCTGCACACGGGGAACAGGCTGATCACTCTGCAACTGGATATTGAGATTAAACGGCTTGACGCCCCAGCGCTCTGGCAAGAAATCGATAAACGCGCGTGTTTGCAATACACTGTCCGCACGGCCGGTCCCGGTGGCACCACCATCGGTATTGGCATTGAACATGCCGATAGCGCTACTGCCGGTGCTATCGAACCTGTCGGTGAAATTACCAATCCTGTAATAGGTTGACCAGCTTTTACCATAACTGGCGACAACTACCGGGGTCTCAATACCAACGTTATACAAACGCGCAAATAAACTGTCGCCCTGCTTGCCTTCTCCGGCACCTCCGCCGGGATTAAGAAGCTGGTCTACTTCATCTAACAGATTGAAGCCAGCTTCTACACGCGCATAAAACCAGGAATCGGACCGTGTGCGCCATTCGGCTTCGGCACCCAGACGCGAACCCGAGTCACCAAGGATTGTGCCCTCGTCAGTTGATCGAAAATGCAAGCGTACGCTGCCATAGACATCGCCTTTGAATGGCGCCTCGACAATTTCCCCGCTTACGTCAGCTTCACGCTTGAACTGCGGCTCATCTTCCTCTGACCTCGTTTCTTCCCTGGCTTGTTCCAGTCCTTCATCCAGCGCCGGCTCTTGCCGGGGTATCTTTTGCTGCTCAGCAGGGTGTTCAGCTTCTTTCTGGCGTATCGATGTTTTCTCTGCCTGCGGATCTTCGCCTTCTGATCTCACCTGACGGCGCGCATCCTCCTGCTGTGGCGATGCCTGACCCGTTAACTCGGTGATATTTTTCAACTCGCCAGCAGACGCTTTTGAATCGCCACTGTCTTCAGCGGCAACGGTAGCCGCACTTAGACAGAGCACGATAAAAAAGTGTAATCTTAAGGGCATGAGTCAATAAAAGGTATTTTACGATTTTGCATAAATACTACGTGAGCATCATTTTATATCAACAGTCATCTATCAGTCTTCCAATAAACCAGCAATAAAGGGCATATGATTATGAATATATTTTATAAATCCATAAAACTGATACTACTCGCTATCCTGACTGGAGCTTCAGCTTCATGCTCGGACAAGGAAGCTGAATACACCGGCATTCTCGAACACAGACCAGAAGGAAAAGACGGTATGTGGGTCATTGACGGCAAATCATTCAGCGTTACAGAAGAAGTCGAGCTGGAAGAAAAACATGGTCCGCTATCTGTTGGTGCCTGTGTTGAATTTGAGACAGAAGACGGTGTTGTCACAGAAATAGAATCCGAAAACATGGAAAAATGCCAGCCTGAAAAAAGTAAATAGTCAGTTATGAACATCGCAATAGGGTCAATCGCAGCTATTGCGCTGTTTATATTTTCGAGCTACGCATTGAGTTCATCGATGATGGATGAATTCATCGACCCGCAGGATGGCATGTTTGACGTCAGTCACTGGCTGGCTGAAAGAAAAGGCTTTTTTCCAGTTCCAATTATTATTACCGAGCCTGCAACCGGCGTCGGTGTCGGCGCTGGCTTGCTGTTTCTGCATGACCCATTAGCCGGAAAGACGCCAGATGGTGAAACTTTCGATCCGCAATCGATTGATGCCAAGGGGAGAATGATACCTCCGAGCATCTCGGGCGTGTTCGGTGCATACACTGAAAATGATAGCTGGTTCGTCGGCGGTGTGCACATGGGTGTATGGAAAAATGACAATATTCGCTATACCGGCGTACTGGCGCAGGCCTCACTCAACCTGAAGTTTTATGGCCTGGATGGTGGCAACGGCCCCTCAAGTGACGGAATACGATTTAATATCGAACCCACTATTTTTTTACAGGAGCTGAAGTTTCGCATTAAGGACTCCGATTTTTTTGCCGGCATCAACTACCTGCTGCTGGATTCGAATATTAAATTCAACATCTCCAGTGTACTGCCCATTGAAATTCCTGATATCAAGTTTGACAGCACCGCAGCCTCTATCAGCCTGCTACTGGATTATGACAGTCGTGATACCCTGTTCACACCCAGCAGCGGCATGTCTTCAGGTGTCAAAGCATCGTTTTTTCGTAAAGCGTTCGGCAGCGACAACGAATTTGAAAGATACAAGGCCTATGCTAAATATTTTACCGGACTGACTGATTCACTTGTGCTTGGCTTACGTGGCGAGGTCGAAACACTCGATGGTGATGCGGCATTTTATGAATATCCGTTCATTAGTTTACGCGGCATCCCGGCAATGCGTTACCAGGGAGAAACCATCACGCTCGGCGAAGCCGAATTTCGCTGGAATTACACATCACGATGGAGCCTGATACTGTTCGGCGGTGTAGGTCGAGCCCAAAGTGTCGATACGCTTGCTGCGGCCGATGATACGGTATATACCAAAGGTATCGGTTTCAGATACTTTATTGCACGACGTTTTGGCGCCCACGCCGGAATCGATGTAGCGAAAGGGCCGGAAGACACGGCGTTTTATCTTACTTTTGGCCAGGCGTGGTACTAGTTATTTATTTGTATAATGGCGGCTCGGGATTGTCGCAGCCCAGCCACACGAAAGCATGTGTAAAGTCAGCGCAGACTTCCACCTCCAGATCCGAGTTTTTAGCTAGTGACTTATAGAAATGTGCCAATTCAATATCGTATGTCTGATCTGCAACAATCGCAGTTCTGAATTTGCCCCTGCCCTGTCCCAGGCCGGTACTGATTTGTGATATACGTTCGATATCCTCTTGTTTGATATGCATTGACTCGATTTCTTCGGCATATACAACCTGGTCATATCCGGATTTAATTTCGCCAATGTTATGGCTATCAATCAGCCAGAACACATGGTCTATTAATTCCTGGCTTTTTACCTTACCACTGACCCTGGTTACTACCAGCTGTCCTTTGTTATAGATCTTACGTTCTAGCATAGCGCAGAATAATTTAGCGTTACCTGATTTCAATCACACCAGGTTTTGTATTTTTATACTCCGGCATTGTCATACCTGCAGTTGCATTGATGTAGGTAGGATCAGTCACAGTAAAGCGTTTACCGTTGTAAACAACATGATCGCCCGCACACGCTGTGTCATATGAACAGCAGTTGCGACATGACCCGGATAATTCAGCCCAACCACCTCGAGGCCCAGTAACCTTTTTACCAGCCATGAGAACAATACCGACCTGTCTTCACAGTCGGAATAAGGATAATAAATCGTTTCTTCAGGAAAAAGATAATTTTCCCGACCAAACTGGTTCTCATCCGTCCTGTATTTCAACGCAGTTTGCACAAACCTGAGCAGGAAGTTAACTGCATCCTGTTCACTCATGCCTTCAATTTCACTGGCAAGCTGCTGCAACAGGGGTGACTCGGCTGTCTCGCCCACTTCGGAACTAAAATATAATTCGAGATCAAGCTGTGGATAGCTATTCAGGTAGTCCACTCGAGCTTTTTCGTAATCGGCTTCTATAGAGTAGCGCCTGCCATCATATTGAAATGACAGGTCGCGCTTTTCAACATTGTCACCCTTTGCCGCTTTAGTGCGCATACGCATATCCAGTTTTTTTTCTGCTCCTGGATAATGACCATCATAGGTATATACCCTGCCCAGCTTGTTGTCATTTCCATCAAAACGAATCGCGTAATACCGTTCATTGTCAAAAGTAAAATATGAAACGTCATAAATGCGTTGTGTTGATGGCACCAGTAAATAGACATTACGCTCGTCATAGGCAATTCGACTACTGAAACCCGCCTTGGTCAGTACGAACCAGGTAAACAGCGCCTGCTTGTTAATGGATAATGGATATATTTTTTGTGCCAGCCTGTTGGTCAGCACGACATATCCCCAGTCGTTAAGCTGCAGTGCCTGTGCCTGACTGTTTAACTGCTCAAGCAGGGGTTCATAGTCTGACTTGCTCAACTCAGACCAGAAATTACTCAATGCAGTTTCACTCAACCGGTATGGCAAGGATCTTTTTACAGCGGGATCATAATAAAAAGTGATTGGCGTACCAAAATAATCCAGCCGGGTTCGAATTCCTTTTTGTTGCTGCACTGGCACGGGCACGGGCTTTACCGCTACTGGCGGTTTATCAACCGGTAATACATCAGGGGGTTGCGGCGCGATAACAAGCGGCTCCGGCTTAACGGGGATTGCCGGTTGCTCCTCAAGCGGTTTGCTGTCCGGCTCTGTAACAGGAACTGGCCGGGGCTCAGGTTGCGGTTGTGCCACCGGCATCACCACTGGCTTGGGTTTATCGTCACGCACGAAACCTTTGAGCAGCTCCATTTCGCGCCAGTGTTCTTTCAAAAACGCGGTGAACTCACGGTCACGCTCATCCTTGTATTGCTGAAAAGACTGTTGCTGTTGTTGCTTCCATTGTTGAAAGTCGTTGACCGAGTTGGCTGGTGAGTACACCAGCAACAGACAGAGAAAAATTAAACCAGCATGCAATTTATTCATATTAAGTATTGTTCCGAACCAGATAAATCTAAGCCAGATTTATTTCGCGGCTAAAGCCGCTCCTACGATACTGTTGAATTATTATTTATATCAGTCCACAGATGAACGCAGATAAGCACAGATGTTATTTTAAATTGTAATAACACGTGCTGCTGTACTCCAGGGCATGATGAAAACATTCGTTTATATCTGCGTTCATCTGTGGACATAAACATTAGCGCCTTCCTCGCCTCTGCGGTTATATTTCTTGCATAAAAAAACCGGCATCCGAGTTGTCCCGGATGCCGGTTTTGATTCTGCAATTACAACACCCTTACTGCTGTTTCATCTCAGCAATTGAGGCCGCCAGTTCATCCTGACCTTTTTGAGCCTTGAACTGCTGCCACAATGCCGAATCATTACCCATGCTTGTTCTCAAGGCATTCTGCGTGGCCTCTGCTGTTGCGTTCGCATCCATACCCAGCAATACGTACAGCGTTCCGTTGGGACTGGTGCGTGTCTTGTATATCTTGGTTCCCAGCAGTGATTGATCTGTGATCTGCTTGGTCACCGAAGTGTTCACTTTATCCACGGTTTCGGTATCTGCTGCGCCCGTGGTCTCAGCATATTGCTTGACCATGTTCTGCACATGTACTTTCATTCTCTGTGCCAGTTGTACACGTGCATCGGTTGCAGCCATGTTCTTCATAAAGCTGTGGCCTGCTTCTGATTTCTCGGCCACACCGACAGCAGAAACGGCTATACCTTCCACGGGAAAGTCGCATACCCATCCGGGTGCAGAGTCATCAGGCGCATCAGGAAATACACATTCCGCTGCTTCCTTGAGAGCATCATCTTTACCGCAGGCA
>CAWEEC010000070.1:0-9310 GCA_963807785.1 uncultured Gammaproteobacteria bacterium | reverse complement strand
TGCTTTACTGAAATGGGTATGAATGTTTTCCACTACCACCACAGCGGCATCAACCAGAATGCCGATAGCGATTGCCAGCCCGCCCAGTGACATCAGGTTGGCTGATACATTAAACAGCTTCATCATAATGAAGGTAAACAACACGGTTAATGGCAAAATTAATGCCACCGTAAACGCACTGCGGATATCACCCAGCATAATAATCAACACCAGCAATACCAGCACAACGGCTTCAGCCAGTGCCTTTTCCACTGTCCATACTGCCTTGGTAATCAGTTCGGTTCGATCATAAAACGATTTGATGCTAACGCCTTCAGGCAAAATTGTTTTTAATGCCTGCAGCGCCTTTTTGGTCTCGGCTACTGTCTGCAAACTGTTCGCCCCTTTACGCAGCAGAACCAGCCCGGTAACCACTTCACCTTCGCCATCAGCCGTCACCGCACCGTAACGTGTCATACTGCCAATGCGAACCTCGGCCAAATCACTAATGCGTATCGGCTCACCATAACGTGTACGCACGGTTATGTTTTTGATGTCGTCTATGTCGTTCAGCTTACCCACGGTACGTACCAGCAACACTTCATCATTCTGGTTAATACGATCGCCGCCTGCATTGCGGTTACTCTGCATCAGCGCATGCTCTATTTCATCGATACTGATACCGTGTTTAACCAGTGCTTTCGGTTTAATAACCACCTCGTAGGTACGCACTTCACCGCCCAGTGAGTTGACATCCGCCACCCCTTCTACCTTGCGTAAATGCGGACGGATGACCCAGTCCTGCAAACTGCGCAACTCCTGGTTGCTGTAGCTCTTACCGCTGGCATCGCTGCTGTTATCGGCGATGATGCGATACATAAATATTTCACCCAGCGGTGTGGTAATGGGAGCAAGCCCGCCTTCAACATCTGCAGGTAATGAATCCCAGACCTGGTTGAGTCGCTCTGTCACCAGGTTGCGTGCCAGGTAAATGTCCATGTCATCTTCAAAGTCGACAACAATGACACTCAGTGCATACTTTGTTGTTGATCTAAGTACGGTCTGCCCGGGAATACCCTGCATTTCCATTTCAATCGGAAAGGTAATGCGCTGTTCTACTTCGCTTGGCGACATGCCCGGCGCCTTGATAATGATCTGTACCTGGGGCGCTGATATATCCGGAAAGGCATCAATCGGCAAGGTTTTAAAAGACCATAAACCGGCTGCAGAAATACCCAGCGTGACCAGTAGAATCATCAACCGCTGTATAAGAGAAAAACGTAATATTGCAGCTATCATGCTACCTGTCTCCCTCATTTAAACTGACATTCTGCACCGGGATGTCTGTAGTCAGTTGACCGGCAAACAGTTTAACGTCCGCCAGTTCTACCCTTGCCTGATAGAGCAGCTCGAGGTAAGCCAGGCGGGCTTCAAAATAAGTATTGTTGGCATCCACCAGAGACAGTATATTTAACTCACCACTGGTGAACCCATTATTGGTCAGCTCAAGCATTTTAGCGGCGGGTTTGAGCACCTTCTTTTTATAGTCCACGGCCTGTTTGACCACATGATTCAGGTGCGTAAAACTTTTATTCAGATTAATTTTCAGCTCACGTTTTAATAACTGCAGTTCTATACGCTGCTGGCTTGCTTTGTAAGTCGCTTTGCTTGCCGCTGTATTTTTACGGTCACTAAGCGGTATCTGTATATTGAACATGATTGCGTAGATATCGCTGCGCCCGGTCGAGAGCGTATCTTTTGACCAGCTCAGGCCGATGCTCGGATCAACCATCTGACTACTGCGAGCCACATCAATTTCGTGCTTCGCTGCCATTACCTGCTGCTGCTGACTGGACAGCTGTGCATGGTTATTCTGCAACTCGGTCAGTTGCTCCATAGCGGGAATAACAGTAACGGGAAGCAGTTCTGCAACGCTAGTCACAGCATCTATTTCAATACCAATCAGTTTTACAAATTCACTCAGCACTTCTTTGTATTTACCTTCGGCACTGCCTGCTGCCTGTCGCGCTTCTTCACGGATGATGGTCAGCCGCATTTTCTCCAGCGGAGTTAAATAACGCACCATAATGCCTGCTGATTTACTTTTGTTCTGACCATACAGCTCATCGGCCAACTGCATCTGTTTTTCTGCCAGAGACAGTTCTGCCGCAGCAAACTGTAGCTGGTGAAAAACTTTTGAGACACGATTCTGTACCTGCAGTGAATGGTAGCGATAAGAGAACATGGCAGCTTTCAGGCTGGCCTCAGCAGCTGATTCCTGATGTTTGATACGTGACACCGGGATGGACTGCCTGATAACAACATCAGTCAGATCATAACCACCGGCACCATCATCCTGTCCCATTTTATTATCGACGCGAAATCCAATTTCGGGATCAGGCCACATACTGGAAAGGTTCGTGTCTTCCTGACGAGCGCCAATTTCAGCGTCTGCCTGTTTTAATTCAGGTGACGTCAACATCGCCTGTTCCACACTTGATTCCAGGCTCCATTGCTGCGCGACAGACTGGCTGGTTGCCAGCACTATTACCAGTAATAAAGGCACATTGGCCGTGTGCTTTAATCTTGAAATTACATCTCTAAATAGTCGATCCTGAAATATTCATCTGAGGCATTTAAACAGGTTTCATGTTGTGCCTGTAAAATATCCTTTCCAGTACGTTTTTTATTGATGTTAATTTTTGAAGCCAAAAAATAACCTCCCTCATCCACTTTTTGAAGTTGAAGGCAGCAGCGGCCATGATCAGATTAATTTGATCGCCGGCAAAGCCTTTCAGGAAGTTTCTTTTTAGTCGATGGTCACTCTTTAAGTGACCGATCACCGGCTCTATACCGGCTCGCCGCCTGAACCGTTTTCTGGCCAATGCTATAGCATCCTTTGATGCATTTTTTCTTGCAGGCTTCGGTGTCACTATTTGAGTATCGTTCACTTTTGACTTCCCTCGGTAACCTCTGTCGCCGATGCCGATCGCAGGCACACGTCCTAATAATCGTTTTATCTGTGACAGCACATCAGGCACAGTGTGCCCGTCAAATACATTCTTCTCAAATGCCAGTGCGCCGATAATAACACCCGAGTCTCGTGTAGTGCTTATAGAGGCCTTGGTGCCAAATTCATAACGCTGATGTGCTTTACCCTTGCTCATGCAGTAAATGTGGGGCTCGTGCAAACTGTATAACTTGTTTTTATCTCCACGCTTTTGCAACAACAGGCGTAGATATAAGGCAAACCTTTCACGGTAATGCTCAAGCTGCTCCAATGTCATTTTACCCTGTATTTCTCGAAGCAATCGACCGCTGATGGTTTTTAATCGGTTTACTGCCTTGCGGGCACGCTGACGATTTTTCGGATGACTTGCAAAACGTGTGTGAAGCTTGAGCTTCTTCACTTCTTTTTCATACGTGCGACTCAAACTGATCGCTTCTTTTCGCGCAATCTTCAGTAAGTGCTGATGAATTTTTCGATATTGTTTGGCGTCCGTTGGAAAGGTGACGTTCTTTTCCTGGACGGTTGTGTCTATGCATATTTCATCTTCGGCTATTTTTTCCTGGTGCAGGGCGATTGAAGCAGCCAGTATTTTTTCATGTCCAGTACTGCCTATACGATTTCTAAACTTCGTTAAACTCGTCGGCTCACAAGGCAGTTCCCATTGAAATTCCACTTCGCCGGTAAAAGCCTGGTAGTAAGGATTTTGCACCCAACGTTGCACGAGCACTTCATCTGACAGGTTTTCCATGTGTTTTAAAATGGACAAGCCCACCATCAAACGGATATGTTTTGAGGGCTTGCCTAAGTGTGAATACAGCGGTGAAAATTCCTCTTCAAAAACAGACCAGTCGATTTGCTTTGATAGCTGCAGCAGGGGGTGTTTGGGGTTGAGCTGATCGATTAAATCAGCAAACAAAAAATTACCCTGGTTGGTATTTGGTGTCGATGGTTTACTCAATGCTCACCTCTGATTCGTCCAGTTTTTCCTTGATTTAATGGCTTTTCTGGACGTTTATTCTAACGCTTTTTACTGTTTAAATCATTAAAAACATAGACTTAAGAATATTTCAGGGTCGACTACATAGAGCTCGGTAAATCGAACCACATTGGTTTGCTCTACAAGTTTGTCTTCATCTGAATTCCAGGTACCATCAAATGCATATAACGCCATATTATTTCTCCCTTATCGTTTAATATTTTCATCTTGCTATTCTTTCATATTTGAATTAATTTGCTCGCTATATTATTAGTTATCGCAGTCGATGGTATCTGAAATATACTTTTTGTCCCAATTATTCCAGACCAGTCAAACCTGCTTCTCGAGGCGGGCGCTGGACAGCTTCGATTAGTTTGTCTGCGACAGCGTTCGCACCAACTTTAGAGTCGATACAGAAACGATTTTCCAGGCCAGGGCGTAATCGCTTTAGTTCTTTTGCTTCAATGCCATGCAATACAAGAAAAATTCTTTTCTGTAACAATGCATCTAGTTCTGCTTCCGTCCAATGTCGTCCGAAAAAATCATCATTAATAACAACAACTCCAAATAAAGAACCTTTAATGCCCTGCGCAATAATATTGTCCAGATCATCTCCCACTTTTATCTGAAAATCATCAAACCATACTCTTTGACCTCGTTCCTTAAGCGCGTTAGCCAATGGACGCACTACTGTTTCCTTAATGGAGCTGGCATGACTAATGAAAAAATCCCATCGTCCGTCGTTAATCCAGTAAGTTTTGCCTTTATGTACAATATTGCCAAATTCATCATCAGCAGTCCGAACACTAAAGTTCGACCAATCAAGCCACTCTTCAGGTGTGGGCTGATTGGCAAGTTCAACGGCAAAGCCGGCACTTCTAAGTAACGATATCAGGGATTTCTCGGCGGATACACGTTTCAGTACTGCAAATTCCAGTTTCACATTATTAAAAGTCACATCATGAAGATCACTGTTGTAAATATGAGTAAATCGAAAGTGTGAATTATCGAGGTTACAATGACGTAAATCACTATGGCGAATTTTTAGCTCAAACGCCTCAGCATTTTTAAGGTTCGCGTTTCGAAAACATGCCCGTTTGAAATCAGAACCCTTGAGTTCTACCCCTTGTAGAACTGAATTTTCTAAGGATGAACGGGAAACATTGATGCCATTGAGCCTGGCATATTGCAAATTGGAATTGCGCAAATCAACATTAATGAAAGTCGAGCCATCAAAATTGCAGTCATTTAATTGAGCATCATGAAGGTTTGCATTACGTATTTCAATATGCGTCAAATCCGGATTTACATCAGACCGAGCCCTATAATCATTCCAGGCCCCCACCCCGTCACAAAGGATTTTAATTTGCTCAATATTTGCCATCTCATTTATAATTTATCTATGTCCCTCAATACCTGTAACTGTCATTTCATGAGTGCGGTGCGCGCTTTTTGAGGCTATAAAACGGGACTATATTGGAATGTTAGACCTGACCCCTTTCCTGCTTTCTCGCCCACTTTTTGAGGTGGTATAAATGGACTATGCTGGAATGTTGATATTACCCCTTTTTCCGGACTGCGCAAGTTGGCCTGGTTCATCCAGGGCGTTACCGGCTACGCCGCAACCGACGGTTCGCGACTGGTTCCAGGGCCTGGCGAACAGCCTGCTTGATCCGGGCGCTTAACCGGCATCGGGTTCTCCTGAATCAGCGTCGCGCATGGTTTATCTGGAATCAGCAAACCGCACTCTGAGCGCCTTGCCTGGCCTCTTTGCAGGGCCAACGCTGGCTACCCCATAATATTAACAGGCCTTCTCAAGCTAAATATTAAAGCCAACTCTCGCTACCACACTATCGCTGCCACAGGATATGTGCCTCTTCCAGAGGTACCGCCACACCATCGTGAAATGGCACTAATCGCGCCGTATAGTCTGTCGCCGGGCGCGTTGCCAGTACCTGTGCGTGATAGGCATAGCCGTTTATCGCACCCACAAGATCTCGCACAGGTTTCATCTCGACTCTTTCCGGCGCATCATCCTCAATGCCATTGGCAAAAAGTTCAACCCGCACAGCCGCTGGATCAATGTCATCGAGATACACCTGCACTTCAAATACGTGTTGCTCACTCTGCGTTACAAGCGTCATTTCGCCGAAGCGCAGTGCAGGCCATTTTTCTTTCAGCGCCTGCCGCCAGGCCACCAGCTCGACACCGATGGCGCCTTTATCGACCGCCCGTGCACGATAGGCGGCAGCCGCCGGCAGGTAGTGTTGCTCTGTGTATTCACGCACCGCGCGGTTACTGGAGTAGCGAGGCGTTAACCGCGCCATGCTTTCCCGCATACGCTCCACCCAGGCGGTGGGCACCCCTTGCTCATCGCGCGTATAAAATTCGGCAATCACTTCATGTTCCAGTAGATCGTAAAGGGCTTCAGCATCACGCGCATCCCCGGCCGGATCGTTGCCGTGTTCCTGGCCATCGCCCAGGGCCCAGCCCACTTCGGGCGTGTAGGCTTCCGCCCACCAGCCATCCAGTACCGATAGATTAATGCCGCCATTGACCAGCACCTTCATGCCGCTGGTGCCACATGCTTCCCAGGGACGTTGCGGTGTGTTGAGCCAGACATCGACACCCTGCACCATGTGCTCGGTCAGCAGCATGTCGTAGTCACTGAGAAAAATGATGTGTGGACGCACCTCGGGCTGGCGGATGAAATGTGTCCATTGTTTAATCAGCGCACGACCCACCTCATCTGCCGGATGTGCCTTGCCGGCCATGATGAGCTGTACCGGACGTTGTGGATTGGTGAGAAGTCGCAGCAGTCGCTCCGGGTCGTGTAGCAACAGGTTCGGTCTTTTGTAACTGGCAAAACGGCGGGCAAATCCCAGCGTTAATATATTACAATCAAACAGCTGTTTTGCGACCACAACCTCCTCGGGCAAGGCACCGGAGGCAGCAAGTTGCCGGGATATGCGTTCACGCACATAGTCAACAAATGCACGGCTGGCGGCGAGGCGAAATTTCCAGAGTTGACTGTCGGAGACCTGGCGCATGTCCTGCTCCAGCGTTTCTGTTGCACCTAGCCAGCGATCCTTACCACAGACTTCGGTCCAAAGATCGTCCGCTGCCACTGAGTCCCAGGTCGGCATATGCACACCGTTAGTGACGTGGTCGACCGGCACTTCTTCTGTTGGCCAGTGCGCAAATAGAGGCTCAAATAAATGCCGGCTGACTCGCCCATGCAAGCGACTCACGCCATTCACCGCACCACTGCCGCGTATTGCCAGGTAGGCCATATTAAATGCTTCCGACGCATCGTCAGGATTCTGCCGACCGAGGGCCAGCAAATCGTGGCGGCTAATACCCAATCTCTGTTCAGCATAGCCACCGAGGTATTGCTCGATAAGCGCCGGCGCGAAACGGTCAAAACCCGCTGCCACCGCCGTGTGGGTGGTAAACAGGTTACCCGCACGCGTCACCGCCAGCGCAGCGGCAAAAGTTTGACCGTTTTCCTCCATGAAACTGCGGGCACGTTCCAGTACGGCGAAGGCGGCATGCCCTTCATTCAGATGACAGACTTCCGGCTGAATACCGAGTGCATCGAGCAATCTCCAGCCGCCAATCCCGAGCAGCAGTTCCTGCTTGAGACGCAACTCCGGCCCGCCGCCATAGAGCTCACTGGTAATGCCGCGATGTGCTGGATAATTCGCCGCGTCGTTGCTGTCCAGCAGGTAAAGTTGTACGCGACCAACCTGAACCTGCCAGGCTCGCAACCAGACCGAGTAACCGGGCAGCGCGATCTCCAGGCGTAACCACTCGCCACTGGCGTGGCGCAATGGCGTAATCGGCAACTGGCCGGGGTCGTTATACGGAAACAGGGCCTGTTGTGCACCATCCTTGTCGATCTCCTGGCGAAAATAACCTTGCTGGTACAGCAGCCCTACAGCGATAACCGGTACCCCCAAATCGCTGGCGGCCTTGAGCTGATCGCCCGCCACATTGCCCAGCCCACCCGAGTAGATGGGTAACGCTTCACTCAACATGAATTCCATACTGAAATACGCAACACAGCTCAACTTTGATTGTGGGTAGGCTTGCTGAAACCATGCTGGTGACTCGACGGCATTGCGCCTGGCCTGCAGCAGATCATCAATTTGTTTGCAGAAAGTGGCATCGGCTAAAACACGCTGGAGTTTTTCACGTGAGGCTGTCTGTAACACGACCCAGGGATTTTGCGTCAGCTCCCAGAGCACAGGATCCAGCTGCCGCCACACCTGGTCGGTGGCATGATTCCACGACGAACGCATATCCAGAGCGAGCTCGGCCAGGGTATCGAATCCCTCTACGTCGCTGGATATACGGCGCTGCTTCGGGTGACTAATAACTGCTTGTTCGCTCATGGCTTCCTCTTCATGATGTTACGGACGCAAACCACGGAATACGGCATGACGATTTATTTCCACATTACATTGGCTTCTGCCTTTGCCGCGGCAGCAAGAAGATCAATCAGGGGCAACGCTCGATTAGCCAGGCTCACTACCGGCTCATCCGCATCCTTATCCGCAACTGGCGCTGAGACTTTTTCTGCATCGATAGCGGCAGTTAACCGACTCAGGGCCGCAGGCACATCGGCCGCCAGAATTGCACCGGGCACAGTTGCGCTATGTCCCATCATTTTCAGCATGGCGAGGCCGACATCGCCAAACATAGTGATGTCGGCATAGCCATCGGTGGTAAAAGTAACGAGCATGTAGATCTCCTTCGAATAAATGATAATCTGTCGCGCTCAGGGTTTAGTTATACTCCCGATTATTTCACTGTCAACCTTAATCCGGATATTTCATAGGAATGCAAATTTTGGAGAAATATCAGTGAGTCAGTTTATACGATTCGCCGAAAAGCATAGCCGTAGCTATGGTTACAGGGGAATCGTGCAAAATGGCCGCTGATATTTTTCCAAAAACTGCATAGCGTTGTCGGGTACATAGTGTACTTTTCTAATATACTGCTATTTCTTATAATAATCATTGTGTTAGGTGAAAATTTCAGCGTTCCTATGAAATATCCGGGTTAATCTCCTGTTAACTACTTTACATCTGCAGTGCACAGGTATTGCATGAATAACTACTGACCTACTGATATCTTGTCTCTATCGTAATACAGTCATGCGCATGCCTGCTAACTCGCCAAAATGAATTTATGATGTGCACTGCATTGAGCATTGAGCATTGAGCATTGACAATCGCTAGCACCGTCTCGTCACTAATATTTCTGCCAGCAACAGGCGTTTCAACTCGCACTGCTAGTGAAACTCAACAATTTTCCTGTTCTCTTGGTGTAGGCCTGAC
>CAWEEC010000069.1:0-30835 GCA_963807785.1 uncultured Gammaproteobacteria bacterium | reverse complement strand
AATACTCAGCAATCCCTGTAATAGCAGACACCCTGTTGTCTGGCGTGTAGCTAATCGACATACCATCGAGGCTGGTGGTATTGCCATTTGCATCAATTACTACTGAACTACCAGCGTTGATGTTCATACGATTACTATTGGCATCGTAGCTATAACTATCTGTCACACTATCGATTGTTTTGCCGGTTCTGTTGCCATTGGTGTCGTAATCATAATCTCTGGAGCCATAGGGGCCTGATGAGGTATCCAGCCTGTCCAGCGCATCATAGCTATGGACCTTGTTGCCTTCGGATGAGTAGAAAGTCGTGGGATTGCCGTTTGTATCGTAATAGATGACGTCGTAGAAATAGCCGCCGTTTCCGCTAATAAATCGGCGGTAGGCCTGGTCCAGGTAGCCATATACCGTTGATCCATTCCCTCGTGTAGTCTGGCTTTCCGGCCCAAACGGGTAGTACTCAGAACTGTCACCAGATTCTTCTCGCCGTCATTCAAAATCACGCTATAGACATTACCCGCAGCATCATAGGTGTACGTTATCTTGTTACCACTCGGGTAAATCATGTCTCGAATTCGTCCTGCAGCATCATAGGTATAAGATATCTCTGCAACCGCCTGCTCGTAGGCCGGGAATGTAGCGACTGATTGAGTGGTGGCCTTGATATCGCCAAATGCTGTGTAACCGTAAGCGACTGTGACCACATTTCTGCTTACTGCGCACAGCTTACCCATGCCATTCTCACAGGTATCATAGATGTACGAGACATCATCGGCTGTGCCCGGTGCATCTGCCAGGGTAATTCTCCTCAGCGCATCATAGCTGTAGCTGAATAGCTGTGCCTTGGCATCTGTCATTGTTGAGGTGTTTCCTGCCTCATCGTGAGTGAAGACTTTCACGCCAGTATCCGGACTGGATACAGACAGCAGGTTGCCGAGATCATCATAGACGTAACTCGTCTGACCACCATTCGGATCTGTAACCGAGACAAGATTATCCTGCACATCGTAATCAAGCTGTGTAAGCGCATTGGCTGACGAAGGCTCAGCGCCACCCACATCCTGCGTGATCGATGTCAGCCGGCGCAAGGCATCATAGTCGTAATCGGTAACGACATTCTTGCCGTCGGTTTCAAGATCGAGGTTACCATCCGGCGAATAGTTCTGGTCTCGCATCTCGTTTTCCTGGGTGCTGATATCCAGCCTGCTGTAGGCGTCAAAAGTCTGGTTCAAGGCCTTCTGCAATATGCCCGACTGGTCGTAAATATTTTCATTGAGAACATTGCCCTCGGTATCCAGCACATATTCAATATAGTTGCTGAAAGCATCGTAGATCCTTGTCAGTCGACGCGCATCGTCATATTCGAATGTCAGAGTCGTGGCATCAGGCGTGGCATAGCCCTGTGTGATGGATTCCACTTCGCCAGTCGCGATGTATGTCCAGTGAGTGCTTCTGGTTTCTCCGGTGGAAAGGTCCGTGAGTGTCAGTGTTTCCAGGCGGTCATTACCTGCATAATAGGTGTAATCAGCCTGCAGGTTGGTACCCGTAGTATATGAAGCCTTGTTTCCGGTCGGTGTGTAGGTGATATTGTCATACAGAACAACATCCAGTGGCGCTGTCAGCTTTTTCATCCTGGCGCGATTGTTATCTTCCGTCGCATTGTCAGCGTAGTACTCGATGACATAAGTATCGTCAACATCCGTACGCGGACCATTGATCTCAGATAACTGATGGTAGGGACCGTTATAGATAAACGACTGTGTCCTGCTAACTGGCGTACCATCCGGCCTGTAACCATGTGATTGTTGTTGACGTTGTATTGCCATAATCATCGTAGTAATTAATTGTTATCTTGTTAGCGCCTGAATAAACGGAAGGCTCGATTTTCGTGGCTACCTTATTCGGAAACAGTGGCTCATAGATATAAGAAATAGTTCGTTGTAGAGGCGTACCGGCCGCTTCTGTTACCAGCTCAGGCTTGCCAGCACTATTGTAGTTGCCGTATTGGGTCAGCAGCGCGTTGACTTCAACGCTGTTCAGTGTCAGCGAGACTATATCGTAATCATAGATAATCTCGCCCGCTGTACCGCAAGTTACACAGCCAAATCCGATCGTTGACTTTGGTAGTGTGTTGCCATCATACGACTGTCGCCGGTATTTGGTGGTATAGCCGTTGCTGTTGGTTAGTTGATCGCTGCTGCCATAATCCGTGTTGTAATTTATTTTGACGCCCTGAATACGCTCCGTAAGCACATCCGTTTGTGGGCCATGGTATGAAGCATTGGCCTTACCCCAATAGTCATACTCGAAATGTGAATACCTGGTACCTCGCTCATCGGTCACCCCTGTAAGGACATTTGGGAAAGTACCATATCCATAGTGATATTCAATCGTTGTGCCATCAGGCTTATCGACGAATTGCAGATTGCCGTTTAGATCATAGCGGTACTGCCATATGCGGTTGGTTGAATCGGTCACCTCCGATATGTTCTCTCCCAGGTAACTGATCACCAAAGCATCGCCAGTCGAGTGATTGATCTCCGTCAGTTTACCAGTGTTATAAACCAGCTCATGAGCGATACCGGTCGGGCTTTGATATGAAATCAACATACCATTGGAATCATAAACTTCCTTCGATTGATCAGCTGCGGTGAATGTATAATTTGATTCGGCAACGCATTGATCATCCATCACCAGTCGTTCTGCGCCGGACACATTCGCTGTCCACTCGTTTGATTCGAAACACTTAGTGTGAGGGTTATACTCGTTGCTGAACTGGTACTCAGACCCATCCGGGTGATGCACAGTCACATAGGTCGAACGCCGATCGGGGTTGTTGTCATAATAATCCAGGACGATTTGCAGTAGTGATATATCGTTTCCCGTACCAAGTTTCCAGGTATAGTCCTTGAACTCCTTGATAATGCCGGTTATTGCACGTGAGTAGGAATGATCCCAGTTATTACCGATACCACCCGTATTACCATTCAATTTTTCGTGTAGTGATGTTGTCTTACTGTGGTAATAGCGGGTGAAATTTATCGGGAATATTCCTGTGCTCGAGTAATCCTCCGAAGTTTCCAGTTTTTCACCGTTATAAATAGAAATCGGATTCCCAGCATTACAGGAAAGCCTGTTGTCTTCTGCTTTTTCACAATACAGTCCTTGTAAACTGCCAACATACCCTTCAGGACATGATCTTGTTTGGTAAAAACCAAAAGAACACGTGCGTGGTACGCCACTAAAGCTTATACAGGTCCCTTCATAGTACGTGAGGCCGCCTGATATCCCCGAGATTTCCATGACATCGCTGGTACTATTATTGGTGTTAAAGTCAACCACCTGTTTAACACAGTCGTGCACAGCAAAATTATTTCCAGAGCACGCCAAACCTGATGGCGCACCAAGGCCATCAGCAGTCCAAAGAGTGAAGGTATCTATTACTGGAACAGTGCCAGATGGCAATGCGAGTGCGATGGAGGTAGAAAATAATAAAGCGAGTAAACAGCTTGCTTGAACAAACCGTGCATTGGAATTCCGATTCCACATATTGATCTCCGTATCTTTGATCTTTTTATCAGGTTGATCGAATTCAACCAGACATTAAATAATGCTGTCAATTAAACTTTTGTAAATTCATATACTTGGACCAATTCAAATTTTTTGTAATGAAATTCCTACCCGGCTCACCCAACAGTCATACAGATCTTTATCCTTATGCATCAGGCGATATCGTCACCTGAAATAAAGACAGACTCAATTGAATTCTGGATTCCCGCTTTCGCGGGAATGACGTGGACATGGGATTAAAGGACGCGTAAACGGCGCAATGAAAGCCGGGTCGATTGAATTCAATTAAAAAGATCTTGATAGCTTTAGTTCGATGCACAGGCCTAATTTATTCTACGAACCCGATAACATATGGTGCAACAACGCCATCTGTACCAGCATACGATTGTGCGCCTCGGCGATGACAACGCTGCGTTGACCGTCAAGTATGTGATCGGTTACAGTGACACCACGGCGTACAGGCAGGCAGTGCATGAAGCGACACTCATTGCTTGATTTGTCGAACCAGGATTCATCAACGCACCAGTTATGTAACTCGGGCTTGATCTTGTCTTCGGAACGCTTGTCACCATAGTGATGTGCAGACGTCCAGGAGTTGACGTAAAGTACCTGGCAATCCTGCATCGCACTGGCACGATCATCGGTCTCCGTCACCGTACCGCCGCTTATTTCTGCGGCTTGACGCGCCTTGTCCATAATGGCTGCCGGAAGCTCATAACCTTCCGGCCTTAGTACCGTCACATCCATTCCGCGTAGCGCCGCCATGTGCACTGTTGCCGCCGGTATTGCGAAAGGCAGTGGGTTTGGATGCCAGGTCCAGGAGAGCACGAACTTTCCGTTGTTGGTCGGTATATCCAGATCATCCAAGGTTTTCCAGTCGGCGAGACTTTGACAAGGGTGATTGATGGCCGATTCCATGTTGATGTATGGCGTATCGACCAGTGATGTTAACTCATGGAATTCTCGATCGGACAAATCATCATCGAGATTTTCCCGTTTCGCAAATGCGCGAATACCGATGGCATCACCATAGGATGCGATCACAGGTACTGCCTCGCGGATATGCTCGGCGGCAACGCCGTCCATGACGATACCCGAACGGGATTCGATGCCATGAATCGACATTTCCGGCGAAACGACAAATGTTCCGCCACCCATGCGCTGCATCGCTGACTGGAAGGAAATCAGTGTGCGCAGTGATGGACTGAGGAACAACAATGCTAGTACCTTACCTTCGAGTGCCTGCGGCTCGGGTTTTTCATCCAGTCTGCGGGAAAGCGCGATCAGTTCCTTGATTTCATCGATACTGAAATCAGCCAGGTCATTAAAGAAGTTCATATCTGTTTCGTGTCCCTTTCCATTTCTAAAAATTTGTTACAGGTATTCTATAGTCAATCTAATTGTAGACAACAAGTGCTTTGGGTATATTGTTTATATTGAATTCACCTTGGGTAAGTACAGGTCATACTACTGGTATAACTCAGTCTTACCCGCTATAACGAATTTTTTATTCATCTCGGATGCCCACATTGTGTGCTTGCCCGAATACATTCGAATGGCTGATATCTGTGCTGGCATCATTTTTACAGACGTTTGAAAAATACTATACAAATAAAAACGGCAGCCATAAAGACTGCCGCTAACATGCTACGTATGAATACTATGCTTTACGCCTGGCCATTCCGATTAAACCGATAAGACCGGAACCGAATAACCACACAGCTGCGGGTACAGGTACTTGACTGATAACAAACCCGGTATACTCATGATAACCAATAGCGTCATGTATACGTAAGTCATTACCCGGATTGACAGGATAATGTCTCAGCCCGATTGAACCATGTCTCTGATCTATTTGGTCGAATAACTCTGCATACTGAAGCTCAACATGGTTAGTTCCTTCGTGCAGTATAATTTCAAAGGTCATTTGCAACAGGTTATCTGGTGGGACTGGTGGAAAGTGAGTTACTCCATAATAGCCCACGATAAATTCCCTTGAACCCGCATCTCCAATAGTCTGGTAGTAGATATCTCCCAGACCCTCTAAATTAGTGAGGTCGTCGGAATAGCCCCTAATCTCAAAGTCTTGTGCACTAGAATCATTTGCAAGATAACCATTTATACCGGCAAGAATGCTATTCATGGTTGAATTTTTAAAAGCAAAATCAAAACCTATTGGCACCTGAAACAGTTCGTCATCACCCCCAGGCAATTTTGTACCTGTACTCTGTATATCCCGAAGGTTGAACCCAGTCGATTCTGCTATATAGCCGTAAGCATCAGGACCGGCTACCAGAGCCGCGATTGCATTGTGAGAAAAAAAGCAGGCCGCAGCGGCAACCAACACACATAATTTCTTATTTTCCATAACCCTCTTCCTGGTTTATTGTTCATTTACTTATCATTGTGGTGAAAATTTACACAACAAGTTTACAATATATCAGCAAGCAATATTCATGCACAAATATATATTTCATTATATTACAACAACTTATGAAATTTATTGGTATATAACAGACAGGGAAAGTGTAAAGTTTGCCAGACAGGCCTCAATTATATTACAGATAGATGAATATCAGTATTCAAACACCACCTGTTAAGTTGCTATTCAGAGGCTGATTTTTGGTCAATAAATGCTGAGCTTCCGCTATCGGTTGCGGTTTCAACCGATAGCGGAAGTTAAATAAAGATTTGTATCAACACAAGGACGACTCGGGTCAGACTGAAGTTTTATCAGTGGTCAGGCGACTTATTATTATAAAACAGCAGTCCGACCAATAATTACCGCCACTCCCTGCACTCCCTCAAGTTTGTTATCTCATGTTTTTAAGACTGCAGAACTGCAATAAACATGAAAGCGCTTTGTTTCTCCATCAGCGAGTTATCACCTGGTGGCATCGGATAACCCGTAGATATCGTGAAATCGTTGCTACCCACGTGCTCAATAGTAAGAATAGTATTATGTATGTCGGGTGTTGCAACTGGAGTTGCAACAATATGCATCTGACGTTCCGGATCAGTCAATCCCAGGTTGTGGATTATTTTATAGAATTCGATAGTTCCACTGGGTTTCAATACTTTCCAACCGCTAATCTCAGGAATGTCTGCAGGATCATTATCCCCTTGATCAGGATGAGTTTCTCCTTGATTTACCGCGATAGTAGCCGAAAATATCATTGTTTTACACTTGCACCCGCATTTAAAGATTCTGCATAAAAATGAGTTACGCATTATATACTCCCTTATATTCACTGTCAGTAAAAAGATATCCGTTATTAAATACAACTAATAGAGAATACCTGTTTTTCCATAACAAGTCAGTACACTACTCAACTCGTTATAAAGAGAATCATGAGGGTGGGGAGTCAGACACGAAATCAACAAGTCTGATGCCATGATTTAGTGTAGATAGTGTCTAGAACATCCATGACCATGCGTGCGAACCAGCAATCACGTTTAGCTAGACCGATTCAACCGATAAGACCAGAACTGAACAACCAGATGGCTATGGGAATGGGTGCCGCATTTACCACACTCACCAGAATGATTCATTTACACAGGTATGCCTACCCACGCTTGCCAATAGTCATACAGCTCTTTATCCAGCGATGCCAGCACGGAGCGGTCTTCGTATTCACCTCTGAATACAGCGTCGCCGTCGTGTGAAATTGAATAGCCGCCGGCTTCATGCAGAATCAGGTTACCGGCTGCATAGTCCCAGGGTTTCTGTCCGCCGTGCAGGTAGACGTTGTAGCGGCCGGCTGCCAGCCAGCACCAGTCCAGTGCCGATGAGCCGATGTTGCGTTGTGAACTGAAGGGTTCTTCGGTGACCAGTCTTATTGCCAGGTCTTTTGGCAACCGCTTCATGTCAATTTCTGCGATCGCACGCTTGATTTCTGTTTTATTCGGCTTGCACCTGAGTGGCTGACCATTCAATGCTGCGCCCTCGCCCTTTATCGCGGTGAACACTTCTTCGCGCAACGGGTCATAGATAAAACCCAGTTGTTGCCGGTTGTTGATAATGAGTGCAATTGAAACTGCAAAGAACGGCATTCCGGTGGCGTAGTTATTGGTGCCATCGAGTGGATCGATGCACCAGTAGCCGGCTTCGTTGGTCATGGCGGCACGTTGTTCTGCTTCACTCATCTCTTCACCGAGGATGGCATAGTCCGGCCATGCCTGCTGCAGTTCTTCATCGATGCGTGACTGCATGGCGGTATCGGCAGCAGTAATGATGCTGCCATCCGGCTTGTAGTCATAGCTGTGGTTGCCGAAACCGGGAATCAGTATTTCCTGTGCAGCCGGTTTTACGATGGCTTCGAGTTGTTTTAAATCAGGCAGTTTCATAGTTTACTGGTTACGAAAGACGCCGGGTTTTCGCCTGCGCGAAACTGACGTTGTTGTGGATTATTACCATGGAATATCCGATCCATCGATATCAATAAACCGCCCGGAGTCACTGGCTTCCAGTGATAGCAGAATGTTGAACAGGCTGGTGACACATTCACGCGTTGTTATCTCGGCATTCGGCCCGCCCATATCGGTTTTCACCCAGCCCGGGTGCAGGGCAACACACTTGATAGCGTCTGGCTTGAGGTCGATTGACATGCTTTTCACCACGGCATTCAAAGCCGCCTTGCTGGAACGGTACAGATAACTGCCGCCGGAACCATTATCTTCCATGCTGCCCATCTTGCTGCTCATGCAGGCGATAATTTTTCTATCACCCATGCGTAGTTGTTCGATGAGTGCTTCGGAAACTTTAAGCGGCGCGATGCTGTTGACCTGGAAAGTGTTGATCCAGCTTTGTACATCGGTATTACCGAACGCGTTGTTATCGGAACCGTAAACGCCGGCGTTGTTGATCAGGATATCGATGGCTTCGTTGCGCAATTCATAGGCCAGCGCCTGGATGGTTGCCAGCTCGGTCATATCGGCCACGTGCACACTGACACGGCCATTTGCCAGTTTTGCCAGTGACAACAGTGAGTCGGCCTGCTGCGGGTGCCTGCAGCAGGCAAAGATGCGCCAGTTCTGCTCGATGCCATACTTCACCATTTCAAGGCCAATGCCCCGGCTGGTGCCGGTAATCAACACATTCATTGCGTTTAACCCCCTGTTTTCAGTACATCTACGACCTGGCTTGCAAGCCTGCGTGGATTATGTAACAGTCATACGACCGTCTGATTTATGGACATGCGTGTATGGCTCATTCTATTCTTGTTACGGGTGCCACCGGCTTCGTTGGCAGCCATGTGCTCGAAGAGCTGATACAGATTGGCCACAAGGATCTGCATATTATCGCAGCCTGCCGCGATCGTCGAAACTTAATCCCGGGGTTTGACGGCGAAGTGCGTGAAGGCGACCTGCGCGATGCTGATTATCTCGATCGCGTTCTCGCCGGTGCCGATATCGTCATCCACTGTGCGGCGTGGACCTCGCTGTGGGGTAAGCGCAGGGAATCGGAAGAGCTGTTTCTCAAGCCCAGCCTGAAACTGATCGACAAAGCGCTGGAGTGGAAAGTGAAGCGCTTTATATTCATCAGCACCACCAGTGCTTGCGCTCCCGGTTATTCCGCCGATGCGGACAATCCAGGCATACCGCGTCGCTACTGGCCACACCTGAATAATGTCATCAAAATCGAAAATACCATGCGTGAGAATCTGCACCGTGGCATGTCGATGGTTAACCTCAGGCTGGGGCTGTTTGTCGGTGAACGTTATGCACTGGGATTGCTACCCATCCTGCTGCCGCGTCTGCAAACACGCCTGGTGCCCTGGGTTGCCGGCGGTAACACCGGGTTACCGCTCATCAGCGGCAAGGACATTGGACAGGCCGTGGTGCGTGCAGCCGTGGTTCCGGGGCTGGCGTCCTACGAAAGTTTTAATATCGTCGGCCCTGAAGTGCCCACCACCAGAGAAGTCATAAATTACATCAGCGATAACTTTGGCTATCCGAAACCGCTATTCAGCGTGCCCTTTGCTGCTGGCCTACAGCTTTGCCTGGCTGATGGAAAAGCTTGACCGCATCGTTCCATGGGAACCGCTGGTCACGCGCAGCGTCATCCATCTGCTGGAAGAAACCCAGGCAAACAATGACAAGGCGCGCGAACGCCTCGGCTATTCACCGGAGATACACTGGAAGCAAGCGGTGCACAGCCAGATCGAAGCCATGAAGCGCAACGAGTTTAAAGGGATGAAGATGCACCGGCCATTCAAGCCGGTTTCACTGGACAAAAATGATTAGAACCACTGGTGTCCCGGTTAAGAAGTACATTTTTGGAGTAAATGCGGCTATTAATGCGGCTATTACTGTGCATGTTGTTACAGGGCCATGAAGCATTAACGGACTTGAAATCTCGGAAGTGAAATCATGTAAGACATTTGGAACACCTGATTACACGAAAGAATCATGTCGTGCCTGCGAAATCAGGCACCCAGCGTCTTAAGACACTGGATTCCGGCTGAATACATGCCGGAATGACGCGTATGCGGAATATCAGTGGATTAAAACAATTTTTCCTGGATGCTTTATTCTAGATACTAGAACCTAGTCCCTGTCCTGCCCTTATCCGAGATTGTAGAACCGGTTCAGGTAGAACTGCTCATACTGGTCTGCAGGCAAGGCCTTGCTCCAGTAGTATCCCGATGCCAACTGGCAACCCAGTCCTTTTAACATCTGTAATTGACGTTCGTTTTCGATACCCTCTGCCAGCAGTCGTAATCTCAGGCCGCGTGTCAGCCCTGCAATTGCCTCGACAATGGCAGTATCTTCCCTGCTATCCGGTGTGCCTTCGATAAACATTCGATCGATTTTTACGATATCAACCGGGAAATCTTTCAGGTAGGCCAGCGATGCAAAGCCGGTGCCGAAATCATCCAGCGCAATCGTCATGCCCATACCGTGTAACGTATTTAATACAGCCTCGACTTCGCCAACGTTATCGATCAGCGCATTTTCGGTAATTTCAATGGTGAAATTTGACGCCTCCAGCTCATTCTCGTGCATGACTTCCTTGAACAGTGCAACCATATCCATATCACGGAACTGGCGCGGCGCAAGATTGATCGACACATTCTGGTTTTCAAGGCCTTCATCCTGCCACAACCTGAGCTGCTTGGCTGCTGTTCTAATCAGTTTTTCACCGATTGGAACTATCAGGCCACAGTCTTCTGCCAGCGGTAAGAAATCAATCGGTTTGATAATGCCCTTTTCAGGGTGTTCCCAACGCAGCAGTGCTTCTACTCCAACGATTTCGTTTTTGTGAATATCAATGATTGGCTGGTAATAAACCACATACTGGTCTTCATCCAGTGCCTTGCGCATGCTGTTTTCAAGTTCCAGGCGCTCCATCGCGGTGACGCTCATTTCCGGTTTGTAGAACTGGAAGCAATGACGGCCCTTTTCCTTGGCACGGAACAATGCCGTGTCAGCATTCTTCAGCAAGGTGCGCGCATCTTCGCCGTCTTCAGGATAGATAGCGATACCAATGCTGGCGCCGGTAAATGTTTCCTGGTCATCGAGGCGAACGTTATGTTCGAGAATGGTCGACAGGTTGTCCGCTATCGAAATCGCATCATCGGTACCATCGATGCTTTCAACGATAACGGCAAATTCATCACCACCCAGGCGGGCAACGGTGTCCGCACGACGCATAGATCTTGCCAGCAGATCGCCCACGGCCTTGATCAGCTTGTCGCCTGCATCGTGACCAAATGAATCGTTCACCAGTTTGAAATCATCCATATCAATCAGCAGCAATGCCAGCGATTCGCGATGCCTTGCAGAACGATCGATGGAGTGTTCCAGGCGATCGGCAAACAGCAGGCGATTAGGTAAATTGGTGAGGGTATCACGATAAGCCAGCAACTCGACCTTGCGTTCAGCGACGACGGTTGCGACCACGGATTTAACGCGATGCTTGAGTACTGCCCACTTGATTGGCTTGGTAATGAAATCGATGGCACCAACATCGTAGGCGCGCTCAACAGAGGCATCGTCATCCAGACCTGTAATCATCATTACGGGTACGTCGGTATGACCCTTGTCCTTGATTTGCTTACAGGTGGTAAAACCATCGATGCCAGGCATGACTGCATCGAGAAGTACCAGCGCGGGATGGTGTTTTTCAACGGCTTTAATGGCTTCGATGCCATCAGCGGCCTCTACGATATCGAATTCTTCCGACTCCAGCACATGCCGGATCATCAATCGAATCGAGGGGTCATCATCGGCGAGGATAACGACAGGGCGCTCTTCATATTTTTGTGTGTCATTAAAAAGTGAGACCACGTTAGACATACGTCCGTAACTCCTAACTGAATGTATTTCCTTAAAAAAGGAACCCTAAAGTAATACATACGAGTGTAGTCTCTACTCACCATTTCTGCATAAATATGCAAAAAATATCAGTTATTTTTATGCAGGTATTGTACCCCAGCAATGCGGTAATAGATGCCCCCTGGATTTATTTATTTCAGGCTCTTGCTGACCAGCTCAAATACATCCCTGGAGAGGTGTGGAAGCTGGCCCAAGCGCTCCAGTTCAGCCTTCATCAGGGTCTGCGCACTGGCATCAAAACGGCGCCACCGGGTCAATGGCGACAACAAGCGCGCGGCAATCTGGGGATTCAGATCGTTAAGTTTTTCGACATATTCACCCAGAATACGATAACCGTCACCGCTGACATCATGAAAACAGACCGGATTGGACGAACAGAACGCGCCGAGCAAGGCACGTACACGATTGGGGTTGGTGAGGTCGAAATCGGCATGCTTGAACAGCTTTCTCACCGAATCGATAGTGTCATCCAGTACAGCCATCGCCTGAATGGTGAACCATTTGTCGATCACCAGGTGTTCCTGTTGCCACTGGCGATAAAATGATTCGGTAACACGCTGTCGCTGACTGGTGTTGTTGTGCACCAGCACCCTGAATCCTGCCAGCTGGTCGGTCATGTTATCGGCTTTCTCGAACTGACTCAGCGCCAGCGAAACATGTGATTCCTTGCCGGCATAAAACAGGTACGATAACGCAATATTTTTCAGGAAACGCTGCCCCATGGCTGCAGGTGACAAGCTGAATTCAGCAGCCTGGTTTTCGTTATACATCTCCAGCCATTGCTCATGCAATTTTTTCGACAGCTGCTTGTGGATGTATTCACGTGCAGCATGTATCGCATGCACATCTGCAACATCCATACGTTCTGAAATATAGGATATCGACGGCAGTGACAGGGCGCGTGCAATCAGGGCCTTGTCAAGCCTGGTGTTATTCATGGTTTTACTATAGGCGTCGACAAAGTACTCGGGCAGCTCAAGTCGCCCGTTATTCTGGATCGACTCGACCAGTCGCATGATGATGCGAGTCGCCAGTTGCTGACCGGCATCCCAGCGATTGAATTCATCACTGTCGTGAGCCATGCAAAAGGCAAGTTCATCATTGGATCGATCAAACTCAAGCTTGACCGGTGCCGAGTAGTCACGAAATATAGATACTACCGGTTTATGCTCGATATCGTCGAACACGAAGGTTTGCGAGTCGTGGATAAAATCGAGCACATGCGTGCTTTGTTTAACCCCATCGCCCGTCCGAGCATTGATGTCATGTCCATCGCGGTCCATCAGGCCGAGGCGAACCGGAATATGGAACGCCTGTTTTTCATCCTGTCCCGGCGTTGCCGGTGTGTTCTGCTGCAAGGTCAGCGAATAAGTACGCGATGCATCATCGTAATCTTCGGCCACGGTGACGACTGGTGTGCCTGCCTGTGTGTACCAGTTTCTGAACTGTTTTAGATCGATCGTGTTGGCTTCTTCCATCGCCTTTAAAAATTCTTCCGTGGTAACCGCCTTGCCATCATTGCGCTCGAAATACAGATCCATGCCCTTGCGAAAACCTGCTGCACCAACCAGGGTATGGATCATGCGTATCACTTCCGCCCCCTTGTTATACACAGTCACCGTGTAGAAGTTATTGATCTCCAGGTAAGATGCCGGTTGAATCGGATGCGCCATCGGCCCTGCATCTTCGGCAAACTGGCTGGTACGCAGTATGTTGACATCATCAATGCGTTTGGGCGTGGTGGCGTTCATATCGGCGGTGAATTGCTGATCTCTAAACACCGTCAGACCTTCTTTTAACGTCAACTGGAACCAGTCGCGACAGGTAACACGGTTGCCGCTCCAGTTATGAAAATACTCGTGTGCGATTACGCCTTCTATACCAATGAAATCACTATCGGTGGCGGATTCCTGTTTTGCCAGCACACACTTGGAATTGAATACATTAAGCCCCTTGTTTTCCATTGCTCCCATGTTGAAATCATCAACCGCAACGATGTTATAAACATCCAGGTCATATTCACGACCATAAACCTGTTCGTCCCATTGCATCGATTTCTTCAACGACGCCATGGCATGATCACACTGATCGATGTTGTGATGCTCTACATAGATGCGTAACTGGATATCACGTCCGGACATTGTTTTGAATTGATCTTCGATATAGCCGAGATCACCCGCGACCAGGGCAAACAAATAGCAGGGCTTGCTGAAAGGATCATCCCATTTAACCCAGTGGCGGCCATCTTCATACTCGCCCTGTGCAACAGGATTGCCATTGGACAGAAGCACCGGATAGTTTTTCCTGTCTGCAATAACCGTAGTGGTGAACCTGGCCATCACGTCAGGCCGGTCGAGATAGTAGGTTATTCTTCGAAAACCTTCTGCTTCACATTGGGTGCAGAAGTTACCACTTGATTTGTACAGGCCTTCAAGCGCCGTGTTTTCCTGTGGCTTGATGATGGTTTCAATTTCAAGATCGAACCTGTCAGGCAATTGATGAATGGTCAGTTCATCTTCGCTGACTTCATAGTCAGATGCGGACAGCTCGGCACCATCAAGCTTGATGCTACCCAGCTGCATATGCTCACCATTGAGGACCAGCGGGTAGCTTCCGGGAAAACCCTCGTTTTTACGCAGCGCCATGCTCGACAGCACCCGGGTATGTTCCTCTCCCAGCTCGAACACCAGGTCGACGGTATCGATCCAGTAATAGGGTTGCGTGTAGTCCTTGAGGTTAATCGCTTTCGGTGTGGAATCTTTCATTGCACTCATTTGTCAGATCCTTGTTTATCTATTTCGGGGTCGAGAATCTCAGACCCCGGGTGTATTGTTTAGCTGTTGTCGATCACGATTGCTTTTGCCTCGTGCCCGGTTAATTTTTTCAAGCTTGAAATAATCCGCATAGCAGGCATTACGCCAGTGTTCAGGGTCATGCATTATGTCATTAAAGAAAATACTGCGCGGCAGTTCTCGCTGATAATCCGCAACAATCAGGTAATGCTTTCCACTTGCCTGCGCTTGATGAATTAAATCATAACGCTGTTGCAGGTATTCATGGTAAGGCCGGGCAAGATCAAACAGATCGGTTTTCGCCAGCCTGTAAGCTTTACTCTCTAATGCAGCAAACGAGAATAATCCTGCAAGCACCAGTAGCGAAACAGCAATGAGTGGATGATACGGCTGCATCAGCGGATTTGTTTTATCCTCGCCCAGGTAGCGTACGGTGAAAGCAGCGATAGTCGAATACCAGCAAACCAGGAACAGAAAATAAATGGCATCAAGCGTGCGCGCCGGAGCCCATCCACCCATGGACCACCACGCGGGAAACTGTAACACGACAGGCAATGCAAATGTGCACAGAAGCAGTGCGGCAATGAGTGATTTCGATACCGTGAAAGATTCGCCGGACAACTGCCGGTTCGATAACTGCAGTAACCTGGATACGGCAAAGGGCGTGAGCAAACTCGCAACGATCAGCACCGGATTGCTGAGCCATATCCACAGTATCTTCAAGCCAACAGACAGGCTGCCGCTGATGGCGCGCGAAAGATCGTGTCTAAGCGGGAAATCTGCCGCACGTATCGCGTTGCCGGGAGAGAAATACACAATACTGAAACAAACCAGCGCAATCACCAGTATCACCAGCCACGGCTTCAGTATTGACCAGCCCGAGCGCATGTGGATAAAAAAGCCCAGCAAGGACACAGCGGTTAACGCAAGCATACTGGTCTCATTTGCGCCGATAGCAACAGCGATTACCAGTAATAACACAGCAAATAAAACAGAATAGCTCGTCGAATTTTCCTGTCGGCGCGCAAGTCGAATCATCAACGCCAGTGTCACCAGGAAAAGAACATTGGCGGTTTGATAGGTCAATGCACCGGCCATCCAGTACAGGCTACTCGCAGGGCTCATCAGGCCCAGCAGGTAAACACAGACGAATCCCAGCGCTGACAGCAACACCGGGCGTGCAAAAAATCCGCTTCTGAAAAGCGTTGACAGCAACAATGCAGTTGCCAGAAACAACGCCAGTATGACGAGAAGCGGGATAAACCTGTAGCCATCAAACAGGCCGAAAATTACCGGGTAGACGGCATACAGTGCATTACCGCTATAGCGCCCGCTCCATTCAAAATAATGATCCCATAAATGCCTGGCCAGGCCATGGTCATTGACGCCACTCGCCATACAGAAATCATCTGACGACGGATGTGCATACTGTGCAAGCAAGATAAATACCAGCAGCACGGCCAGGCAGACCGCGATCAGCAGGTAAGGTGCTACTCGCGCCAGGCTTGCTGTTACAGATTGTTGCCTGCCGATTTGCATAAAAGGTATTTTATGCCTGGAGAAAAGATTGGTCGGGACGACAGGATTTGAACCTGTGACCACCACACCCCCAGTGTGGTGCGCTACCAGACTGCGCTACGCCCCGTGAAGGTCGCATAGCATACCCGAAAACGGGCAAACAATTAAGTTGAATATCGCGGTAAGAAAAGACGGGTAATGCTGACCCTGCTCTGTCGCTGCCAGCCGGGTGCTGAATACGGGCAGCTATGCCTTCAACATCTGCAGCAAGTCTTCCAGTTCATTGCGCATCTGGCGGATGATCTGCTGACTCTGGTTGTTGTCTTCTGCCGCATCGTCGCCGGTGAGTTTCTGGCGAGCACCGGTGATGGTGTAGCCCTGTTCGTATAGCAGATTACGGATCTGGCGTATCAGGATGACATCATGACGCTGGTAATAGCGGCGGTTGCCACGGCGTTTAACCGGTTTCAGCTGGTTAAATTCCTGCTCCCAATAGCGCAGTACGTGTGATTTGACACCGCACAACTCACTTACTTCACCGATGGTGAAATAGCGTTTGCCCGGTATTGCTGGTAATTCGTTATTATTGCTGGCTTCCAGCATATGCTTCTACTCGTTGCTTCAGTTTCTGCCCAGGCCTGAATGTTACAACACGGCGTGCAGAAATCGGAATTTCTTCACCCGTTTTTGGATTGCGGCCAGGACGTTCGGTTTTATCCCGAAGTACGAAATTGCCAAAACCTGATAGCTTGACGTGATTCGCATCCCCAAGTGCCGATCTCACTTCTTCAAAAAACAGTTCGACCAATTCTTTAGCTTCACGTTTGTTTAGCCCAAGTTCTTCGTACAGGCTTTCTGCCATGTCGGCTTTTGTTAGTGCCATGTCCTACTCCCGAAGTGTAGCAGCAAAATTATTGTTTAGTGCGTTAATCACTGATTCGATCTCGGAATCAATTTCCTGTTCAGTAAGAGTGCGGGAAAAATCCTGTAAAATCAAGCCAAAAGCGACACTTTTTAGTCCTCTATCCACGCCTTTGCCGGTATATATGTCAAATAGCAGGACTTCCTGGATAATTTCTGAGCTGTTTTCGCGGATGCTTTGCTCGATCGCACCGGCACTGATATTCTCATCGATCAGAATCGCCAGGTCGCGTCTGACTTCGGGGAATTTTGACAGTGGCCTGAACACGGGTAAATGCGACTGGCGAACCGCGGCCAGGTCGAGCTCAAAGATGTAAACCGTTTTACTCAAATCGAGGTCCGAAACCACCTGCGGATGCAGCGCACCGATCCAGCCAATGGCCTCACCCTGTTTGTAAATTGCCGCACTCTGCCCGGGATGAAGTGCCGGGTGTGGAGCGGCACGGTATTCGATAGCGGAGCCGGCAGCAAACAAGGATTCGACATCAGCCTTCAGATCGTAGAAATCAACTTCGCGGCTGTTTTCAGCCCACTGCTCATCGTTAATCGAACCACAAATGGCAGCCGAGATCCTGTCCACCTGGGCCAGTTCGGATTCACCCTGTAAAAACACCTGCCCTGTTTCGAACAGGCGCACGCGGCTTTGCTGGCGATTGAGATTATGTCGCACCGCCTGCAACAGGCCCGGCCAGATCGATGTGCGCATCACCGACATTTCCGACGATAACGGATTGGCCAGCTTCACAGCTGCGTTGTCCGGATCAAGTACAGCCTGCCAACTGGGATCGACAAAACTGTAGGTGATGGCTTCATAATAACCGCGATCGACCAGTGACCGGCGTAACTGCGTCAGCGATTGCCGGTTTTCCGGCATGTCTCGCATCACGGCCTGGTACTTTGGCTGGGTGCGCGGAATATTGTTGTAGCCGTGAACGCGCACCAGCTCTTCCAGCAGGTCTGCCTCTATCTGGATATCAAAACGAAAGCCAGGTGGTTTGACCATCCAGTGGTCCTTGAAAGATTTCACTTCCATGCCCAGGCGCTTGAGGATGTCGATTATTTCATCCTGCTCGAGCTGAATGCCAAGTACACGGCCAATACGCTCATAGCGCAGATCAATTGGTTGCCGGTCTTTCGGATGCGCCCTGGTTGTCAGTTCCGTGACCGGGCCGACCTTGCCACCGCAAATTTCAAGGATCAACTCTGTTGCACGATCAACCGCATGGACCTGCAACTGCGGATCAACACCACGCTCGAAACGATGGGAAGAATCGGTATGCAGACCATAGCCTCGTGCCTTGCCGGCGATGATTTCCGGAGCGAAGTAAGCGCTTTCGAGAAAGATCGAGTGTGTCTCGTCACTCACACCCGAGTTTTCACCACCCATGATGCCGGCTAAAGCCAGAGCACGTGAGTCATCAGCGATCACCAGTGTGTTCGAATCGAGCTCGATACGTTTGCCGTCGAGCAATGTGATGGTCTCGTTGTCGTTTGCATAGCGAACGTTAATGCGATTATTGAGCTGATCGAGATCAAAGGCATGCATCGGCTGGCCGAGTTCAATCATCACGTAATTGGTGATATCGACGACGGCACCCAGACTGCGAATACCCGAGCGGCGCAGGCGCTCGACCATCCACACAGGCGTGGGTGCAGATACATCAACATCACGCAATACGCGGCCGGCATAATGCGAGCAGGCTTGAGCTGCTTCGATGTTAACCTCGAAGCTGTCCTTGATCGTCTGCTTGTACGGCTCGTGCACCTCTTCCGTAACATCACACTGATTGAGCGCGCCCAGTTCACGTGCAACGCCGGCAATGCTCAAGCAGTCACCGCGATTGGGGGTGAGATCGATGTCGATGATAGTATCATCCAGCTCAAGGTAATCTCTCAGGTTGGCTCCAACGGGTGCATCCGCGGGCAACTCCATAATGCCATCGGACTGTTCAGCCAGTCCCAGTTCTTTTTCAGAACACAGCATACCGGCTGAAGCCACACCGCGAAGCCTGGCCGGCTTGATTTTGAATGTTTCATTATCTTTGGCCGGCAGTACCGCACCTACCCTGGCAAGCGCAACTGACAAGCCAGCACGTACGTTGGTTGCGCCGCACACAATCTGCAATTTTTCATCACCATCTGTAACCTGGCAGACACTCAACTTGTCCGCATCGGGATGCTTGTCGACGGCTTCGACTCTGGCCACAACAACATCGGTGAATGCGCCTGCTGCCGCTTCGGTGCCATCAACTTCCAGTCCGGCCATGGTCAACTGCTCAACCAGCTGTGCGCTAGAGATGGAAGGATTAACCCAGGTACGCAACCATTTTTCACTAAGCTTCATTTATATATTCCAAAAATAATTAGCCGCAAAAAACGCAAAGCACGCGAATATGTTTTTTCTTCTGTCGTAATACATTGCTTTCACAGTTCAGTAACTTTTGTAGATATCCCTGTATTCGGTCATTTCTAAAAAACATGAAATTTATTGCGTATTTTGCGAGCTTTGCGGCTAAGTTTTTTACTGAAACTGCTGCAGGAACTTGAGGTCGTTTTCGAAAAACAGTCGCAGGTCATTAACACCATAACGTAACATCGCCAGACGCTCGACACCCATGCCGAATGCATAACCGGTATATTCTTCATTATCGATACCCACAGCCTTGAACACATTTGGATGCACCATGCCGCAGCCGAGTATTTCCAGCCAGCCGGTATTTCCGCATACGCGGCAACCTTCACCCTCACACATCACGCATTGAATATCGACCTCAGATGAGGGCTCGGTGAATGGAAAGTACGACGGTCTGAATCGTGTTTGCAGATGATCATTCTCAAAAAAGTGCTTGAGAAAATCGGCCAGCGTTCCCATCAGATCGGAGAAGCTGACATTTCTGTCGACCAGCAAGCCTTCCACCTGGTGAAACATCGGTGTATGCGTGAGATCGGAATCACAACGATAAACACGTCCCGGCGCAATAATTCGCAACGGTGGTTTATCGCTTTGCATGTGACGTACCTGCACCGGCGAGGTGTGTGTGCGCAACAAGGTTTGCGCGTCGAAGTAGAAGGTGTCGTGCATCGCGCGCGCAGGATGGTGTTCAGGAATATTGAGTGCTTCGAAATTGTGGTAGTCGTCTTCGATCTCGGGGCCCTGCTCGACCGCGAAACCGAGTTGTGAAAACAATTCCTCGATACGCTGCATGGTGCGGGTAACCGGATGCAGGCCACCGCATGACTGGCCACGGCCCGGCAAGGTGACATCGATACGTTCAGCGGCAAGCTTCGCCTGTAGCGCTGCAGCCTGCAGCGATGACTTGCGGGCTTCGATGGCGCGTTGCACATCCTGCTTGGCCTGGTTGATATCCTGGCCGGCGGACTTGCGCTCTTCAGCAGGCAGGGAACCCAGTGTTTTCAGCAGTGAGGTAAGCTCGCCTTTCTTGCCCAGATAGCTGACGCGTATCTGATCCAGCGCATCCAGATTGTCAGCTGCCGCGATGTCTGATTGTGCTTTGGCAGTAAACGCCTGAAGATCCAATTACTTTCCCCCGGTATTCCCCGTTAATCAAAAAAGGGGAAGCCGGCTTCCCCTTTGATATACAGTTTGTGGTCTAGTCAGAGTTGCGTAAGATCTTTCAAGGTGTTGAGGATATTTTTTATTTCCTCGCCCCTTGTCCCTCGCCACTCGCCACTGCTGTCAAGCCTCCAGTGCTTGCCTGGCCTTGTCTGCCAGGGCACCAAAGGCAGCCTTGTCGTGCACCGCCAGATCCGCCAGTACCTTGCGATCGATATCGACTTCCGCCTTGCTCAGGCCGTTGATCATACGACTGTATGACAAACCGCATTCACGGGCAGCCGCGTTGATACGTGCAATCCACAATGAACGGAAGGTGCGCTTCTTGACGCGGCGATCGCGATACGCATACTGCCCGGCTTTGATGACAGCCTGGTGTGCGACACGATAAACGCGACTGCGTGCACCGTAATAACCTTTAGCTTTGGCTAAAACTTTTTTATGTTTTGCTCTGGCCTGTACGCCTCTTTTTACTCTTGGCATTTTCTATTCTCCGCTCTATAAGTAAGGCAACAGACGATTCAACATGCGGGTATCATTTTCATGAACCACTGCATCATCGCGTAAATGGCGTTTACGTTTTGTACTTTTTTTGGTCAGGATGTGGCGACGGAATGACTGCGCACGCTTGAATTTTCCTGAACCTGTACGGCGGAAGCGCTTGGCTGCGCCACGATTCGTTTTCATCTTAGGCATGATGCCTCTCCAATTAATTGTGTTCTTCAAAAATAAGCTCGGTGTTCAACCCTGAATCTTGTGACCGGCTCACTCGTTTACTGCCTGTGCCGAGGTAATTGCGATAGGCAATTACTCGGCTAATAATAGCTGGCAGCCTGGCTGTATGATTACCTGACTTTTTTCGGTCCCAGCATCATAACCATTTGCCGTCCTTCCATATTCGGCATTTGTTCAACATTGGCTATATCTTCCAGATCAGCCTCAACGCGCTTCAACAATTGCATACCCAGTTCCTGGTGGGCAAATTCACGACCACGGTAGCGCATTGTTACCTTGGTCTTGTCGCCATTTTCCAGGAAGTTGCGCAGCTTGCGCAGTTTAACCTGGTAATCACCTTCTTCCGTTCTTGGACGAAACTTGATTTCCTTGATCTGTGTCCGTTTCTGTTTCTTCTTTGAAGCCTGCTGCTTCTTGCTGCTTTCAAATCTGAATTTGCCGAAATCCATTATTCGACAAACAGGAGGTTTTGCATTCGGTGACACTTCAACCAGATCGAGACCCGCTTGCTGTGCCTTTTCCAGTGCATCCGTACTGGTCATGATGCCAAGCTGTTCACCTTCCTGATCAATTACACGTATCTCGGGATACGTAATATCTGCGTTTAATAGTGTCTTTTTCGTTGCTGCGATTTCTAATCCTCCAAAACAGCATGACCGCGGCCCGCGATTTCATCGGTTAACCGGGTGACCAGGTCTTCAATCGACATGGAACCGAGGTCTTCACCGCTTCGCGTGCGCACGGCCACTGTACTCGTTTCGAGTTCCCGCTCGCCGATAACCAGCATGTAGGGAACCCGCTGCAATGTGTGCTCGCGGATTTTAAAGCCGATCTTCTCATTTCTCAAGTCCAATTCGACTTTAAATCCTTGTTCAAAAAGGCTTTGTTGCACTCTTTTGGCATATTCGGCCTGATTGTCGGTGATATTCATGATTACCGCCTGCACGGGAGCCAGCCACAGCGGGAATTTTCCCGCATGCTCCTCGATCAGAATGCCGATAAATCGCTCCAACGAACCCAGAATCGCCCGGTGCAGCATCACCGGCACCTGCTTGCTGCCGTCCTCGGCGATGTAGTGCGCATCCAGCCGTCCCGGCATGGAGAAATCGACCTGCATGGTGCCGCATTGCCACTGGCGACCGATACAGTCTTTCAGCACGAACTCGATCTTGGGGCCGTAGAAAGCGCCCTCGCCCGGCTGCAGTTTCCAGTCCAGGCCCTTGTTATCGAGTGCCACTTCCAGTGCCTTCTCCGCCTTGTCCCAGGCCGAATCGTCACCCACGCGTTGTTCCGGGCGGGTTGACAGCGCCACCATGATCTCGGTAAAGCCGAAATCGGCATAGACCTCGTAGACCAGGTCGATAAACGCCGAGACCTCATCCTGCAGCTGATCTTCGGTGCAGAAGATGTGGGCATCGTCCTGCACGAAATTGCGCACGCGCATCAGGCCGTGCAAGGTACCCGAAGGCTCGTTGCGGTGGCAGGAGCCGAACTCGGCCAGGCGCAGCGGCAGGTCGCGATAGCTTTTCAGCCCCTGGTTGAACACCTGGATATGGCAGGGACAGTTCATCGGTTTGACCGCGTAATCACGGTTCTCGGAATGGGTGGTAAACATCATGTCGCCAAACTTGTCCCAGTGACCGGATTTTTCCCACAGCGAGCGGTCGACCAGCTGCGGCGTGTTAATTTCCCGGTAGCCTTTCTCGCGAATCTTTTCACGGATGTAGTTCTCGACCGTGAGGTAAATCGACCAGCCCTTGTCGTGCCAGAATATCATGCCCGGCGCCTCTTCCTGGGTATGGAACAGGCCGAGCTGCTTGCCGATTTTGCGATGATCGCGTTTCTCGGCTTCTTCCAGGCGATGCAGGTAGGCATTGAGCTGTTTCTTGTCGGGCCAGGCGGTGCCGTAGATGCGCTGCAGCATTTCATTGTCTGAATTGCCGCGCCAGTAGGCACCGGCGACTTTCATCAGCCTGAAGCCCTTGCCCAGCTTGCCGGTACTCGGCAGATGCGGACCGCGGCAGACATCGAACCAGTCACCCTGGCGGTAAACCGAAACTTCCTCGCCCTCGGGGATGATGTCCTCGATAATCTCGACCTTGTATTTCTCACCGATATCGCCAAAGGTTTTCTTCGCCTGATCACGGTCCCAGACTTCGCGCACGATCGGTAAATCGCGTTTCACGATCTCGTGCATGCGCTGCTCGATCTTTTTCAGATCATCCGGGGTAAAGGCTTCATCGCGGGCAAAGTCGTAATAAAAACCATCCTCGATGGCAGGGCCAATGGTGACCTGGGTGCCGGGATAGAGTTCCTGCACTGCCTGCGCCATCACATGCGCCGCATCATGGCGCAGCAGCTCGAGTGCTTCTTCATTCTTGCCGGTGATAATGGCGAGTTCAGCGTCATCATCGATAATGAAAGACGCATCAACCAGGTTGCCATCGACACGACCCGCCAGCGTGGCCTTGGCCAGGCCGGGGCCAATATCCTCGGCAACAGCCAGTACAGAAACCGCATGATCAAATTCGCGTCTGGATCCATCAGGAAGGGTAATAACAGGACTGTTTTGAGGCATATCTATCTCCAGTGGCGGCCGATACGAGAGGTCGCATGCTAACTACAGTGGCAAGTGGCGAGGGAAAAGTGGGGAGAATCTTTTATCCTTGCCCCTCGTCCCTAGCCACTGGCAATATGGTAGGCGCGAGTGGATTCGAACCACCGACCCCCACCATGTCAAGGTGGTGCTCTAACCAACTGAGCTACGCGCCTGCAGGTCGTTTTGTTAATTTGCAGATTTTAGCCAGAATTGCCTTCATCTCGAGCTTATGTGAGAGCTCTCCTAAAAGCCACAAGCGTCTATCAGCTAAACAATATCTTCAACAAACAAGAGGCGCATTATAGAATGCCGCTCGGGCATGTCAATCCATGGTTGCTTTAACCGGCGTTAACGTAAAGTTAAAAACCACCCAGTCTGCCGGGACGCAAGGTTCGACCAAAACCATACACAAGATTCACATACGCACTCCATGCGTTGTAATCCAGTGTGAAATCATTGCTCGTCTTCGTCCACGGTTAAAAGATCAAACTGGCTACGCAGATTACGTGAAATCTGATAAGTGATATTTGCACCTGACTGCATAGCGCTTTTGTGTGATATTGGTATCGGTCAAATCGGTATTTCTAAATCGCGCAAACAGCCCGCCTGAGAGCAATGCGGTAATTGGATAACTCAATGATGCATTCAACTGCTTGATTCTGCGATCGTCGGGTGACTCACTGTAAGTCAATTCACGTAACTCACCCGTTATACTCGATCCCAGTGTTCCATCCGCTCTATGGTAACCAAGTGTCATCCCCGTGTTTCGTATAACGTCTGTAGTCACCTGCATATTATTGGGATCACCAACACCAGGGTCTATCGCTGCATACAACGTGCACTACTCGTATCATAGTAGACCCGTTGAAAAATAAGCACGAACATTGAACGGTTCGTGAGATTAACCAGCCAGTTCAGATTGCCGGCTGGTTCGCTGGTGTGCTGACCATTTTCCCTCTTAACGCCATTGTAGCCAAGATTAACAGTTATATCAGAACGTGCACGGTCAACTGAAACAACAAAGTAGAAATTAGTAAAGGTAACATCATCGAGATTCCGAGTCCTCATAATTCAGTGTTCTCACGCTCGCACTCAAGCCGACATTGGTCAGTCGATACATCTGGTAATTCCAGTTTGCCATTAGTGCGTATTGCTGATTATCGGTTGGTGAATTTTCATAATAGAAATTCCTATATTCCGGGCGCAGTGTAAATGTCTGACGTCCTGAAATAAGAAATTTAATATCAGCGCCAAAAATGAAACTGTTACTGTCCTGAATATTAACCGGTGTATTTGGATCTATGGTATTCTATTGGACGTTGTCGATAGTAATTCTGCAGCCGCCAATCAAATACGGTTCTCTACCATCTCCCAATCGGCTGTTGCTCTCAGATTGAAGTAACGCTGATCAGGAAAGGTGTCCTTTGTGTAGCGAACATGATTCAGCGAAGCTAGAGCATCAGCCTGAATCGGACCACTATCATGTTCGAGCCTGGCACCAACGTAGCCAACAGCAATCAGCTCGTCTTCCTGATTGTCAGATGTAAGTCTTATATTATCGGTATACCCCAGACCACCACCTATACCAGGCTCGAATTCAAGCGCCAATGAATGGAACTGAACAATAAAAGACCAACGTAGATGGTCGATATTAGTAACTTCCGCTGAGACTGATTCAAGGTCCGTCTCCCTAAACACCATTCGCATGAAACCTATGGATCAAAACAGGCGTTCCGGTACCGTGATGACATCGCCAGGCAGCAGAAAAATATTGGTTGTCATATCACCCTTTTTCATAATGTCTTTTAACCGGATATCGTAGGTTACAGTACCTTTGCTGGTACGTCTGTGCAACTTGGTATCGTTGCTGTCGGCGTAAAGATCAACACTGCCTGCTTCGAGTACCGCATCCAGCACGGTCATGCCATGATGGTAGGGAATTGAAATATTATTTGATACCGAACCGGTCACACGAATGCGTGATAAAAATTCGTGACCCTGTATGCCTGTCAGCATTACTGTCACATTTGGGCTTTTCACATAGGCAGATAACTGCTGCTCGATGATTGAGGCCAGTTGCTCAGGCGTATGGCCCACAGCCATCACATCGCCGATCAGAGGCAGGGAAATTTTGCCGTCGGGACGTATCGGTGACGTAATAGATAACTCCGGATTTTTCCACACGTTGATCTGCACATGGTCACCAACAGCCATCTTGTAGGATTCAATCAGCACACTGGGTTCTGAACCGATCGACTTCGATGTGTCGGGTAAACGCGGCTTACCGGAACAACCAATAAAGTTAATACACAGAATGACAGTAATGATTATTTTAATGTAATGTTTCATGCTTGAATAACTATCCCATTGCACTTCATTTCCCTGAAATGCTATCACAGACTTTACCAGTACTTGCTGACCATCAGTTTAAGCATAGCACCTTACCAATTTTAGCAATATCTTCTAACCTTACATGGCCATGTGTTGGCAGTGTCAAAATACGCGCAGCGAACGCTTCAGCAACAGGGAATGGTCCTTGTTCACCCAGAAACGTCTCCAATCCACTAATAGCTGGTAATGCTGCCGGGTACATTAATGACGCCCCCAATCCATGACGTTGCAGCTGCTGATACAACCTGTTCCGAATCGCCACCTCGACTAATAGAGGATAGCGTAATAAACGCCTTTTTATTGAAACCTGACACAGCTTTGGCAAATCAGCCACTTCGGATGCTACAGAGCCAATATCTACAAGCATCTGTGCCAGAGCTTGTTGCGCCTGCGTACCGTCAGCTTGATAGGCGGCGATATTTTCGGGCAACAACGCCAACCGCTTCTGGTCCATGGCATCGATACCAGGCAGCGGATGATAACGTGTTTCACCCAGATGAAGAAAAGGCAAATTTTGCGGCAACCAGTATAGTCGTGGAGATATCATGAGATTATAGAGTGTCACTTGCAGACGAGATAAGCCCGGTTTTCTCTTGCTGCTGACTGATCGTTCGGCGCCAGTTGGCAGCAGATTAGCCAGCCTGGTGTCTCGAAATAAGACCGCACCCCCACCCAGCAGGCTCACGGGTTTGCCACGTCCAAAACTGAGCACAACCAGGTCACCGCTCCAGATATCGGATTCCTCACTCCCGGGAAATGCCTGTGCACTGTCTTCGATCAGGACAGCACCGGCCTGCTCAGCAATGGGGCGCAAGCTGGCCATTCTTTCAGGTATACCAAAAAGACTGGCGGCAATAATTGCTACTGTGTTATTGCTGATATGTTCTGACAACTGTTGAAGATCCATCCACGGTCGATCCGGCTCCAGATCGACCAACACAGGTTTTGCTCCCGCAAAAACTGCAGCACTGACCAGATCCGGGCATCCATAAGCAGGCAGAATGACCTCTGGTGAATCAACATCCTTCAGCCGTATTGCAGCTGTAATGGCGGCTGCAAGCGCAGCCGTTCCCGAGGCAAAATATCGAGCTTGATAGGGAGAAAAAAGTGACTCAAGTAACGGTTCAGGATTATCCACACTGGATAACTTGATTGGATTCCCGACGGGTGGCAGTTGATAAAACATCGATTCAGGTTTTTATCGCTGCGAGGGTGTCCACACCGTCATGCGCTTGCCTGACAAAAACGAGATCGTTGCCTGTGCCAGAGCAAGGTTTGTTTGCACAAAGAAAAATACAATCCTGATAACAGCATTATTTCTCATACGCGAAGAAAGCCAGCCTGCCAGTGCCAACGAATAAAACACAACTTGTGCCGCCAGTGCAAAAGCATAGACAGCACCCTGATCGTATAACAACAATGTCGAAACGGCGAAAGCCAGCATAAACCAGGGAACACCCCAGCGCATGATTTTATGGCTCCATACCTGGAATGCAAACAGTCCCATGCGAAATGGATTCAACACCTCCGGATGTCTCGATATGGCTGTGATGCCGCGGATAACGGTACGCATTTTTCTGTCGTATTCCAGACCCGGATCTTTTACATCCTTGTAGATTCCGACCACATCTGAACAGGTAATTGCCACCAGGCCTTTTTTTGCACAGTTCAACGCCGTATTAAAATCACTTGGAGAATTGATATCCCAGTCTTCGCATACTTCACGTCTTGCAGCGAAAAAAGAACCGCTTAAGCCAACCAGCCCAGCCCGGTCTGATTCCAGTCGTCTCAACCACATCTCGTACCTGACGTAGGCACCCTCCCCAACCACACGACCATCATTACTGACGAACTGGTCCTCACTGGACAAGGCGCCGGTTTGCTCATCCGCAAACCTGTAAGCCAGCAAGCGCAATGCTTCTCGTGGAATTCGGGTAGCCACATCCGAGAACACCAGTATTTCGCCGCTTGAAGCTCGAATGGCACATAGTTGTGCATATTCCTTGCCCTTGTGCACATCAGCCCGCACCAACCGAACACCTTGATTGCCGTAGGACTCCACGATGCGATCCGTGTTATCTGTTGAAAAATCAGAGGCTACAATAATTTCTATCCGCTGTTTCGGGTAATCAATTTGTAATGTATTATCCAGTTTATCCTTTATACGCGCTTCCTCATTGTGCACAGTGATAATCAGACTCAGCACAGGCAGGCTGTCATCTTCATAAATCGCAACTTCTTTGTGTGCTCTGGATGGTATCAGCATCAAAAGCAGAGGATAAAGAAAATAGCTATAACCACATAGTATTGCGGTTATATAAAACAGATGCTCCATAGGTATTATTCTCTAAAATGCATGGCATATGTAAACATGAAAAGACACTTGCCAGAGCGCATTGGATGATAGTACGTTAGCGTATTTATACATACACACCACTTTTCTTCAATGAACTTACGTTAACATATTGCATTAAAAGAAGAATACGAGATGGCATCACCTGATCATTACAAAGTACTGCAAATAGCATCCGGTGATCTCTGGGCAGGTGCCGAAGTTCAGCTATACACGCTCGTGAAGACCTTGGGTAACGAAGCAAATCTCGCAGTATCTGTGGTGCTACTAAATCATGGCACGCTGGAGCAAAAATTGATAGAAAGCGATATCGACGTAACTGTAATCGACGAATCGCAACTGAACGGATTGCAGATACTCCGCCGGCTATTAAAACATATCAAGAAAATACAACCCGATATTATTCACACTCATCGTACCAAGGAAAACATACTAGGTAGTATCGCAGCACGACTCAGTAACAATATACCCTCGCTGAGAACATCTCACGGGGCTGCAGAACACAAGCACAAGTGGTACCAGGTTCCGAAAAAGGCCATCCATTACCTGGACAGGCTTTGTGGTCGTTATTTACAGCAAAGAATCATTGCTGTATCAGAAGATCTCGCCGGGATATTAATAAAACAATACCCCGCAAATCAGATAAAGGTAATAGAAAACGGCATCGAGGTTGATAACATCAGCATTCACGAACCAGCCGAAGATACCACTCACGATAACCACCCGGGTATCTTTACTGTTGGAATTATCGGCAGACTTGTGCCGGTGAAGAGAGTCGACATATTCATCATGGTCGCTCAACTCTTTCAGCAGCAGCATCCGGATTTCGACATCAGTTTCCACATCTATGGGGATGGCCCATTACGCAGCAAGCTTGAGTCGCTAAATGCCGAGCTAAAGACCAATAACATCGTTTATTTTAAAGGCCATTGTGAGGATATAGCCGAAAAGATACAAGGCCTGGATGCATTGTTAATGACTTCAGATCACGAAGGCCTGCCCATGGTATTGCTGGAAGCAATGGTGTTAAAAACACCCATTATCGCCCACTCTGTCGGAGGTATTACACGCTTACTTGAAGACGGAAACTGTGGTGTACTGGTTCGTGACAACGAACCATCTTTCTATGTCAAAGCAATACATGAATTAGCCGGATCGGCAGAAATGAGATCCAGAATTATTGATAATGCGTTTGACAGGGTGAATAAATACTACTCAGCCAGCAGAAATGCTCGAGAATATTTGAACGAGTATTACGCCATTACTCGAAAGGTGCGCATATAAGTTTCAATATCGTGTAATAATACATTTCACAATAAACATGTAACGGATACTGACAATTCACAAGATACACCCGCCTGGCCGACTTTCTACATTAGAATATCAACACCGAAAGATAATACACGGATTAGCATTATGAGCAAGGAATTAAACAATCAGATTTCCAGAATCCTGCTTAAAATGAGTATTGTTATCTTTCTGGTTCTTTGCCTGGGCTTCCTTGGTCTTGTATACAAATACAAAGATGAAAAAACCGCAAGCCAGATCCTGACTTCTGTATATTACAAAATATTCGGACTACCTGCTGTTCATTGGGACACGGCACAACCAGCTGAAGAGGGGCTCAGTAAAAGCAAACTCGAAAAACTCGGCAAAGCACTGGAAGCGTATGATACTCGTGCATTTCTCGTCATCCGCGGCGGAAAACTGGTATTCGAAAAATATACAGGCAACTATAGCAAGACCACAAAGCATTCAACAGCAGCCATGGCAAAGGCTACAACAGCGGTCCCAACCTTACTGGCAGCATTGAGCGAGGGCAGAATCAGCCTGGATGATCCGCTGTGGAAGTATTACCCGCAATTGAAAAATGACCCGATCAGATCACAGATCCTTATAACGCATCTCGTGTTTCATTCCTCCGGTATCGAGAATGTCAGCTTTCCCTTGGGCAAAGCCGGCGAGCTTACAGGCTGGCAAGCAGAATATTATAATAATCCTGACAGGCGCTTTGTGGATGCGATGACAGTGGCACCGGTAAATTTCA
>CAWEEC010000068.1:0-45426 GCA_963807785.1 uncultured Gammaproteobacteria bacterium | reverse complement strand
GGACCTATCCTATCGCTTGAGCATTACCGAAACATCAGGCTTTGCTGGCGTGGCCTGGAGGGAACGAAGTGGGACTCGAGTTTTTATTCCCCCTTTAAGTTTGCCGAGGCATTTGGCTTTGGTAGGGCAAATCAGGCAGGACGCCTGATTTAGTCCTGTCGAGCCCGGATGGCGAGTCAGGACGGCCCGTAGGCAAAGCCAAATGCTGAGGGAACCCCGAAGGGGCAAACTGACCGGGGTGCCTTTTCTTTTGGTTACTTTTCTTTGGGCATGCAAAGAAAAGTAACTCGCCGTCAAGGCGAAACAACCTGTTTGATTACACGTGATAATAAAATAGCTGCGACAACATATATGTCATCAAGGCAAAATCTATTACCGGAAACACCTCATACTGAGCAGAACAATCCAATCTATGATCGACGCCAGATGGTGTTCCCGTCCTTGTCTTCCAGCTCTATTCTCATCGCCTTCAACTGGTCGCGAATACGGTCCGCCTGTTCCCAGTTCTTGTTCGCCCTGGCTTCGAGGCGTTGCTGGATCAGGGCTTCTATCTGCTCATTGTCGTCGGCGCCGGCACCACCCTTGAGATAGGTTTCCGGCTCGGCCTCCAGTAGCCCCAGCACATTGGCCAGTTGTTTCAGAATCGCGGCCAGTCTTGATGCTTCGGTGGCATTACCTTCATCGCGCGCACGATTGATATGGCTGGCAACATCAAACAGTGTTGCAATGGCTTCCGGTGTATTGAAATCATCATTCATGGCATTTTCAAAACGCGGCGTGTATTCATCGTCACCCGCGATTGCAGTGGCCAGTTCGATCCCGCGCATGCTGTTGTACAGCCGGGTCAGTGCTGCACGTGCGCTATCGAGTAGTTGATCGGAAAAATTCAACGGACTGCGGTAATGGCTTGCCAGCACAAAATAGCGTATTTCCTCGCCCTGGTAGTGCTTGAGTATTTCACGCACAGTAAAGAAATTACCCAGCGACTTTGACATCTTCTCGTCATTAATGCGCACAAAACCATTATGCATCCACAGGTTAACAAATGGCTCACCGGTGGCGGCTTCAGACTGTGCAATTTCATTTTCATGATGCGGAAACTGCAGGTCCTGACCACCGCCATGAATGTCGAAGTGGTTACCCAGGCAGCCGGTCGACATTGCCGAGCATTCGATATGCCAACCGGGACGTCCCGTCCCCCATGGAGAGTCCCATGATGGTTCGCCAGGCTTGGCCGTTTTCCACAGGACAAAATCTAGCGGATCATCTTTGTTTTCATCGACTGCAACGCGCTCACCTGCGCGCAGGTCCTCAAGTTGCTTGCCCGAAAGCTGGCCGTAATTGTCGAACGTGCTGACATCATAATAAACATCACCATTTTTCGCCTGGTAAGCATGGCCTTTATCGACCAGTTTCTGCACCATGGCAATGATGTCCTGCATTGATGCTGTAGCTGTTGGCTCCTCTGATGGCGGCAGCACACCCAGCGTAGCAGTATCCTCATGCATGGCCTCAATATAGCGTTGCGTCAGTGTCGCAATGTTTTCGCCGTTTTCATTGGCACGGCTGATGATCTTGTCGTCTACATCGGTGATGTTGCGTACATAGGTCACATCGAGCCCGGTGTAACGCATATAACGAACCACCGTGTCAAACACAACCAGAACGCGTGCATGCCCAAGGTGGCAAAGGTCATAAACCGTCATGCCACAGACGTACATCCGTACCTTGCCCGGCTCAATAGGCGTGAATACTTCTTTTTTGCGGGTCAAACTGTTGTATATATGCAGCATGCTGTTTCGAATCTAAAAAAACAGCCGGCATATTAACGGATATGACAGGCCAGCGCTAATCAAAACCGGCTAATAAAACCTGCTTTAACAGCTTGTTTATAGCTGATTAATTGCTGATTAGATGCAGCCTGTCTGCAGAAAAATCCATAACCAGATCAAAACGATTGAGCAAATCTGTACCGATAATGGCATCTATACCGGTAGATGAAAGCAAGGCGAATTCGCATGGCAACTCTGCGGCATCAGTAAAGTAATTCTTGTTGCTGACACTGAAGTAGTTGACGAACATTCTGACTCTGAACTTGCCATAAACAGGATGAATGTCGTCGACAAACCGCGTATGCTTATCCCTCAATAACAACGAATCAGAAATATATGATGTCGTCGCCCCAGTTTTTATCATGGCACGACACGGAATCTCGTTGATCTTGATATCAACGCATGGAACGCCAGAAACATAATTTAATCGCGCACCCGTTGTTTCAGGCGCAGTGCCATTTAATTGAATTGTATCCCTGGTAAGTGACAATACCTTGCCCTTCAACATATCCATTCCCAACACACCGTCAAGAGAAGTACCAACCATATTTGAAAGGTTTTCGACATGCACGCCCTGATACTCGTCATAAAATGACTTTGCTGCGCCTGTATCCACCAGCATGCGTTTACCCTCAAACTCGGTAATGATATGGCCAGTCGTGTTGTCATATAACTGCTTCATAGTTGCCTCATAACCAGAACAATCACAAAATAATCGTTGGTAATAATCGATACTTGTTTTCAGATGGCTTTTTCAGGAAAACAGGGAAATAACCGACATTTCAAATTGCACCCAGTGATCGATGTGGATGGCCTTCTGCCTGGCTACCCGTATATTCTTTTCGGCATTGATGACGATGCGTTCGATCTTTATGTAACGTTCTGGCTCATGCAACTGCATGTGAAATTTCCATGCCTCGAATTTCTTACTTACCGGTTCGAGATTTTTCTTCAAAAAAGTATTGGCCTGCTTGACTGCCGCCGATAGCGCCAGTAATTCTGTAAAATCATCGCTATTGTTCTCCAGTATTGAGCGATGGGTTTCGATAGCACTACCCATCAGGGTTCTGGAAGCGTCCAGAAAATCCATGGCCTTTTCATAGTCTTTCGACTCCTTCGATTTAAAAATTGCCAACATAATCCGCTTCATTACCTGAAAACAGCCACAACAGGGTTTTATCGAGCGAATGTAGCAATCAGGGCGCAATATAACTTGACAATCCGCGCCATCCGTTTAACGTATTTCTTCACAAGCATCACAGGCACGTACACATGCAACTCACGCACTTTGCACCTGCGACAAACATGTTGTGGAAACACATCCATAACTGCGGCCATGATCCGGCGCCACTGTATAGAAAAGCTGGTATCAATCCCGAGCTGTTAAAAAAATCGGACGCCCGTATCGATATTTCGAACGTTGATGAACTCTGGCGCCTCGCTGTCGAGCTGCTCGAAGACCCCTGCTTCGGTATAAAAATGACCGAAAACTGGCATCCTTCCTACGTTGGCGCACTGGGTTACGCATGGTGTGCAAGTTCGACCTTGAGAACAGCGCTTAACAGGGCAGTACGTTATATCCATGTTGTATCCGAAGACCTCAACATAAAACTGGCTGAAACTCCCGGTGGTATAAAAGTCATCTCTGATCTTGAAAAGTCCATCTTCACGCTACCCCAGCATCATGATGTTGTCATCTCAACAATCATGCACATGTGCCGGTTTAACTATGGCGATGAGTTACTTGCTACTGAGGTTTGTCTTGCTCATGAAAAACCCCCCTGTGCAAAAGTAATATCGGATTTCTTCAGAACACCAGTAATCTATGACACTGCGGTGAGCAGCTTTACGCTAGCGAATAAAGATGTTGATCTGAAATTATCTTCTGGCAACAAGGAACTCGCCCTGCTTCATGATGAAGTGTTGATGAAGTACCTGATTGAAATCAAAAAAGGAGACATTGTTCAGCAAATACAATCAGTCATTCTTGACAACTTACCTACCGGCAATGTGTCCGACAACCTCATCGCAAAAGAACTGAACTTAAGCGAACGCAGCTTGCAAAGAAAGCTTAAGGAAAAAGGCACCACTTTCAGAACCGTGCTGGACGATGTGCGTGAAATGGCGGCTATTCAGTATATTAAAAACCCGGTCAATACAATGAGCGATATCGCGTTCCTGCTTGGTTTTTCCGAACAGAGCGCATTTTCCAGGGCATTCAAGAAATGGACCGGCAGCTCACCTCTACAGTACCGAAATTCACTTAAAGACTAATTACCGCAAAACAGGAAATTTTTTCTGAACCACAGAGATTAACAGAGAAACTCTTGTATCCCGGTAATAACAGCCTGCGAAAGCACATCTAATTTCTGAAAACGCATTTCCGCGATTTTCGCAAAATACATTGTGAACCTCTGTGTCCTCTGCGGTTCAAAAGAAGTTAAAATATCATTTCGAATTTTGGAGTTACTATGATAAAAATTCTTTTCGTCTGCATGGGCAACATCTGTCGATCACCGACTGCAGAGGGTGTTTTCAGGCACAAGGTAAAAGCTGCCGGTCTTGAGGATACCATTGATATCGATTCAGCCGGCACCATTGCCTATCATATTGGCCATCCACCCGATCAACGCGCGCAAAAAGCTGCGTTAAAACGCGGCATAGACCTCAGCTCACAACGGGCACGCAAGGTTACCGCCAAAGACTTTGAAGCGTTTGATTTTGTAATTGCGATGGACAGTGATAATCATTATGAGCTTGAAAGCATTTGCCCTTCAGGCCTTGAAGACAAGCTGCATATGTTTTTGAAGTTTGCACAAAACAGCAGTGAATCTGATGTTCCCGATCCTTACTATGGTGGCGGCAATGGTTTCGAGACCGTGCTTGATCTGGTTGAGGAGGCTGCAGAGGGCCTGTTAGCGCACCTGCAAGAACAAAAACTGGTTCCCAGGCCATAGCACCTGGGAACCAGGGCCCGGGATCCGGTTACGGCCATTATTCACCAGTTACAGCTGTCTCCGATTTTGACTCCGGTTTTGACTCCGGTTTTGACTCCGGAGGCTGGCGCTTCCTTGTTCTGACTCTGTGGCGCAGTTTCGCTGACAGGCTTGTGTGCCGGCTTTTCCATGTTCTGAGACTGTGCTGTAGCCGCGCCGGTAGGCTTTTCCTTGTCCTGGGACTGTGCTGTAGCCGCGCCGGCAGGCTTGTCCGCCGCTGCCGCAGACTGTTTATCGGCTACAGGCTGGCTTTGTGACTCATTCGCCTGTTGCGCATCCGCCTGGCGTTGCTTACCCGGGCCGCGCCGGCCACGCCCGCCACGGCGGCCACGGCTTCTGGGCTTGTTTTCGGTTGATTGTTCTTTTGCGTCTTGCGCGCCTGTTTTAGCTTCTGTCTCCTGTGCAGCCTTACTACCTTGCTTGTCAGCTTGCTGCGCACTCTTCTTTTTAGCCTGCTGCTCACCACGTTGCGCACCTTTCTGGCCCTGGGTTGTTTTGCGCCCGCCACTGCGACGACGGGGCTGGCCAGTTTGCGCCTGGCCTTTGCCTCTTCCACCACGACCTCCACGCCGGGCTGCGGGTTTCTTCTCCGCTTCAGCTGCTTTGTTTGATTTGGCCTCGGTTTTACTGTCGTCGCCGGTAAACAGTGAAACAATTTTTGTTAATATCCCGCCGGTTGGCTGCACCACGGGCAGTGGTGCCGGACGTGATGGTGCAATCGCGGTGACGGCCGGCTGCTCGAGCTGAATCACCTTTTCTGTATAATCGGCCGGGTTGTAGTTCTCGCCTGTATCAACGACCTGCCTGTAACTCGCCACCCCACTGCTTTCGTCCAGTTCGCTCTTGCGAATACGCTCGACCCGGTACTGCGGCGTCTCAAGCGTCGAGTTGGCGATGATGACCATCTTGATTCCGGTCTGCTGTTCAATCTCGTTTATTGCCTTGCGTTTTTCATTGAGCATATAGGTGGCAACATCAACCGGGACATGAACGTCAACACGCGCTGTATTCTCCTTCAATGCCTCTTCTTCCATGATTCTGATTAGCGATAATGCCAGTGACTCAACCGTACGAATTGTGCCATGACCCGTACAACGCGGACAGACTATCTGGGTTGATTCTCCCAGCGATGGTTTCAGGCGTTGACGTGACATCTCCAGCAAGCCGAAGCGGGAAATCCGCCCGATCTGAACACGGGCGCGATCGATTTTCACGGCATCACGCAGACGGTTTTCTACTTCACGCTGGTTGCGTGTTGACACCATGTCGATGAAATCAATCACTATCAATCCACCGAGATCTCGCAAGCGTAACTGACGTGCAATCTCATCAGCTGCCTCGAGGTTGGTATTGAATGCAGTTTCCTCGATATCACTACCTCGAGTTGCTCGCGCAGAATTGATATCGATCGAAATCAGCGCTTCCGTATGATCAACCACGATAGCGCCACCCGAGGGCAATTGCACCTCACGGCGATAGGCTGATTCAATCTGATTTTCGATCTGGAAACGATTGAACAGCGGCACCGGGTCTGAATATAGCTTGAGCTTGTTGAGACGCTCCGGCATGACCTGTTCGAGAAACTGGCGCGCGGTATTGAATACTTTATCCGAGTCGATCAATACTTCACTGATGTCCGTTCTGAAGTAGTCGCGCAAGGCACGTATAATGACGTTGCTTTCCTGGTAAACCAGAAAGGGTGCAGCACGCTCACCGGCCGCTTTTTCAATTGAATCCCAGAGTTGCAGCAAATACTCCAGATCCCACTGCAGTTCCTCTGCGCTTCTGCCGACACCGGCAGTACGCACGATCATTCCCATGCCGCTGGGTATATCCAGCTGACTGAGCGATTCACGAATAATGTTACGGTCTTCACCTTCAATGCGGCGTGATACACCGCCAGCGCGCGGATTGTTCGGCATCAGCACCAGAAAGCGTCCGGCAAGACTGATAAAGGTCGTCAGCGCAGCGCCCTTGTTGCCGCGCTCTTCCTTTTCAACCTGTACTACGACTTCCTGACCTTCCGAGATTGCGCTCTTGATATCAGGACGCCCCTGGCCCTTCAGTGCTTCTTCACTGAAATAATTGCGTGAGATTTCCTTGAACGGTAGAAAGCCGTGCCGTTCAGCACCGTAATCTACAAAAGCCGCCTCGAGGCTGGGTTCAATCCGGGTAATTTTTCCCTTGTAAACGTTGGCTTTTTTCTGTTCTTGCGAGGGTATTTCGATGTCCAGATCGTAGAGTTGCTGGCCATCGACCATAGCAACCCGAATTTCTTCTTTCTGGACTGCATTGATAAGGATACGTTTCATGTGTAGTCAAACCTGTGTATGGAACCGGGCTGATAACATTACGAATAGCAGTCATTTTTTTATGCGCCTGCTTGATTTTCTCATGGAGAAACGGCGCCAACATAAACATCATCGCCGCGATAGCGACAGATGCTTCTGACAGTGCAAAATAGGGTTCGTAAATAAAGGCCGGAATTATCATTTGTTAAAATTATTTTTCATTCATCCGCATTCGTGCGAATGAGTAGAACTGTTTGTACCAGGTTCCCTAAGCGCGCCATGGTAACTGCCTGGGCCGCCGATTAAATTGACTCTAAGAGCCTGCATCGCTCCGCATAATGTACCGGAGAAAAAAACCTTTGGCGTGCAATAACTTACACTGGAACCTTAATGCCCAAGTCTGTCAAAATACACACCTTTGGTCAACACATATTCAGCACCGGCCCCAAACAGGCCTGATCACGATGAAGCCTTCCATAATCAGCGAAAAACCGTCAAATGCGGTGAAAATGGTTGAAATTACAAGCAATCAGGCTGGACAGCGGCTTGATAATTTCCTCCTGACTTACCTCAAGGGCGTACCCAAAAGCCACATTTACCGTCTGCTGCGCAGCGGCCAGGTGAGAGTGAACAAGGGCAGAAAAAAGCCCGCTTACCGCATCCAGGCTGACGATGTTATTCGCATACCCCCTGTGCGCACCGCAGCGCGAGATCAGGCGATCATTCCCGATGCCGTGCTGAACTTGCTGAAAAATGCCCGCCTGCTCGAAAACAACGATATCCTGGTATTGAATAAACCTGCCGGAATCGCAGTACATGGCGGCAGCGAGCTCGAATTCGGCCTCATCGAGGCCATTCGAAAACTATATCCCGATCAGTTTTTCGAGCTCGCGCACCGCCTCGACCGCGAAACCAGCGGCTGCCTGGTGCTGGCAAAGAACAGAGACACATTAAACAGGCTGCATCGTGCCCTCAGGCATGAAAGCGATGATGACAATGCACCCCGTGTAGAAAAAACCTACCTCGCCCTGCTCGCAGGCTCCTGGCAGCAAGGCAATGTAAGCATTGAACTACCACTACGGAAAATACGTCGAAGCGGTGAACACAGGGTCGAAGTCAGCGCGGATGGACTGCGTGCAATCAGCCACTTCAAACTCGTACAACATTACAGGAATGCCAGCCTGATGCAGATTCAGATCGAAACCGGGCGTACACACCAGATCCGTGTACATGCTGCCGCCAGTGGCCACCCTGTTGCCGGTGACAGAAAATATGGCGATGCGTCATTCAACCGCGAGATGAAAAAACTGGGCTTGCAGCGGCTATTCCTGCATGCCAGTCATATTGTACTACCGCTGGGTGAAGGCCTGTCTGTGCACGCACCTTTGAGTGAAGATTTGTCAAAATTGCTGGATAATATAACGTTATGATCAAGCAAAGATTCAAGCTGCTGGTTTTCGACTGGGATGGCACTCTGATCGACTCCATCGATCGTATTGTGACCAGCTTGCAACATGCTAGCCGCGAGGTATGCGGTATTGATATCAGTGAAGAAAATGCACGCAGTGTCATCGGCCTTGGTTTACATGAAGCTATCGAACACCTGCATCCCGAGCTTGAGTCAGTAACGGTCGCATCAGTGGCGGCCTGCTATAAACAGCATTTCCTGTATGACAGTAAAGTACCGGAACAATTATTTTATGGCGTAGAGGAGCTGTTAAAACAGCTTATTGCTGATGATTACGCGCTGGCGATCGCGACCGGCAAGAGCCGCATGGGGCTTGATCGCGCCATGCAGCAACACAAACTTGGACATTATTTCGATACCACTCGCTGCGCCGGAGAAAACAGGTCCAAACCACACCCGGAAATGCTAGACAGCATATTGCATGAACTCGAAACACTTGCAAATGATACCGTGATGATTGGTGACAGTACGCATGACATGCTAATGGCAGGTAACGCGGGTGTCCACGCGATTGGCGTTACTCACGGCGTGGAAGATGCTGATTCATTGATGACGCATAATCCATTAACCTGTCTGGACAACATAACAGACTTATATGAATTTTTATCCCATAATACTCGCAATCGTTTGAATCAACAGGAACCATGTGACTAATGACTGATCAAGAACATCTCTGGGAAAGACGCGTAATAACAAAACTCGCACAGGCCAGTCTTAAAGAACAGAAACGCGCACGACGCTGGAGTATCTTTTTCAAATTTCTGGTGTTCGCCTACTTTACATTCATCCTGTTTATGTTTGCAGAACCAGACATATCCAAGGCAAAAATTGCTAAAAATCATACCGCCCTGGTTGAACTCGAAGGCGTGATCGCTGATGGTGAATCATCCAGCGCTGACAACATCGTCAGCGCACTGAGAAGTGCATTTGAAGATGTAAAAACCAAGGGCGTAATACTTCGCATCAACAGCCCCGGCGGCACACCTGTACAGGCGGGCTACATCTATGACGAAATCCTGCGGCTACGAGAGAAATACCCGGACACGCCACTTTATGCCGTGGTAAGCGACATGGCCGCCTCCGGTGGTTACTATGTAGCATCGGCTGCAGATGAAATCTATGTCAGTAATTCCAGCATCGTTGGCTCCATCGGTGTACGCATGGACAGTTTCGGTGTCGTGGATGCCATGGAAAAACTGGGTATCGAAAGCCGAACACTGACAGCAGGTGAAAACAAGGCTTTACTCGATCCATTCACGCCCGTAAATGAAAAAGCCATGAAACACCTGCAAAGCATGATCGATGAAATTCATCAACAATTTATCGACGCCGTTAAAAAAGGGCGCGGAGATCGTCTAAAGGAAATTGATGATCTCTACAGCGGTCTGATCTGGACAGGTAGTGAAGCGCTTGAATTTGGCCTGGTCGATAAAATTGGCAGTGCCAGCCATGTGGCACGTGAAGTCATCGGCGCAGAAGATATCGTTGAATACAGTGTTGAAGAGGACGTACTGGAAAGACTGATAGATCGACTTGGTGCTTCAACTGCAAAAGTTCTTGCTCAGCAATACCTCTCCCCCAAACTGCGCTAATTCAATTCATTAACCGGCAGCTCATATTCGCGACATCGCGACTTTAATGAGCTATGCTCGGTTGATAAATGAAACCAAAATCTACTGGTTGATCTCAATAAAAACAGTCAGTTAAGCCTGTTTATTCAATATCAGAATAAAAATAAATCATGCCGGGGGAATACCATGAAAACAGGGCTGTGGAAAAGCGACTGGTTAGTCGGTCTTCTGATTACCCTCGTTTTTTTGATTTTTTCCAGCGCTGATTTCATGCAGGGACTCGAACGAAACGCTTATGATTTTGGTGTGCGTTCATCAACCCGTATACCCAGCGACAAGCTTGCGATTATCGCAATCGACGATGAAAGTATTGCCAACATAGGCCGCTGGCCCTGGCCAAGAAACATTCATGCGCAAATGCATGAAATTCTCAAGCAAGGCGGCGCCAAGACCATTGGTCAAACTGTCTTTTTTACAGAACCACAGATTGATCCAGGGCTTCAGTTCATTTCCGAGTTAAAGACAGACTTTGAAGATAGCAGTATCGCTGCTGTACCTGAAAGTGTTGCTGAGCTTGAAAAAATAATTGAAGCATCACGAAGCCTGGTAAAAAACAAGCGTGACGCCAATGGTCGTGCCGCGCTGAACCAGGTAGCCGACTTTCTTTCAAACTCGCCACTTAAAACGACTTTAACTGAAGATCTCGAAAGCCACATTGACTTTCTTGAATCTGCAATAGTGACACTCAATACTGATTTGAAGCTGGCAGAGAGCATGCAACTGGCCAGTAATGTTGTTATTGCCATGCCATTTATTCCTGGCACAGCGCTGGGACGACCTGATGAAGAACTACCGGGCTACGTTCAAAGTAACAAACTGCCCGCAGAAAATATTATCAACGATACCCTTACCAATCCCGACAACATGACACCGTTAACCATGGTCAATGCGTTAGCACCTATCGCCACAGTCGGTGAAGCAGCCTCCGCTATAGGCGCACTCGTCACCATTACCGACATTGATGGTGGAATTCGCAAAGAACCCCTGCTGGTGAATTACTACGGTGACTTCTACCCATCCATGGCATTACTGCTCGCAGCCAAAAGCCTTAATATAACTGTACACGATATAAAAGCCGTATTCGGTGACAGCATCAGCCTGGGTCGGCTGAACATAAAAACGGATGGCGAGTCGCTGATGAATACCTTTTTCTACCATGATGATGAATTCGGTACGCCGGCATTTCCTGTCGATTCATTTTATGATGTCCTGCAAGGAAAAATCCCTGCAAGCAAATACAATAACAAGGTTATTCTTATTGGGGCAACAGCGCTGGGCGTTGGTGACAGCATGGTAACCCCGATCGATACGACCATGTCCCCCGTTTTAACACTGGCACATTCGGTATCAAGTATTCTCAACGAGGATTTCTTTATTCAGCCGTCATGGGGCATATATGCAACGCTTGGCGCCTTTGTGCTGGTTGCGCTTCATCTTATGCTGGCATTACCCAGAATGGGTGCAGCGACTGGCTTTAGCGTAACCGCCCTTCTGTTCGTTACATTTTTCGCCAGTGAATATTTTTTGATGACAACACAGGGCACATGGATCAAGCTCATGTTGCCGAATATGCTACTCCTTGGTGGTTATTTGCTATTGACCACCAAGCGCTTTCTCATCACCGAGCGCGGCAAGGCACGACTGGATATCGAATCTGCCGAAAGTAACCGCATGCTGGGTCTGTCCTTGCAGGGCCAGGGACAGCTCGATATGGCATTTGAGAAATTCCGCAAACTGCCGACTGATAAATCCGCTCTGGAACTGCTGTATAACCTCGCACTCGACTACGAACGCAAGCGCCAGTTCAACAAGGCCAAGTCTGTATACGATTACATGAAGGAACATGATGCACATTTTCGTGATATCGGTGATCGCGCTAACCGCGCCAGGGCTATGGAAGAGACTGTAATGCTGGGTGCAAGCAGCTCATCACCCGGCGGCACTTTAATACTTGAAGGCGGTGGAATCGAAAAACCCATGCTTGGCCGTTATGAAGTTGAGCGTGAGCTCGGTAAAGGTGCAATGGGTTCTGTATACCTCGGCAAGGATCCCAAGATATCACGGGTTGTAGCAATCAAGACCATGGCTTTATCCCAGGAATTTGAGGCCGATGAGCTTGAGGATGTAAAAAATCGCTTCTTTCGTGAGGCAGAGACCGCCGGACGCCTGACACACCCAAGTATTGTGACGATTTTTGATGCCGGTGAAGAACACGATCTTGCCTATATCGCCATGGAGTTTCTCAAAGGTACCGACCTCGCCAGTTATGTGAAAAAAGACTGCCTGTTACCTGTCGACAAGGTCCTCGATTTAATCAAGCGCGCTGCCGAGGGTCTCGGCTATGCGCATAGCAGTAACGTCGTGCATCGCGATATCAAACCGGCCAACATCATGTGGGACGCGCAAACAGATAGCATGAAAATCACGGATTTTGGTATCGCCCGAATTACAGATTCAAGTAAAACAAAAACCGGTATGGTGCTGGGCACGCCTTCGTACATGTCTCCAGAGCAGCTGGCAGGTAAAAAAGTCAGCGGTCAATCCGACCTGTTCTCACTCGGTGTCATGCTGTACCAGATGGTAACCGGTGAACTACCGTTCCAGGGCGACTCGATGGCAGCATTGATGTACAAAATCGCTAATGAACAATTCGCACCTGCAGACTCCATCAATCCGAACGTACCTCGTTGTGTCTGTGTCATTATCAACCGCGCCCTGGAGAAAGACACCGCGAAGCGTTACAAAACGGGTATGCAGATGGCACAGGATATCGGCAAATGCCAGAAAATTATCGCCGCGGAACGTAAAGGATCAAGCTAAACAATGACCCCCAAGGACAAAATTGAAATCTTTGGACTGACCGATGTCGGCTTAGTCAGGGATAATAACGAGGATACGATTGGTATTAATCCGGAGCTGGGGCTGGCAGTGCTGGCAGATGGTATGGGTGGTCACCGCGGCGGCGAAGTTGCCAGCGCAATCACAGTCAACACCATACTCGAGGCCCTCGAAATGGAGCTGAACAGGATCAATCCCGGCGATATTGATGCAAACAACGGTTTCAGCCTGGAAAGCATCGCTGTTCATGATGCCATTGCTAAAGCCAACGAAAACGTATTCACCTCATCAAATGAGAACTCGCAATACCGCGGCATGGGCACCACTGTTGTCGTGCTGTTGTTTTACGATGATCATTTCACGGTAGCGCATGTTGGTGATTCGAGACTATATCGTTTTCGCGACGGCGAGCTCGAGCAAATAACAAGCGACCATAGCCTGATGCAGGAACTGATCGATAGAGGTTTCTATACTGATGAGCAGGCAAAAAAATCACTCAACAAAAACCTGGTAACACGTGCTGTCGGCATTGAAGAATCAGTCCAGATCGATGTCTTCGAAGCTGTGGCGCACCCGGCAGATATCTACCTGCTATGCTCTGATGGTGTCACTGACATGATCGAGGATGACGTCATCAAGCAGACGATAGTGGCAAACGATAACGATCTTGAAAAAATCGCCGCTGAACTGATACGCTTATCCAATGAGGCGGGTGGTAAAGACAATATATCAGCAATACTGGCACGGCCTTTAAAGCCCTTGCCTGCAAAGGATGGCTTGTTTTCCGGAGTTTTTGAATTATTCTCATGATATAAAGTTAGCAGGAAAAAATAATGGCAAAACTGGTACTTAGTTTTAATGGCGAAACCATACGTGAATTCAAACTCGATCAGGAGATCACGACGATCGGGCGCAAAGCGGACAATGATATTCACATCGATAATCTCGCCGTTAGCGGTAATCATGCCAAGGTTCTTACCATACTCAATGACTCTTTCATTGAAGACCTTGATAGCACCAATGGCACCTACATCAATGGCGAAATAATCGGCAAGTATGCGTTAATGAACGGCGATGTCATTGCCATCGGCAAACACGAACTGAAGTATATGAATGAAACTGCCGGTGCCGGCGCAGGCGATTTCGAAAAAACCCTGATCATACGCCCTGACGCCGCTGGCATGCCTGTACAGGAAGAAGCAGACGCGGAACTGGAACAATCTATCGTAAAAATAGCATCCGACCTCGCTTCTGCCGGTGCAGCTGGCGCTGAAGGCCCGGGCGAAGCCTGCCTTAAACTGCTCAGTGGCGCTAACAATGGCAAGGAGCTGAAACTCACAAAAATCCTCACCACCCTGGGCAAACCGGGTGTTCAGGTTGCTGCGATTACTCGCCGACCCACAGGCTATTATTTAATTGTGGTTGACGCCGCCTCATCACCAACCAACCCGTTAGTAAACGGCGTTGAAATCGGCAAAGAAGCGCAACCGCTGAAAAGCGGTGACGAGATAGATGTAGCTGGTGTCGAAATGCGCTTCTTCCTCGGCTAACACAACAACTTTATATAAACATCCAATGCCCGCAATAGCGGGCATTTTAATAGGTGAAATTTTTTTACCGCAGAGGCGCAGAGACGCTGAGAAAATCAATTTATTGTTTGATTCTAATTATGCTGGATGAATAATGTCTGCCCTCAAACGGTCAATAAAATGACTCAGCAATAATAAAAGAAATATAAAAAATGTTTCTCTGCGCCTCTGCGTCTCTGCGGTTAATTAAATATGCCTGAACTCAGCTATCTACGTTCAAATACAGCCATGGACTCTACATGTGCGGTATGTGGAAACATATCCATAACACCGGCATGCGTCAGTTTGTATCCGAGATCATTCACCAGCACAGCTGCATCACGTGCCAGCGTTGCGGGATGGCAGGATACATAGACTATGCGTTCGGCATTCATCTTTTTAATATATTCCAGTATTCCCGCCGCTCCGGAACGTGGCGGATCCAGCAATATCTTGTTGTATTGCCGCTTTACCCACTGCGTATCGCTAACATCATCACTGTATAAATCTGCATAATAAAATCCTGCATTACTTATACCGTTTAGCTGCGCATTCGCCCGCGCTTTATTGACCATGGTTAATGATCCTTCTACTGCTGTAACATTTGCGCACTGCGTGGCAATAGGTAATGTGAAATTCCCCAGGCCACTGAACAAATCCAGCACTGAATCGTCTTTATTCAGCTGCAACAACTCAATCGCCCGCCTGACCATGTTTTGATTGATTTGACTATTTACCTGGGTGAAATCAGCCGGCTGAAATTCTATCCGGATATCGAAATCTTTGAGAACATAGTAAAGCGGATCACATACGTGCGGCCACAGTGGTTCAAGCTCGTCCGGCGAGCCCGCCTGCAACATGATTGTCAGCTCATGTGCCTGCGAAAATTCAGTGAGCTTGTCGCGATCTGACTCGGGCATGATATCGAGATGGCGAAACACGAGTACCGTCTGGTTATCGCCAATAGCTACTTCGATCTGGGGAATTTGTCTTTTCAGTTCAAGTTGCGCGATGCAATCTGCAAGCTGGTGAATTATTCTGCCGACATCGGGATGCAGGACCTCGCAGTGTTCAGTTTCCGTGATAAAGGATGAGCCGCGTTCCCTGAAGCCAACCAATACCTTATCTTTTTTTGTAACGTAGCGAACTCCAAGTCGAGCCTTGCTTCTGTAGCCCCAGATATCACCTTCAAGCGGCTCCAGCACATGTCCTGGTTCAACATTAGCTATATGCCTGAGATGCTTGAGCAATGTTTCCTGTTTCATGGATATTTGTGCGCGGCTATTCATGTGTTGCAGACTGCAACCACCGCAACGCCCAAAAGCACTGCACCTGGGTTCGACCCTGTCAGTCGATGCAACCAGTACCTGCTCCGTTCGCGCTTCTGCTATTTTGCTTGTCAGCCTGGTGTACTTAAACTGAACCCGTTCGCCGGCAAGCGCCTGGTCGACAAATACTGGACGCCCGTCGACATGCGCTATACCACGACCTTCATCCGATAATGATTCAATCGTTACTTCAACAGATTCTTCAGGCAGACGCTTTTTACGTCGTCTTTTTCGCGGTGCCGACTGGGTCATTTTATTACCGGCTGTTGATTTAAGCATGCCTCGGGCCTAAATTAGTTTACTCTCGCCAAGGCGCTAAGAACGCTAAGTAATACAATACATGCAAATAAAAATATAAAAAACGACACTGAACTTATGGCTACTGGTTTTGTAGTATGGGTTAGTAAAACAAAAGACAATATCAATTCTTTGCGTGCTTGGCGCCTTGGCGAGAGCAAAATCACGATGGAAATATACCCGTTGATAAATAGCGATCGCCGCGATCGCAGATAATGGTAACGATGACTGCATTGTTAACCTGACGGCTGAGCTCCAGCGCTGCGGCTACAGCACCTCCGGATGAGATGCCACAGAATATACCCTCTTTCATTGCCAGTGCTCTTGTTGTCTGCTCGGCAAGCTGCTGATTTACATCCAGTACTTGATCTACGCGTGCAGCATCAAAAATTCCCGGGAGATATTCTTCAGGCCAACGCCTGATACCCGGTATGCTGGAACCTTCCTCAGGCTGTACGCCTACGATCTGAATGGCCGGATTCATTTGTTTCAGGTAACGGGATACGCCCATGATAGTACCCGTGGTTCCCATGGCACTGACAAAGTGAGTGACCCCACCTTGTGTATCACGCCAGATTTCGGGGCCGGTCGTAATGTAATGGGCATCGGGATTATCTTCGTTATTGAATTGATCGAGCACCTTGCCCTTGCCTTCAACCTGCATTTGCAGTGCAAGATCGCGCGCACCTTCCATACTCTGCTCTCGACTGACAAGTATCAGCTCGGCGCCATAGGCTTTCATTGCCGCACGCCGTTCTTCAGACATATTATCCGGCATTACCAGAATCAGCCGGTAATCCAGCATGGCGCACACCATCGCCAGTGCAATACCGGTATTACCGCTGGTGGCTTCAATCAGCGTGTCACCCGGCTTGATATCGCCACGCAGTTGCGCCTGATGGATCATGTTGTAGGCCGGACGATCCTTGACGGATCCTGCCGGATTATTACCTTCCAGCTTCGCCAGTATGGTATTGCCTGTCTCACCGGCTATGCGCTGCAACCTCACCAGTGGCGTGTTACCGATGCAATCAGCAAGTGTATGATAAGTTGGTTCTTTCATAATCAATGAGTTATCATAATAAACAAGGTGCCGGGCTAGACCCTGAATGCCAAACCCGGCAGTATATCCCACAATATTTACACACAACAGTTTAAACCAGCACAAGGACGCATGATCAGACTTCGCCATTACACTGTTTTCTTCTATCTGCAACTGACACTGATAACTGCTAGCGCGTATGCTGCAGATGATACCTTTTTTGATATCCCGGTGGTTTTATCTGACAACAAGCTGGAACAGGTAGCATCAAGATCCCCCGTAGCGATATCAAGTATTGATAGTGAAATGATCGAAGCATCCGGCGCCCGTACCATTCCTGAAGCTTTGCGCCTGATACCCGGTATCGTCATCGGTCACTCCGTCAACGATTTTGGAGACAAACCCTTACTCGTGGTGGCATTCCACGGACATAGCGACCAGTTTTCACGACAGATGAATGTTCTGATTGATGGCAGATCCATTTATGACCCGCTTCTGGGTGGTGTGAACTGGTACAACATACCAGTGAGCATCGATGATATCGAACGTATTGAAGTTACTCGCGGCCCCAATGCCACCACTTACGGCTCCAATTCCTTTCAGGCGGTGATCAACATCATCACTCGACATGCCTCCGAAGACCAGGGACATTATGCAAAATTACATGCGGGCAACCACGATATACTTGATGCAACCTATCGATTTGGCGGTAATAACGACGACCTGGACTACCGCGTCACATTGGCAACCGTTAACGATGATGGCCAGGACCGTGCAGATGGCAACAATGCCGATGACGACCTCAACTCGGGGTTTATTAACTTTCGCCTGGATTACCAGGTCAACACAAAGAATCAGCTAACGTATTCAGGAAGCTATGGTCGCACCAATCAACAGGCTGAAGCCAGTCAGCGCGACACCTTCGAGCCCAAGCGTGTTGTCAAGGACACCAATGCACATCAGCTGCTACGTTGGGACAGCACGATCAATAACAGCCAGTCTTTTGTAGCTAAATATTTTTTCAATTATCTGAGAGAGTCGGATGACTATTTGACCACGACCATCAACTTTCCCCCATTTGATCCATTCCAGGTAGACATTGATGCCAGTTACAAAAACCAGCGCCACAATCTTGAATTTACTCATTACATCAAGCCCTCGAATAAGCTGAACCTGGTATGGGGTTTTAATGCACAACTGGACAAGATAAAGTCAGATTACTACCTGTTTACCAACGGCAGCGCCAGCAGAAATACCTTGCGTCTGTTCGGCAATATTATCTGGGACCTCAATAAACACAACACCTTTGATTTTGGCCTGCTGCTGGAAAAAAGCGAAAGCGTTACTGTAGACGTATCCCCGCGTTTTGCCTACCTGTATCACTTCAATGACAGGCATACGTTACGTTTTGGCATATCAAAAGCGGTCAGAACCCCATTTATCTTTGAGCAAAACGGTGATATTACTAATACTCAGGATGTTGCTATCGGTGGCGTGCCGTTTATCACTTTGATAGACAAAGAGCTTGTCCCGCTTAGCAATCTTGAAACCGAGAAAATAACCAGTTATGAGATCGGCTATTACGGCAAGTTTCTCAACAAGACCCTGTTGGTTAGCACACGTATTTTCCAGGACAACCTGGATAGCCTGCTCGACGCGCCCCAGGTGACCGATCCAACCGGAATCGACAATGTCGATATGGCCGCCTTTGTATTTGACAACCTGCACGAAACCAGGGTGCGCGGTATCGAAGCAGAACTTAACTATAACTTCGACAGGTCATTTCGAATCATTGCCAGTGGCGCTATTCTTGATATCGCAAGCCAGGATGATCCACGTGTCGGTAAGTCCAGAGAATATGAAGAATCAGCGCCAGACCATAGCTTTTCCCTGCTGACGATGAAAGATTTCAATGAAAAGTATTCTGCCAGCATGGGCTTCTATTATGCCGGCGACATGGCCTGGCTGGATGCAAACCACAACAACAGCTGTGAAGACGGTGCCATGCCTGAGAGCGGCTGCGGATTCAGGAATACACAAGGCTATCGCAAGCTTGATCTTCGCTTTGCACGTAAATTCAAATTTGGAAACGAACAGGCGAGCGCAGCTCTGGTGTTACAAAACCTGCTGGATGATTATAGCGACTATGACAAATTCCCCAGCAGCATGTCACCCGCCGTTATACAAAATTTCATTGCATTTATAGAACTGAAATTGAAGATCCAGTAGCCGTGAATTTTTTTTACACAATCAATTGCATTTCAGCCCAGGTAAGTATGGGCAGAAATAGACAACAGCACGATATGCGAGTATCGAAATACTGGCTGTGTGTTTTCCTGCTATTGATTATATTTTTCCTGTGCCGGACTACCCTGGCAGACAGCAAGCATAACGTCGTCATCATCGCATCACCAAGCAGCAGCTATCAGCAAGGTACCGCGACAAGAATTCGGGAAAAACTTGAGACTCCTGAAATGGAAATTAATATCATTTCTGCAGACGATATCGCCACATTCACCCACAATAAGCAAACGTTATACGTTGCGATTGGTGACTATGCAATAAACAAGCTGAATGAGTTCGACAATGACGCTTTCGTACTAAGGCTAACCAGCATGAAACAACCGGGCACAAAATACACCTCAACCAGGTCTGACCTGATAACAGCGCAACCGGCCTGCAAGCATATACAACTAATCAAGTCGCTGAATTCAACATGGACGACAGTTGGTGTTCTGGCAAGCATAAATACGCTCGATTTTTCCGCAGAATTGACCAAGTGCGCGATAAGGCATAATCTCAATCTACAGGTTTATGCAATTATCGATGAGAGTGATTTGCTAAAGACACTCGAGACTGCGGTTGAGAATAACAAGGTATTGTTAGCGATTGCTGACCCGCTTATTTATAACAGTCATACAGTCAAGAACATTTTATTAACGGCCTATCGCCAGAGAAAACCTGTTATCGGGTATTCTGACAGTTTTGTACATGCCGGGGCAGTCGCAGCTATTTACACATCCGCCGAAACCGCCGGAGACGATGCCGCCAGAATAATAGCTGATTTTTTCAGCAATAACTGGCAGTTTGAACAACAGGTGTATTACTCAAGCGGGTTTTCTGTAAGCACCAATAACCAGGTCGCAACATCGCTTGAAATCACTCTGCCAGACATTAAACGTATCCGGCAAAGCATTAAACGCATCGGAGAGAACCCATGAAGCAGTGGGGAATACAACAACAGGTGCTGATTCTAACGCTATTACCAGCGTTATTTATTGCGTTACTCCTGACTGCATACTTCACATACTCACAGTTAAAATATATCACCAGCACAATTAATCGTCATGGACTGACAGTTGCCAGTCAGATATCACCTGCTGCCGAATATGCAGTTTTCTCCGGCAATATAAGCTCACTTAAAAATATACTCGAACATACGCTAGTGACAGACAAGGAAGTTATCAGTGTCAGAATCACCAATGAAGAAGACAATACATTACTGTCACTGGATGAAGTCCCGTCACCCAGAAAATATCCAGACTACTTCTACTCCCTGCTTACAGATGAACAGTCGCTGTACTTTCGTCACCCGGTCATCACTGAACAACTTGATATCGATGATTTCGATGAAAACCTTTTACTGAACCCAGGAAGTACCTCAACCACAAAAACAATCGGTTACGTCGATCTGTATTTAACTACGCAGTACAGTACAGAACAGAAAATCAGAAGTCTTATCCAGGGCGGCCTGATCACACTGGCAATTCTGATTATAAGTGCGATGCTGGGAATACGTATCAGTCGGCAGATTTCACGCCCGGTACAAATGTTGACGGAAACAGTCAAGAAAATTTCGGCCGGAGATTATGATACGCATATTATTCAGGATGCGCCTGGAGAACTTGCAATACTTGAGACATGCGTAAACAGCATGGCCGATGAATTAAACGAAGCGCAAACAGGTATGGAGGCAAGAATTAACGAGTTTACCCAGGAATTACAGCAAACACTTGAAGAGCTGGAAATCAGAAATGCCGAACTTGATATAACACGTTTCAATGCAATGCAGGCCAGTAAGGCAAAATCCGAGTTCCTGGCAAATATGAGTCATGAAATCCGCACGCCTCTCAGCGGAATTTTAGGCTTTACCGAGTTATTAATAAATACTGAACTCGATACCCACCAGGGTGACTATGCCAGAACCATACACAAATCGGCTACCAGCCTGCTTACGATTATTGATGATATTCTTGATCTATCAAAAATTGAATCGGGCAAGTTAAATATTGCATTAACCAGTTGCAATATTATTGATATTACAGAAGACGTCATCGACCTGCTGGCACCGATTGCCTACGAAAAGAACATTGAGCTGTTTTATCATATCGATACGGATGTTCCTCATATCATTGAATCTGACCCTGTACGAGTTCGACAAATCCTGCTAAACCTGGTTGGCAATGCCGTTAAATTCACATTAAATGGCTATGTTTTTCTCAACATAGAACCAGAAAACAATAGTACAAACAGCATCAAATTCACCGTCTCTGACACTGGGATCGGAATGGACCAGGACAGCAAACAGAAGCTCTTTTCTGCTTTCACCCAGGCAGATACATCGATTACACGTAAATTTGGCGGCACCGGGCTCGGGCTGGTGATATCGAGAAAGCTTGTACTTTTAATGAAAGGCGAGATCGGGTTTGACAGCACCGAAGGTGAAGGCTCCACATTCTGGTTTACCATTCCAGCCAAAGCACTCGATAATGTGGCTGAAGAATCATTCGAAGAACTCGGCGACAGGAATATAGCACTAATTGACGATCACATTCTTTGTCGTCGCGCGCTCAGGACTATGCTGGAACAATGGGGATGTAATGTCTCCGAGTACAACCTCAATCGCTGCATTATTGACAACATCCTAACAGAAAACAATACGGTTGATGCGCTTGTAGTTGGTATCAGTCGAAAACACATGCAAAATATTAATCAATACAGGGATTGCCTTAACCAGCTACCAGCAAATATTCCTGTATTAACCATCGTGAGTACTCGATCACATACCGAATTAGGTCAACTCGGTACCGGTATTTTTGGCAACCTGACATTCAGGACTGCCAGGCGTTCTCAAATACAACAATCCCTTGTTAACTGCATCAACAAGGTACCCGTTGTTGCTGATGGATTAGCAGTTTCAACAGATCTCAGTGAAGAAAATGCCTCACCATCGCTCAAGGTACTGGTCGTCGATGATAATGATATAAACCTCAGGCTTGCCGAAATCATTCTTAAAAAGAACAACTACGATGTTACAACCGTGCGCTCAGGCAATGAAAGTGTCGAGCTGGTGAAGAATAATACATATGATCTCATTTTCATGGATCTGCATATGCCCGGTCTGGATGGATACGAAGCCGCAAAGTCAATCCGACTACTTGAGAATGATGACCATAGACCCGTCATCATTGCCCTTACTGCCAATGCCATGCCACAAGAAATTGAAAAGATAGAGTCCTGCGGTATGGATGATGTTCTGATCAAGCCGATTAGCGAGCAATTGATCTGCGAAATAATATCCAAATGGTTCTCAGCTTCATTTATCCCGTCTGAGCACAACCAGCAAGAAAGCGCCGCGCCCGATGATGCAGAAATTTTTTCACTCGACGATGCCAGGAAACTCGCGAATGGCAACGAAGCGTTAGCCATCGAACTATTCAACATGCTCATCAGTGAGTTACCCGAACACAAAGCTGGAATTCAACAGGCACTTGAGCTTAATGATACGCAGATGCTTAAAGAAGTCACACACAAGCTTAATGGTGCCAGCCGCTGTTGTGGCACCCCTGCCCTCAGACAGGCAGCCAATTCACTGGAAATTACCATTGATAACAATGAGACAGATAATATTGCCTTTAAATCAGAAAAGCTGCTGGTAGAAATAGACAGACTGATAAATTACCAAGTTCCTGTTGAGCTCAAGACCTCGAGCTAGTCAGCTGTTACTTTTTTCCAGTACAACCATCGCAACCGAGTAGTCCTGCTCGTCGCTGATGCTCAGCCATTGAGACACAACGCCAAGCTTGCTGGCATATTCTGCTGCATTACCATTTAATTCCAGTAATGGCTTGCCGCGCTCATCATGACGAACACATATCATACTGAAGGTGATACCCCTGGACATACCGGTACCCAGTGCTTTTGTAGCGGCTTCCTTGGCTGCGAATCTTTTCGCCAGCAGCCTGACTGGCGACGACGCATTCAGGTACTCTTCCATTTCCACTGCATCCAGTATCCTGCGAGCAAACTTTTCATTATAGCGCTGGTGAATGCGTGCTATTCGTTTGTATTCAACGATATCAATTCCAATTCCCACTATCATGAATTACGCCATTATCCTGAAACAGTCCGGGTTGCCTGAATTGTACATAAATTCAGAAAATAATGAAGATTTTCATGGCTTTATCAATGCATCTTTGCTATTTTTCATTTCATCCCCTAACCCAATCAAGAGCGTCGGTATCCAATCCGGGCCAACAGGACACTGTGGATATTCAACGAGTTATTCGTTATGCCCTGAGTATTGCACTCACCGTTGTCTTGCTGTTGCACGTCGGCGGCGTTGTGCCAATGCCATTTCTGCATACGCTTGAAAATCTGGCCTACGATGCCAGGCTTAATCTCAAGCTGCCAGATTCAACCGACAAGCAGGTTGTCATTATTGATATTGATGAAAAAAGCCTGAACGAAATTGGGCAATGGCCATGGAACCGCAAGCTCCTGGCAAGCATCATCGATAACCTGTTTGATCATTATCAGATAAAGACCATCGGCTTCGATATTGTTTTTGCTGAAGCGGATGAAGACGAAGGTAGTAAAATTTTGCAGAAAATGGCAGCTGGGCCCTTAAAAAACAATAGTGATTTCCAGACCGAATATTCAAATGCTATGAAAGCGCTGCAAAGGGATCAAATATTTGCCAACAGTCTGAAAAATCGCAAAACAATATTAGGTTTTGTGATGGATACCGATGCACATAAAGGTATGTTACCCGAGCCCATCGCAAATCTAGACGATTCGATTCGAGACCGTATTGCTTTCTTCAAATCCGAAGGCTATACCGCCAACCTTGAAATATTACAGAAAAGTGCTTTCAATGCTGGCTTCTTTGATAATCCGATGCTCGATAATGATGGCATTCTTCGTCGTGTACCACTACTGCAGCAATATCAAGGCGCCTTGTATGAATCGCTGGCACTATCACTGACTCGCGCAGCGCTGGGCTCTCCAAAACTGGAATTGATCGTAGCATCAAATCCCGATAATCAAAATGAAGTATTCCTCGAATGGATAAAGATCGGCGACATCGTTATACCGGTCGATGAGCACGCCGGCATACTCATTCCTTACCTGGGTCTGCGCAACAGCTTTAGCTACATACCTGCCATCGACATCCTCGACAAACGTATACCGATTGATAACTTGAGGGGGAAAATAGCGCTGTTCGGCACTTCAGCCCCGGGGCTGTATGACATGCGTACAACGCCGCTTGAAGCCGCTTTTCCCGGTGTTGAAGTCCATGCCAATATCATACAGGGCATACTCGACCAGAATGTTATGCATCAACCCGGGTATACCGCCGGTTATGAATTCATACTATTGTTGGTCATTGGTCTTGTACTGACGTTCCTGCTACCACTACTGTCACCAATCTGGGGACTGCTTGCTTGCGCCGCTTTGCTGTTTTTACTCATCGGCGGAAACATCGCAATCTGGAACAGCTATCAGCTTGTGTTACCTATAGCGTCTTTTGTGATACTCGTTATCACTATGTTCACCCTGCATATGACATACGGTTTCTTCGTAGAAACCCGTGGCAAGCGCCGTCTCGCACACTTGTTTGGACACTACGTACCGCCTGAACTGGTGGATGAAATGAGCAAGAAAATGCAGGAAATCAATCTTGACGGCGAAATTCGTGAAATGACCGTTCTGTTTTCTGATGTGCGAAATTTCACCACAATCGCGGAAAGCATGGAACCTAAACAACTCACTCAGCTGATCAACGGCTTCCTTACCCCGATCACTGAAGTGATACATCATCAGCGCGGCACCATTGATAAATACATGGGCGATGCTGTTATGGCTTTCTGGGGCGCCCCCCTCGCAGATCCTCAGCATGCACTACATGCACTCACAGCCGCCATGCAGATGATCCAGCGTGTCAATGAACTCAGGCCCGAATTTGAAGCACGCGGCTGGCCTGATATCAAAATTGGCATCGGCATCAATAGCGGCGAAATGAATGTCGGTAACAAGGGATCCGAATTTCGCGTCGACTATACCGTACTGGGCGACGCGGTAAACCTGGGCTCACGCCTCGAAGGACTGACCAAGGTGTATGGTGTTGACATTATTGTCGGCGAAAATACACGCCATGCCCTACCCGAGTTCGAATTTCGTGAGCTCGATCGGGTCAGGGTCAAAGGCAAGGATAAACCTGCCGCAATCTATCAACCGCTTGGATTGATCGAGACCATTGACAAGTCCGTGCGCAAAGATCTGAAACGCTTTCATCTCGGCCTCAGGCACTACCGCGCTCGCCGCTGGGACGATGCTGAACAGGAAATATTTACTCTCAGCCGGGCCAATCCACAAACGAAGATCTACCAGATTTACCTGGATCGCATCATTCAATTCCGCAAGCAGCCACCACCCGATGACTGGGACGGCTCGTTCACCCACACTTCGAAATAATACCTTGTATCGCTGACGCTCAGCATTCGTTTTTACATTTAGTTAGCTGTTAATTTACCGCAGAGGCGCGGAGGCGCAGAGAAAATATATAAGCTGGTTTTTTTATACACAAAAGAGTGGGTGAAGCTCATTCTAGACATTCAAATACAAAACTCGCGAGATTAAGTCCGCGAATAACGCCAAGAACGCAAGAAGAACTTTTCTACCAGTGCAAGATAACTTGCGTTTTTTGCGTTATTCGCGGATAAATATTATACAAACAGTTAATTATTCTCTGCCGCCTCCGCGCCTCTGCGGTCAACAGCCCTTCAAGACCCAAGCAACTGCTTGAGCCGGGCTTCATCGATGACTTCAACGCCGAGCTTTTCCGCCTTCGCAAGCTTGGAGCCAGCCTTGTCACCAGCCAGCAAGTAGTCAGTTTTTGCAGACACGCTTGCAGTGACAGTGGCACCAGCAGATTGCAACAGCTCTTTGGCCTGGTCACGTGTCATCGCGGGCAAGGTGCCGGTAATGACAAATGTTTTACCCGCCAGAACCTGTTTGGTTTTAGCGGCTTTTGGTAACTGAATATCGATTAACTTGAGCAGTTGTTTAATTACCCGCTGATTATGCTCCTGTGCAAAAAAATGGATGATATGCTTGGCAACAACCGGGCCAATATCCTGAATTTGCTGCAAACTATCTTCGTCCGTATCCATAATGGCCTGCAAATTTTCAAATGATGATGCCAGTGAACGTGCTGTGGCCTCGCCTACTTCACGAATACCAAGCGCGTAAACCAGTTTTGCCAATGCTGGCTTCCTGCTGTGATCGATCGCTGCGATCAGATTATCAGCCGACTTCTGTCCCATGCGTTCAAGCCCGGCGATTTCATCAGCCTTGAGTCGGTACAGGTCAACAATGGTCTCGATCATGCCGGACTCAACCATCTGCTCAACCAGCTTGTCACCAAGACCGTCAATATCCATTGCCTTGCGTGATGCGAAGTGCTTGATCGCCTCAGTGCGCTGCGCCTTGCATATCAATCCACCGGTGCAACGTGCAACAGCCTCTCCTTCTATACGTTCAATATCCGAACCGCATACCGGACAATGCTGCGGCAGCTTTATTTTTCTGACTTTTTTACTTCTGGAACCAGGAACAACACGGACAACTTCCGGTATTACGTCACCGGCTCGCCGGATAAATACTTTGTCTCCTATTCGTATATCCTTGCGCTCAATTTCATCCATATTATGCAAGGTAGCATTACTGACAGTAACACCACCGACAAAAACAGGCTCAAGCCTTGCAACAGGTGTTAATGCACCGGTACGTCCAACCTGGAAATCGACACTGGATATATATGTGACTTCTTCCTGCGCAGGAAACTTGTGTGCAATCGCCCAGCGCGGTGCGCGTGCAACAAAACCCAGCCTGTCCTGAAATGCCAGCTTATTAACCTTGTAAACCACACCGTCGATGTCATAAGGCAGATCATCACGCTGGCTCTGGATAGTTTCATAATAGCGCATACAACCCTTGATGCCCTTTATCAACTTGACCTCGGGACAAACAGGTAAACCCCATTGCTGTAATTGCGACAATACCTCGTTCTGCGTATCCGGCAGCGCACCATTCTCAGCCGCACCGGTTGAGTAACAGTAAAATGCCAGTGGTCGACTGGCAGTAATTTTCGGATCCAGCTGGCGCAAGCTTCCTGCGGCAGCATTACGTGGATTGACAAAGGTTTTGTCGCCGTTTTCAAGCGCACGCTGATTGAACTTGTTAAATCCAGCCTTGGGCATGAACACCTCGCCACGAACTTCAAGCAGTTCCGGGTAGCCCTTGCCGGTTAAGCGCAGGGGAACCGAGTGAATGGTTTTGACATTCTGCGTGACATTTTCACCGGTCGCTCCATCACCCCGTGTAGCCGCTTGCACAAACAGACCCTTTTGATAAACCAGGCTGACAGCAAGGCCATCAAGCTTGGGTTCCGCGTTGATATCCAGCTCTGTTTCCTGCTCAAGCCGGTCATGAATACGTTTGAAAAAAGCTTTCAGTTCATCTTCACTGAATACATTATCAAGCGATAACATCGGAATACGATGAGTGACCTGGGAAAAAGACTTGAGCGGCAGTTCGCCGACACGCTGCGTGGGTGAATCGGGAGAAATAAGCTTCGGGTGCTTGCTTTCGAGTTGCTGCAGTTCGCGATAAAGACGGTCATATTCGCTGTCCGGAATTTCAGGATTATCCCGCACGTAATACAGATACGAATGACGATTTAATTGTTCGCGCAGCTGTTGAATGCGCAAGGTGTCGTTTTTTATGTCTTTATCACTACTAGTTTCTGTCATCGAATGCAGCTGCTATCTTACGATACTCTTCAGCAACAGATTCAGTCAGTGGCTGCCTGTACTTGTCACATAAATGCGCATCAAGCAGTGCAGACATTCTGCTGGCGGTGTGCAACATATCATCAAGGGCTTCACTTGCATTGAACGGACCCGGTAGTTGCAAGAACAATGAGATACCAGGCGTATTCAACTCGTGGATAGTAGATGGATCGAAACTGCCCGGCTTCACCATGTTAACCATGCTGAATACCGAGTTGTTATTTTCATCCATACGGTGATAGATACTCATATCACCAAACACCATATCGTTGGCATGAGCAACACTGTTGATGCTTTTACCTGGCAGTTGCGCACCATCGGGCGCGAGGATATAGAGTACAAGCACGGTTTCGGATAATCCGCTTTCGGTTTCAACCACGGGCTCAGCCGGCGGTTCGGCCTCAAGTTGCGGTTCGTGCACATGATAGCTGTCTGCTGCAGGCGCGGAATCATCAGCCACAAACGTTGCTGTTTCATCGATATGTGACATTTCCTGGTCAGCGCCGGTCGAGCTTACATCACCTAGCGTAACATCTTCACCTGAACGGGCGACGATACGAACTTCACCAACGCCCTCATCCAGGTCATCCCAGCTAGTAGCTTTAATTTCCGGCAGGTCTTCTGACAGGTCGTCATCGTGCTGGTAAAAATCACGCTTGTTCTTTCTGCTGATCAGATAAACGATGATGATAAAGAGAATACCGACAGCAAGCAGTATCCAGCGAAAGTTATCCATTGCTTACGTCTGTGTCAGACTGCAGCCATGGTTGCCGCTTCGGCAACATCAACAGAAACAAGACGTGAGACACCCGCTTCACGCATGGTAACACCACTGAGTTGTTCTGATAATTCCATGGTTGTTTTATTGTGTGTTATATAGATGAACTGAACAGCATCCGACATTTCTTTTACCAGCTGACAGAATCGCCCGACATTGGCTTCATCAAGTGGCGCATCAACCTCATCGAGAATGCAGAAAGGCGCTGGATTCAACTCGAAAATTGCGAACACGAGCGCTACCGCAGTAAGCGCTTTCTCGCCACCGGATAGCAAATGTATATTGGTGATGCGCTTGCCCGGCGGTCTGGCCATTACTGTTATGCCCGTACTTAACAGGTCATCGCCCGTCATTTCCAGGTAAGCCGCACCACCGCCGAACAGGCGCGGGAATTTTTCCTTGAGCCTGGTGTTGACATGGTCATAGGTGTCCTTGAAACGGCTACGGGTTTCCTTGTCAATTTTCGCAATGGCATTTTCCAGGGTTTCCAGTGCTGCTGTTACATCGGCATGCTGTTCATCAAAATACTTCTTGCGCTCCTGTTCTTCCTGGTACTCATCGATTGCAGCAAGGTTGATTGGCCCCAGGCGCGATATTCGCTGGGCAATAGCCGCAACTTTATCGGTCCAGTCCGGACTGGTTGCATCGTCTTCCATGGTCGCAAGCAGTTCTTCGGGTTTATGGCCGGTTTCTTCCAGCTGCTCAACAGCGGTCTTGCTACGCACGCGCAGCTCCTGACTATCCAGCTTCATCTGTTCAAGTTTGCCGCGAACATCCTGACTGAATTGCTCATGCTCGCTACGGTCTGTTTCAAGCTCGCGCAATTGCTGCGTTATGGCTTCGACCGTTCTTCTGGCATCAGCCAGTGACTGTTCCGATTCAAGTCGTTTCTCCAGCAGTTGCTTTAACTGCTGCTCCAGGCGCTCGATTGGCTCACCTGATTTCGCAAGGGTTGCTTCGAGCTCATCGCTGCGCTGCTGTTGCGCCTGTTGATTATGCTCCAGGCGCTGGATATTGAATTCAAGACTTTGCTTGCGCGTATTCATGCCTTCGATACGCACAGCCAGTGCCTGCAGTTGTTCGCGTTGCTGCTTTAATTGTTCCCGGTACTGCTGTACTTCGACACGAATTGCATCGCGCTGCGAAGACAGTTGCTCACGCTTCTCGGTCAACTGCTCGAGCAGACCGACAGATTCATCGCGACGCATCGTCGCCTGCTCAATGGAGCTGTTTTCCTCGCTGATCTGCTTGTCTATTTCTGCATATTCATCTGCCAGGTTCTGCCCATGCTTGCTGACATGCTCCTGTCTTGATTGATGGGCGCTGATCCTGGACTGAACATCGTTCAATTCGCCGTGCTTGAGATTCAGCTCTTTCTGCATTTCCTCACGCCTGAGCTCATGCGTTTGCAGCTGTTCGCGCTCGGCCTGGAGTTGTTCATTTAATGCCGCAACACCCTGTTCAAGCACTTGCAGCTGCTGCTGAATGTCGCGGATATCATGCTCACGTGCAAGCACACCCTGCTTGGCTTGCTGATCACGCGTTATGCGCAACCAGTTTTTTCCTATCCAGACGCCATCAGGTGTAATAACACTTTCACCCTGGGCCAGGGAGGCACGCATCGATAAGGCTGTATCCAGATCATCAGCGATACGAATGCCGTACATGAACTGTTCAAGCTCAAGATCGGATTTGATTTTTTCAAGTAGCCTGCCCGAACTCGATGCCTGCTCGGCTGCAGCAGAAGGCGTTGTCTCCACCAGCGACAGATTGCTCTTGTCGAGCTCGTCCAGCGTCCTGCTAAGATCGTCAATCTCATCAACACATACGGCTTCCAGCGTATCACCGAGCACCGTTTCCACGGCTCGCTCCCAGCCGGCTTCGACTTCAAGTTGCTGGGCGAAGCGTTTCTTTCCGCTCAGCCCCTGTCGTTCCAGCCATTGATTGACCGGACGGTCTTCTTTACCCAGCGCGGCCTGTTGCAGTGCTTCCAGCGAGGACAGGCGACCCTGGAATTCATGGATCTTGCGACGCTGCTGTGCAGACTGCTGCTCCGTGTTTACAATCAGCTCACGGGTGTCGCGAATTTGCGTTAACACCGAACCGAGCTTGTGTTCGTGCGCGGCTTTTTCCTGCTCTATGACAGTAAGTCGCAGTTGTAATTCGGCAATCTTTTCATCCAGGTTTTCACCACTGAGCGCTTCCTGCTCATGCTCGATACGTTTCAGTCGCTGCTGCAATTGTTCGATGTGACGCCCAAGTTGCTCGATGCGTGAATTTTCAACCTGTGACTTTTGCGTGGTATCAGAATACTGCTTGTTGAAGTCATCCCAAACCTGTTGCCAGTCATGCATGGCCTCTTCGGCCTTGTGATACAGATCACTGATTTCTGCTTCCTTGTTGCGTGTTTCATCAATCAGCGGCGTATCGACAGCGAGCTGCTTATCAAGCTCATCAATACTGTCACGATCCGTCTGTAATGACTGTATAGTGTCGCGCAGTTCTACTTCGATTTGCTCCATGTCTGTCTTTTGACGTTGCTGCAAATCCTGCTGGTGCTTGATATTCTGTTCAACACTGGAGATGTCGGCACCCAGGCTGTAATACTGCCCCTGCACCTTATTCAGATCATCATTCGCTTCATCATGTTGCTGACGATGCGATTCTATCTTTGATTCAATGGTGCGCTGCTCGGTGATGAGTTTCTCCAGATGCGCCTCGGTCTGCCTGATCTCCTGGTCGCGTCCATCGAGTTCATGCTTCAATTCGCGCCAGCGCAGTGCCAGCTGTTCCGCCTTGTACTGGCGCTCATCTGCTTTCAGTTCCTTGTAACGCTCGGCCGCCTTGCTTTGTCTTTTCAAACGCGCCAGCTGTTTTTCGATTTCTTCGCGCAAATCATCCAGTCGGGCAAGATTGTCACGCGTGTGGCGGATGCGGTTTTCAGTTTCCCGGCGTCTTTCCTTGTACTTGGAAATACCGGCCGCTTCCTCGATGTAGACACGCATTTCTTCAGGCTTGGCCTCGATCAGGCGCGAGATCATACCCTGCTCGATAATCGCGTAACTGCGCGGACCCAGGCCGGTACCGTGAAACAGGTCTGCGATATCACGACGGCGGCAGTGCGCGTTATTCAGGTAATACTTGGACTGGCCATCGCGTGTGACTGAACGCTTGACGGAAATTTCGTTGTACTGGGCATAAGGGCCTGGTGCGGTGCCATCACTGTTATCGAACAGCAATTCGACCGAGGCCATACCCACGGGCTTGCGTCCGGATGAACCGTTGAAGATAACATCGTCCATGGAACTGCCACGCAGATGTTTGGCCGATGATTCACCCATTACCCAGCGCACGGCATCGATAACGTTGGATTTGCCGCAGCCATTCGGTCCGACGATACCGGTGAGATTACCGGGCAATGTAAGGGTTGTTGGGTCTACGAAAGATTTGAAGCCGGCGAGTTTAATCTTGCTCAGGCGCATGAACTATCCTGGATGCGTTATCGTTATAATTTGGCGATTAGTATACATGAGCGAGGCTGAAAATCGACAGGGATTTAAGCGTATAATCACGTTTTTTTAACACGCACTTCAACAGGATTCACCATGCCCAGTCAGCCGTCAAAACAGCTGGAAATCTTTGATAATCCACAACCTGACAAGGACTACACCATTCGCATCCGCATGCCGGAATTCACCTGCCTGTGCCCCAAAACAGGTCAGCCGGATTTCGCCACCCTGCATCTCGAATACGTACCAGATATGTCCTGTATTGAATTGAAATCCCTGAAGTTATACATCTGGTCCTTTCGTGATGAAGGTGCCTTTCACGAGGCCGTGACCAACCACATACTGGCAGACATGGTGGCAGCCTGCCAGCCGAGATTCATGCGCCTGACAGCAGAATTCGGTGTCCGCGGCGGCATCTACACCACGGTCGTGGCTGAACACAAAAAAGCAGGCTGGACATCAGCGCCCCCGCTACACCTGCCCTGATCAGGAGGCACGCCGGGTGAGTTCAGCGCTATTCCTAGGCATCGATCTCGGCACCTCAGGTGTGCGCGGCAGCGCCATCGATTCACTGGGCACAGAGCTTGCCAGCGCAAACCTGCCTTTGCAGCATGAGCAGCAACCCGCGGACTGGCAGCACGCGGCTTTCAATGTCATTCGCACGCTATGCGACCAGGTCGAATCGGAATTGATTCGAGCCATCGCCATCGATGGCACATCCGGCACCGTGATGCTATGCGATGCCAGCGGCGAGCCATGCTCACCGGCATTGATGTACAACGACCAGAGCTGTGTTGAACAGGCCGAAGCAATCAGTCGCCATGCGCCTGCAGACAGTGTCGCGCGTGGCGCCAGCTCGTCACTGGCCAAGGCAATGTTCCTGCTTCAAAATCAGCCTGCTGCTACCCCTGCCAGCAAGCGGCACATCTGCCACCAGGCCGACTGGATCACCGGACTGCTGTGCGGCCGTTTCGATGTCAGCGATGAAAACAACAGCCTCAAGCTGGGCTACGATCCGGTGAAGCGCGAGTGGCCACAATGGCTGTCTGAACTGCATATCAACAGCACGCTGTTACCACAGGTATATGCGCCCGGTACGGCAATTACAACAGTTACCAGTACTCGTGCCCGACAGCTGGGCCTGCCCGCTGATTGCCAGGTGGTCGCAGGCACCACCGACAGCATCGCCGCTTTCATAGCCACCGGCGCCAGCGAGATCGGCGAAGCCGTGACTTCACTGGGAAGCACGCTGGTGCTGAAGCTGATAACCGACAAACCGGTGTTTTCCGCCAGGCACGGCGTTTACAGCCACCGGCTTGGCAATAGCTGGCTTGCCGGTGGCGCTTCCAACAGTGGAGGCAAGGTGCTGCTCAAATTCTTTGACCAGGCCCGCATCAATGAAATGACGCCGATGCTGGACCCCGCGAGCCCAACCGGACTGGAATATTATCCGCTCACACAGCCCGGTGAGCGCTTTCCGCGCAATGATCCGACACTACAGCCGGTACTCGAGCCGCATCCGCCTGATGAGGTAAAATTTTTCCAGGCCATGCTCGAAGGCATGGCCAGTATCGAAGCCGAAGGTTACCGGGCACTGTCGCAGCTGGGCGCACCCGGGGTTAAAAAAGTATTTACAGCCGGCGGCGGCAGTAACAATCCGGCATGGCGTAAAATACGCCAACTGAAACTGGGTGTAGCGGTGGAAATAGCCGAACACAGCGAAGCCAGTTACGGCGCTGCCCTGCTGGCCAGGCGCGCATGTGTGTGAGCACTGTCGATCATTGCATACAAGCATGATGCACTCATGCGCAAAGCGGCGAGTTAAAACAATATTGGAATAACAATGGTTAACTATATAAAAGGTATCAACGATTGCTTCAGCGGTTTTGGCCTGATTTTCAAATCCGGTGTCAGGCGTTATGTCATCATCCCGCTGCTGATCAATACCGGCCTGTTCGCTGCAGCTATCTATATCTTGAGCCAGCGAATGGATAGCTGGATGCAGCAGCTGCTGCCGGACTGGCTGTCATGGCTGGAGTGGTTAATCTGGCCATTATTTGCCATTACAATACTATTGATCGTGTTCTTCAGCTTTACCCTGGTCGCAAACCTGATATCCGCACCGTTCAACAGTTACCTGTCCGCCAGTGTTGAAAAAAAACTGACCGGCTCAATACCCGAAAACATGGTAACAGAACCACTATGGAAAACCGTGGTGCGTACTGTGCGTGCAGAAATTCGAAAAACTATTTACTTCCTGCTCTGGTTGATACCGTTAGCGCTGTTGACCGTTATTCCGGTTATAAATGTCGTTGCTCCATTCGCCTGGTTCCTGTTCGCTGCCTGGTCGTTCTCGATTGAATACATGGACTCACCACTGGGCAACCGCGGCATGTTGTTTGATGAAATACGCGACTACAACCGTAACAATCGAATGCGCTCGCTGGGTTTGGGCACGGGTGTTTTTGTTTTGACCAGCATCCCCTTTGTTAACTTCCTCGCCATGCCGGTCGCCATTTGTGCTGCAACAAAAATGACCACCAGGATACCTGCTCCCAAAGTAGCTAAACAATAACAGCTAGCGATATGGACAAAAGAGTTACAGAACTTGAAATCAGGTTGACACACATCGAGGATACGGTCGATGTGTTAAACCAGGCCATCATCGAGCAGCACAAACAGATCGATCAGCTGCAGTTACAAGTATCCATCCTGGAGAAAAAACTGAAAGCCGCAGCCAGTTCCAACATCGCACTCGAAAGCGAAGAAACACCGCCGCCGCATTATTAACACATCTGCAGTACTGATTGTCTGCTAATGACTATGTACGGTCTGCCATTAGTTTTTACTCTGACCCCAAACCTGTGGTCCGATATGGGTCGGTAGCAGACATGCAGCAATAACCGAACCATCTTATTTACATCAACTATACCTGTAAATAACACCCCGACGTACAAGCCATTTTTCGATCTCTACCGCAACAAGGACCAGTGATGACACTGCCAGACAGGCCGCGAGATCGAACATGGGTAATGGTTGGGTATAAAAGATGCCATTGAGTGCCGGCAGATAGATCACTGCCAGCTGCAGTATAAATGTCAGTGCCACGGCGGCCAGCATGGGCAGGTTAGTGAATACACCAATCGTTAACAGCGAAGCGCTTTCGCTGCGAACGGCCAGGGAATGAAACAGTTGGGATACGGTGAGCACTGTAAACACAATGGTTTGCCAGTAGGTGACGTTGCGTTCAATCGCCCAGGCCATGGCTGCAATCGAGATGCCACCAATAAACAGGCCCACCCAGATAATATGCTGCCACATGCCATGAGCGAATATATTTTCCTCGGGCGGCCTGGGCGCTCTTTGCATGATACCCTGCTCGGCTGGCTCGGCCGTCAATGCCAGTCCCGGCAGGCCATCGGTGACCAGGTTGATCCACAGGATATGTATCGGCAACAACGGTATCGGCAGGCCGAGGAACGGCGCCAGAAACAGTGTCCAGATCTCGCCCGAGTTGGAACTCATCGTATACTTGATGAACTTGCGGATGTTGTCGAATATGTTGCGACCTGAGCGGATCGCACGCACAATGGTGGTGAAATCGTCATCCAGCAATACCATGTCCGAGGCTTCGCGTGCCACATCGGTGCCTTTCTGCCCCATGGCCACACCAATGCCCGCACGCTTCAGTGCCGGCGCATCATTGACGCCATCGCCGGTCATGGCAACAAACTCGCCGTTTACCTGCAAGGCTTTGACAATGCGTAATTTCTGTTGCGGCGTGACGCGTGCGTAGACCCGGATTGATTCAACAACGCGTGCAAATTTTTCATCAGACAGTTTTGCCAGCTCGTCACCGCTGAGCATGGCCTCCTGAATCTGGGTGATGCCCAGACGAGTGGCGATAGCCATGGCAGTACCAGGATGATCACCGGTGATCATCACCGGGGTGATTCCCGCGGTCTGACAGTCCGCTACCGCTTGAGGCACTTCAGCACGCGGCGGATCGATCAGTGCTGCCAGCCCGAGAAAAGTCAGGTTCTGTTCAATGGTTTCGGCTTCGAGCTGTTCGGGCAGTGAAGCAAACTCACGCCTGGCGAATGCGAGCACGCGGTAGCCCTCATTGGCCAGCCGGGTTGATTCTTCAAGCATGGCCTCCGGCTCGAATGTCACAGTTTCTCCCTGCCCACAGGCATCGCTGCACTGCGGCAGTATGCACTCAGGCGCGCCCTTGACATAGGCGACCACGCCATCAGCTGACGGGTGAATCGTGGTCATTAACTTGCGTTCGCTGTCAAATGGAATCACGGCCAGGCGCGGGTGTGTCTCGATCAAGACAGCCTTGTCAAAGCCGGCTATGAGTGCAGCTTCATACAAAGCGAGCTCGGTGGGTTCACCGGCAGCTTTACCGTTCTTTTCAGCGATATCGTTGTTCAGCGCCAGCGCCTGCCCCAGCTCTGTCAGTGTTGCAGTGGCTTGTTGTTCAGCCAACGAGGCGTGGCGTTCACCGGCGAAAAAGAACTGCTCGGCAGTCATGCGGTTTTGTGTCAGGGTACCAGTCTTGTCGGCACAGATATAGGTAACCGATCCCAAGGTTTCGACCGCGGGAAGATTGCGCACCAGCGCATTATGTCGTGTCAGTTTATGTGCACCGAGCGCCAGTGATATCGTGACCACAGCTGGCAGCGCTTCCGGTATGGCTGCAACACCCAGGCTCACCGCCGTCAAAAACATTAACATCAATGGCTGGCCTTGCAATAAACCGGCTGCAAACACCACCGCACAAATGGCAAGTACAGCCAGTGCGAGATAGCGGCCGAAACGGGTCAGACGCACCTGTAACGGTGTCTTTACGTCCGCCTCGCCATGCAACAGCTCAGCGATGCGACCAATCTCTGTTTGCAGTCCGGTCGCAACCACGACACCTTTACCGGTTCCGCTGCTAACAAGGCTGCTCTTGAAAGCAATATTCAAACGATCACCCGGCGACAGTTCAGATTCGTTTATGGTATCTGGCAATTTGTTTACAGGGGTGGATTCGCCAGTGAGCGTTGACTCATCGGTCTGTAATTCCTCCACTTCCAGCAGTCGCAAATCAGCAGGCACGATGTTGCCTGCTTGCAGCAGAACAATGTCACCCGGTACCAGTTCGGATGCTGCCAGCGTCATGCTGTTGCCATCACGCAACACTTCTGCCTCTGGTGCTGCCATCTCGCGTAAGGCTGCTACGGCACGCTCAGCGCGAAATTCCTGGACTGCGCCGATAATGGCATTGAGTAACACGATTACCAGGATCGCAATGGTATCCTGGGGTTCACCGATAAAACCTGAAATCAACGCTGCAGTCAGCAGCACAATAATCATGAAATCACTGAATTGTCCCAGCAGTATCATCAACAGGGAGCGACGTCGTTTTTCCGGAATGGTGTTGGGTCCGTATTCGACCAGGCGCTGCTGCGCAACCGCAGTACGCAGGCCGTTGTTCGAAGACTGAAGACGTCGCAGTGACTCATCAGCATCAATGCTGTACCAGGCGATTGGCTCCATTAAATCCCTGTAAACAAATATATCAACACAGCAGTAACAACGGCGACCAGCAAGGTTTGTATGCCGCTGCGCAACCAGGAAATGCCTGCAATTTGACCGAGGAGTATTCCCAGCAAAAAGATCAATGCCAGTGCTACTACAATGGCGGCATACAGTGGCGATAAAGGCAGAGCTAAACCGGCTTCTGACAACCATATCGGCAACAGGATAAGTAGTGAAATGAAAAGTGGTGCAGCGCCGTTGACCAGCGCAATCCACAATGGCACCCAGCGTGCGGCTTCACCATGCGCAGTGTCGTGAAGATCAGTCATCATCGCTTCCTCCAGGTTACCGAGGTCGCGCTTGCGTTCCGCTGTTTCACTGACGTAGGCACTGCTTAATCCGCTCATCCCCAAAGCAATGGCTGCACCGAGACAGGCATTGAAAACCACGGATAAATTTGCGGGTACGGTGCTGACCAGAAAACCAATGATCATACCCAGCATGGTGAGCGCGCCATCAAAACCATTAACCACGAAATAACGGCGCATGATGGCATTACTGCGGGAAATGCGAAGCAGCAGGCTTGCCTGGTGCAGCAGGCTCATGGCAGCTTAACCCTGCTCAGTTTCGTTTTGCACTTCGACAAGGTCAATGCTGTGCAGCGATCCGCCCATACTGGTTATGGCTGATTCAACGGCTTCGAAATCAACACAACTACCTTCGACCTCTAACTGGAGTGTTTCGGTATGTTCGTCCATCTCGAGAACAGTCAGGCAGACACGATAATCCTTGCCGGCTTTGGCAATGGCCTGCGAAAAATCCAGGGCATTCGGTTGATGGGGCTTGAGTACATCCAGCATGATTCTTTTAACGGTGACCATAACGCCTATCCTCGTCTAGTTCTATCATTCAGGCCATGCAAAGCGACTTATACATCGCCTATTCTACAGAGTTAACACTTTTATTGCTTTTCACGGTACAGCTATTCAATTTTCCGGATCGACAGACATGAGGATCACGTCATTGAACATATCAACATCCAACAATACGTTGGATTTAAATAAACGGAGGATATGAAGCGCAATTACCGAGTGGCTACCACTAGCATCCCTTTGCTGAAAAGAATGATGTAGTCAAACCATTGTGTGGCCAGCATTTCGAGGTCGTTGCCCTTGAACACTTCATCATTCTCATACTCATGTGAGAGCAGTAAAGGCAAGATGTGATAATTCTCAGAACATTTAGGCTATAGAGTATGAGAATAATTATATTGGCATACAGACATCTTGAACCATTGCCGGCATCGTGATGCAATTATCTGAATATCCTTATCAGCTGATGTGCTTCCTTTGAAATCATCCGAGGCCACCCGGATTCGTATTTAACGACCCAGAATTGCATCAACCTGTTCTTGAGTAAGCACCTGGGCCGTGTAGCTGCCCTCGCCGGTTTGCTTCTCGATATTACCAACATAAGCTCGCAAATGATTTTTTGAACCGTCGAGTAACGATCCATAGAGACGCTGGATGTCCGTATTGTCGGTGTAAACCTTTCCACACTCGGAAACATCATTTATCCCGTTATCTGTTTCCACGATTACCTTGGGGCACTGATTGATATCGAGCATGTCCAGCTCCTCGATGAACGCACCTACATACAAAGCATCTAATACTGAGGTTGAACCTCTGTTGACCAGTGCATTGTATTTTTCAGTGAAATACCAGCCGTACGCTTCACCGGTGAAAACGCTCACATTGTCATTGGTGCTGGGATTGGGAATGCCATACTTTTCAAGCATATCTGCAACGGCGCATTTATGTTTTTCTTCCGAATCATCGATGCGCCCGAAAATAGTCGATTCCGGGTGTTTTGTACCCAGCGTGATATAGACATCACGCGCCAGCTTCTCTTCTTCGCACATGAACACCAGATGTGTTTGTTCATTGATATCCAGCGTGGCCTCTATACCACTACTGATTGGCTTCACAGCTTTTTCAGCAATAACAGGACTACCACATAAGACGATAGCCATTGCGGAAAGACCAACAACAGCAGCTTTATTCAGATGCTTCATTTCAAACCCTCTTACAGAATAGTCAGAATACAGCTACTCTATTGTTGATTGCTTACGCCATATACGAGTCAGAAACTGAAAACAGCACCTATCCCTATTGCATCAAGGTCAAAACTGGATTTATCAAGATAGCGGATGTATTCAACATTCAATGCGATATTCCTGCCGACGCCAATATCAGCACCAATACCGTAGGAAACACTGTTTTCCTCCTCGGTCGCTAATGCCGCAGGAAATGCAGGTGCACTGGTTGTTCCCTTTACCCTGCTGACACCCAGCACGCCATAGATTGAGGATGATTCAGTTAGATTAAAATGCCCTGTGCCATAAATACCCACGATCGAATCCAGCTCCAATTTAGCATCAAGCCCGCCAACACCAAACTCTGGCAAGAATTGCGTATCATCATTCAAGCCAAGCCCGAAACGACCTTCGATTGAAAAGCTGGGATGGAAATAGTACCCAAACCGGCCAATTAACGCTGTAGGATTGAAGCTTTTTGAAATACCATCTTCATTGTAATCCCCGATACCGTACTGAACACCGATATAGGTCTCACCTTCCGATCCGGCAATCCCTTTACCGCCAACCAATACCAGCATACTTGCCAGCGCTATCAACATCAGTTTACTTTTCATACGCGTTTCCATTTCAGATACCTGCCTATTTCAAGATCACAAGTCCGCCAGCGCCATCAGCAACGTAGACACGGCCGCTAGCCACTGCAACATCGACTGCGTTACCAACAGTATTGGCGTGTTGTACCAGTTCCGGATTGGCAACATCCGTCCAGTCGATCTTGGCCACTCCGGCAGAATCGTAGCCGATATAGAAGTAGTGTTTGCCATTCAGGAGCTGGAAGAACATGCCCTGGGCACCACCACTCAGGTCAGCCAGTTCGGCACTGCCACTGAGCGACGGATCCTGCAACTTGAAGCGTGCGACAAATTCAGGACGCTCGCCGATAGTACCCGGTGCCCAGATATCGGTCGGATCCATACCGGCGGGTAAAGGCTTGATCAGGTCGGCAATGGTGTAAACCACAACACCGAAGCTGTCATAAGTGAAGTACACATGGTCTTCGACAACCATCACATCAACACTCTTGCCGTCAGCCTTGCCATACTTGAAGACACCCGGGATTTCTTCTTCGATCTTGATCGGTTCGAAAACTTTTACCAGGGCCATGTTGGCAGGGTCGGTTACATTAACAACACCGATACCGGCATGACCTGTGGCAACAAAGGCGTATTTCACGATATTGGCCGGATCCGAGGTATCGTTCCAGAGTTTGACCGCGGTCGCATGACCGAGCTGCGGCTTACCCCGAGTCTGGCCACCGATATTGCCAACAACATATTCAGATTCAGCAATAGTCGACGGATCCTTGCTCAGGTCATACACGGTCAGACCGTTACTGCCGTCTGCGACAAATGCCAGGTTGCCATCCAGTGCTGCATCATAAGTATGGTCCTGCATATGCATACCAGCAACACTGCCATTCGTTGTATTGTGCTCGTAGATATCACTCAACAAAGGTTTTAGCAGTACCGGTATTTCTTCTGTTGCAACGCCAGAGATATCAACGCGGCGTAATCCCCGGCTCTGTGACATCACAAAGGCCTTCTGGTTTTCAACGTCGAGCACGACATCATGTGCATGCGGTGCCGGATTGATGATTTCTGTTCCGGTATCGACCGCATATTCATCCTGCAGTGTATTGGCTATTGCATGAACATCATCGGTGGGGAAGCACCTGTCCTCATCAGCCGTCAACCAAACCGTCATGCCATGTGGACCATCCGCGAGGAACAACAGATTGCGATACACTTCGACACCGGCCGAATGCCCGATCGACAGGCCCTCGGTGCTGACTGTGCCATCAGCTTCACGGTATAACTCATCCGTTGTTGTCATATGCACCAGCACAGAGAAGCCGTCCCTGAGCGCTGCACTGATATCTTCAACATCAATAAAACTGACACCTCCACCGCCGGACGACATGATCACATCGACCTGGCCTGCAGTAGCCACACTCATACTCGGCATCAACGCAAACGCGTTGCCATGGCCACTGACCTCACCTGTTACCAGTACTGTCGGTGATTCGTACAGCCAGTAAGGCAAGGACTCATTGTCATCAGGATCATATGGGTCCATGTTCCAGGAGGTAATGAATTCATAATCCGGCCAGTGATTGCCTAGTGGCGGCATGGTGTCATTGTTGTAGCCACCTAAACCGTTGGGACCATGCCATGTTTGCGGCTGATCAGCATTCGGAATCGCTATCAAGCCGGCAAAATGATCGGAGAAAAACACCCTTTGACCTGCTATGTCAACATGGACATCAACAATACCGGCTTCTTTGAGCATGCCCGCACCAAAGTAGGGATAGAGGCTCTGTGATTGTGCGCCGGTCGGTTCATCCGGACCATTGGCCGGTACGGCCGGTGCATAACCCAGGTAATTTGCGGTGAGAAAATTAACAAATGGATCAGGCAGTGCCGGATCATAGGGACCCGCAGTCTTGTAACCGGTCACATCAACAGCCACCATGCCGCCAAGTGCATAGGCGATATAGGCAATCGATTGACCGCCAAAGGTAGCAACATCAACCGTACGTGCATTGTAGTAATACTTGCCGTAACGATCGAAGGCGGCCCACGGTGCCGGTGCATCAACCTTGTTGTGCCAGACCTCGGTGACTTCGAAATTGGCCTGACGGTAGTCAGGCATACCGGTAAAGTCATCCAGATATAAATCAGTTGGATTCAAGGGATCTGATGAAACCTCGGTCGTAACATCCATGTCGATGAACCAGTCTTCGACAACACTGGCATCGGTATACATGTTGTAGCGGCCAATCTGTTGCATGGTATTGGGATCGAAAATGCCCATGCCGAGGAAGTCCATGGCAACAAACAGCCTGCTCTCATTTGCCGCATCGGCATCCTGCTTGTACAGGGTCAGCGATTTTGGTCTGCCCCATGGACTTTCGCCGGCATACTGCAGTGTATAGACTTCATCGACCGTGGCAGGATTGCCGTCATCGATCAACAGGGTACCATCCGCCTCCCTTCCGGTGGCAGTATCAAAAATATGTGACAGTAGTGTCTTGTGCAGACCATAGGCTTCATTGGCGATCAATAAATACTGGTTGCTGCCATCGTCATACACCTGCAGCGATGAGATGGGTGCATGAACACCGGAAATTTCATTGTCAGTAACGATGTTGCCGCCGCCATCGGTGAAGGTAATGCCATCCTGGTAATAGTTTACATGCACGCTGGTGACAGGAAGCATGTTGGTTGGGTCGGTTACATTAACAACGGCGATACCCTGATCACCAATGGATACCAGCGCATAATAGGTTCCCGATGCTGCCGGATACTCGACGACATCGACATCCAGGATAAATCCCGCCAGGGGCAAGATGTATTTCGCGCTTTCAGTGACACCGATCTGGGTCGCCCTAAGGTCATTCGCAACGTTGTACAAAACCCAGTTATCAGCACGTTCGAGCGATACAACGGTTGATGCTCCACCAATCCGGGTCTGACTGCTCAGATAGGCCTCTGCCTGGACATCACACAATGTCAGATTCTTGAAAAAGCCGTTACCATCATCACAACCCTGGATACCTAATCCAGCCCATAAAGCGAGCCCACCAACCAGAATCGAACCAGCGACAAGAAATAAACCTTTTGAAGACAAATTGACCATATATTTTTACCGACTAAACAGATTGTGTATCACTCCATACTTAAATAATTATCTATCCTTATTTGCTTCATCACACTATTCCATTTTCAGAGATATAATATTGATCAATATCAATATAGTCTCTTATGTTTTTCATGAGCCAATCAGTTGATTGCCAGCAGGGTTTGTAGTATTCGAGACTTGATCAAACGTTGTGATATCGATGAGCGCGATCCTCGCAGAAAAAGCCGATGCGCCTGTATATTTCCAGTGGTAACGACTGATATATAACCGTGTATGCACTCGCCGTGTCTTTGCTTTGAATGACGGATGTCCGGAACGGTCAATAACCGAGATCAAGACCACGCAAGCCACCCCTCCAATCCTGCCGCATGGCTGCTTCAGGTCAGTTATGGATGATCTGGTTTTATCACTATTAAAATGTGGCGATAACAACTCAATCGATTATTTTGCCCGTTTTCGGATAAAATAGACTTTTTGCCAGTCACCGATAAGCAACCAGCGTCGTTTCAAAACAGCTCATGCTCGAACGTATCCGCGAGATTCCCTATAACTACACATCGTTCTCTGACCGGGAGATCGTGATACGTTTTCTCGGCGAACCTTTCTGGGATCTACTCAACGAGTTACGGCATCAACGCAACACCGGCATCTCGGCGCGGATGCTGTTCGAAGTCCTGGGTGACATGTGGGTGGTAACACGTAATCCCTATCTGCAGGAAGACCTGATCGAAAACAAAAACCGTCTCAGTGCGCTTATTGATGCCATGCATCATCGTCTTCGACAGATCGAGGCACGCGCCGGCGACAACCAGCGCGCGCTTGAACTGCACCAGGCGGCAACCAATGCCGTTGATCTGTTTGCGCGCCAGTTCGAGGACGACAAGAAACTGCGGGAACAGGTCCGCCGGCGATTCAGACGCATCACTCGCAAACACAATATCGACTTTGGCGGTCTTGCGCGTGTATCGCACGCCACCGATGCGACCGACTGGCGTGTCGAGTTTCCGTTCGTGGTGGTGTCACCCGACAGTGAAGATGAAGTCGCAAATATTGTTCAGGCCTGCATCGATTTGAACCTGACCATTATTCCCCGTGGTGGCGGCACCGGTTATACCGGTGGCGCTGTGCCTCTGGACACCCGCTCGGTGGTCATCAATACCGAAAAACTCGACCAGCTCAGCAACGTCGAGCCAAAAAACATTAACGGTGTCGAGCAACCGGTACCAACCGTGCACTGCGGCGCCGGTGTGGTAACGCGCCGGGTATCCGAACTGGCGGAACAACACGACCTGGCATTTGCCGTTGATCCAACCTCGCAGGACGCCTCCTGCATCGGTGGCAACGTCGCGATGAACGCCGGTGGCAAGAAAGCAGTACTCTGGGG
>CAWEEC010000067.1:0-36214 GCA_963807785.1 uncultured Gammaproteobacteria bacterium | reverse complement strand
TGCCGAAACTGGTTTTTGCGGGTGTTACCCTGCAATACACCATCATGCCGCTGTCGGCCGTAATGCTCGCCAGCCTCATGGGACTCGATCCGATGCTGAGCGCGGGTATGATTCTGGTGGGTACATGCCCGGGAGGCACTGCCTCGAATGTTATCTGTTATCTGGCACGCGGCAATGTCGCACTGTCAATCACCCTGACCGCTGTTTCCACCCTGCTGGCTGTGGTGTTAACACCGGCACTGACACTCGAGCTGGTTCACACCAGTATCAAAGTGCCGGCTTGGGACATGTTACTCAGTATTCTTTACATGGTAATCATACCGGTCAGCGTGGGGATCCTGCTCAACCACCTGGCAGGCAAACGCCTCAAACCTGCGATGCAGGCTTTTCCGCTGGTTTCTGTCGGCGCTATCGTTTTCATAATCGCCATCATCGTGTCACTGAATGCTGAAGATTTTTACCAGATCGGCCCTGGCGTCGTGATTGCCGTCATGCTGCATAATGGCGCCGGCCTGTTGCTGGGATATTTCACCAGCCGTTTGCTCGGTTACGGCACCACCGACAGCCGCACCCTGGCCATCGAGGTCGGCATGCAGAATTCCGGACTTGCAGTAGCCCTCGCATTCAAGTATTTTACTGCCACTGCTGCGCTGCCAGGCGCAATCTTCAGTATATGGCACAACCTTTCCGGCTCGATCCTCGCCGGGATCTGGTCCAGACACAGTAAATATGTGCAAAATCGGGCTTGACTAAATCTGTTAATCGGCGTAAGTTAGTGAACGTTCACTTAAGTTAGTGATCGTTTACTTATTTATTATCCAATCAAGAGGATTTACCATGAGCGACTTTGATAGCGAACTCGATGCAACTGGCCTGAACTGCCCTTTGCCAATCCTGAGAGCCAAAAAGGCCATTTCTGCAATGGACGCTGGCCAGACCCTCAGAATCATCGCAACAGACCCGGGTTCAGTAAAAGACTTCGAAGCCTTCTGCAAGCAGACTGGCAACGAATTGCTGTCCAGCGGCGAAGAAGAAGGCAAGTTTACCTTCATGATCAAGAAGGCTGCCTGATTAGTTTGTATCAAGGATATTTCAGGACCTGGGAGATAAGGTATGAGTGGACGTCTACCAGGTCCTGAGCGCAGGGATTCAATCCTCAAGGCTGCACAACGGCTGTTTGCAGAAAAAGGCTATCATGGTGTTTCAATTGACGAAATCGCACGTGAAGTCGATGTCAGCCCGGCCATTCTCTACCGTCACTTCAAATCGAAACAGGTTTTGTACAATGACGTGCTGCAGACACTGGCCGCCCAGAGAGAGAGCTATGTCCAGACCATCATCAATTCCGGCACCAGTTTCGAGGACGTGCTCACGGGTATGACCCAGGTCTATATAAAAAGCATTGAAGTAAATCCGGACCTGTTGCGAATCGAACTGCAAAGCCTGCTCGACCGTAACCCGGCAACCAGTGATTTCTTCAAAAACCGCTGGAAAAGCTTTACCGACTACATCGAGTTCAGCCTTAACGAGCTCCTTCCCTACGACAGACCAAACAGGGAAGTCACCATCCTCACGGCCGCCCTCATGTTCCAGGGCATGCTACGCGAGGCTTTATTGCAGAAACATCTGCAACCGCTAGACCGGCTCGAAGATGTGAGCCTGTACGAACTTAGCCACGAACTTGTTCGGCTGTTCCTGCGCGCAGTTGGCATTGAGAAATCACGCCTCTCCCGGAAGGCCGTGATCAACGGGTAGCAGCGGTATCTTGCGTATATACGCCCCTTTTCCATGACATTTTCATCAAAATAAAGTAGATTTGCCCACAAATAATTAAGCGAGGTCTCTATGTATAAAATTATTTCTGCGTGCGCTTTCGCACTATTGCTGCTTGCTAACAGCAACGTCTTCGCAGCCAATCCCAAGATACGCATGGAAACGACCAAAGGGACCGTAATCATCGAGCTTTACCCTGACAAAGCACCTAAGACCGTTGAAAACTTTCTTCGCTACGCCAATGAAGGCAAGTACGATGGCACCCTGTTTCACCGCGTGATCAAACGCTTCATGAACCAGGGCGGTGGATTTACACCGGATTTCAACAAAGTCGCCACGTTCCCACCTATCACCAATGAAGCCGACAACGGCCTGAAAAACAAGCGCGGCACCATTGCAATGGCCAGAACCGGTGAACCGCATTCAGCCACCAACCAGTTTTTCTTCAACACGGTCGATAATGCCTTCCTCGATCACACCAGTAAATCACCACGCGGCTGGGGTTATTGCGTTTTCGGTACCGTTGTTGATGGAATGGATGTGATGGATCGTATCGCGAAGGTGCAAACAGGTGCCAACGGTCCATTCCAGCAGGATGTGCCGATGGAAGAGATTCTTATTCAGAAGGTAAGTGTGATTGAAGACGCTGTTAAGGAATAGTTCATTCACTTAACCGGTACAGTATGTTTTTGGTCTGATGGCCTTCATTTTTAGCAGCAATTTTGTTATCACGTGTAATCAGACATAAATTTCACTCCTGCTGGGCGAAATAAATGCTGCGCTAAGCGAGATAACAAATAGATGCGACAACATCTATGTCATTAAGACCAAACAAAATCTATCAGGATACAAAACTGTTTTGATATTGGTAAAAACAGGGGTAGATGATAGTCACTATCCTTCAAGTAAAGCCGGTAAAAAATATTCACTCACCAGTAACGGCTTCCCACCCACCCTGAATACCGAACGCCTTCCCCAAACTATATCATCCAGCGTCAGCCCCAGTCCGGCAGGTAACTGACTGCCCGCTAGAGATGTCACCATGACCTCTTCCCGCTGCATTGTTCTGTCAGCAAATAACATGGCACCGAGCGGGCGTGTACCCAGATTTGCGTAAATACGCTGCTTACCTTTCAGCGTTGATACCGGTATCACTGTCCTTGCATACACCCAGCAGGCATTGCCACAACACAAGCGTACTTGCCGTACCAATGCATAGCTCCCGGTTGTGATGCCCAGCACCTTCAACTCATCCAGTCGCGGTTTTTGTACAGCTTGTGACAGCACTTCAACACGGAAACCGCTTGCGCACCTGCTCTTCAGACGCGCCGTCAGCGAAGCAGGATCAAACAACCACGTCATGAAAGCTTGAGGAATACGCCTGGAAAACAGCTGTCTTCGTAAAAACCAGCGCTGCTGGAGTGAAAGTAAGTTCATTACCGGTCAAAAATTCGCGTGTGAAACAAAACCGGTGAATGATACCGTTTATCGCGGCACGATGCGAAAGTGAAAAAAAAACGAACCTGTCAGCTCAACCAGCGCGCGAGGGTTTTCTTCAAGTTTGCCTCAACAACCGGCTTGCCAATGTAATCATTCATGCCCGCTTCAAGACATTTCTCACGGTCCCCTTCCATTACATTCGCTGTCATCGCAATAACCGGCAGCTGCTGCAAGCTATCCTGCTTTCTTATTTGTCGAGTTGCTTCAAATCCATCCATGACCGGCATCTGGCAATCCATTAATACAACATCATAATTACCTTGCTCCAGCCTATCCAGGGCCTCCTGACCATCACCTGCCAGTGTCGATTCAAGCCCGATCTTCTCCAGCATTTTCTGTGCGATCATCTGATTAATCGGGTTATCTTCGACCAGTAAAACATGGCCGCTGAGCTTGCCTTTTAATTCCAGCTCTTCATCATGCGGCTGCGCGATTGATTGTTCGGAACTGATCTCAAGAGGCAGCCTGAACCAGAATGTAGAGCCTTCGTCTGGAACACTATCAACACCGAACTGACCATGCATCATTTCGACCAGTTGCTTGACAATAGCGAGACCCAGGCCAGTGCCACCGTATTTACGTGTGGTCGAACCATCCGCCTGGGTAAATTCATTAAACAGGTTGTCTTTTATCTCCTCTTTGATACCAACACCTGTGTCTTCTACCTCAAACCTGATATCAACATCTGCATTGTCACGTGACACAACACTAATCCTTAGCTTCACATGACCCTTATCTGTAAACTTGAGTGCATTTGAAACCAGGTTGGCCAGTATCTGTCGGATGCGTGTTGGATCGCCGATTAATATTTTTGGCAATTGATCATCAATATCGGCATATAGCTGAATACACTTTTCTTCTGCTGTCATCGTATGCAAGGTAATCAGCTCACTGACAATCTCGCGCAAATCGAGCGGTATCAACTCAATGTTTAATTTACCAGCCTCGATTTTAGACAAATCAAGTATGTCGTTAAGAATAGTCAGCAACGAGTATGCAGACTTGTGCGCGGTATCGACATATTCCTGCTGTACTGTTTCAAGCCTGGTATCCGCAAGCAGTTGCAATGTTCCGATAACGCCATTCATCGGCGTACGAATCTCATGACTCATATTAGCCAGAAACTCACCCTTGGCCTGACTCATTTCTTCCGCCCTGTCCCTTGCCTGTTTTAATTCCTGCTCCATGCGTTTCACATATTCAATTTCTTCAGTAAGCTCCTTGTTCATGCTTTCAAGCTCAACACCTGCCTGTGTCAGATTCTGTATCAGCTCTTCATTGGTGTATTCAAGCCTGAGCGCATCTGAAGATGCAAGATACATTCGATATACAGCGAGTATCATTACAACCATGAACAGGCCGGTCATAGCTGAAAGCGCATAATAGACTTCACCACCAATGTAGAACAGCCGAACCATCAACGGCACCAGCGCAAGACCTACAAAGCCGGAATAAACCCAGGCCACATTGGACAGGGTGACTCCACTGGCGGCAACACCAGCAAGGATGAATGCAAGCACGACTTGTTCAAGCCGATCATAGGGAAACATCAGTGTTGATGTAATCCCCCAGCATGCACCGGTGATTAATACTGCGAGCACATACCAACGGCGCGCAATATCGACATAAGCGCGCTTGCGTGCGGGATCGTACAATCTTGAATAGGTAATAAAGGTACGCACCACAAACAAAAACGCCATCGATCCCAGCCAGACACTGAGTACCACATGTGGTAATTTGCTCCACAACAACACGACCCAGAGAATTGCCATAATGAAACCGACCAGGCCACCAAAACCCGAGCCTTCGATCAGACGTGAGACCTGGGTTTGCATAACGCGCTCACTGAAATCGCTGGCCTTATAGGCCGCTTTCATTTCCGCACTAATTGCACCGTTGCTGAGTAGCTGTTCGATCATCGAAACCTAGTTAATCCATGACATCATAGTATAAATAGTCGAGAGACCCTATAAATACCAGTCAAAGCGACACTTGTACAACGCTGTAACTACTACACAGCGCCATAGCGTTCTGCATGGCCTAGCCAGCGGCGTATCAGCGGTTTCACCCTGTCCGGATGGCGCTGGAGCATATAACGCGCAGCGGTATTCACTTCTGTCAACCAGGATTCATCCCTGACAATGTCCGCAATACGCATCTGCATCAAGCCTGTCTGACGAGTACCCAGCACTTCACCCGGTCCACGCATCTCCAGGTCTTTTTGTGCAATCACAAAACCGCTATTGGTCTCGCGCAATACCGCCAGTCGTTGTTTACCTCGTTCTGATAATGGCGGGCTGTAGATCAATACGCATGCGCTTTGTTTTATTCCGCGACCTACCCGGCCACGTAATTGATGCAGTTGTGCCAGGCCCAGACGCTCGGCATTCTCTATCACCATCAGCGAAGCGTTAGGCACATCAACACCAACCTCTATTACTGTGGTGGCAACCAGCAGGTTTATATCACCCTGCTTGAATCGTTTGACGACACCATTTTTCTGTTCCTGCTTCATGCGACCATGCACCAGGCCAATACTAAGTTCCGGTAGTGATTGCTGTAATACACTGGCTGTTTCTTCAGCAGCCTGGCACTGTAAAACCTCGGATTCTTCGACCAGCGTGCACACCCAGTAGGCCTGTTCACCCATAGCACATGCCCTGGCAACACGATCGAGTACTTCCTGCCGGCGCTGCCCGGAGACGACAACGGTTGAAACCGGTTTACGACCTGAAGGCAATGTGTCGATTACCGAATAGTCGAGGTCCGCATAGGCTGTCATCGCCAGGCTGCGCGGAATTGGTGTTGCTGTCATGATCAACTGATGCGGAACACCGCCTTCGAGGCGGCCTTTTTTCTGCAATGCCAGCCGTTGATGCACACCAAAGCGGTGCTGTTCATCGACAATGATTAATGACAGCTTTTTGAATTCAACATCTTGCTGAAACAATGCATGCGTGCCTACAATGATATGTACTTCTGCATCACTGATGGCTTTGAGTTTGCTTTCACGCAGGCGGCCTTTATCTTTTCCTGTCAACATCACGCAATCATTAGCTGAAAACCAGTTACAGAAGTTTGTATATAACTGTTCGGCAAGAATTTCGGTTGGTGCCATGATCGCGGCCTGCCTTGCACAGGAAGTAGCGGCCAAAACAGCACAAGCAGCAACTACTGTCTTGCCCGAACCAACATCACCCTGCAACAGGCGCATCATCGGTGTTGGTTTTGCGAGATCCTGAAGAATTTCCGCAACCACATTCTGTTGTGCTGACGTAAGATCGAATTCAAGTTGTCGTTTGAAATTTTCGAGTTGTGATGCATCAAGCTGTAATTGCAATGCCTGCTTTTTCCGCACGCGCCGCCGTAATTGCATCAGACTCAACTGATGAGCGAGCAATTCTTCAAAGATCATGCGTTGTTGAGCCGGGTGCCTGCATTGCTCCAGTTGTTCCAATGAAGTATCAGGCGACGGGTGATGCAGCATCCGGATCGCCTTTTGCAGATTCGGAAAACCATGCTGCCTCAATAAAGCTTCGGGCACGTATTCTTCAAGCTGTTCGCCGTCAAGCTTATCCAGTACCTGGTCAGTCAGATTCCTCAGCAGTGCCTGATGTACACCCTCGGTTTTAGGATATACCGGCGTCATGGTCTCCTGGATCGCGCTCGATTGCTGATCGAACAAGCGCCGATACTCCGGATGAACCATTTCTATGCGATGATTATTGAAACGGGCTTCGCCAAAACAACGCACACGAACGCCAGGCACCAGGTTTGCCTGTTGTGCAGCATTGAAATAAAAGAATCGCAGTAACACCGCTCCGCTGCTATCAGCTATTTGACACAGCAAGCTGCGTCCGCCCCTGCCGCCACGACGCTTGCCACCGTAGCGTACCTCGGCATGCTCAATAACACCCTCGATCACTGCCTGCTGACCATGCTGCAAAGAACCCATCGCCACCACCCGGGTACGGTCTTCATAGCGCAGCGGCAAATGAAACAGTAAATCCTGCACCCTGTAGATGCCGAGCTTTTCCAGCTTTGCTGCGACACTCGGACCGACACCCTTGAGCACCTCAACAGACTGATACTCGAATGGTTCATCAGAAGTGGAATGTGTCTGGCTGGATACGGTTGATGTCATATGCGGTTAGTTTCGCATATTCTGTTTATGTTTTTTTGCTGCATCACATATTTACAGACTTATAAACTGTATCTACTTGATGGTATTTTATGTCTGTTACCTGGATTATTTATTACGCGTAACCAGGCAGTCTGTTTCGCCCTTGCTGGGCGAGTTACTTTCGTGAATTGCGCACATCCCTGTGCTCCACCCTTCGGGCGCTACGCGTGCTAATTTACTCCAGGCAAATTAGTCAACAGCGAAAGAAAAGTAACCAAAAGAACGCTGCCCCGCTCAGTTTGCCCCTACGGGGTACCCTCAGCATTTGGCTTTGCCTACGGGCCGTCCTGACTCGCCGTCCGGGCTCGACAGGACTAAATTCGACGTCCGTGTCGACCAAAATTTATATTCTTGGGCCCTACCAAAGCCAAATGCTTCGGCAAACTTAAAGGGGAAATAAAAAACTCGAAGCCCACTTCGTTCCATCCAGGCCACGCCAGCAAAGCCTGATGTTTCGGTAATGTTCAAGAAGAGGATAGCTCCCCCGTCAAGCTCGCCGATGCTGGCTTCACTGGTAGGGTCGATTGACCAGGGATGGTCAATCGAGTCTTGTCGAGCAGGGATGCGAGTCAAGACGACCCGTTGGCAGTGGAGCCGGCTGAGGGTATGCGCAGCACGAGCGCCCGGGGCGTGTTTCTTTGGTTACTTTCTTTACACGAATAAAGACAAATTCATCGGGAATGAATTTGTGCTGCGAAGCAGACCCATAGGGCAAATCACAGGGATGTGATTTGCTACGTAACTCGCTCCAGCAGGAGCGAAACTTATGCTTGGTTACACGTGATAAAAAAATAGATGCGAAAACAAGAACGCCATCAAGCTGAAACAAAACAACTATAGAAACTACCCAAGCTCCATCACCGCATCCATCTCGACACCCGCACCTCTGGGTAATGAGGCCACACCAATAGCAGCTCGTGCTGGATAGGGTTCAGTAAAGTACTCGGCCATGATTTCATTCACCGCAGCGAAGTTGGCAAGGTCTACCAGGAATATATTCAGCTTGGCTACATCAGCAAGCGAACCGCCCGCGGCCTCGGCCACGGCGGTCAGATTATCAAACACCCTGCGAATCTGTAGTTTGATATCAGCTTCAACCATTTCCATGGTTTCGGGTATCAGGGGAATCTGCCCGGACATATAAACCGTGGTTCCGGTTTTCACTGCCTGCGAGTAGGTGCCGATAGCCTGTGGCGCTTTATCTGTTGCAATAATTTCACGTGCCATTTATTTAATCTCTATTAGTAAGTCTGTTGGTTGCTGGATTAATAGATTTTACCTGTCCCTGGCCGCCCTTCGCCAGCCACTCCCGGTCGCACCGGGTTATACCCGTTGAATTGACATTACATGTGGTAGTTTACGCAGGCGCTTTATAATACTTGCAAGATGATCCCTGTTACGCACGGTAATCAGGTATGAAATAGACGTGCTCAAGCCATCACGGTCTTCGACTTCGACGTTTTCAATGTTTGCACCTTCATCAGAAATGATAGTTGCAGATCGCGCGAGCACACCGGGCTTGTTGGATACATCGAGTCGCACTGTGCAGGCAAACTCGCCTGCTGCATCGGTAGCCCAGTTCACATCAATCAGTTTGTCAGTTTGTGATCTGACTGAATCGATATTACGACAGGCATCACGATGTATCACGATACCGCGACCCTTGCTCAACACACCGATGATCTGGTCACCGGGAATCGGGGCACAGCATTTGCCATAAGACACCACCATGCCTTCGGTGCCATGGATCGCAAGCGGTGCCTGTGATTTCATTTCACGGGTTTCTTCGGAATCGCCGTGAGGAATGCGCTCGGGCACCAGCCTTCGCACAACCAGTGATGGTGGACGATTCCCCATACCGACATCTTCCAGCAGGTCGGCGATCGAGTTGAAACCATATTCCTCGAGGGTGATTCTTATCGCTTCCTCCGGCACATCATCAAGGCGCATACCCAGACCTTTAAGACAGCGTTCCAGCAAGCGTCGTCCCTGCGACATAGCTTCGTCAGCCTGCAGGTTTTTCAGATAATTACGAATGTTGCTGCGCGCTTTTGATGTAACAACATAATTGAGCCAGGCTGGATTCGGCCGCGCCGATGGCGAAGTAATGATTTCTACGGTTTGTCCGCTGTATAACGGTGTATTCAATGGCGCAAAACTGTGATCGAGCTTGGCGGCGACACATGTGTTACCAATGTCAGTGTGCACAGAATAGGCAAAATCGACCGGCGTCGCATTACGTGGCAACTTGATGATATCGCCTTCTGGTGTATAGACGTAAACCTCGTCGTGGAACAGGTCGACCTTGAAGTTCTCAAGAAACTCCAGCGAGTCACCGGCCGACTGCTGCATTTCCAGTATGCCCGTAAACCAGTCACGTGCACGCGCATGCGCACTGATCATGCCGGAGTCATCTGGCGACTTGTAAAGCCAGTGCGCAGCAATTCCACTTTCTGCAAAAATATCCATCTCCTCGGTACGTATCTGCACCTCCATTGGTATACCATGCGGACCATACAGGGCGGTATGCAATGACTGATAACCGTTGCTCTTGGGAATCGCAATATAGTCCTTGAAACGACCGGGAATGGGTTTGAACAAATTATGCACCGCGCCGAGCACCCGGTAGCAATCATCCACACTGTCGACAAGAACACGCATGGCATAAACATCAAGCACCTTGTTGAATGGCAGATGCTTGTCTTTCATCTTGTTGTACAGGCTGAACAAGTGCTTTTTGCGTGACAGTACTTCAGCATTGATACCCAGTTGGCCAAGCCGGGATACCAGTGCTTTATCAATCTTGCGAATCACTTCCTTGCGATGACCGCTGGCCTTGTTGACGGCATGCTCCAGCACCTTGTAACGCATCGGGTACAGCGCATTGAGTACGTGGTCCTCGAGTTCATGACGGATGGTGTAAATACCCAGGCGGTTGGCGATGGGTATGTAGATTTCCAGGGTTTCCCTGGCGATGCGACGACGCTTGTCGGGGCGTAATGCATCCAGCGTGCGCATATTGTGCAGACGATCTGCCAGCTTGATCATGATGACGCGAATATCCTGCGACATTGCCATCAACACTTTCTGGGTATTCTCGGCCTGCTCCTCGATCTTGTTTTTGAACTTGATGTGCGTCATTTTGCTGACACCATCAACCAGCATGGCGACGTCATCGCCAAACTCACGTGAGATCAGTTTGCGTGTGGCTGCGGTATCTTCCAGCACATCATGCAGAATACTGGCGACAATGCTTTTAACATCCATGTGCATGCCGGCAAGGATTCTTGCCACGGCTATCGGATGATATATGTAGGGCTCGCCGGATACACGCATCTGGCCTTCGTGCGCCTGGGCACCGAAAAGGTAGGCGTCATAGACCTGCTTGACCTGGTCCTTGTTCATGTAGGTGCCGACCAGGTCGCACAGGTCCGATATCAGAAACCGATCTGAAGCTTTAGCGTTTTTTACAACTTCTGTTTCGGCATGTTCTGACATTAACGTTACAGCATGGGGATGGATCAGATACCTGTCTGGTCATCAACCATTGTCATTGAGCTTTGCAGCAATTCCCCTTCGATCATGGCTTCAATATCATCCTGGGGGACAACTTCTTCTTCCAGTACAGACACGTTTATCTTGTTTTCAGCGATCTCACGCAAGGCAAGCACGGTTGGCTTGTCATTTTCCAGCTCAACCAGCGGCTCTGCACCCATGGACAGTTGACGTGCACGTTTTGCGGCAATTAAAACCAGCTCAAAACGGTTATCTACATGCTCAAGGCAATCTTCTACAGTTAATCGTGCCATGTATATCTCCAGTATTCACACATTCAATGTGTTCGGTTTTAACAAATCTGCGAGTAACTCCGCGTGCCTTTGCTGTTGATGATCCAGCAGCATGCGGTTGCAGACAAATATCGAGGCCAGTTCTTGACTGGCCTGGTCAAAATCATCATTTATCACAATATAATCGAACTCAGCGTAATGTGTCATTTCACTGACGGCTTCACGCATACGTGACTCGATAACATCATCGCTATCCTGTTTTCTGCCGCACAAACGCTGTCTCAGGCTCTGGATAGACGGCGGCAGTATGAAAATACTTTTACAGTCACTCATCTGCTTGCGTATCTGCCTGGCACCCTGCCAGTCTATCTCCAGGATAACATCCTTGCCGGACAGCAACTGCTCCCGGGCGTGCTGCCGCGAGGTGCCATAACGGTTGCCAAATACGCTGGCATGTTCCAGAAATTCGTCGTTGTCGATCATTTCCTGAAAATGCCGCGGCTCGACAAAATGGTAATCCCTGCCATCCACTTCAGCCTCACGCATGGTGCGCGTGGTGTGCGACACAGAAACCGCTACGTCTGGCAGCCTTGCCACGATCGCTTGCACAAGACTGGTTTTGCCCGCTCCGGAAGGGGCTGAAATTATATATAAAGTGCCCTTGGTCACAGAAAATCCAGTCGTTGTCGAGTGCAGGACAGTTTGGTCGGAGTGAGAGGATTTGAACCTCCGACCCCTACGTCCCGAACGTAGTGCTCTACCAAGCTGAGCTACACTCCGAAAAGCCTTATTTTAGCGGTATATAGCGGGAATTGTTAGCCAATGTCGTATTCAGCTTGCTGATAATACACGGGCGGGTGCGAGAAAAGGCAAAAAATAACGAAAAAGCCAGGTACGCCCACACAACTCGAGCAAATCGAGCAATTTTTTAACACACTGACCGCGCCGCTTGAACGATTGACAGCAATCCGGTTCAGCTGTTGCGCTCAACTGAAAGGTGCGCAAGCGACACCAGTGCCTGTTTGTAGTCGGAATCTTCCAGGTGAGCGAGCTCGTTCAAGGCCAGATCCGCTTCTCGCCGGGCGATTGATGCGGTGTAATCAAGCGCCCCGCTGGCCTGTATGATTGCCTGCACATCATCGATATAGTCGTAACCGCCTTTTTCAATGGCAGTGCGTATCAACGCCACCTGTTGCGGTGTGCCTCGGCTCATGGCGCAGATCAGTGGCAATGTAGGCTTGCCCTCGGCCAGATCATCACCAACGTTTTTACCCATATCACCGCTGCTTGAGGTGTAATCAAGTACATCGTCGATCAGCTGGAAAGCGGTGCCCAGGTGCATACCATAGCGTGCCATCGCCATTTCCTGATGCTCAGCGCGTTGGCACAATACGGCACCCAGGCGTGTTGCCGCTTCGAATAATTTTGCCGTTTTACAATGAATGACATCGATGTAGCGTTCCTCGGTGGTATTCGCATCATGCACATTCATTAACTGCATGACTTCACCTTCTGCAATCACATTGGTGGTATTGGCAAGAATATCCATGATCTTCATGCTGTCGACATCCACCATCATTTCAAACGCACGCGAATAAAGAAAATCGCCGACAAGTACGCTGGCGGCATTGCCGAATAAATCATTGGCCGTTTCCTTGCCACGTCGCAAACTGGATTCGTCCACCACATCATCGTGTAGCAGGGTCGCTGTGTGGATGAATTCGATAATCGCGGCGAGAATGTGGTGCAGTTTGCCCTCGTAGCCGTGCGCGCGCGCTGACAGCAGTACCAGCAACGGCCGGAATCGTTTGCCGCCGGAGTCGATGATATAGTGGCCGAGCTGGTTCACCAGGGCGACATCAGACTGCAGGCGTTGGCGGATAACCCGGTTCACCTCGGCCATATCCTGCCGGCAAAGGACGTTGATTTCTTCAGTGCTGAACAGGATTTCGGACACGAATTTCAGTGGGTTATTGGGCAAAGTCCGAATCCTATGGCTGCTGACTTCAATGGTCAAGCAAGACGCGCATAAACTGCTCATATAATGCAGCAAATGCTTGCCACCAACGGGTATTACCGTTAAAATTCGCGCCTTTTCTGTCAACGACTTGGAGAACACGCCATGTACGCTGTAGTGAGTACAGGTGGGAAGCAATACAGGGTTGCCGAAGGCGATCTGTGTCGCGTTGAAAAACTGGATGCTGAAGAAGGCGCTGCTGTCGAAATCGATAAGGTTTTGATGATCGCTGATGGTGACAAGATCAATATTGGCACCCCATTTGTAAAAGGTGGCAAGGTCACCGCGACCGTCAAGGCCCATGGCCGCGCGAAAAAGGTCGAAATCATGAAGTTCAGACGCCGTAAACACCACCAGAAGAGAACTGGCCATCGCCAGCACTATACTGAACTCGAAATTACCGCAATAACAGGTTAGGAGCGTAACAATGGCACATAAGAAAGCAGCGGGTAGTACCCGTAATGGCCGCGAATCAGAATCCAAGCGCCTTGGTGTGAAAAAATATGGCGGCGAAAACGTGCTGGCTGGCAACATTCTTGTGCGTCAGCGTGGTACCAAGTTTCATGCGGGTACTAATGTTGGCATGGGTCGGGACCACACACTGTTCGCAACCGCCAATGGCAACGTGAAATTTGAAATACGCGGCCCCAGAAAACGCAGAACCGTCAGCATAGTTGCGGCATGAGGCGACGTTATTAAACAAGCATGTAAAAAGCCCCGCTAGCCGGGGCTTTTTTATTTAGTATTCAAGAACTTTTTCAACGCAGAGGCGCGGAGACGCAGAGAAAACCAGGGATTTTCTGGTTATTTGAAAATAACCAGCACGATATATCCTGTTAAGTACCTTCGACATGACAGCAATCAAGCTCTTTGCGTCCTTTGCGCCTCTGCGTTGAGACTTTTAGGTTTACAGTTGAATTATGAAATTCGTTGATGAAGTCACAATCAAGACCATAGCAGGCGACGGCGGTAACGGTGTGGTCCATTTTCGTCGTGAAAAATACATTCCCCGCGGTGGCCCTGATGGCGGCGATGGCGGCGATGGCGGCAGCGTTTACCTTGTCGGTGATAACAATCTGAATACACTGGCAGATTTTCGCCATATACGGACCTATACCGCCGAATCCGGCCAAAAAGGCCAGGGTCGTCAGATGACCGGCAAGAGCGGCCAGGACCTGTTCATCCAGATTCCGGTTGGCACACTGATTTACGATCAAGATACCCGCGAGCTTATCGGCGACATCACCAAAGCCGGCCAGAAAATCCTGGTCGCGCAGGGTGGCTTCCATGGCCTCGGCAACACGCGCTTCAAGAGCTCCACCAACCGCGCGCCCCGCAGGTGCACACCGGGCTCACCGGGTGAGCGCCGCGAATTACGTCTGGAGCTGAAGGTGCTGGCTGACGTTGGCTTGCTGGGTATGCCCAACGCCGGCAAGTCCACGTTTATTCGCGCCGTGTCCTCGGCGCGGCCAAAAGTGGCGAATTACCCGTTCACCACGCTCTACCCGAACCTGGGCGTGGTACGCGTCGACGAAACCAAAAGCTTCGTTGTTGCTGACATTCCCGGGCTTATCGAAGGTGCATCCGCGGGGGCCGGGCTGGGTATCCAGTTCCTGAAACACCTGTCCCGTACCCGACTGCTGTTGCATATTATCGACATCGCACCGTTTGATGGCACTGAACCCGTCGACGCTGCTAAAAAAATACTCACAGAGCTGCAGAAATACAGCAAGGAACTGGCGCAGAAAGAACGCTGGCTGGTGCTGAACAAGGCCGACCTGTTATCAGAACAGGAACTGGCACAACAGCGCGCGGCTATTACCGAAGCTCTGCACTGGAACGGTCCGGTGTACACTATCTCGGCGCTGGCCAAAACGGGTACCCAGCAAGTTGTTTACGACATCATGAATTATTTGACCTATGACTATAAAGAACCCGAAGCGGATTCAAGTCTGGCGCTGGATGAGAGCATAAATGAAGGACAGGATTAATCTCGGCCGCAGCAATCGCTGGGTCATCAAGATTGGCAGTGCGTTGATCACAAATGAAGGCAAGGGCCTTGATACCAGCGCGATCCAGCAGTGGGCTGAACAGATGGCCAAATTACGCAGCAACGGTAAGGAATTGCTGCTGGTCTCATCAGGCGCTGTTGCCGAAGGCATGTCGCGCATCGGCATGACACAGCGTCCGCATGCGCTGCATGAATTACAGGCGGTGGCTGCACTCGGTCAAATGGGTCTGATCCAGCATTTTGAATCCTGCTTCAAGCAGCACGATATCCATACCGCGCAGGTACTGCTGACTCACGAAGACCTGTCCAACCGGCAACGTTACCTGAATGCGCGCAGCACCCTGAGCACGCTGCTGAAGATGGGGGCAATTCCGATCATTAACGAAAACGATACGGTTGCCACCGAAGAAATCCGTTTTGGCGATAACGACACGCTGGCCGCGCTGGTAGCCAACCTGGTAGAGGCCGATGCCCTGATCATTCTCACAGACCAGCAGGGCCTGTATGACAGGGACCCGAGACAAAACAGCGACGCCGAGTTAATCAGCGAAGCCAATGCCGTCGATCCGGCCATCCTGGGCATGGCCGGTTCCGGCGGCCTGCTCGGTCGCGGCGGTATGCGCACCAAGATTACCGCCGCACAACGCGCTGCACGTTCGGGTGCGGCAACGCTGATTGCATCAGGCAGAAGCGAGAACGTGCTGCTGGAAATTGCCAGTGGTAGCCAGATCGGCACCCTGCTGAGCCCCAGGACCGAAAAACTCGCCGCGCGTAAACAATGGCTCGCCGGCCATCTCGTTGTCAGTGGCAGCCTGCAACTGGACCAGGGCGCCAGCAAGGCGGTTTCCGGCTCCGGCGTCAGCCTGCTGGCCGTCGGTGTCACCCGTGTCAATGGAGACTTCAGGCGCGGCGACATGGTCAGCTGCCTGGCAGCGGGTGGTGAGGAAATCGCGCGCGGGCTGGTGAACTACTCTGCCGATGATGCCCGGAAAATAATGGGCAAGGCCAGCAGCGAGATCGAGAACATGCTGGGCTATGTGGATGAGCCCGAGCTCATCCACCGCGATAATCTCGTGCTACTGTAGATATTTATTTCACCGCAAAGGCGCAAAGGACGCAAAGTTAATTGATTGTTTAACCGCAGAGACGCAGAGTTAAATATTTATCTTAATTCTATCTCGACAACAGCATGCTCTCGTAGGAGCGGCTTTAGCCGCGAAATCCAGGCACATTAACACGAGCAATTCGCGGCTAAAGCCGCTCCTACATAACAACCTCATGCGCCTCTGCGGTAAATAAATATCTAAATTCATTCTTTGCGTCCTTTGCGTCTTTGCGGTGAACAAACCGGTTTGCATAAAAAAACCCCGCGGTGCGGGGTTTTTCATATTCGGTTTGCCGATACAATCACATATTGTGAATGTGATGATTGAGGCGGGATTTATGCCGCGCTGCCTTGTTTCTGTGAATCAGGCCCTTGTTAGCCATGCGGTCGATGGCCGGAACAGCGTCCTTGTAGGCGGCTTCTGCTGCAGACTTGTCGCCTTTCTCGATGGCGTAGTAAACACTCTTGATGTAGGTACGCATCATAGCGCGCATGCCCACGTTATGGGTGCGTCGGGTAACGGCCTGACGGGCGCGTTTTTTTGCTCCGGATGAATTTGCCACGTTTCTATCTGTGCTGGTTAAAAAGAGCGCGTAAATTGCCAGTTTCACCCGCTTTTGTCAATGTTTTTTGGTAAAACCTGGACTCCGCAGTTGAACACAGATTTAGTGTTGTGCCTCAAGCGTCATGGCAAGACGCGACTTGCAGCTAATGACCATAGTCCTTGGCAAAAGTTGCAACGCCGCCATCACGCTTGAGGGGCGGCGATAAACCGTGTAGCGATTTTCCTGCCGGGTGAGCGTCACATTGTGCGTAAATGTTCAAATAATCATGACGTTGATAAGCGGTAACAGCGATCAACTGCGGAATCTAGGTTAAAATGTGCCGTTTTTTCAGGCCATTGCCATGCCATCCACAGGAGAGCCGCGCTGAGCACCAAACTGTTGAAATCGACTTTAACCGTTGGTGGCATGACCCTGCTTTCACGTGTGTTCGGCCTGTTACGCGATATCACCCTGGCCACGATATTCGGTGTTAGCGGCGGTACCGACGCCTTCCTGATCGCCTTCAAGATACCAAATTTCATGCGCCGCCTGTTTGCCGAAGGTGCTTTCTCGCAGGCCTTTGTGCCGGTTTTCTCGGAATACAAGGAAAAACACAGCCGCGAGGCACTGCGCGACCTGATCGATCACGTTGCCGGCAGCCTGGGAACCGTGTTGCTGCTGATCGCCACGCTGGGCTCCATTGCAGCGCCCTTACTGGTCTACCTGTTTGCACCGGGCTTTACCGGCCAGCCCGAGCGTTTCGACCTGACCGCCGATATGCTGCGTATCACCTTTCCCTACCTGTTTTTCATTTCACTGGTGGCATTCTGCGGCGGCATCCTCAACAGCTACAACAAGTTCGCCGTTCCAGCGTTCACACCGATAATACTCAACCTGTGCCTGATCGCTGCCGCGCTGTGGCTGGCGCCGATGTTCGAGCAACCCCTGATGGCGCTGGCGTGGGGTGTTGCAGTCGCCGGTGTACTGCAACTGTTACTGCAGTTTCCCTGGCTGTTGAAACTGAAGCTGTTTCCTGTTCCCCGCATCAAACGCCATCATGACGGCGTCAGTAAAATTCTGCGCCTGATGCTGCCCGCCGTGATCGGCTCCTCGGTGATGCAGATCAACCTGATACTGGACACCATCATCGCATCCTTCCTTGCCATCGGCAGCGTTACCTGGCTGTATTATTCAGACCGCATGCTGGAATTCCCGCTCGGCGTACTTGGTATTGCCATCGCAACAGTGATACTGCCGGCCCTGTCGAAGCAACACGCGAACGAGTCACGGCAACACTTTAACCAGACCCTGGACTGGGCGTTGAAAATGGTGATGCTGATTGCGCTGCCGGCCTGCATCGGCCTGCTGTTGCTGGCCAGCCCGATACTGGCAACCCTGTTCCAGCACGGTGATTTCACTGCACAGGACACCTACATGGCCAGCCTCAGCCTGATGGCCTATATGCTGGGTCTGCCGGCATTTATCCTCATCAAGGTGCTGGCCCCCGGTTATTATTCGCGCCAGGACACCAAAACGCCGGTAAAAATCGCCATCATTGCAATGATCAGCAACATGGCACTCAACGTCCTGCTCGTGGTTCCCATGGTCATGCTGGAGTACGAAGCACCGCACGTTGGCCTGGCACTGGCAACCAGCAGTTCCGGCTATATCAACGCCATCCTGCTTTACCGCGGCCTGCGCAAGGCCGGGGTTTACTCGCCACTGGCAGGCTGGGGCCAACTGCTGGTAAAAATGCTGCTCGCCTGTTCCACCATGACCGCACTATTGCTTTACTTCACGCCGGGTCTGGAGATATGGAGCTGGTTGAACGTGACCGAGCGCTTGCTCTATCTCGGTGTTATCATCGGCTGCGCTGTACTGGTCTATTTTGCGACCCTGTGGTACAGCGGCATACGACCCGGCAAGCTCAAACGTGCTTAACAAGAAAACACTGATATACTACGGCTTTTCAATCAGTTACTAATTACCATATCAACCATGCAGTTTGTTCGCGGCCTTCATAATCTAAAATCCGAGCATCGAAATTGCGCGTTAACCATTGGTAATTTTGATGGCGTCCACCTGGGTCACCAGGCGCTGCTAGGCCTGCTGTCAGAAAAAGCCCGCGAAAACAACATCCCTGCCTGCCTGATGAGCTTTGATCCGTTGCCGCACGAGTACTTTTCAAAAAACAAACCGGTACCACGACTCACCAGCGCGCGTGAACGTTATGCTTCGATTGCAGAGCTCGATGATTCACTGCGTCCAGACATGCTGTTGATACTGCACTTCGATGACACGCTGGCACAATTGTCCGCGGAGGAATTTGTCTCGCAGGTACTGGTTGATGCGCTGGCAGTAAAAGCCGTCGTCATCGGCGATGATTTTCGCTTCGGTAAAAACCGCAAGGGTGATTATGATTATCTGAAAGCAGCCGGTGACAGATACGGTTTTGAAGTCTTGGCATTATCCACTCACAGCGTGGATAATATGCGCGTCAGCAGTACAGGTATCCGTCAGGCCTTGCTGGAAAATCGCCTGTCCGATGCCGAGCGCATGCTCGGACGCTGCTATCGAATTTGTGGACGTGTCGCACATGGTGACAAGCGCGGACGCACCATTGGATTTCCAACAGCCAATATTCGACTCAACCGACCTGCGATTCCACTCAGTGGTGTGTACGCTGCCACCCTGTGCTCGGCGGAACTGGGAGATGTGTCCGGCATCGCCAACATCGGTAAGCGCCCGACTGTTGACGGTGTGCGCGATCAGCTCGAAGTCCACCTGTTTGATTTTGAGAAGGATATCTATGGCATGAACGTGTGTGTGTCTTTTCACCATAAGATACGCGATGAGAAAAAATTCGAATCCTTCGAATTGCTCAGGCAACAAATAGAACTCGATTGCGTGCGCGCACGCGAACTGCATCAAGCAATGAATAACGAATAGTGAATAATGAATAACTCAAGTAATAATAATGTCTGATTACAAGAAAACCCTGAACCTGCCCCATACCGATTTTCCGATGCGCGGCAACCTGGCTCAACGTGAGCCGCAGATGCTGAAAGCGTGGAATGATATCGAGCTGTATAAAAAAATCAGGAAACAATCCAGCGGCCGTCCAACTTTCGTGCTGCACGACGGCCCGCCCTATGCCAATGGTGACATCCACATCGGCCATGCCGTCAACAAGATCCTGAAAGACATAATTGTTAAAAGCCGCACCATCGATGGCTTTGATGCACGCTACATCCCGGGCTGGGACTGCCACGGCCTGCCCATCGAACTGATGGTTGAAAAGAAGGTCGGCAAGGCCGGCGTCAAGGTAGATGCCAGGACCTTTCGCCAGAAATGCCGCGAGTATGCCAGCAGGCAGGTCGATGGCCAGCGCGAGGACTTCAAACGCCTGGGTGTGTTCGGTGACTGGGATACACCATACCTGACGATGAACCCTGCGTTCGAGGCTAACATTGTGCGTTCGCTGGGCAAGATCATCGCCAAGGGACACCTGCACAAGGGCAGCAAACCGGTGCACTGGTGCCTGGATTGCGGTTCGGCACTGGCCGAGGCCGAAGTCGAATACCAGGACAAGGAATCACCCGCAATCGACGTCATGTTCAAGGCCGCCGATGAAGCCGCTTTGCTGGCAGCTGCAGGCATCGACGATGCAGGTGAAGGCCCTGTTGCCGTGGTGATCTGGACCACCACACCGTGGACACTGCCAGCCAACATGGCTGTCGCACTGCACCCGGAGCTGAGCTACCAGTTGATACAGGTGCAATCGGCCAACGGCCCGCTAAGACTGTTGCTGGAAGCCAGCCTGGCTGAAAGCGCGCTGCAGCGCTACGGTTTCGAACAACATGCCGTACTCGGTGAATGCCAGGGCCGGCAGCTGGAGAACCAGCAGCTGCAACATCCGCTCTACAGCCGCAGGGTACCCATCATTCTGGGTGATCACGTCACCACCGATGCCGGTACCGGCGCAGTGCACACGGCCCCCGGTCATGGCCAGGATGACTACATCGTTGGCAGTCGTTACGGGCTGGAAGTGTATAACCCGGTGGGCAGTGACGGTGTATTTCTGCCGGACACCGAGCTGTTCGCCGGCATGCATGTCAACAAGGCCAACGCCGCCATTGTGCAAACGCTGGAGGATAACGGCGTATTGCTGAAACAGGCGAAAATGAAGCACAGTTATCCGCACTGCTGGCGCCATAAAACCCCGATCATCTTCCGTGCAACGCCGCAATGGTTCATCAGCATGGACCAGAATGGCCTGCGTGCTGCTGCCGAGAAAGCCATTAAAGCAACCCAATGGATACCCGACTGGGGGCAGGCACGAATCGAGGGCATGGTCAGCGGACGCCCGGACTGGTGCATCTCCCGGCAACGCACCTGGGGCGTGCCGATTACGCTGTTTGTCCACAGGGAAAGCGGCGAGCTGCACCCGAACACCAGTGAACTGATTGAACAAATCGCACAACGCATCGAACAACAGGATATCGATGCCTGGTTCGATCTAGATGCATCAGAGTTGCTCGGTGATGAGGCTGACGACTATGAGAAAACCGGTGACACGCTGGATGTATGGTTCGATTCAGGCGTTACCCATGCCTGCGTGCTGGGCCAGCATGACAGCCTGCCATTTCCGGCTGACCTCTATCTTGAAGGCTCCGACCAGCACCGTGGCTGGTTCCAGTCCTCACTGCTGACATCGGTTGCGATGAACGGCACGGCACCCTATCGCAGCGTGTTGACCCACGGCTTTACCGTTGATGCCAATGGTCGCAAGATGTCCAAGTCGCTGGGTAATGTGGTGGCACCGCAGAAAATAATGAATTCACTGGGCGCCGATATTCTTCGCCTGTGGGTTGCCGGGGCCGATTACAGCGCTGAAATGACGGTCTCGGATGAAATCCTTAAACGTACCGCTGACACCTATCGTCGCATTCGCAACACGGTACGTTTCCTGCTCGCCAACCTGAATGGTTTTGATCCGGCCAGCGACATGCTCGATAACGCTGCGATGTTATCACTTGACCGCTGGGCGGTCGCACGCGCGCATCAATTACAGCAGCAGATCATCGAAGCCTATCGGGATTACAATTTCCATATTATTTACCAGAAGCTGCATAACTTCTGTGCAGTTGATATGGGCGGTTTCTATCTTGATATCATCAAGGACAGGCAGTACACCACGCAAGCAGACAGCATCGCCAGGCGCTCGGCGCAGACTGCGCTGTTTCATATTGCAGAAGCCATGTGTCGCTGGCTGGCACCGATACTGAGTTTTACTGCCGATGAAATCTGGCAGCACTTGCCGGGCAAGCGCGGCGAATCCGTGCAGCTGGAAAGCTGGTACCAGGGCCTGTTTGAACTGGAACAGGACGAAACCATGAATATGGCGTTCTGGCAGCAGGTGCTGGAAACACGCTCGGCTGTGAGCAAACAGCTTGAGGCGCTGCGTATTGATAACAAGATAGGCTCATCACTCGACGCCGAAGTCACCATATACTGCAACGGCGACCTGCAACAGCACCTGAACCAGCTCGATGATGAGTTGCGCTTCGTGATGATTACATCGGACGCAACGGTGGACTCACCGGATACAATACCCGAGTCCGCGATCGAAGCCAGCCTGGCCAATGGCAGCACTATCAACATCCTGGCCAGGGCATCCGGATATGATAAATGCGTACGCTGCTGGCATCATCGTGCCGACGTCGGCAGCAATAAACAACATCCCGGGTTATGTGGTCGCTGTGTTGACAATGTTGCCGGTGATGGCGAGGCCAGGCGTTATGCCTGAAGTCGAGACATACTTAATGGGAAAACAAAACGTGTTATTTCGTCACCTGGAGCGCAACCAGCTCAAGCGATGGGCCATTGATTACCACGATGCAGTGTCTGTGAATACACAGATGAGTCCGATATGAAATGGTTGTGGCTTAGCGGCCTGGTTATTGTACTCGACCAGGTAACAAAATATATTGCCGAGACCAGTCTTGACTACCGCATACCAGTCGACGTATTTACCAGCCTGAACATGACGCTGGTGTATAACAAGGGCGCGGCTTTCAGTTTTCTCAGCGATGCCGGTGGCTGGCAGCGCTGGTTCTTCATGACCTTATCCACTGTTATCAGCATCGCGCTTGTTTACTGGCTGCGCAGCGTGGATAAAAACAGGATATATCTCGCGTCGGGCCTGGCCTTGATACTTGGCGGCGCCATCGGCAACCTGATTGACCGCAGTCTGCATGGTCATGTAATCGACTTTATTGACGTCTATTACAGCACCTGGCACTTTCCCGCATTTAATATCGCTGATTCCGCCATCAGCCTCGGTGCCGGCCTGCTGATACTTGACATGTTCACGCACAGGGAAACGGAGTAAAAACAGCGCATGAAAGAAAAAATCGACATGCACAGCTTGCTGCTTATGCATTACAGCATTTCATTAACCAACGGAACGGAAATCGAAAGCAGCTTTGACGACGAACCAGTCGAAGTCAACATGGGTTCGGGCGTCCTCACCGAAGGCATGGAGCTTGCACTGTATGGACTGGAAGCTGGTAACAAACAGACATTAACACTTACGCCGGAACAGGGCTTCGGCCTCCGAGATGAAGACAACATTCACATGATGCCGTTAACCGATTTTCCAGACGACATCAAACCCGAAAGCGGTTTGATGTTTGCATTTGAAACACCTGACGAAGAGGAAATCCTTGGCACAATACTAACGGTCAAGAACGACACGGCAGAGGTCGACTTTAATCACCCGCTGGCCGGTCAGCCGCTGGTGTTTACTGTTGAAATTCTCGATATTAACAATGCATCCGCGAGAATAGCCGACCACTAAATATGGATATCTATCTTGCCAATCCACGGGGTTTCTGTGCCGGTGTCGATCGAGCCATCGATATCGTGGAACGCGCGCTGCAAATTTTCGGCGCGCCGGTCTATGTGCGTCATGAAGTTGTACACAACCGGTTCGTGGTCGATGATCTGGCTGACAAAGGCGCCATCTTTGTCGAGGAGCTTGATGAAATACCGGATGGCGCCACGGTGATTTTCAGCGCACACGGCGTATCCCAACAGGTACGCAAGCAAGCAGAGAACAGGCGCTTGAAAATATTCGATGCCACCTGTCCGCTGGTTACCAAAGTCCACCTCGAAGTCGCCCGTCATGCCAGGTCAGCCGAAGAAGTTATACTCATCGGTCATGCCGGCCACCCGGAAGTTGAAGGTACGCTGGGTCAATATAACCAGGCCCAGGGCGGCAACATATACCTGGTTGAAACCATCGACGAAATCGATCAACTTGAAATCAACAATCCACAAAGCCTTGCCTACGTCACACAAACAACATTATCTGTTGATGACACCCGGCTGATTATCGACAGATTGCGCGCGAAATTCCCTGCTATTTCAGGACCGCGTAAAGATGATATATGTTATGCCACACAAAACAGGCAGGATGCCGTGCGTGAACTGGCGAAACTGGTCGATGTATTCCTGGTGCTGGGTTCAACCAACAGTTCCAACTCCAACCGTTTGCGTGAACTGGCGGAAAAACAGGGTGTAGCTGCCCATCTTATCGATGGTGCTGATGACATAAACACCGAATGGCTGGCATCAGCTAATGCTGTAGGTGTAACCGCCGGTGCCTCCGCACCTGAAATCCTGGTACAGCAAGTGCTTGCCAAACTTGAAAAGTTATACAATGCCCGTGTTATCCACAATGGCGGGCAGAGTGAGAATGTCAGTTTCCAGTTACCCAGGGAATTAAGGTGATTCCAGATTCCAGGCTTAACCGGGACCAGGCATGAGTTTTCAACGCAGAGGCGCGAAGGCGCTGAGGGCGCAATGTTTTTATTTTGTTAAGAGATCAGAAATGTGATGAATCCACAGGGATACAAGGCATTGGTAAATAACTGGTGCTTTTTATAGATAGCCTACCAGCGCCCAATCAGATATTCGCTGGCAATAAATAATAATCTTTCTTTGCATTGTTGGCGTCTTCGCGCCTCTGCGTTAGATCAAATCACTGGTTAACTTCCACATCTAACCGATCCCATACTATTGGATCTGTCCCTGTACTTTACCAGCAGGCCACAGGGGTCTTGGCTGCTGTTGATGACAACTTCATAATGGTGCAATCGCCATTATTCGTTGTGGTATCTGTAGCCTGCGGCCCACCGGCAACTGCTGTTGCCGTCAAGGCGAAACCATTTACATCCGCAGAATCAATCGACAGCACGTATAAGTTTTCACCCGTACCGGTACCACCAACATTGGCTGTATTAGTGGTATAGGTGTTGTTCTGCAGATAAAAGCGTTCCTGCCTGTCAGCCATCCTGGTCAATGCAATTTTTGCATCTGAACGACGGCTCTTTTTCATGTAGCCGTCATAGCTGGGATATGCAACAGCGGTGATGATGCCGATGATCGCGACCACGACCATCAGCTCAATTAAGGTAAAACCTGTATTCTTGTTCATAGCTAAACCTGTCTATCTTATGGTTATTGTTCGACTTCGTACCAGTACATCTTCTGCAGCTCCAGGCTGACCCCGGCCTCCGCACATTCTGTACCGATACACAGTGTTGGTTTGCCGCCTTCGGTAATGATAACGGAAGGTGACGGTGGTATACCGCTACGCTTGAGATACGTCTTGCGATCTTCACGCGTTTTGTCGACGGTGCCGGCCACGTTGAAAGTCGGTGTACCATCGGTAACGTTGAGGTAATACACTGCACCGGTGCCCGCCTGAGGCAAACACACACTACCGGTAACAACCAGGTTCTCCGGTGTATAAGTTGACACAATCGCTACACCACCCAGAATCAGCGGTTCAGCCAGGCCTTTCTCGCCCTTGAAAACGCCAGCACCATCATCAAGATCAATAAACCAGCCTTGCTTGGTGCCCAATGCTGAGATTAGTGTTTGTTGAGTAGCGCCTGTGGTCTCACCAATCGAATTAGTCGTAGTGTCAAACAGGTCTGACTCGGTCACTGTGACATAGGGTGATGGCGCGTCGTAAACATCGGTTTCACGAATCATGTATATCTTGTCTTCTATCACCGTATCCAGTGGATGTGCACGGTAGCCGGAGCTTGCAATCAGCGCCAAATACGGTGGTTCGCCTTCTTCAACAATCAGCGACACATCAGGCGAATAATAGAAACGGCGCGCATCAGCTGCCGAAGCATCGACGGCAAGATCAGCGATACGCCCACCTGTGACCAGTGTAGCCAGGCTGGTCGATGTCTCACTCTCGGTAATATCGAAGCGGAAGATCTGCCCACCCATGTCACCTACATAGAGGCGATCAATATAACCGTTGCCATCAACATCAATCGGTTTCACACGCGCCGGGATACTGTACTGCATTTCGGCCAGCTGCAGGCTGGCGCTGGCATCCGGGCCCGCACGCCATAACAGCGCGCCAGTATCGGCATCGACGATGAACACACCACGGCCAATGGCATCCGCTGTACGAACGCTGACGCTATCCTGGTTTATGTCGTAGCCGCCGCCGAAGATCAGCACCTTCTTCTCGACGCCACCCAGTTTCAGTGTTTCCACGTTGACCGTAGACCAGGTATCACCCAGTTCAGCAAAATCGTCCAGACCACCCTGAATCACCCAGCGTAGTTGCGGACTGTTGCGGTTGGTGACATCAATAGAATAGATGTTACTACCACCACGACGCATGCCGACATACAGGTAAACATGATCGGATCCATTGATCGTGCCGTCCTCGTTAACATCATTAATCCACGCGACCACATCGCCATCGAGACCATAGGTCTTGCTTAACAGGCTGTCATCCTTGAAATTGATGGTCAGGATGGGCAACAGCTCCTGTGGTACGAAAGACCAGAGCTCGTTACCCGTTATAGTGTTGACTGCATGCAGGTAACCGTCATTGGTTGCAACATAGGCAACCAGGTCAGGATCATCGATACCGTCGCCATCGCTGTCCGAGGCCAGTTCGCCGTACTGTATCAGCGCAGGCTGGGCGTGCAGCGGATCACCCATTTCAATACGCGCATCGGTGACATTACCATCGGTGTTGACATCCCTGACGTCCAGACCCATGGCCCAGTCGAGCAGTGACTCACGGTAAGGTGTCGGTGCGTCATACGGCGCTTCAGCCGCGGTATTGAGCAGGGCGTCGGTGACCAGCGCATTGCTCTTGTCGAGGCCATTGACCACGTTGGTCAGATTAGGCGTTGTCGGGGTCAACACGCCGTTATTGTTGCTGTAGGCCTGTGTAATGGTGTAGACATTACGTGTATTGGTCAGGTGTATCAGGGAACCACCATCAGTAACCGAGGGACCATCCGCCGTAGCAGCCGGCGTCCAGAAACTGCGTGAGCCGTTGGCAAAGAAGCCGGTGGCGTTATCGATGGCATCAGTAAAGCCTGCATCCGCGATATACGGTACGGTATCGGTGGTATCACCATCGCCATCGCTATCGGCAGTATCAACCTTTGTCAGCAACTTGTATTTCTTGAAGTTACCCGGCCAGTGCGGGTTGCCACTGGGCTTGAACAAGGTGAAGTAAAGGTCGTTGAGGTGAGTCGAACGGTTGAATGCGTTCACCGAAACCGCCGGTGACGAGAACGTTGATTCGGATTCGAGTACCGTCTGCACAATGGTGGTAAACGATTTAGCCAGCTCATTCGCGTCCTTGGCGATGTAATATTCACCCTGACCGCTGGTACTTTTACTCGCCTGTGCGGTTGCTTTCAGCAGCGGATCATCGAGTTCCAGACCAATGGTAAAAGTGGAGATGAACTGGTCTTCGTCGACGATCGTACTCTGGTCGTTGGAACCGATTGTGTAGGCGATCTCGTCCAGGCAGCTGCCGCTGCAGCCGCCGCTCATGCCAATCGCTGCCCGCTTCGTACCAGAATTCTGGATATCGGTATCATTCACCGGCGCACCGTCAGTCAGCAGCACGATATAGTTCTTCTGGCATTCGCTGGTGATCGGTGATTTGTACTTGGCGCCACCGCTGGGTGTGCGCGAATCCGGGTGACTCAGTTTTACCACATCCGCGAATGGATCCGGAAGACCGGCTTCTGAACCGTTACCATAATCGACATTCTTGCCCTGGTAGTATAATGCGGCCTCGTACAGGGTTTCTTCCAGTGGAGTGGCACCTTCATGCCACATCTGGTTGAGCTCGTTGATAAAGTCCGTACGGGTGGCTTCGATTTCTCCCATCGGCGTCACCACCATGCCGCCAGCAGCATCATCGTCAAAGCGCATCAGGCCGATGTTGATACCACTGGTGGTATTGACCACATCGGTCATCGCGTCCTTCATTACCTGCAGGCGCGTTTTTGATACCGGTGGATTGGTGACGAGAAAGTTCAGGTAATTACCGTGATGTACGGTTTTACTGGCGTACTGCCAGTTGCTCCAGTTGATTTCCCCACTGGAGTTGGTATGGAAGCCGGTACCGCCGTTGTTTCTGGCATATGTTCCCGCGCCACCTTCACCATGGATACCCCTGTCAGCACGGCATTCGACCTTGTTGTTGAACTTGCTGCTGTTACTGCTGATGCTGCGCCAGCGTAGCGTACCACCGGTGCGCCACTGCGCGAAGCGGTCGGTGTAGAAACCATCGGTCGCGATCGCCGTGTTACCGGTCTGGCAGACGAAAACAGACTCGCTGAACCTGGGCAGGTTTGAGATGTTGTAACCCGATGCGCCGCTGCAGTAGCCGGTAATGCCTGCGGAGCCACCCAGGTTGACATTGGTGTACAGGGTACTGGCATCAAAACAGCCTGCGTAGGTCACCGCCGGATCATAGGTACCGATAGCCTGTGTAACGATTGCATCCATACTGCCGGAGGTATCGACGATGAACAGGACATTGGCGGTTGCCGAGGCGCCACTGGCGCTGGCAATCGAACCGGTATAGATTTCGATATCATCGGCAACGGCCGGTGCTGTAACGAACAAACCGTACAACAGACCCAGCACTGCGAATTTGATTGTTGATCCTGATTTTCTACCAAGAATTTTCATGAGTTTTTCCTCAAAACTGCCTACTACCTATACTAGTGAATATCGCGTAGTTATAACTGTGTATCCGATATAACAGCGTCATTTACAGACGAGCAACACATCACCACTTGATACGAATGACTTCCAGGGTATCCTTGTTGAATATCACGGTTGCATATCTACCCAGCCTGCTCTTGGCCTCGGCTATGCCGACCTGTGTTTTACCGCGGTAAGCACGGGACTCCGGTGTAATCTTCAGCTTCAATTCATCACAATGATCACACACCCGGCCGTATACCTCACCGGTGGCTGTTTTTTCATCCAGGCTGATCTTCAGGGCGTTGGATTCCATCGCCTCTTCCACGCCCATGTTGAATGCATGTGCATTGGTTGCATAAAACGCAATAACAACGAGGCCGGGGATTACAGTCTTTAAAATATTCATATCGATCACCTTATGATGGACAGGCAGCTGCCGGATAGCGCACACCCTGCATTTGTACAGAAGTAGCAGAACCGGTCACCGTTGTTCCCGTTGCATTAACATTAAAAAAGTTGACGACCGGCGCTTTGCCTTCTTCCAGGCTGCTGCCAATCTGTGTCTTACAACCGAGCCAGGTGGTAATGGCACTCGCTGAGGAGTTGCCGCTCGCACCGGTATACATCAGGTTCTGCTCATACCCGGCTGCGAGTTCATCGGTCTCGAACACCTGGTAATCATTGGTATTGACCGGGCTGTCCGGACTGGCTGCAACATCGATAATGCTCTGTGCCGCCTGGAAAGCAATATCATGCTGCTGGCTATTACTGGAGACTTTCAGCTCGATTGTCGAACTGCTCATCGATGACACACCGATCAGCGTCAGCACAGTAAGCATCACCAGTGCCATTACCAGAACAGCACCCTTTTGCTGATGCATGGACCGTTTATTCATGATATTTGTATTCAACGTATTAACCTCCGACAGACAATTCATCAACTCTGATCATGTTGCGCAGGTTGACGACGCTGCTCATTAACAGTCTGCGATAACCATCGTTACCAAATGAAATCGCGTTTCCGGCAATCGTAAACGTCTGGCTGGAATCGACTGTTTTATCGACTCTCTGGCCGCGAACCAGCACCCAGATACGGGCCGAGTAAACCTTGGTCCAGTCAGTAACCATGTCAGCATTTATATATTGATCAACTGCGCGGTCCTTGTCGGTATCCACGCCAAACTGGATCTGGAGATTTTCCACACCCGGCAATATCAACTGATCCTGAACAGCCGGGCCGGCGACCAGGTCAACACGCCGCAGCGAAGGCAGACCGTCGCCTGCATTCTCGGTAAAGTCACTTATATAATAGGCACGTGCTACCAGCAGATGGTTGTTGGTGAGCGCACTGGTGTCATCCGGTATGGTCGGCTGTGTGGTGCCTATAAACACTTCACCTGCCTGGTAGTTACTGCGAACGTAGGTGGTGCTGGCCACCAGGCTTGCCGTAGCCACCGGGTTCGAGTCTGCATAGCGCACAACCAGCAGATCGGTGTTCCCCAGGTGCGACGCTATGGGGCAGGTCGTGTAGGGGTTTACGGCTTCGCTGGCGAATATCGGCGTCGTGATATCAACATACCAGCGTGACTCACAATCATTGGTGGCCGCAGCCAGCAAGGCCGGACAATTCGGATCACCCTTGTGACAGATAATTGTTGACGGCAGGTTGGTACCACCAAACACACCTGCATGTCTTAAATCATATGAAATGGTCTCGATCGCGAAGCGTGCATCCGATACCAGGTGAATCTGGTCTTCGCTTATCCGCTGTACATCACGCGTATTGGTATATACGGACAATATTCCACCCAGGATAATGATGCCGATCAGCATTGCCAGCATCATCTCGATCAGTGAAAAACCGCTGTTGTGTCGAATAGCCATAGTCTGTTTTATATTGTTTATATTCATGGTTATCACATCTGCAAGGCGACAGAGTAGTTCATCAGGACCGCCGTACTGGTTTCTGTATCACGTTCACTCCAGTTAATTGTTACCACGATATCTGTCATAGTCTCGGGTGGTACTGGCGGAGTGACAACTACACTGGCGGTGGTTGCAGCATTGTTCGGCAACACATCAGTTAAAGAATTTTTCCATCTGAAAATATCATCAAGCGCAAGCTGGGCCGGTGCACATACAACCGCAGCTACCGTTGTCTGACTGCAACCGCTGTCTGCACCTGAATCTGCCGTGCTGTTCGCATAATTCAATAACACGCCCGAGTTCCCCCGTATACTTTCAAGAATCTCGTCTACTTTCATCACTGCAGCAGTTCTGAGGATGGCGGTATGGCCTGCTTTCAATGACATGGTCTGTAATGAAGCAACGCCGAGCATGCCAATTGACAGGATCAGGAAAGCCACCAGCGCCTCAATCAGACTAAAGCCTGATTGTTTATGCATGCCGCCTGGCTGACAGGTTACTGGCTGTTTCGTTAGTCGTTTGTTCATATCTTCGAAGCCTTGCATAACTGTTTATTACTGTCTTATGGACAGGAAGCGACCTTGACTGAATCATTTGTCGTCCGTACTCGTCCCGACAGGCCAAGTACAACTCCACGCGCAACGGTTGATGTTCCATCCGTGTTGATTTTCAATCCGCGGTCATCACAGACACGAAATGTACCTGACTGCGACGCGCCATTGGTTGCTTTTGGCAGGCCGCGCGATGTAAATGTTACGGAATTTGTTATCTGGTTCAGTGCATCGTTACTGCGGATCGTTACCTGGGAGCCATCGGCACCAGCGTTAACACGCAGAATGCGTTCACCGGCGTCGACGGTGGCATTACCAACTGCAGCGCCGCCGTTATCAATAAACACAAGAAAGCCATCTTCCCATTTATCCGTGTTAGTGCATGAAGCCAGATCGTCACTCTGGCACATGGTGACGCGGGTCTGCTGTTTAATCGCCTCGCTGCGTGCGATATTCAAACCAGCAACAAGCTCGTTGGTATTACTGATCATACGATTGCTCTCAAAGAACACGCTCAGCAAGGGCAATCCCACAGTAACAAGAACTGATACCACCGCAAGCATGGACATCAATTCAATCAGCGTATATCCGAGTGATTTTTTCATACTTATAATTTAAGACAGATCATTAGCAATAACAGGCGAATAAGGACGGAGGGATTTATATCGCAGACAAACGGCTGATAATTCTTCGTTTTATACATTTTTTATCGTTGTTTGCTGGCAATATTTGTGGCTGTAACTGAATTAATAATAGACAATCTGACTGCGATAACAATAAAACGGGCAATTACACGGATAAACGGCACTGGTTACAGGAAATACGTCCTAGCGTGCTAGTATTCAGCCTGTCATAAGCAAGCGAGTGTTAACCATGAACCTGGATAGAGTGACCTCGGGCAGGGACGTTCCGAACGAGATCAATGTCATTATCGAGATTCCGTCGCACAGTGACCCCGTCAAGTACGAGGTCGACAAGGAAACGGGCGCCATGTTTGTCGATCGCTTCATGAGCACTGCGATGCACTATCCCTGCAATTACGGTTATGTGCCTCACACCCTGTCCAAGGACGGTGACCCGGTGGATGTGCTGGTGGTAACGCCGGTACCATTGATCGCCGGATCAGTGATTGCCTGTCGCCCGGTTGGCGTACTCAAGATGACCGACGAGTCCGGTGATGATGCCAAGGTTCTCGCGGTGCCTATCGACAAATTATGCAAATCTTTCAGAAAAGCCGCCGGCATCGATGATATGCAGCCCATGCTGCTGGAACAGATCGCCCACTTTTTCGAGCACTATAAAGATCTGGATGAAGGCAAATGGGTGCGTGTCGAGGGTTGGGGTGATGTCGATGACGCCAGGGAAGAAATCATGGCCAGCGTCGCCATGTACAGGGAAGCGCCGGTTAAACCGAATTTCTAGTGCAACACAGGGATGACCTGCGATTGTTTAATGTGCTCAAATAACACGGGTTTTATGCTGTTATAAATGCTAGTATCCGCCGCAATTGTTCTAATTCGTATTGTTCAATCCCGGTCAGCCTTGTACTTGGCTATACAGTAGCCGGTTCATCGATCCGTACTACAGAAACAGATGTCAAAGTTATCATCAGGCAAATTCGATCCTCGCCATTACAAATTTATTGGCATTACCCTGTCCGCCTACGCTTGCGGCTTGCGCCGTCGACGAAGAGGACACTTCCCCACTGCACGTGCGCAGCATTGCCATCGTGCTCGGCCTGACCGGTGACCCGACCACCAACCGCATCCTGCCCGATATCAGCGAGCCCAGGGCACAACTGGGTATGAAGCTGTTTTTCACCAGGGGACTGGGCGGAAATCAGGACACGGCCTGTGCCAGCTGCCATCATCCCGTTCTTGGCGGTAGTGACCGGTTATCATTATCAATTGGTGTTAATGCGGAAATACCCGAACTGTTAGGACCGGGACGTACGCATTCACAGGCACTGGCCCTTGCTGACAACAACAGCCTGTACGACGGCGGCCCGACAGTCCCCAGAAATTCACCAACAACCTTCAACAGCGGTGTCTGGGACCAGGTCATGTTCCATGACGGTCGCGTCGAGAGCCTGGACAAGCTTGTCGGTGTCAACGGCGACGCCGGTGATACCGGCCTCGGCATCGTCACGCCGGATTCGGTTGATAATATAACCGCAGATCCGAATGCCGGTGACAACCTGCCGACCGCACAATCGCGCTTTCCGGTCACCTCTGCCGAACAAATGCGCGGCTTTAGCTTCGCTACCCCGGGAACGAATGATGATGTTAGAAATGCCCTGGTGGTACAGTTGCAGACCCTTGGTGGCTGGGACAGTGAATTTCTGGCAGCGTATGGTGATTCAGCTATCAGCTTCGAGCGCATTGCCGAGGCCATCGGAGAGTACGAACGTTCGCAGGTTTTCGTTAATACACCGTGGAAGGCCTTCATGGATGGCGATGACACTGCGATCAGCGAAGCGGCAAGACGCGGTGCACTGCTGTTCATGCTGCGCCAGGACAAGGGCGGCGCCGATTGCCGCTCCTGCCACCGTGGTGATTTCTTCACCGATGAACGCTTTCATGTGCTCGGCATCCCGCAGATCGGCCGTGGCAAAGGCGACGGCACCACAGGCACGGATGATTTTGGCCGTTTTCGGGTATCGGCTGTCGATACCGACATGTATGCGTTTCGCACGCCATCACTGCTGAACGTCAACGAAACAGGCCCATGGGGCCACAGCGGCGCCTATACCACGCTGGAAGCCGTAGTCAGGCACCATCTCGATCCCCAGGCCGCATTTGATAATTATGATATCAATCAGCTCGAGGCATCGATCGTCAGCAGCGGCCAGACCGATGACATCCAGCTCAACACCCAGACCGCGCTGGACAAACTGGCCGCCAACAGGCTGGCTGGAATCGCCTCGATCAGTAATATTGCGCTGACTGACGAACAGGTGAACGACCTGGTCGAGTTTCTGAAAACACTGACTGACCCCTGCATCAAGGATCGCACCTGCCTGGCACCGTGGATTCCGGATACCGGCAGTAGCGGGCCCGACGGCCTGCAGCTGAATGCGGTCGATATCAACAGCGACTTTTTATAAGACAGTTATAAGCTAGTGGGAATGGGAAATGGTGCCGGAAAGAGGAGTCGAATTATATATCTAACTGATTGATATATAGTTATATATCATTCATACGCTACCATTGTCGCCCGAAATCTTGCCCCCGACTAGTTGTTATATTTATAAATCTGGAGCCGATTTGCTTAAATCATTGGTCAACACCGAGTACGGCCAATTTCAACCGGATAGAACATGAAATGGTCTACCCCTAACGCCCTGAGGCTGAAATACCGAGGCACCCCAAGCGCACCTGATCTCACTACCCACTGTTACTCATCAAATAAATCTGGAACTTATAATAATTTTTTATTTATTATAAATCAATATGTTACGCTGTTTTTCAGGCAAAACATAATAGTATCGATACCTATCTATCAAATAACCATCAAATAAGAATTTCAAGTTGGCTAAGCCCAAATTGGCACATATTTTCTATGCTTTCTGGACATGCCATCTTCAATTGGTTTAACCAATTCTGCTTCCACAGTTTCTTTAATAATTCGGGAAGCAGTCGCACTATTTTTAGAGGGTCGATGCCAAATCGATCACGTAAACTTGAATTTGTCATTTGCTCCCGGTTTACATATTTCAAACAGGCATGTAAGTAACAAGCTCTCAAACGATCCTGTTTATCCATATCATTAAGTGCTTTATGAGCAGAACAGAACGGGTATGTTCATTCGTAACTTCAAATATGGGCGCTGGCAATTGATATAACTCAGTTTGAAATACTACCTTATCAATACCACTACCACGTTCTTCACAAACACCTATACGCCGCATGAATGAAGCTATAGCTTCATTTCTGGATTTTGGAGGGCTATCAAGAAATCGATCAGTCGAAACTAATGGAATACCGGGGTTTGTAATTTCCATGCTATTTAATAAAAATCTCAACCATAGGCCCCGTGCCTTTAATAAATAAATCCTGATGAATCAATGCATTTGCAACCAGCTCGCGTACGGCTAACTCAGGATACATGGGTACGTCTTTACGCAGTGCTTCACCAACAACTTCATTACGAGGCAATAAATTATTTATGTAACTGATCAAGCCTTTAAAACCAGTTGCATAACCTTTAGTACCTATTTTTTCACGCACCGTTTCAACACGGCTACAATCACGGTAAATAATAACGCGCATAGCTTTGCGGTCTAATCGTTTAAAATCATCCAGCTGTTTGGCAAAAAGAATGGCTCCCAGATTAGTGATGTTCCAGCCCCCCCGCCTCACAGAGGGTAATAAAATCGTCTGCTTGAAGTTGCTCAAGAATACCTTGTCGGTTATCAGGTAGTGGCTGGTTAAGTAATTCAAAATATGCCGGATAATCCAACAGTTTTAAAACATCATTGTCAGTTACTCTTTCAGCTGCCACCACCTGCTCAAAAGGTTTTTCATCAAATACCCTCCATAGTGCACGCTCTTTTTCGGGAAACTCCTTTAACTTTTTTTTATATGAGCCAACACGAATATACTCCATTCCCTGAAACTGAACAGGACGATGGGCAGCCCGAGCAATTTCCAGGTAACAACTGATTTCTCATCGACAACCAGGTTATAAAAATAAAAATGTATTCGTGGTGACAAGAGCCGCAGTAGCCAGCTTTCTAATTCTTCA
>CAWEEC010000066.1:0-3698 GCA_963807785.1 uncultured Gammaproteobacteria bacterium | reverse complement strand
TTTTTTGTTCTTCTTCAGTACGTTACGTATTGCTGAGCACTATTATGAAAACCTGGAGGGAGGGATACTCGAAGCTTTTGGCCGCCTGTTCCGTAACGATATGCGCATGTTCGTTTGTCCTGCCATCGATACTGCAGGTGGAGACCTGGTTACAGTTGAAACCCTGCAGGTGCAAAAACATTTACGCTCGCTGTACCGCTACCTGATGGAGAACGGCTATTTACGCAGTCTTGACTCGATAAACCGTAACCATCTATCGATACATGCTGATGCCGTGCTGGAGAAAATCAAGTGTAATGATGATGCCTGGCAAAGCATGGTGCCAGACAAGGTAGCCGACATCATCAGCGAGCGTGGGCTGTTTAAATAAAGCCTGTTGCTAGAACAGGTAGATTATCATTACATTAAGTTGTGTAGCCGTGGCGTCATAAGGCCCGTATGCATACGTGTCATCACTTTTAAAATCATGATAGACCGCACCACCGCGGATAAAACAGTCAGGGTCTATCTGGTAATCAATACCTCCCGATAACGAATAGCCATAATCATCAACAGTGTAGTAATAGCTGCGCCAGTCGATAAAATGCAGGCCAATCCCGGCGCCTATCCATGGCGACAGATTCGCATGCTTGTGCGGATGAAAATAGCGCTTGGTTCCCAGGTCCAGTATTCCGTACTCTGCACTGTCATCGGGATAATAGATGCCTGGAGTTGGCCCTGTGTTTAATGACATGCCAGCAGTCGCTGCTGCTTCAAGCCCGCGGTTTTCAGACCTCGAGTCTATCAGCAGTTGATACCCTGTGCTGCTCTGATCGTTAATTGAAGGATGGTCACTGCTCAATTTGACCGATGAGACACCACCACAGACAAACGCCCTGTGCGTGCGCTATGACATAGATGGCAACTGACAAAAGTAACAGATAAAAACAATTTGCCATCAATATTCGTTGTTTTATATTAATGTGCACTGTTGCTTATATAATGACAGAAAACAATAGAAGGTGCAGGTAATAATGAATACTGTAAAGGCGTCAGCCCCGTTGTGACTCTAATGCTGATACAGCCAGGGATATTGCCGAGTAGATTGACTTGCGTACTCACCATTGTGGTGATCGCATCAATGATTATGAGCTTCGATGCCCGTACCCAGAACCTGGAACCTCGAGCTTACATAAATACGCCCGTTGGTATGAATTTTCTACTCGTTGGCTACCAGTATTCCGAAGGTGCTTTGCTGTTTGATCCTGCATTGCCGATCACGGATGCCAATGCGAAGGTCGACCTGGGATTGTTCGGCTTCGTGCATTCACTGGACATTGCTGATAAATCCGCCAAGATCGGCTTAGTTTTACCCGTAGCCAGGTTAGATGCCAATGGCTATCTCGACGGAGTATTCCGCACACGAGAAGACAGCGGTATGGCTGATCCCAAATTATATTTTACGATCAATCTGCATGGTGCGCCTGCGCTTTCCTTCAAGGAGTTCAAGGATTACCAGCAGGATATGATCATTGGCCTGAGTTTTAAACTCACCGCACCACTTGGTGTTTACGACAATGAAAAGTTGCTCAACATAGGCACAAACCGCTGGTCATTTGAACCCGAGATTGGAATTTCCCAGACGCTGGGGCGATGGATATTCGAAGCTGCGGCGGCTGTAGTTCTCTACACAGATAACGATGATTTTGACAATGGTAAGACCCGCCAGCAGGAAGCCATCTATTCTGTGCAGGGCCATGTCATATACGCCTTTCCCCGTAATATATGGCTTGCGGTTGGTGCGACCTATTACACTGGCGGCGAAACAAGCATTGATGGTGTAAGCAGGGATGATCTGCAAAGGAACTGGCGTAGCGGCCTGACCGTGGCGCTGCCAGTCAACCGCCACCACTCTATCAAGGTATTTGCCAACAGCGGCGTCAGTACCCGTACCGGTACCGACTACGATTCAATCGGTGTTGCGTGGCAATATCGCTGGGGTGGAGGTTATTAAGGGAAAAGTCGGGACAGATCACAGGTTTCGCTAATGTTAGAATCAACTGTGATATGACTCCACTTTTCCAGGCTCAGGCGTTAGCCGGCCCAAACGAATACTGGTAGGAACATGCTGTGAAACGAGTTTTCTTTACATTACTCACGTTGGTATTGAGCGTAGCTGAAATAGCTCAGGCAAACGATCAACTGCCATCATGGAACGCAAGCGCATCCAGGCATGCAATTGTCCAGTTCGTTAATGATGTGACAACATCTGGTGGGCCCAAGTTTGTACCAGCGGCCGAGCGTATCGCGGTGTTTGATAATGACGGCACACTGTGGTCTGAACAGCCGATGTATTTCCAACTCGCTTTTGCACTCGACCGGGTCAAGGTGCTTGCGCCAATGCATCCCGAATGGAAAAACACGCAGCCATTTAAGGCGGCGCTCGAAGGTGATCTCAAAACAGTGATGGCTGGTGGCGAGCACGCCTTGCTCGAGCTTGTCATGGCTACTCATGCTGGCAACACAACGGACGAATTTTCGCAAATCGTAAAGGATTGGCTGGCCGAAGCGAAACATCCAGACACGGGTCGTCGATATACGGACATGGTCTATCAGCCGATGCTTGAACTGCTCGACTACCTGCGCAGCAATGACTTCAAGATTTACATCGTTTCCGGTGGAGGTATCGAGTTCATGCGCCCATGGACCGAGAAAGTCTATGGTATTCCACCCGAACAGGTGATTGGTAGCAGCATCAAGACCCGGTTCGAGTTGCGCGATGGTTCGCCTGTGCTTGTACGCCTGCCTGAAATTAACTTCATTGACGATAAGGCTGATAAGCCGGTTGGTATTAATCAGCACATTGGCCGCCGCCCGATTGCAGCATTTGGCAACTCCGATGGTGACCTGCAAATGTTGCAGTGGGTTGCAGCGGGAAGTGGTGAACGTTTTTGCCTCTATATTCATCACACCGATGCCAAACGCGAATGGGCTTACGACCGCAAATCAAGCATCGGTGTTCTCGACAAGGGGCTTGATGAAGCTCAGGCGAAAGGATGGACAGTTGTTGATATGAAACGTGACTGGAAGACCATTTTCCCGTTCGGCGGCAGGTAATAGAAATAATAGGGCTGGTGCAGATAATATTGTTTTCTAACGTGTATGGTCACAGTGGAAGTATGAAATTCGAGGTCTGTGCCTGCCTTGTTCAGGTTGGCTGAAACATTAGAGATCTAAAGCATTAACGATCTAAAGCAGTAACGATCAAAAGTATTTAACATAGAGGCGCATATTCTATTCTAGCCTGGCGGTTTCATCTGCGGTTTGATTTTTTATTTATCCTGTCTACGTTGGCCATTGCAGAGGCTGAGCGCTGCAAGCAAGGATGACTTTAAATGGCTACCAGTAGCATCAAGCCTGGGTAAGTTGCTAGTCGCCAGTCGATATCAGATTATTCCTGTATAAAGTTGAATGGATGCTTATACTGGGACTTGTGTTGATACGACTGAATACAGGAAGAATTCACTGTTATGTGGATACAATGATCTACTATCAGGTTCCGGGAAAAGGAAAACATGTCTAAACATGCACAACAATCAAACGCCATTGTGATTTGCCTCTGGGTATAACATCGACATTCATGGCACACTCACTTGCAGGTTTTTACCCTATGCTGAAGGCATTGTTGCTGTTATGCCTGGTATTATCCACCAAGGCAC
>CAWEEC010000065.1:0-6554 GCA_963807785.1 uncultured Gammaproteobacteria bacterium | reverse complement strand
CTTTGGTGGAAAATACCAGGCATAACAGCAGTAATGCCTTCAGCATATAGAAAAAACCTGCAATGGAGTGTGCCATGGATGTAGATGTTATACGCGGAGGCAAATCACAATGGTATTTGATTGTTGTGCATGTTTAGACATGTTTTCATTTCCCGAAAAACTCACAGGAGATCATTTTACCCTCCTGCCATTGAAATCCTCGTGTATTCGGGCGTATCAAATCAAGTTCCAGTATAAGCATCCATTCAACTTTATACAGCAATAATGATCTGATAGCGACTGGCAGCTAATCCAGGATTGATGCTACTGTCAGCCATTTAGAGTCATCCTTGCATGCAGCGCTCAACCTATGCAACAGATAGTGTAGGCGGTGTAAAAAAATTCAAGGCGCAGATGAAACCTGCCAGGGTAGAAGAGGATATAAGCCAGTAAGTTACTGCTTTAGACCTGCAATGATAAAAGAGTAAATCAGGATTTGACCCACTGTTTGCTAATAACCCCCACCCCAGCGATATTGCCACGCAACACCGATTGAATCGTAGTCGGTACCGGTGCGGGTACTGACGCCGCTGTTGGCAAATACCTTGATAGAGTGGTGGCGGTTGAGTGGCAGCGCCACGGTCAGGCCGCTACGCCAGTTCCTTTGCAGATCATCCCTGCTAACGCCATCAATGCTTGTTTCGCCACCAGTGTAATAGATCGCACCAACCGCAAGCCATATATTACGGGGAAAGGCGTATATGACATGGCCCTGCACAGAATAGATGGCGTCCTGCTGGCGGGTCTTACCATTGTCAAATTCATCGTTATCGGTGTAAAAAGCTGCAGCCGCCGCTGCTTCGAATATCCATCGCCCCAGTGCCTGGGAAATACCAATCTCGGGTTCAAATGACCATCGATTAGTGCCTATGTTGATCAACTTGTCATTGTCGTAAACACCGAGTGGTGCGGTGAGTTTAAAGCTCAGTCCAATGATCATATCCTGCTGGTAATCCTTGAACTCCTTGAAGGAAAGCGCAGGCGCACCATGCAGATTGATCGTGAAATACAATTTGGGGTCAGCCATACCACTGTCCTCTCGTGTGCGAAAGACTCCGTCGAGATAGCCATTTGCATCTAGGCTGGCTACGGGTAACAGTAAGCCGATCTTGGCGGATTTATCAGCAATGTCCAGTGAATGCACGAAGCCGAACAATCCCAGGTCGACCTTCGCATTGGCATCCGTGATCGGCAATGCCGGATCAAACAGCAAGGCGCCTTGAGAATACTGGTAACCAACCAGCAGAAAATTCATACCAACGGGCGTATTTATGTAAGCTCGAGGTTCCAGGTTCTGGGCACGGGCATCGAAGCTCATAATCATCGACGCGATCACCACGATGGTGAGTACGCAAGTCAATCTACTCGGCAATATCCCTGGCTGTATCAGCATTAGAGTCACAACGGGGCTGACGCCTTTACAGTATTCATTATTACCTGCACCTTCTATTGTTTTTTGTCATTATATAAGCAACAGTGCACATTAATATAAAACAACGAACATTGACGGCAAATTGTTTTTATCTGTTGCTCTTGTGAGTTGCCATCTCTGGCATAACACACGCACAGGGCGTTTATATCAGTGGCGGTGTCTCATCGGTCAAATTGAGCAGTGACCATCCTTCAATTAACGACCAGAGCAGCACAGGGTATCAGCTGCTGATAGGCTCAAGGTCTGAAAACCGGGGGCTTGAAGCAGCAGCAACTGCTGGCATGTCATTAAACACAGGGCCAACTCCCGGCATCTATTACCCCGATGACAGTGCAGAGTACGGAATACTGGATTTGGGATTCAAGCGCTATTTTCATCCACACAAGCATGCGAATCTGTCGCCATAGATAGGCGCCGGGATTGGCCTGCATTTTATCGACTGGCGCACCTATTACTACACTGTTGACGGTTATGGCTATTCAATAACGGGCGGGATTGATCACCAGATAGACCCTGACTGGTTTATCCGCGGTGGCGCGGTCTATCATGATTTTCAAAGTGATGACACGTATGCATACGGGCCTTATGTCGCCACGGCTACACAACTTAATGTAATGATAATCTACCTGTTCTAGCAACGGGCTTTATTTAAACAGCCCACGCTCGCTGATGATGTCGGCTACCTTGTCTGGCACCATGCTTTGCCAGGCAACATCATTACACTTGATCTTTCTCCAGCACGGCATCAGCATGAATCGATAGATGATTACGATTAATTGAATCAAGACTGCGTAAATAGCCGTTCTCCATCAGGTAGCGGTACAGCGAGCGTAAATGTTTTTGCACCTGCAGGGTTTCAACTGTAACCAGGTCTCCACCTGCAGTATCGATGGCAGGACAAACGAACATGCGCATATCGTTACGGAACAGGCGGCCAAAAGCTTCGAGTATCCCTCCCTCCAGGTTTTCATAATAGTGCTCATCGAAAATCTGCTGCAGTGTCGGCACACCAAGGGCAATGGCGACCGGCTTGCTGGTCAGTCTGAACAGGTATTGTGCCAACCGGTAGAACTCACCGTAATTAGAGATCATTACGTTTTTACCAAGTGCACACAGAATTTCCACGCGATGCAGGAAGTCCTCGACATTGATGTCCTGGTTAAGGTCATCACCGTCACGCAGATCTTGCAAAGTCATCTCACTGAGCACAATCACATCATCGCAGTCTACATCCGACTCCATGCAGAATGCCTCGTAAGCACAATCCAGCATATTCATATTTAGATGTGTCGGTGGTCGAAAGCGGCTGCGCTCGACCAGCACGGCTTTTTTGTAGAGCGCATCCGCGGGTTGCACCAGCACACCGTCGGGCTGAAACATGGCGGCATGGGTGAGGCCATATTGCACCAGCCGTAATGCCATCAGACGATTATCAATAGCCTCAAACGCCGGACCGCTGAAATCAATCATATCGATTTCCAGTCGTCCAGACCCCAGGCCATCCAGTAATGATTTCAGCAAGGCGATCGTATCACTGTACATGTAATGTGCAGCATAAATAAGGTTAACACCGAGAATACCGAGTGTTTCCTGGTCTTCGGTTGCAGACTTGCCCATGAGCGAGACATGCAGATCAATTCGCGAAGCCTGCTGCTGTGGCCTGGCCTGGAATTTGATACCCAGCCAGCCATGGCCGGCGCGTTGCTGGGTGAAACTGAATGTCGCCACGGTATTGGCAAAAGCAAAAAAGGTGCTGGTGTCACCGCGCGAAGTACCCAGGCGCTCGTGCAGAAGCGTGTATTCGGTATCCAGCATCGAATTCAGGCGATCCCGACTGACATAGCGACGGCAATCACCATAGATTGAATCACTGAATGTCATATCATAGGCAGACAGCGCCTTGGCAACTGTACCCGCTGCACCACCCACGCGGAAGAACCATCGCGCTGTTTCCTGTCCGGCGCCAATCTCGGCTATCGTGCCATAAGGCACGTTATCCATGTTAAAAGCATGCGCTTTTTGATAGGTATCCAGTGCTGGATTTTCCATTCAGCTTCCCCAATCGTGTTTTTTACTGCTGTGATTATCTATATCGGATGCATACAGGAAAAATTAAGGCTATTTGCTTACTACCAGGCCATTGTCAGATTTGAGGGATCGAAACAACCGGTGTGTGATTAAACCGGAAGCAAAGCCCGCTTTAACCGCTGACAAGGCCACCCCCGGGGATAAATGTTTTGACAGCTTTAATTACCTGATGATGATTCGACATTCGCCGCGTCCTGCAACAAAATCCTGTTTACTAACAGCTACACGCATCACGTAGATGTTTTGCGCTGGACTGGGTGAGCTCCACATAGTGCGGAATGAACCACCGTAGTCAGTACGCCCGCTAACCGCTGTGCCGGCAGCCGATGGAAACACGCCTGCGTCAGAATCCACCCTCACCTCGGCTTCGAACACCGGTGTATTTTGCGGGGTGGTTGCCTGGATGATTAATTCAGCCTGGCTTCCCGCTTGCAGCACACGGGGAATTGTCGAACATCTCACTGTGATTGCATTACTTTCTGGTTGCGCACTGGCAGGTGAATCGCCGGGAGAAGATGACGATGGCAGCTGCGAAGGCGCTGGTGATCGAAGGTCTTCGGTAAGCCAGAATAAAACAACAACTGCAATCATCGTAGCAATTATTCCTGCCAACCACTTTGCCATAATACTAGTTCCTTATTACATTCGTATTTTCATGAGTTACACAACTATAGTCGGCCAGTCACCAAATCATTTATTTTGTGAACAAAACTAGAAATTATCAAAATACGCTTTTTCCATTTCGCGATATACAAAATTCGCATTGGCCCGCTGGTTACTGTCATACAGGCGGCTATTCTGCCAGTCATCGAACTCTACACCCTGCACAGCATCGAGCATGCCGGTGCCTTCATCGACGGCCCTGTACATTGCTTCACGCATGCGCGTCACGTAATCACGTGTTTTTGTCACCATCGGAAACGGTGGCGATTGCACGCTGCCATGACCCGGCACCATCAACGCGGTATGCGGGAATGTCTGTAGCAGCCAGTCCTGTGCCTTCAGTATCTGCGCACTATCGCCATCACCCATGTATGTTGTACGCTGGTTAAATGCCAGATCAGAGATCCACAACAGCTGCGCATCCAGCTGATGTATTACAAGGTCACCATATGAATGGTGCCGACCGGTATTGTAGATGTCGATGGTTTCATTGCCCAGTCTAATGCGCAGCTTTTCGAACGGCTCAGCCTGCAGATAAATATCTGCTTGCAGGGGTTTGAAGTCATCCATATCGTGCAGCAGCAATTGCATCCGGTAGTCGATCGATGTTTGCAATGTTTCCGAGTGATTGTAAGCAACAGTACCGGGATGAGCGATAATGGTGACACCTTTAAGATCACGGAATGCCGATGCACCATACGCATGGTCCGGATGATTATGGGTGACGATAAGGTATTTGACCGGCTTGTCGGTGATACAGCGTATGGTACTGATGAGGCGTCGACCGAGTTTGGGCGTACCAAGCGCATCAATAACGATGACGCCATCGTCCGTGACGATAAACCCTGCATTAGCATTAAAACCACGGTTGCTTTCGTCAACTGTCGCGATATTACCAAACAGAAAGTAGGTATTATCAGTCAGCCTGTAGACCGGTAGCGGCCTGTCGATGGATGCATCCGGATCAAGCTTGATTTGCGGAATTTCCTCCGTATCAACCGCAGTGACCGGGAGCTGCCAGGTTGCCGGGTATTGATTACGATTAACGATATTACATTCGCCGGCAATAGCATGCGTGGTGATAACAAGAGAACAGACCAAACCCGAAACAGCAACGATGTTGCCAATCGAAAACTGTCTGCCATGATTAAAACCCGCTGTGGCGCTCATGTCAGTCCCCTTACGCTAAAAGCCATACCCGCTACATTGATATGGGTACTGGTTGACACGATACAATGCTTGCGCCCGGTTTGCGCAATAGAATTAACTAATCAGTTACACGACTGGTTATCAAAAATCGTTATAACTGCAAATCCACTTTGCAGCATGCAGGCGTTTGAGTGTAGCTGCGCAAGCGTTAGCCTTTGCTCTCTTCATGCTTGAGGGAAATATGCGTGTCATCACAGCGTGGTTTATGCCTGGAATGTTTGCAGCCACAAAACGCGACCATTACATCATCCTCTGCTACGTACTTGACCGGTTCGAAATCCGTCTCTTTATGTGATCCATCACAAAACGGCTGGGAATTACTGCGCCCGCATGCGCACCACCAGTATGTTTTACCTTTCTCGACAACGACACCATACGGACCTTTTTTGGCAACAACGGCTTCATCGCTCATAATGCACTCCTCAGTAATATCAGGTCTTCAGACCCGGTTTATACAAGATTGATCAATACCTGGATTTATCAACACCTGGATTAATTATTCATTTTGCAGTAATAATGCTGTCTTAATCCTGAAACCTTTTATCCGGTTAAATGCCGGGGCCTGCATTTTTCACTTCGTCCGATACCATGTTTTCAAACTGCCTGAAGTTTTCCCTGAAGGCCCGGGCCAGTTCCCGCGCTTTAGCCTGATAGGCGTCCTTGTCTGACCAGGTGCTCTCCGGCCGCAGCACATCGTCAGACACACCCGAACAGGTCGCCGGCACCATCAGCTTGAACACCGGGTCCGGATGCATGGCCACTTTATCCAGTTCGCCCGAAAGTGCAGCCTTTAACATCGCCCGTGTATGGTTGATGTCCATGCGTTCGCCGATACCATAAGGCCCACCACTCCAGCCGGTGTTGAGTAGCCAGCAATTAACATTATGCTCGCGAATCTTTTTACCCAGCAGCTTATCGTAAACACTGGGGTGCAGCGTCATAAAGGGCGCGCCGAAACAGGTGCTGAAGGTCGCCTGTGGTTCGATAATACCCGCTTCGGTACCGGCAACCTTGGCGGTGTATCCGGATAGAAAATAATACATGGCCTGATCGACCGTGAGCTTCGCAATCGGTGGCATTACGCCAAAGGCATCGGCTGTCAGCATCACGATGTTTTTAGGGT
>CAWEEC010000064.1:0-12855 GCA_963807785.1 uncultured Gammaproteobacteria bacterium | reverse complement strand
TAAAGAAAACGCTCGTCGCCTAAATCAATGTCATGACTGAATCCACAGCCCAAGGCATTGAAATAGCGACATAAACGAATATCTGTTTTCACGTAGATTTTTATTAATTTCGTATTATTCCAACTAACGGTTGCATTTTAGACCGATGGCGCAAGGCTAAATAATGTAACCACCACCACCGACAGGAATACAACGACGAATGCCAGTTTTCTTGTGGTTTCTTCCATTTTTAATCTCCTTATCAAATTGCTTTGTTGCATTTGTGCAAACTGAAATGGAATCTATCCGGAGCCTGTGCCCTGTGAACACTTCCTCCATGAAACTAAACGATGCTATCCAGCGAATGGTTCACAATAGCCGATTCCAGCTTGCATTGTTAATAAGCCAGATTCGTGCCAATATTTTGACGCTGTGAAAATACTGATATAACACAGAAGCTTAGCGACATTTTGTCAGGCCACCGCAAACTAAATACTGTAAGATTGTGTAAACTTTTCCGAATTGAATTCTGATATTCTTTACACATTGTTAAACAATCATATAGGCAACAATTCGTATGCAAGCTCTTATATGCTCAGTTTTTATTCAATAAAGAAATATTTATGTAAACTATTCCGAATTTTTCCAGGCAATTTGTAACGCAATTGTCATTTCACTGACATTGAATTGTAAGCTTTTCCGAAACTGTAAATATTTCCGATACCTTGCTTAACTGAATCTGAAGTCCTGCTCACAGGTAAATAACGGTATGACGGATTAGCCAGTCACTGCAGTCTGGACACTCAAAACCATGACTTCGGGTAAGCCTGGCAACTCGCAAGCACACAAAATACGCTCTACCACCCCGGTCGAGCTCTACTGATGATTAAAAATATGCTACATTGCCCTGTCGAAAATCCCCAGTCTATATAATGCATTTTTTTCCGGGAGGATAAGGAACATGTCAGGTTTTATTTCTAAGTTTTACACAGCGTCAATTCTGCTTTCTGCGCTGGCGATATTTGGTTGCAGCAGCAGTAGTGATAGCGGCGGTGGTACTCCCACAGCAACTGTACCCGCAGGTGCCATAACAATCACCGATACCAATGCAACGGGTGTAGTCTCGGCTGCAATTCTCACAGGAACTGCACTGCTGGATATTGTGGATATCGCAACTGCTATTGAGGTTGATCAGGCATTGACCGCCAGGGACATAATCAACCTGGCCGTGGACAAGGCGAAAAACACCGATTCTACTTCCATTGTCAGCACACCCACAGGTGTTGTAGTACCCATTAATGAAACATGCGATGGCGGCGGTACAGTTACAGGCAGTTCCGATGAAACAGCCACGAGCTCCGTCGGTACTGTCAATTTCAATGCCTGTACCGAACTCGGCATCACACTAAATGGAACTGTCAGTTTCAACTTTACCGAGAACATTAGTACAGGCGACTACACTAATATATTGAATGGCAACATAAGCGGCAGTGATGGTGTCGATACCGTTACACTCAACGGATTATCATTTAACGAAAGCGGGAACAATTCCAGCGGAAATTATTCTCTCAACACTTACACGTTTTCAGCTGACTTCACCGGTGGTGGCGGATTCCTGGTACAGCTACTTGCCGCCGTCGTTGGTAATGACTTCCAGTCCTGTCCGGATAGCGGCATCATACTGGTAACCGGCGCCAATAACACCCAGGCCAAGGGCACGGTAGTCGCAAACTCACCTGTTAATGACGTAAAAATCGAGTTTAACGATGGCAGTGGTACCTTTGTCGAAGTAGCAGGCAGTCCGTTTCCCTGTACTTCTGTCTTTATATAAGCTTGTTGTTATTGATGAGCCGGGACTCAGTTGTCCCACTCTTCTCTGAACAGTAAATTGTTACAATCGTATGAAACGCGGGTATAATGCCCGCGTTTTTTTGTATGTGCCACGAATAACTATGCCTAAAAAACCAATTATAAATCGCACTTGCCTGGCCAGCATGATCGCAATTAGCGCAAACAGCCACGCGACTGAAATGCGTATTGCCGGCGAAATGATGCACTTCGACTATGAAGAAACTGACATCAACGGCAACACGCTTAACCAGGAAACAGGCATTATTCCCGGTATAACCGTTTCTGCTTCAACAACGTATCGAAGCATCGACAATACGCTGGAATTCAGTATTTATGATGGCCAGGTTGATTATGATGGCCGTACGCAGGCGGGACAACCCCACCAGACCACAACTGAAGAAACCATATACCGCTTACTGTACAGGCTCAGCTGGTCACCCCAGTCCACGATAGGTGCATTTTATGGCAAAGCCTACTGGCAGCAGTGGGACAGGGATATCCAGCCTTTCAATGGCGTACAGGGACTGTTTGAACGCTATCAATGGTGGAGCGTTGAAGCCGGTGTGCAGGTACCGTTCATTAAAAGCTACAGCCATGACCTGTTACTGGAACTGGGCATGCTGGCAACATTTGATGGCAACATCTTGATTGACCTGGAAAGCTCGGGCTTTGGCAGCCCTGTACTCGAGCTGGGAAATGGTGTTGGTTTTTCTGGTGAACTCAAATACGAGCACAAGCAATCGGACAACAGCAGTTTCCTCTTTGGTGTTCAGCTAAAAACCTGGGAGTTCGACCGAAGCAATAGCAAAACTGTTTCCAATGGGAGCAATATTATTTCCATAACAGAACCCGACAGCACTACTATTCAAACCACGCTATCTGCAAGCTACATTCATCGTTTTTAACTAATCATCAAGGCTGACTTGTTTATTCACCGACACAGGATAGAATGAAACAAAACACAATCACCTGAGAGTATTGTGAGCACAGCCAGCAAACGCTACCACAGTCTTGCGACCCGCCTGAGCTTTAGCATTATCATGCTGGGCACACTGGTCTTTATTGCCGTTCTCGCGGCAAACTATTTACTGTCGCGAAACCTGCTTGAACAGTATGTTGGTGACCTTGCGCGTACAACGGCGGTTTCAACCGTTAAAGAAATTGAAACGGTTTTCAGCTCGGTGGCGACCAGCGCCGATTCACTGGTAGCCGTCATTACCGGCACTGATAAAACCGAGCAACAGATACATGATTCCATCCAGGCCTTTCTCAAGATTAATCCTGAAATTTACGGCATGGCCGTGGCGCTTGAGCCCAATGTATTTAATAAGGATATCGATGAATTTTCGCCTTATTACTACCGCGACGGCAATAATTTCAGCTTTACCGATCTTGCCGCTAATGATTATCGCTACCTGATATGGGACTGGTATAACTTGCCCAAATCAACCGGCAAGGCGGTATGGACCGAGCCCTATTTTGATGAGGGTGGCGGCAATGCCTTGATGACAACTTACTCATCACCGCTAATGATCGGCAATGACAGGCAATTTGCGGGTGTGGTAACAGCCGACATTGCGCTGGGCTGGCTGCAGCAACTGGTTGAGAACATCCACATTGGTGATACCGGTTTTGGCCTGATCGTTTCAAAGCAGGACACCATCGTTGCGCATCCCGACAGCTCGCGAAAAATGAAAAACCTGAAATCCACACTGGATGCAGACTTCATCAATAATTACTGGGACATTTACCTGAAAAGCAAACAGGCGCATGAAGCGGTTTACTTCAATGCACCTTGCCGCCATATCAGTGGTGATTGCTGGATCGCGATCAAACCTTTGCTGGACACCGGCTGGAAAGTGGTAATCGTTATCCCCGAAGCCGAGCTTGATGCAGACATCATGCAGCTAAGTGGAAAAATTGCACTGTTTGCCATTGCGGGCCTGATTATCCTGGTAATGGTTATCGTCTCGGTCACGCGCAAGATGATCAATCCGTTAGGCCGGCTTGCCAGGGTTACCGCTGATATTGGCAGCGGCAACCTGGATATCAAGCTACCCGCCCCGCAAAGAAACGATGAAATCGGTGCGCTGACCACGGATTTTCGTGATATGCGCGATTCACTCAAGATCCACATCGAGCAACTCAAGGAAACAACGGCAAAACAGCAAAAACTGGAAAGTGAAATCCAGATCGCCAGGGACATCCAGATGTCGATGGTCCCGGGTGGCGGTAGTGCCTCGATCAAGCAGCAGTGGTTATCAATTATTTTCCTTGCTGCGCCCTGCCCGTTCCGTTGGTGGTGATCTTTATTATTTTCAGCAGGATGCCGACAAGCTCCACTTTATCATCGGCGACGTTTCTGACAAGGGTGTACCGGCCGCATTATTCATGGCCAAAACAGTAACCTTGTATACCGGCGCACTTAATGATGGATTGTCACCCGGTGATACCTTGACACACATGAATCAGGCACTGTCATACAACAACGAGGCCTGCATGTTTGTTACCGCCTTATGTGGCACGCTCGCACTGGATAGCGGTGAGCTTGTCATGGCCAATGCCGGGCATATGCATCCGATCCAGAAAACCCCTGGCAGCAGTGGTGAGCTGGTTGTTGATGGTGCGCTGGCGCTCGGGCTGATGGAGGATGTGGAATACCCCAATGTCACACACAGGCTGGAGCCACAAACCAGCCTGTTGATGTATACCGATGGTATCTCCGAAGCATTCAATCCCGCCGGGGAACAGTATGAAGAGGAACGACTGCTGGCATTCGTGGCACGAGCAACAGATTTGTCTGCAGATGCCCTGGGCACATCTTCACTGGCTGATGTAGAAAAATTTGTAGATAAAGCCGAACAATCTGATGACATCACGTTAATGGTGATTCATTATGGAAGTTGACGATAACACACGGTCGTTGAAACACATTCAGCTGGCCAACAAAACCAGTGAATGTAATCGTTTGTACGAATTTATTGACAGCAGTGTTGCACACCTGCAGCTAAGCGAGGCGTTCAGGCATGACCTCAAGCTGGTATCCGAAGAGCTGCTGGCAAATATCATCAACCATGCCTATGATAAAGATTCCGAACAAACCATCGATATTGAACTGGTGGTGGATGAGCGTAGCGTCCATATAACATTCACTGACTCAGGCAGAAAATTCAATCCGCTTGAGTATGAGGATCCCGAAATACTGAATGATTTATCACAAGGCGGCATGGGCATCCTGCTGGTAAAGTCATTGACCGATGCGCAGTCCTATAAATACGATAACGCGCTTAATGTTTTCAGCGTCACAAAGAACTATAATCCTTGAAAAGATAATAACTGGAGATTTGGTATGCCTCTTAATATAGAAATACACGCTGAACCGAACGAAGGCAAACGCGTTTCACTGGCGGGCAGTCTTGATTCAGCTACTGCACCCCAGCTGCAGGACAAGATCGACCATGAAATAGACTCGACCGTACACCTGGTCATCATGGATCTGAAACGCCTGGAGTTTCTCAGCAGCGCCGGTCTCCGCGTAATCTTCAAGACCAAGAAGCTGATGGATAGCCATCACGGCAAATTCCTGCTGCTAAACCTTCAACCCCAGGTACGCAAGGTATTCGATATCATCAAGGCACTGGATGGCATGAGTGTTTTCAAAAGCCAGGAAGAAATGGATGAATACCTGACTGCGATGCAGAACAAGGTGACTGGACGGCGATAGCTGATTCAACAGAAAGCATAATAAGGCAGATACAAAAACAGCCGGCTTCGCCGGCTGTTTTATTTAAGAGATGAGCAATACTGTCGTTAATCTTCAGCAGCGCTGCTGAAATCCTCGAACACCGAGTAAATATCGTTTTCCCACCTGTCGAATATCAGCCTGTCTTTTTCATCATCAACCATTTCCTTGTAAATATAAGGATTGGCCGTCACGACAACGGTATCGCCCTCTTCTGCGAATATGGATACCTTGGGCGGCAGGTACGGCGTCAGCTGAGGATATTTTTTGGTGAGATACTTGAATCTCATCCGCCTTGCCGACAAATACAACGCGATACTTATCCGTTTTATAACCCATACCTGTCAACCCAATATCGATACGCTGCACTCGCGCGACCGTGTAGCCGTGTTCCTTGACCGATGTTTGCAGCGTCAGCATGGCTTCGGGAAACTTTTCATGCGAACGCGCCATGATCAGGTCCGAGGCAAATAACGCAGCTAATGATGTCGACCAGACTGCTGCGGAGGGCATCACAAGCACCAACAGTAAAAGTATTCTTAACATCACAGTACCGCATCCTCAATGATAGCCTGGTAAATCCCTGTCATTTCCTCGCACGCAGCCTGTAATTCATCGTTGTTGAACAGGCCACTCAATCGCATTGGATTGATGGTTGCCACCTGCACCTTGCCATCGTGCTCGGTCACTGTGACGCGGCAAGGCAGGAAAATTCCGACTCTCGGGTCAATGGCAAGAGCCTGATATAAAAAGTTGAAGTTACAGAAATGCAACACCACCTGCTTTTTATTTTCCTTGCCCTCTTCCACCAGGCCATGCTCAACAAAATCTGTTCTGATCAAGGTGAAATTCTGATCCGTTATGGCCATTTTCAGGTTTTCAATCGTCTCCTCGATGGTGTAAGGCGACTCTGCAGTAATTACCGCCGCAATGACTTCTTCCTTATCAGCATCGTTGTGCTGCGCTTGCAGCGAGCGGATATAGCTCACCAGGTCATTGATATCCTGCTCAGACAACCCGGTAACAAGTGACGATGTCATTGGCGTACCTTCACGCCCGTAGATCAACGTGTCCCTGATCATGGTATCGGTAGCCGCAGCGAGAAAACCGGGGTTATTCAGCGCTGGTGCAATAATCGGCAGCTCACGCTTCCTGGAAAAGGTAACGCCGGTACCGGTACCGCCCTTGCCGTTTTCACCATGACACTGCACACAATGGCTGGCAAACAAGGCCGCACCATGCTTTGCATCACCTTTAACCGGTTCAGTGTTATGTGTTACCGACGGCGCATCTGACCAGTCGCGCATAAACTCGACGATAGCGTCGATCTGGGCTTCACTGAGCTTGGGAAACGCGGGCATGATACGGCCAGGACGGCCGAGCCGAATGGTTGTTTTCAAATATTCATCAGAGACGGTGTCGATGAACGAAGATAATGATAACGGCACGCCCACGCCACCCTTGCCATCATCGCCGTGGCAAACAGAACAATGTTTGTGAAATAGCGCCGCACCATCAGGCGCCGCATTCGCCACAGCTGCGGCCAACATCAGCACGATCGTAAGTATCTGTTTTTTCATGTAATGCCCCATACCTGTGCTCTAATATGCCAGAACTGCAGATGGTGTGAATTGATCCTGATCAAGCCAAATTAAGTATATTAGTTATTGTTAATATTAGATAGTTCAGTCATCCAGGGATTCTGCTGGCTCGCATAAAATCATCAGCTATTTCAGTTAGTTAAACGTGACGACCTAGCCCGGCGGCCAGCTCATGGTGCGGCCGCCCAGCAAATGCATATGAATATGGAACACCGACTGGCCGGCACCCTCGTTGCAGTTCAGCACCAGGCGGTAGCCATCCTGTTCGATGCCTTCGTCGGCAGCGATCTTTTTCGCCACAAGCACCATCTTGCCGATAACCGCGGCATCCCCGATCTCGAGATCATTGATAGTCGCGATATGCTTCCTCGGAATAACCAGAATATGGGTTGGCGCTTGTGGATTGACATCGCTGAAAGCAATAACGTCATCATCTTCATAGACCCTGTCGCCAGCTATTTCGCCGTCTCTTATTTTGCAAAACAGGCAATCTGCCATCATGCTTCTCCCGTCAGTTTTCGCAATAGTATCCAGATTACATGAATTGTTTCAATGCCGTCTGCCGCATTGCAAGCAGGCACGTCTTTCACTGAACTATATGGTGATGCGTCGTCTACCGGAAAAGGCGTGCGCCAGGGTACCGGCATCGATATATTCAAGTTCACCACCCAGGGGCACACCATGAGCGATACGTGTCGCTACCACATTATGCTCGGCAGCCATCTCTGAAATGTAATGTGCCGTGGTTTCACCTTCGACGGTTGGATTGGTGGCGAGTATCAGCTCTTTGATGTCACCGCTTGCCAGTTTTTGTTCGAGCAGTTCCAGCCCGAGCTCATCCGGACCAATACCGTCCAGTGGAGAAAGGTGGCCCATGAGCACGAAATACTTGCCCCGGAAATCAGCAATATGCTCGATAGCGAGCACATCGGCCGGCGTTTCAACCACGCACAGCAGACTGAGATCACGCGAGCTACTCGCGCAAATACTGCAGATATCGGTTTCACTCAGCGTACGGCAGGATTTGCAATGGCCGATATTTTCAACCGCTTCAATCAAGGCACTGGCGAGGTTTTTTGCACCAGACCTGTCTCGCTCCAGCAAATGAAACGCCATGCGTTGCGCCGACTTGGGGCCAACACCAGGCAGACATTTAAGCGCATCGATGAGTTGTTGTAGTAGTGGTGACATTCTTATGCTTCGCTTGCTCTTATGAAGATTGTTCCAGACGGATGGAGATCTCTCCCTTCGGTCGAGATGACAGTGAATTGATATAGTAAACCACTGTCATTTCGAATCTGTATTGAGCCGTCTTTTTGGCTCGATACAGGTGAGAAATCTCCCACAGATTACGAAGCCCAATCCAAACTCAAATCTGCCCACTCTGGATTAACCGATTTAACAAGCATATCCTTCTTTTCCCGACGCCATTTCTTGATGGCTTTCTCACGCGAAATTGCTGCTAAGACGTCACTGGTCTGTTCAAAATAAACCAGCTTGTTGATATTGTATCGTTTCGTAAAACCGTCAATCTTACCGGTCTTGTGTTCATACATTCTTCTAACCAGGTCGTTTGTCACGCCTACGTACATGACGTTGTTATGGCGGTTCACAGCTATGTATACGTAGAAATCCTTTTCCACTTTATAAAACACTTCCTTAATTTCACATTGTTATTAGCTGTGGGTGATCTCTCCCTTTGGTCGAGATGACAGTGAATTGGTATTATCTAATTCACTGTCATTTCGAATCTGTAGCGAGTCATCTTTTTGACTCGGTACTGGTGAGAAATCTCCTGAACATACTTACACACTTAACAGAAAATATTCGTTGGGAGAACTCTCTTTCAGTCAAGTCGTCTTTTGACCCGGCGCTGGTGAGAATTCTCCAATTGTCACGAAGTCTAAAAGGGTAACTTCATACCACCGGGAAGATTCAACCCCGCAGTAACCCCAGACATCTTTTCCTGCGTCTGTTGTTCTACGTGGCGTACAGCATCATTCACTGCAGCGGCGAGCAGGTCTTCAATCATTTCCTTGTCGTCCTGCATCAGGCTGTCATCCAGTGTTACCTTGCGAATCTCGTGTCGACCATTCATTACCACTTTCACCATGCCGCCACCGGCCTGGCCTTCGACTTCCATATGTGCGACTTCTTCCTGCGCTTTCTGCATGTCTTCCTGCATCTTTTGCGCCTGTTTCATCAGGTTGCCCATTGCACCTTTCATAACTCTACCTCGTATCAATTATCATCAGCAGTTGGTCGTACCGAACCCGGAACGACTTCTGCATTAAACGTCTGTTTCATCGCCTGCACAAAACCGTCTTCTTCAATCGACTTTTCGGCCTGCAACTGGCGTTCGCTCTTTTCACGCGCTTCGGCTTGTGCCGGTGTCTCATAATTGTCGTCGGTAAAGATTTCGATCTCGAGACGAATGTTGGCATCAAAATATTCACCCAGCGCCTGCTGTAATCTTTTTTCCGCCTTTGGGCTACGCAGCTGCTTGTGACCTTCACCCAGGCCGAGTCGTATGGTATTGCCATCCTGTTCCAGTAACAGGCTGTTGGCAGCCAGCTGTTTGACCATGCCATTAACGGCCAGGCCTTCCATAATCTGTCGCCAGTCCTGGGTCACAGCGGTGCCGCCGCTTTTCGCCCCGGCAGCAGCATCTTTCGCGGGTGATGCTTGCGCAACGGGTGGCGCGGGTTCTTTCACTGCTGGTTTCGACGTTGCCGGTTTCGACGTTGCCGGTCTGCTCGCAACCTGCTGATAAGACGTGTTATCGGTAGCGCCCGTTGTAACTGCCTGCGCTGCAGTCTGTACCGGTCTGAATGCCAGCATGCGCAACAACACCATTTCAAAACCGCTGCGCTCACTCGGTGCCAGCGGTAGATCACGCCGCCCGATTAGACCGATCTGGTAAAACAGTTGCAGGTCTTCGGCACTGATCTGCTGACACAGTTCCAGCAATGCTTCACGGTCACTGACAAATTCATCCAGCGCTTCAGGCACCGTCTTTGCCAGCATCATGTGATGCAACAGGCTCATCAGCTCAGCCAGTACACTTTCATAGTCCGGTGTGAATTCAGCCAGTGCAGCTACCTGCTGTAACACTGACTTCGCATCCCGACTCATCAGCGCTTTCAAAATATTAAGCACACGATCACGTGCAACCGTGCCCAGCATATCGCGTACTTCCTGCTGCCTGATCGCGCCGGCGCCAAACGCCAGCGCCTGGTCGAGCAGACTCAGGCCATCACGCATGCTGCCATCAGCGCCTTCAGCCAGCAGTTGCAGTGCAATCAGGTCGTATTCAACTTTTTCAGCATCAAGAATGTGCTGCAGATGCGCAACGATAAGGCCGACCGGCAGGCGTTTGAGATTGAACTGCAAACAACGCGACAGAATCGTTACCGGTAACTTGTGTGGATCGGTGGTTGCGAGCAGGAATTTGACATGCGGTGGCGGTTCTTCCAGCGTCTTCAGCAGGGCATTGAAACTGTGCCGGGAGAACATGTGTACCTCATCGATCAGGTACACCTTGTAGCGGCCCCGGCTCGGTGCGTACTGTACGTTTTCCAGCAACTCGCGCGTATCATCGACACCGGTACGTGAAGCTGCATCGACTTCGATCAGGTCAACGAACCGTCCTTCAGCGATTTCGCGGCAGGCTGCGCAGGTGCCACAGGGTTTTGAAGTGACACCGGTTTCGCAATTCAGCGACTTGGCAAAAATACGGGCGATGGTTGTTTTGCCCACACCGCGCGTGCCGGTAAACAAATAGGCGTGATGCAGACGATCCTCATCAAGACCATTAACCAAGGCACGCTGGACATGCTCCTGCCCGACCAGTTCCTCGAAATTAGCCGGCCGCCACTTGCGTGCTAGAACTTCATAGCTCATGGAATATTATTCACCTGCTGTAAAGAGCTTTATTCTAACGTGGGAAGTGGCGAGTGGCGAGGGAAGAGTGGCGAACAGAATAGCCAGTTTTTGTACCTTCTTTTACCTAGAACCTAGCACCTAGTCCCTAGAACCTGAATTTAGGTGGCGACCCATCCCAGCCACACCCCGGCACCCGAAGTCACTGCTACCGTTGCTCCCTTCCGGGCCTGGCGGGATTCGCAGCTGTTCGTCGCGAGGGAACCAGAACAGGTCACCATGGACCGGGCATTATACTGATGACGCCAGCTTTAGGCTATGCGCGAACGCAAGATTGAGCATACTCGTGCAGGTGTCGGGTATAATGACCGCCCCATGAAACAGCTACTACGCATCGCAACCCGCAAAAGCCCGCTGGCACTGTGGCAGGCCGAACACGTCAAGGCACGCCTGCAGCAGACCCACGCGGGACTTGAAGTCGAACTGGTCACCATGTCGACCCAGGGTGACAAGATACTCGATACACCGCTGGCCAAAATCGGCGGCAAGGGCCTGTTCGTGAAAGAACTGGAACAGGGCATGCTGGAAGGTCGCGCCGATATTGCCGCCCACTCCATTAAAGACGTCCCCATGGAGTTTCCACAGGGACTGTACCTGTCCACCATCCTCGAACGCGAGGAGCCCTGCGATGCTTTCGTATCCAACAAGTACAATTCACTGGATGAGTTGCCTGAAGGTGCAGTTGTTGGCACCAGTAGCCTGAGAAGGCGCTGCCAGCTGTTACACTGGCGCCCCGACCTTCGCATCGAGGACCTGCGCGGTAATGTGAATACACGCCTGGGCAAGCTCGATGACGGCAAATACGACGCCATTATCCTCGCCTGTGCCGGCCTGATCCGCCTGGAAATGGCCGACCGTATCAGGCAGAGCATCTCATCGGAGCTGATCCTGCCAGCCGTGGGCCAGGGCGCCATCGGCCTGGAAGCACGCGAAGGCGATGACGAAACCCTGCAACTAATTTCGGTGCTGGATCACCAGACCAGCCGCTACCGGGTTCTGGCCGAACGCGCACTCAATCATAGACTCAACGGTGGCTGCCAGGTACCGATCGCATGCCACGCAACAGTCGACGGCGATAACCTGCATCTGCGTGCGCTGGTCGGCGAACCGGATGGCAGCAACATCATCAGTGGAGAAATACGCGGCCTCAAAACGGATGCCGAGAAACTCGGTAGCAAGCTTGCTGATGAACTGCTCGGCAAGGGTGCGAAAACCATTCTCGACAGACTCTATGCGGCTGAATAAGCAAAGAAAATTGCATCAAAACGTGTTCTAACGTAATCTTTCGCCCCTTGCGATCGCCTGTGGCGATCGAGGTACAGGTACTAGGTTCTAGTGCCTAGTACCTGTACCTGAATTCCGGAGAGGTGTCCGAGTGGTTGAAGGAGCACGCCTGGAAAGTGTGTATACGCTAACCGCGTATCGAGGGTTCGAATCCCTCTCTCTCCGCCACACATAAAACAAGCCCCTGACTGGGGCTTTTTTTATGTGTGGCGGAGAGAGAGGGTGAGAACGCTCGTGGGTTCGACAAATTTGCCGGGAGCAAATTTGCACGACCAACGGGAGCCCGTAGGGTGAGGCGCAAGGACGCGCCGAGTAATCCCGATGCTTCAGTCCGGATCACTGGACATAATTACTAAAAAAGCCCCTCACCGGGGCTTTTTTTATGTGTGGCGGAGAGAGAGGATTTGAGAAACGCTCTGGGTTCGACAAATTTGCCCGAAGCAAATTTGCACGAGC
>CAWEEC010000063.1:0-67204 GCA_963807785.1 uncultured Gammaproteobacteria bacterium | reverse complement strand
ATGTTAACTAATCATCGTATTGCTTAACACAGTTTGTGCGCGATTTCCCGCGCATACTGGATAAACTTCAGCAATTGATTCTGTCTCTGCCCGAAAAGTATCCGTTAATTTCGGATGTGCAGGTCAACGAGGTTATTACCAGTATTAACAACGAGCTGTTGGCTGTTGGACAGAAAGCAGTGTCATACTCACTGGCATCAGCAGGAAATCTGTTTACAACCATGGTGTACCTGATCGTGATACCGCTGCTTGTGTTCTTCATGCTCAAGGACAAGGAGCAGATCATTGTGTGGTTCGCACGCTTTCTTCCCGAGGATCACGCGCTGGCACATAAAGTCTGGGAAGACGTTGATATCAAAATGGGAAATTATATTCGCGGTAAGCTGCTGGAGATCCTGATTGTCGGAGTGGCCGCGTATATACCGCTGGCCTTTATGGGGCTTAATTATGCGGCAACACTGAGCCTGTTCATTGGTCTGTCAGTTATTATTCCCTACGTCGGTGCGATTGCGGTCACCATCCCGGTGGCTTTGATTGCCTGGTTCCAGTGGGGGCCGAGCGACAATTTCATGTATGTCATGATCGCCTATCTTGTGGTCCAGGCACTGGATGCGAATGTGCTCGTTCCCTTGCTGTTTTCTGAAGTGGTAAACATGCATCCTGTTGCGATCATTATCTCGGTGCTGGTGTTTGGTGGTCTTTGGGGTGTATGGGGTGTGTTTTTTGCAATACCCCTGGCAACACTGGTGCAGGCAGTGATCAAGGCATGGCCAGCCGCACAGGCAGCTGAGAGTGCGGAAAGGCAAGTGACGAATTAATGTGCCTTATATTAAGCGTGCCAGTCGCTTTGGCTTCGTCATTTATGAGTGCGTCTTGCGGTGGTGCTTTTGAAAATGACGCTTCTGCCTCAGCTTGACTCTACGTCTCCACCACACCCAGGGTCCGCTGCATGATAACCACAGCAGGGCGATGGCTGCGGCATCCATGACATAAGTACCGTACTTGCCGAAGATTCTGCCGCTATGCAGATCAAGTATCACGCGCTCCACGGGTAATCCCCTGCCGCGAAATGACTCCAGTAGCACAGTCATCCTGGTGTCATCTAGCGTGGTTTTGTCTGCCCAGGCAATGTCATCATTACTGATCACATCCCAGTCCAGGATGTGTTCATCTGCCATGTAATAATAAGGATCACTGGTTTCAATTACCGGGCGCATGTACTTGACGCCAATGCGCTGTATGTCGGAAAAACTGTGTCCTGTTGGCATGCGTTCCACAAGCTCGCCGTCATGGGTGAGCAATACCAGCTCAGTATCAAAGGCCAGCACGATCAATTGCTCTGTTTTAACCGCACCGTGAAATGCCTGCTCGGTTACGGTTACAGGGTAAGAGTTAAAAAAGACCAGGTGATCGAGTACGGTTATTACGTGCTCACCAACATCATAGCTAATCGCATCACCTTCTGGTTCAAGTCCATACCAGCCAAGCAGTAAGGAAGAGTCGACATAGTTTTCATCCAGTTTTAGCGTAGTCGTATGGTTCAGCATGATGCCGGTTATCGCTAGCGTTATTACGAGAATAATAGCGACCAGTCCGATACGGCGATGCCACAGGAATGCCGTGAATCTATGGGGCTTGCGACCTGTCATAGATTTGTCTTTTGCGTGTTGACTGTCTGGTCAAGCAACAGGGCAATACGGGCGAGTTTTGTCACTGCCTTTACAGATAAAGTTGCCCCCGTAATATTGTCAATTCTATTGTTAAGGGTCATGTCGTCCTGTAATGACGCATTATCGAACTGATCAGCAAAGAAGGCATGGCGAACTTCCCAGCCCCGGCTTTCCCTGAAGATCAACACGCGTACTCGTTCAATTCTGCCATTGTTAATTACAATGCCCGTTGTTATCGGCTTCTCCTTGCCGATTTCATTGAGGACCCATGCAGTCCTTTTATCCTGTTTCCAGTAACGTATACGCAGGCCTTTGTAATCATGGCCCAGTATGGTTCCCATTTTTGCCTTGAGTTCTTTATCCGGCCAGATCACCTCGGCTTTTGGAGGCTGCTCAGCAAATACCTCTGCAATGAATGCATCGGGTTCCTGGTAGACACCACCTGCGAGTACGCCGGGTGAAAGCAGTGAAAGATAGAGTATGAGAGCAATATATTTCATCGCAGCGTATTCTAACAGTTAACAAAAAAGAGGGGCGTTGAGCCCCTCTCCAACTGCAACACACAAACAGGAGTCATGTGTGTCATTGCTAGAATTGATAGCCGAGGCCAAGGCTGAAGCCATCCTGTTCACTGGCGGCTGTGGCAGCGCCATTGTCCTGTTTCTGGATATCAAGTTTGATGACCACGCCAGCATGCGGCCAGTAATTGAAACCGATATTGGTTTCGGTTTTTTCAGTATCTCCTAGGCCGCCATTGTCCCATTGATTGTAACGAACAAACACACCGGCCGTGGGTACAAACATCCACGAACCTTCAAGGTAATAACCGTCCTGTTTGTCTTTAGCCTGTTCTTCGGCCGAAGCATTAGCGGTAACATCGATATCCCAGTTCGCATAAAGCGCGCGAATCTGAAACTGGCTGAAGTTATAGATTGTATGCGCTGATAGTAAAACAGCATCGTTGATATTCGGGTCAGCGCCCTGGGTCATATCCGACTGGTAGTTGACCGTACCCGCCAGTTCCAGCCCCGGAATCCCGGTATATTTGAGTCGGCCGGTATAGGCGAGATCATTTGCGGTTGCCTTGGCAACTTTTTGACGACCGCCGCGAATATTGGTGCCGCCATCAAGGCCGGATGTGACTGCCAGGTCATAGCTCATACCCGTGTCACCGATACGCCCGGTCAGGGCAGCGCCGCCTTCCCACCAGGTTGTCGGAATGATGTTCTTTTCGATGGGATTGCGCTCGACACCATAGAAGTTGGCGGGTTCGTGGGATTCGTTCAGGATTCCGACGGGTATCAGGAACAGGCCGCCTTTGGCCTCGTTATATTCGGTCAGGTCAAACTCGATCCAGGCCTGTTCGAGTTCAAGTGCTCCAGGACCGGTGCCATCCGCGGTATCCTCGACGAATGCATGTTCGATTTCGATTTCAGAGTGGAAACGAATTCTTTTGCTGAAGTCATAGGCGAAGAACAGCACGAAGCGGTGGAAATCGAGTTCTCTAAACTTGCTGCCGTCCGGATTTTCAAAATTGTTGTAGTGCAATTCGCCGTAACCGCCAATATGAACTTTTTTATCATCAGGGATCGATTGGCTCTCAACGGCATCAGCCAGCTGGTTGAACTGCTCTTGCAGTGTCCTGAATTCTTCATCAGTGACTGCGTGGGCAAAGGCGTTAGCAAATAGCGCTATCACGGTCATGATCGACGTGACAATTGCCTTGGTGTGTTTCATTGTAGGCTCCAAAAATAAGTGTATGCATGTGATTGGAGGGCATTATACAGTCGATAATCGCAAATGCAAACAATTCTCATGTAGATTTGCATTAACTCACACAAATCTTGTATGTGTTTGATCTGCATCAAGTAAATTTGCCGGTGATCATCCTGGCTAGCGGTGTAGTTTGGCGTTTGTGTGGATTTTATCGACGTTTACGGGCGGGATTCACGGTTATTTCAGGCTCCCTGCCATTACGAATTACGTCCTGTAATTCGCCTTACAGGCTGACTTTTGACCACTCAATTTTGCTCCCAGCAAAATTAGTCACCCTTTGGGCCGTACCTTTGTGATTTCGATACGTTCTGTTGTTCCCGGCAAATTTGTCCGCGGCAATGACGTGTCGCTGCAACAGCGCTGCCCCGAAGTTGTAAATCAGCGATGACGGCGATGTAGCTCAGCCAGGCCACAGTGCATTGCTGGTATGCCTGTCCTGATGCATGACAGGATTGATTGCGGATGCAATGCGTCAATCAGTATTATATTTTGGTGGCAGTCTGACAGGCCCCTGGTTGCTCGCCCTGAGCCCGGATTTATCTTTGTAGAATTCGCGGATGATTTCGAAATCCTTGTTAATGTCACCTGTAGGGTAGAGGGTTGCACCGACACCGAGTTTTTTATTGCCCCAGTCAAGGTACCCCAGTGCAACAGGAACTTTAGCTTCCAGCGCGATATAGTAAAAACCTGTTTTCCAGTGTTCTGTTTTTGAACGCGTTCCCTCGGCTGCAATGGTTAATGCCATTTCATCGCGCAGTTTGAATTGCTCGGCAATACGGTGGATGAAGCCGGTGTGTACGGTGCGATCAACGGGTATACCACCCATGAGTTTGAACAGCGGGCCCAGGGGGCCGCGGAACAAGGTGTGTTTTCCGACCCAGCAGGCCCTGAGGCCCAATGCCCACAGACCCAGAATACCAATAGGAAAGTCCCAGTTACTGGTATGAAATGCACCGATAATGACGTACTTGTTTTCACCGGGAAGCTGCGCATCTAACTGCCAGCCCAATAGCGACAGAATAATGCGTGCTATTTTTTTCAGCATTTAGATATTGATGCAGCCATACATGAAGTATAGCGAAGTGAGGCCAGGCTTGTCTTAATATCAGGTTTCGTGCGCAGCTTTGGCCGCTACGATTTGCTGCAAGGCCTGCTCATTGTTGCAGTAGTCGATATTGCCTGGTTGAATGCTGCCACTGGCGAGCTGGTCGTCACAGGTCTCGGTATTCTGGCAGGCAGAGCACTTGTCGATTTGTTCCTCTATATCGATGACACGCTCGCTATGCAGGTAGCTGTTGATGTCGATGCCCAGTGCACCCAGCATTCCGTTTAACCGTAGAGTATTCACTTTGCGGGCGAGATTTTTACGAAACTCCATGCCCGTTATGACATTATGCATCATCACGTAACACATACGCACAATGACATAAAGCATGAACAGTGCAAGCAGGCCGCCAATAATGACCGTGAATATATCCATCAGAGTATGCTAATACAGTAAATCGTCGATATACTTGATATAGGTCAGGGCGCAGGTATTTTCATTCATTTTCACAGTTTTATGATAACGACCGTTTCAGTGAGAGTGTGAGCCGGAAGCGAGCAACCGGTTCATCACTTTCTGTCGGCACTGTAGCAACAGCATGCAGTGGCATCTCGACACGCTCTGTGTTCGATACTGCCTGTTTCACCAGTTGAGCAATGTCAGCGCCATTATTACAGGTGAAAAATACGTCAGCTGTTGCGCGTCGGTAAAACTCTGCATTGAAATCCTTGAAGATAAATGAAATCTTTTCATTCTGCTGGTTGATTAATTCGACTGCCAGTAAACCTACAGCGCAGTCAGCACCCATCGCGAGGGCTGCGAAGTACATCGAGCCCTGGTGGTTGCTGGTTCTGCGCGTTAGAGGGATCCTGATTACCACACGCTCATCAGACTTTTCAACCACGGATGGCCTTGCGTAATAAAGCAGGGGTATTTTGGTCAAGCCAAAATAGCGCAGATAGAATGTATTTCTCATGGATTCAGGGACGAGTCTTGTGAGAATGCCCATTACAGGAGATCCAGCTCTATCTTGTGGTATGACATTAATATATGCATGAACTAAATCCAGTGCTGGTCGGGTAACCATATTGATGTCACGTTTTCATACGCCTGGTCCTGGTCAGCATGTTGATGAATAACGCGGTAGAGAAGGCTGAACGGTGAAGCACGTTATAGACACGGCAACTTCTAAAAAGCAGCTGCTTCTATTTCAAGGAAGGCACCACTGATGTGTTTACCAAGTTCATCTTCATAGCCGGACCAGTTGTGGTAACTGGATAGTTCCGCATGTACCTTTGGCTTCATCTCAAAATCACTCATGTCTTCATCAAAGTACTTGCTGACGTTGCTGTAAAGCGTCGTAAGGTACTTATGGTAATTGTCGAGTAATTCCATACCACCCGTTTTCCCATGTCCCGGTACAACGATTGCTGGCTGTAAATTAATACCGGTTTCGATGGTTTCAATGTTGCCTTTAAAGCTGCCGTTATCTACCCGAAGTATGCGTCCGTGTCCTACGTTATCACCGGTGAACAGCACGTTGTCTTCCTTGTATAAGATCATGATATCGGTCGCTGTGTGTGCCTTTCCCTGGTGTATGATCTGGAACTGGTGACCTCCGATTGACAGATCTTCACCGCCATTGAGGGCTTCGTTTGCATTGACTATGTTGGTGCCGTCGACTGCACCTTTTGTCATGTTATGCAGCCTGTCAAGCCAGGCCTGTCCCTCGCCGTCCTTGATCATGCTGATGGTCTTGTTATGGGCAAAGATGTCGGCATCAGGATAAACGCGTTGAATCGCGTCATTGCCCAGCCAGTGATCGCCGTGAATGTGGGAATCAAAAACAGCAATTACGGGCATGCTTGTTACCTTGCGTATTTCGCGCAATAACATATTGCCGGTATGGACGCTGCTGCCCGGGTCGATAACAACGACGCCATTATCGGTAACGATGAATGCCGGATTATTCATGAAGCCCTCATTGGCTTCATTCGGCAGTTCCAGTGGTCCATGTATGACATAGACATGGTCGGAAACCTTTTCAGCGTTGAATCCGTCGAGATACCCAGCAATGGCTGTTTGTGCACATGCGCCCAGTATGATGATAGTCATAAGATATTTGTTCATGGATTATTTCCCTTGTCGCGGTGAAGCCGAATGCATGCCGACCAGGCTGGCGATTAATACAGCCAGGTAAATCTGTCCGCTCGCAGCCTCAAGGTATGCCAGCGCGCGCGCAAATGCATTGATTGGTGTTATGTCGCCATATCCCACGGTGGTCAGGGTGACGAAACTGAAATACATCGCACTACTCACTTCGCCCAAAGACTCACCGATATAGCTGGCAGTTTGTGCGGGAATATTGAATGCGCCGGGATCAGTCCGGGCAATGAGAGCATAAATCAGTCCACATATGTTTCCAAAAAAGAAATAGACAGATATACCGCCAGCGATAATATTTAACGTTACCAGCCGGGCATTAATAATGTCGACAAGTATGAGCCAGGCCACATAGGATAAGAACATCACGGAGCCGATCAATGACATGTTTTCGAGTGTGGTGATATGAAAAAAGTTGACGCCCCAAATCAATATAAATGACGGCACCATTAACACCATGCCGATAATAAGATGTTTTCTTGTGCTGGCAATAACATATATCGCTGTAGCAAATACGATGGTCAAGGCGAGGTCCACAATCAGACGTGCGCCTGGAGTTGCATAAAACAACGGTGATATAACTGCTAGCAGTATTTGAGCAGCGAGTAACATTTCGTATTTGTATTGCTTCATGGAAATCAGGCCCCGCCGTTTATAAGCATGCTGGAAACAATAGCATAAATATGACTTATTCTGTGCATGCCTTGTTGGCAAGTCCAGGCAATTAGCCTATGCTTGCGCCTGGTAATTAATAGCCTCAATGATCGCTGGAATGTGTCACATTTCAGTAACAATTTATGAATGACAACGAAAATAACGATAACTCACGCATTGTAGCCGCCGTTGACCTTGGCTCAAACAGTTTCCATATGATCGTCGCCAGGCTGGATGAATCCGGCACGCTTTCGGTGATAGACAAGTTGCGCGAGACGGTGCGCCTGGGTGGCGGACTCAAGGAGAATGGCAAGCTCAGCAAGGAATCGATGGAAATAGCACTGGAATGTACCGAAAGATTTGGCCAGAGAATACGTGACCTGCCCAAAGGTGATGTGCGTGTTGTCGGCACCAACACTTTGCGTGTGGCCAGGAATGCCGATAATTTTTTACTCGCAGCTGCAGAAAATTTCGGCCATCCAATCGAGGTCATTTCCGGTCGAGAGGAAGCGCGACTTATTTACCTGGGTGTGGCGCATGGCAGGGCAGCGCGGACCGGCAAGCGCCTGGTGGTTGATATTGGTGGCGGCAGTACCGAACTCATCATCGGAGAAGGCAAGGAGTCCGAGCAACGCGAAAGTCTTTATACCGGTTGTGTCAGTGCGAGTAAGAAATATTTCGGCGATGGCGTTATCTCTCAAAAACGCATGACCAAGGCCATTATTGAATCCGAGCTGGTGTTCTACCCGGTAGCCCGTTACATGCGTGCCGGCAACTGGGAAGAGGCAGTGGGCTGTTCGGGTACGATCAAGTCGATTCGAAACATCGTGCAAGGTGAGGGTTGGTGTGAGAGTGGTATTACACTCGAGGCGCTTCATCGCCTGCAAAATAAAATGGTCAAGCAGGGCAGTGTTGAAAAACTCAATCTGGAAAGTCTGAAGCCCGACCGTGCACCTGTTTTGCCGGGTGGCGTTGCAGTACTTACGGCCGTTTATGAAACCCTGGGTATCTCAAATATGCGTGTTTCCAACCAGGCATTGAGAGAAGGCCTGTTGTATGACCTGGTGGGTCGTCTTACCCATCAAGATGCACGAGAGTCCACGGTTCAATCTGCCATGCAGCGCTGGAACCTGGATGCAGAACACGCCAATAATGTTACAACGACGGTAATAAACCTGTTCGAACAGGTCAGTAGCGACTGGATACTGAATAATGAACACAGGGATATATTGGTATGGGCCGCCCAGCTGCATGAAATCGGCATGCAAATCTCGCATGGTGCCTACCATAGACGTGGTGCCTACATATTGAATCACGCAGACCTGCCGGGATTTTCACGACCTGAACAAGCCATGCTGGCAACACTGGTATTGAGTCATCGGCAGAGATTCAGAATGAATGCATTCGATGATCTTGTCGAGCCGGCAAGAAAACCGGGTGTCCGGCTTTGCGTATTATTGCGTCTCGCTGTTCTGTTTCATCGCGGGCGTACCGACGAGCAGGTGCCAGATGTTGGAATCAAGGTTGATGACAAATATGTAGAACTGCATTTTCCATATGGGTGGTTGGATCAACACCCTTTAACCCAGGCCGACCTGGGTAAAGAGTGTGATTACCTGAAAGATGCGAACATTACTTTATTGTTTGATTAGCCTGCCTGTGTGTGGGCTTAAGATTATTTCAGTGACTTGACTGCATCAAGTACTTCATCCACGTGCCCATTGACTTTGACCTTGCGCCACTCCTGGCGTAATACACCTTTATCATCAATCAGGAAAGTACTGCGTTCGATGCCGCGTACTTTTTTGCCGTACATGTTCTTCATTTTAATCACATCGAACTGATTGCACAGCGCTTCATCGGAGTCTGAAAGCAGATCGAAATTGAAGTTCTGTTTGGTCTTGAAGTTCTCGTGTGATTTGAGACTGTCGCGTGAAACACCCAGTATTACCGTATTCTGCCGGGTAAGCCTGCCTTTGGTGTCACGAAAGTCCTGTCCTTCTGTTGTGCAGCCTGGTGTACTGTCTTTAGGGTAAAAATACAGTACGACATTCTTTCCCTTGAAATCATTCAGGCTAATATTCTTCTCACCCGTTGCAGACAGTTTGAAATTTTTTACTTTTTTTCCGATATCGACCATTGACTGATCCTGTTTCTAGCTGGTTGGTGCCATTGAAGCATCAAGATTGAGATCATCACACATGGCGATAAACTCATCGCGTAAATTTTTAATCGAGGTACCGGCAGGAATGCCGATGGTGATATTAACAGCGAACATCGGTGTTGCAGTGTGTGCTGCTGCATAACGTTCTGTGCTTAGATCAACGATATTGATCTGTCTGCTTGAAAAGAAACTTGCCAGATTGTGCACGATGCCGGGATGGTCAATGGCAACCACTTCTACCGTGTATGGGACAAGTGCCTGTTTACTGGCTTCGCTACGCGTCATTTTCACCAGTAGTTTCATATTGAGTGATTGTTCCAGGCTGGCGCTATCAGCAACGAAATCGTCGATTGACTGCTGTGAACCGCTGACAAGCAGCAGTACGGCGAACTCACCACCCAGCACGCTCATACGACTGTCTTCAATGTTCAGGTTATGCTTGAACAGGGTGTTGCTCAATTCATCGACGATACCCGGGCGATCATCACCCAGTGCGGTTATTACGAGTTTTTCGGACATGGGTGTTATTTTTTTGATTACGGGGTGGAGAGTGTAAACAATGATGCAATGGAATAATAGATGATATTCGCAGGTGTAATGGAATGCTATTGTTAAGCATTGTATTTTGTCCCGGCGGGAGAGGGTTACGTTATTACTTGCATCTATTTAATTAGTCTTTTGGGCTTGTGTTTGGCTTGTTGCAGCTATTTGTTATCACGTGTAATTAAACCTTTAGTTTCGCCCTTGTTGGGCGAGTTACTTTTCTTTGTATGCCCAAAGAAAAGTAACCAAAAGAAAGGGCACCCCGATCAGTTTGCCCTTCGGGTCCCCTCGGCATTCGTCTTTGCCTACGGGCCGTCCTGACTCGCCATCCGGGCTCGACAGGACTAAATCCGACGTCCGTGTCGGATTTTCCCTACCAAAGGCGAATACCTCGGCAAACTTAAAGGGGAAATAAAAAACTCGAAGCCCACTTCGTTCCCTCGAGGCCACGCCAGCAAAGCCAAATGCCTCGGCAAACTTCAAGGGGAAGGATAGATCCCCCGTCAAGCTCGCCGAAGCCGGCTTCACTGGTAGGGTCGATTGACCAGGGACGGTCAATCGAGTCTTGTCGAGCCCGGATGGCGAGTCAAGACGACCCGTTGGCAGTGAAGTCGGCTGAGGGTATGCGCAGCACGAGCGCCCCGGGCGTGTCCAAGAAAAATAATTATTGGGGGTTACGTTTTTTGCACGAGCAAAAAAGGTAACTCGCTCCAGCAGGAGCGAAATAAATGCTTGGTTAAACGTGATAGTAAAATAGCTGCAACAAGCCAAACGCAAGTTCGAAGGACCAATCACAGCACTGTAATTAGCTATGTAACTCGCCCCGGCAGGGGCGAAACACAATGTCAGTCAGTGATTAGCTACAGTGCAGCTGGAAAAAAATATCGATGATCCGGATTAACCCAGGTCCGTCCAGTTCCCGGTTCAGCAGGTTCGGATCATTCAGATTCAGTTCCAGCAGTCGACGCAGGTGTTTGAGGCTGTCGACATCGATATGCTGCCACTGTAAACCCCAGTTGCCATTATCCATCACATGTGCAATCTTGACGCGGGCGTGGATGGCTGCTTCTTCACCCAGAAACAGCGCCAGAGCGCAGGGTTTACTGGTGTCGATGTCGAGGTTTTCCGGTGGTTCTACCAGCATGCCCTTGAGGGATATGTCGAGCAAGTTGCAGCTCCACTCCTCATTGCCACTCTGCATGATGATTTCTGCCTGAAAGGGTATTCTTTGGTGATTTCTTCTTTCCTGGGAAGACATATGAGTATGCATTGTTCCAGTGAATAGTTGATTTTAACATCCTGAGTATAGACACTTGAATCGTATTCCTCGTTGAAATCGCGGAAAAAAATTGATTAACTGTGCGACTTGTTTGTCCAGCCATAATCCCCTGGGGGAATTCATGTTTCGAGGTAGTATGGTGGCATTGGTTACACCAATGTTCGCCGATGGGTCCGTTGATTTTGACAGTTTGTCAAAATTGGTCGAAATGCATATTGAGAGTGGTACCGCTGCCATTGTATCGATGGGTACCACGGGCGAGTCTGCCACGCTGGATATGGACGAACATTGCGAAGTCATGCGCCGAACCGTCGACATGGTCGCAGGTCGTATTCCCGTCATCGCTGGGACCGGGTCTAACTCCACCTCCGAGGCAATTGAGCTTACGCGTTGTGCTCAACAGGGTGGCGCCGATGCCTGCTTGCTGGTTGCGCCCTACTATAACAAACCGACGCAGCAGGGGCTGTATCTGCACCATAAATTGATCGCCGAGTCGGTCGATATTCCCCAGATCCTGTATAACGTGCCCGGGCGTACGGTATGCGATATCCTGCCGGACACCGTGGCCCGACTTGCCGAAATCCCGAATATTATCGGTATCAAGGAGGCAACCGGTAGCCTGGAACGCATGCGCGAAATCCAGTCGCGCGTACCGGCGGATTTTGAGCTTTACAGTGGTGATGATGAAACCGGCATCGAATTCATGCTTGCCGGTGGTCATGGGGTTATTTCCGTGACCACCAATGTTGCGCCAGCGGCGATGGCCGCGATGTGTGAAGCCGCGCTGGCGGGCGATCGTGAACAAGCCATGGAACTTAATCGGCCACTCGAGGGTCTGCACATTAATCTGTTTGTTGAAGCCAACCCGATTCCTGTGAAGTGGGCACTGCATGAAATGGGCCTGATTCCCGAAGGCATACGTTTGCCATTAACACCACTGAGTGAAGAATTTCATCAACCATTGCGCCAGGCCTTGCGTGATGCTGGAGTATTAAGTTGAAAAGCTGGTTTATCTATATCAATGCCCTGATGCTGGCAGTTATGCTGGTATCGGGCTGTAGTTCCAAGAGCAAACGTCCTGAATATCAGGGAGCAGATTATTATAAAAGCCTGGAGCTGCCCCCCGATCTGACTCTGGAAAAATCGACGGCTGAAATGCAGATTCCGGAGCCGACGGTGGCTGCGCTGGAAGACTTCCAGGCAAAACACAAGCGCAACAAAGCCGTTGTACCCGAGTTCAAGGGTATTCGATTGAAGCACGAAGGCAGCATGTACTTCCTCGAGGTCGATGCAGCACCCGAAGTTGTGTGGCCAAAACTTGAAGCTTTCTGGGAACATGAGGGTATCCGCTTACTGCAAAACAGGCCGATGCTGGGCTTTATGCAGACCGACTGGACCAAGCAGTTACAGATACGTGCGGATGCGAATTACTTTACCAAACTGTTCAGTAAACTGGAGCCTAATTTCCGCGACATGTTCCGCATGCGCATCGAGCCCGCCGCTGATCGTACCAAGACACATATCTTTGTTGCGCACTCGGGTATCGAGGTGTTCGTCGAATTTACCGGTGACGACATGGGTAGTACGCAGTGGCTTGAAAGAGCAAGCGATGTCGAGCTCGAGCGCGAAATCCTGTCACGCCTGACCCTGTTTGCCGGTTTAAGCGAAAACCAGGCAGAAAGTTTGCTCATGGAATACAAGCCGATGCAATCGTATGTCACTTACCGGGAAACCTTCAAGGGCGATGATATCGATCCTGCTGCCCTGGGTGCGCTTAGCGACGTCAAGATGGCCGTACTGTCAATGAAAGGCTCGATGGATTTTGTCTGGTATCGAACCATCCGTGCATTGGACAGAATGCAAATGGAAGGTATCACCCTGGACAAGAAGAGCGGGCGAATCAAATTCACTATGCCTGCTGACGTGAAATTCACCCAGTCAGGTGGCGAAGAGGTTGATGAATACGCTGAGTCCAGCTGGCTAATGAACCTGTTCAAAGGCAAATCCGGCGACAAGCAATCGATCAAGGAAGAAAGCTTCGTGCTGGTGCTGGCCGAACAGCCCGGCTATGTCAACTTCACCTTGCTGGATGCACGTGGTATGGAAGCGAGCAGTTACTCAGCATCGCAAGTCAGGGCCGCGCTGGCGATCGCGCTGGAGTAATAGAAATGCAGTGAATAGTTTGCGCTGCCTGGAACAGAAACACCTTGTCCCTGTATGCGGTTGCAGACCAGATATTAAATAAACGCTGCGTCCATTGCGCCTCTGCGGTGAATAATTCTTTTTTACTTGTCTTTCTGGATCAGTGCGTAAGCCGAGTGGTTATGTATGGATTCAAAGTTCTCTGATTCCACCGTATAGGAAAGAATGCGATCGTCCGTGTTCAGTTGTGCAGCAATATCACGCACCATGTCTTCGACGAATTTTGGATTGTCGTAGGCACGCTCGGTAACAACCTTTTCATCGGGTCTCTTCAGCAGGCCATACAGTTCGCATGACGCCTGCGACTCGACAATGTCGATTATTTCTTCTATCCAGACAAATTTCTGGGTTTTCACAGTGACCGTGACATGTGAGCGCTGGTTGTGCGCACCACGGTCCGAGATCTTTTTCGAACAGGGGCACAGGCTGGTCACCGGTACCACGACTTTGACATACATGGTGTTGGTATGATTCCTGCGCTCACCCATCAGTGTCACTTCATAATCCAGCAGACTTTCAACGCCTGATGCAGGGGCTGCTTTATTGACGAAGTAATGAAACATCATCTCGATATGGCCACATTCAGCATCCAGGCGGTTGGTCATCTCGGTGAGCATGACCTTGAATGACTCCACGGTTATTTCCCAATCGTGGTTATTCAGAATCTCCACAAAGCGGGACATGTGGGTACCCTTGAAATCATGTGGCAGGTCGACATACATGTTGAAGTTGGCAACGGCATGCTGGACATGACCGGAGCGGTCTTTAACCTGGATGGGGTGGCGAATGTCCTTGATACCGACCTTGTCGATATGGATGGCACGGTTATCACGACTGCTCTGGACATCGACCATGTCAGATGCTGTGGTTGGTTTTGCTTCGATTATGTCAGTCATGTCATTGATTCTCTTCGCTGTAGCGAACACAGGCTCTGTCTGTTTCCCACAGGGTCACTGCCTTCACCCTGATCGTATCGCTGTTCAGATGTGCGGCTATTTCCCGGTACATGTAGGCAGCTATGTTCTCCGCTGTCGGATTTATCTCGGTGAAAGGCTCCAGATCATTCAGATAGCGATGATCGAGGCGGTCACCAACCTCGTTTGCAGCCGCCTTCATGTTCTTGAAGTCGATACCCATACCGACATCATCCAGTGCGGTTGCAACGGCTTCCAGTTCCACTTTCCAGTTATGGCCGTGCATACGGCTGCAGGCGCCCGGATAATTTCGCAGTGTGTGGGCCGATGCGAACTCGGTAACCACTTTCAGCAGGTAACTTGCAGCCATTATCCAGCTATTCCAGAATAATACTTGAGTAAATTAGTAGGATTTTAACGAAAATGGCCATCATTGGCAATTTCAGGCTTTTAGTGTTGCCAGCCGGTTGTGGATGCTTGTTAGCATGCCATCAGTGTCCAGCCCCCATTGTGCCAGCATTTCAGCCTGTGTCCCCTGCCCAACATAGGTATCCGGAAAGCCCAGGTTGAGTATGTTGCTGGGTTCCCCGTGCGCTGCCAGCCACTCATTGACCGCGCTGCCGGCGCCGCCGGCGAGCGCATTTTCCTCAATGGTAACCAGCAAATCATGGTCTCTCGCTGCTTGCCTGATAGCGGTTTCATCCAGTGGTTTGACGAAGCGCATGTTATACAGGCTGGCATCAATCAGCTCGGCAACTTCCTGTGCGCTGGACAACAGCGTGCCAAATACCAGCAGGGCGACCTTTTTGCCCTCGCGGCAGCGTACCGCCTTACCAAAATCAACGGCCATCAGTTCCTTGCGCGGCAGCTGTCCGGGCGATGTGCCACGTGGATAACGCACCGCAGCAGGACCGTCATGTAGAAAACCGGTGGTTAGCATACAGCGTGCTTCATCAGCATCAGCCGGTGTCATGATTACCATGTTCGGTATGCAGCGCAGGTAACTGATGTCATAGGCGCCGGTATGGGTGGGGCCATCAGCACCGACGATGCCTGCACGGTCAATCGCGAACAAAACAGGCAGGTTCTGTAAGGCAACATCGTGAATCACCTGGTCATAAGCACGTTGCAAAAATGTTGAATAAATAGCGACAACCGGTTTCAGGCCATCGCATGCCATACCGGCAGCCAGGGTAACGGCATGCTGTTCAGCAATACCGACATCAACGTACCTGTCCGGGTATTGCTGCGAAAACTCGACCAGGCCCGAGCCTTCACGCATAGCTGGCGTGATACCGATCAGGTGTTCGTCCTCCGCGGCCATGTCGCACAGCCAGGTACTGAACACCTGGGTGAATGTCGGGCTGCTTTTCTCATCAGCGCTGGACACGCCGGTGGATTCACCGGTGGAAGTATCGAATTTTCCAACCCCATGATAGCGGCTGGGGTCTTCTTCGGCCGGAAAGTAACCTTTGCCTTTTTGAGTCACTATGTGCAGGAAGCGCGGACCTTTCAACTCACACAGGTTTTGCAGAATGGGAACCAGTGTACTCAGGTCGTGACCATCGACGGGGCCGTAATAATTGAAGCCCAGTTCTTCAAACAGGGTACCCGGTGCGACCATGCCCTTGACGTGCTCTTCGGTACGACGCGCCAGTTCCCATACGCTGGGCATATGTTCCAGCACTTTTTTACCGCCTTCGCGTACCGTTGAATACAGTTGCCCTGATAACAGCCGGGTCAGGTGGTTGGACAGGCCACCAACATTTGGCGATATCGACATATCATTGTCATTCAGGATCACCAGCAGGTCGGCATCGCTGTCACCGGCATGATTCAACGCTTCGAATGCCATGCCGCCGGTCATGGCGCCGTCGCCGATAATCGCCACTGACTTGTAATTGGCCCCGGTCTGCCGTGCTGCGATACTCATACCCAGCGCTGCGCTGATGGATGTGCTCGCGTGGCCGGTGCCGAAGGCGTCATACTCGCTTTCCCCGCGTTTGGGGAAACCGGCAAGGCCGTCTTGCTGTCGCAGTGTGGGCATGCGATGACGTCGACCGGTAAGAATCTTGTGCGGATAGGTTTGGTGGCCAACGTCCCATACCAGCTTGTCAGTTGGCGTGTTGAAAACATAATGCAGCGCAATGGTAAGCTCGACAGCGCCGAGACCTGCCGATAAATGCCCGCCGGTAATCGACACGGTTTCAAGCAGGTAACTACGCATCTCGCGTGCCAGTTCAGGCAAACGGGTGCGCGACAGTTGGCGTAAATCAGCCGGTGTATCTACCGATTCAAGCAACGGCCAGCGATTTGCAGATGATGGTCCCATCTAGAATTCACGCTCAACAATGTAGGCGGACAAGTGACGCAGGGTATCGGCATGCGCATCCAGTGTTTGCAGATGAGACAGTGCCTGCTCGTGCTGCTCCAGGGCCATTTTTCTCGATGCATCCAGGCCAAGGATCGAAGGGTAGGTTGGCTTTTGCATTTTTTCATCCGACCCGCGGGGCTTGCCCAGGGTTTCAGTTTCGCCGACAACGTCCAGGATATCGTCCTGGATCTGGAATGATAAGCCAATACAGTCGGCGTAGCGGCCCAGCATTGCGAGCTCCTGTTCTGTGACTGCTGAACTGCACATGGCGCCCAGAAGGATACTGGCCTTGATCAGCGCGCCGGTCTTCAGGCGGTGCATGGCTTCGAGTTCCTGCAGCGAGAGTTTGCGACCGACGGCAGCCAGGTCGATCGCCTGACCGCCAGCCATGCCGTCCGCACCGCTGGCGGTGGCCAGTAAAGTAATCATCTCGAGACGTCGCCTGTCGTTGACTGGCAGATCACTGGCGGCAAGAATTTCGAAAGCATGCGCCTGCAGTGCATCACCAGCCAGAATCGCTGTGGCCTCATCAAACGCCTTGTGACAGGTCGGCTGACCGCGACGCAAATCATCATCATCCATCGCCGGCAGGTCATCATGAATCAATGAGTAGGTATGCATCATCTCGACTGCGCATGCCGGCGTGTCGAGTATCGCCTGTTCGACACCCATGGCTGCCCCGGCAGCATAGACCATGGCGGGTCGAATGCGCTTGCCGCCTCCGCCTCTCACCGAGTAACGCATCGCATCCAGCAGGTTGTGCTTTCGGGCTGGTATCTCTGGCAGGTAACAGTCAAGTGCCTTATCAACGCGTTGCTGATAGTGCTTCAGACGGGAATTGAAATCGAAGGTAGCGGGCATCGATTATTCATCAACTACGAAGTCTTTTTCCAGCAGTTTGCCATTCTTCTCAATCAGTTGCTGAACCTTGAGCTCGGCTTTTTGCAACGCTTCCTGGCACTCCGATGTAAGCGCGATGCCTTTTTCAAAACGCTTGAGTGATTCTTCCAGGCTGAGATTGCCCTGTTCCATTTCCTCGACCAGTTTTTCCAGTTCGGCCAGGGCTTTTTCGAGATTGACGGATTTTTTGGCTGGCATCGCTCGTTCACGCATTTTTTCAAGGGGGACAATACGTTAGCGGACTATACAGGTGCTTGCAAGTGATCGGGCGTGTTTGAGTCCGCAAATGAACGTTAATGAATGCAAATGTTTTTTTAATGCAATTACAGTTAGCCGCAAATCACGCCAAATACGCAAAAAATATTAGCAATTAATTCTGGTTCAATCTTTGGAGCCCATTTGCGCTTTTCGCGTGTTTTGCGGCTGAAAGTAGTTTGGTAGACAGGCACAAACCAAGCTCTGCCGTTCGACAGGCTCAGGGCGAACGCTATGGTCTTGTTCACGCCGGTACGACTACTCAATTAATATCTAGTTTCTCGTTTATTAGTGTTCATTTGCGGACTAACGCATATATGTCAGCTGAAGCTCGTGTCCACCAGTTCACTGACACGCTGTACCGGTGTGATATGCAGGCCTTCAATTATTTCGTTCTTTTTCGGCATGTTGGCTTTCGGTACGATGGCGTGTTTGAAGCCATGCTTTGCGGCTTCGCGTAGACGTTCCTGTCCGTTAGGTACCGGTCGTACCTCGCCGGCCAGTCCGATTTCGCCAAATGTGATCAGATCGATCGGTAATGGCCTGTTTCTGAAACTTGATAAGGCAGCCAGCAGCAATGCCGTATCGGCACTGGTTTCCGTTACGCGCACACCGCCGACGACATTGACGAATACATCCTGGTCAAACAGGGCAATACCACCGTGACGGTGCATTACCGCCAGCAGCATGTTAAGCCTGTTAGCGTCGAGCCCAAGACAGATGCGGCGTGGATTGGGACTGTGGCTTTCGTCGACCAGCGCCTGTACTTCGATCAACAAGGGTCGACTGCCTTCACGTATGACCGTGATAATACTGCCGGGAACCGGCTCGTCATGGCGTGACAGGAAAATGGCTGACGGATTGTTGACCGGCTTCAGACCGGTATCGGTCATGGCAAAGACGCCGAGTTCATTGACTGCGCCGAAGCGGTTCTTGACCGCTCGAATCATGCGGTAGCGTTCACCGGCGTCGCCCTCGAAATACAGCACGGTGTCGACCATGTGCTCAAGTACGCGTGGACCCGCTAGCGTGCCTTCCTTGGTGACGTGACCAACCAGGAAAAGCGCGGTGCCGCTTTGTTTGGCAAAGCGTACCAGCTGGGCGGCGCTTTCCCGTACCTGGCCAACGGCACCCGGAGCAGACGAGAGCGCTTCTGTATAAATCGTCTGGATGGAGTCTATTACCATCACGCGCGGCTTTTGTTTGGCAGCCAGTGCAATGATGTTCTCAACACAGGTTGCCGAGAGCAGGTGCAGCCCGTGATCATTCACACCCAGACGCCTCGCGCGCAGGCTGACCTGTTGCAGGGATTCTTCTCCGGTCACATACAGGCAGGGCAGGCTGTCAGCCAGTGCCGCCATGGTTTGTGTCAGCAGGGTGGATTTGCCGATGCCCGGGTCACCGCCGATCAGGGTGACCGAACCGTGCACCAGGCCGCCACCGAGTACGCGGTCAAGTTCGCCGATGCCCGTTTTTGTGCGCGCTTCGGTTTCGAGCTGTATTTCATCCAGTGCCTGGATACGTATATCGCCGCTAACGCCCGGGGTGTATCCGGACCGGTTGTCGCTGGCTTGCGGTACGCTTTCGATCATCGTGTTCCATTCACCACAATCCGTGCACTGACCGGCCCACTTGCTCTGGCTGGCGCCGCAGGATGAACATACAAATAACATTTTTACTTTGGCCATCAGCTTGCTTCCATGTTGCTTGCAGATGATTCCCCTGGCGTTGTCAGTTGCGGACGAATACGAGCCATTTGTACCGCGTTTTTATCAGTGCGGGTTATTTCAACAGGGTAGTTCGCTATCAGCAGGCTGGTTCCCGGCGTCGGTATCATCTCCAGGTGTTCCAGTATTAATCCATTCAGTGTTCTGGGCCCATCGGACGGCAAATCCCATTCCAGGGCACGGTTGATTTCGCGGATATGCGTGCTGCCATCAATCAGGTAACTGCCATCGTCCTGTGGATGGATACCGGCATTATGTGCCGAGGAGTCGGTAGTGAATTGCCCGACGATTTCTTCAAGAATATCTTCCAGTGCAACCAGTCCCTGTATGCTGCCGTATTCGTCAACCACAAGCCCCGAGCGTCTGCGGTTTTTCTGGAAGTTAAGTAACTGGTGTGTCAGTGATGTCCCTTCCGGAATGAAATAGGGTTCGCGTATCAATGATTCGAGTGATTCACGCGTGAGTTCATCCCTGACAACAAGGTTGAGTACCTTGCGCAGATGCAGCATGCCCAGGGTGTTATCGATGCTGTCCTTGAACACTGGAACGCGAGTGCGATGGCTGTTGGTGATCTGTTGTACAACATCACTCCAGTCATCATTAAGGTCGATACCGGTAATGTCATTACGCGGGATCATGATGTCTTCAACGCTGATGTTTTCCAGATCCAGGATGCCAAGCAACATGTCAGTATGCTTGCCCGGAATAAACTGTCTTGCCTCATGGACCACCATGCGTAACTCGTCTGCATTGAGGCTGTCATCAGAGCTTGATGCTGCATGTACCCCGAACATTGCCAGCATCTTGTTTGAGATCAGGTTGACGAACCACACTAGTGGATAAAAGATTTTTTGCAGCGGTGTGTAGATGAAGGCAGCAATGTATGCAAACAGGTCCGGTTTCAGTGCGGCCAGTGTTTTCGGTGTGACTTCGGCGAATACCAGGATGACGAAAGTGAGGATGCCAGTCGCAATGGCGATACCGGCCTCGCCGTAATAGCGCATCGCAATTAACGAAGCAATGGCTGATGCAAGAATATTGACAAAGTTATTACCTAGCAGAATGAGCCCGAGTAAACGGTCCGGTCGCTTCAACAGGTGGCGCGCAAGTTTTGCACCGCGGTGGCCTTTTCTGGCCAGGCTTTTCATGCGGTATCGGTTGAGGGTCATCAACGCCGTTTCTGAACCCGAGAAAAAGCCCGACAGCAGGATCAGGACAATCAGAACAATGAACAGTGTGCCTGTGGAAATATGGCTCAAGGAATATCTCGTTTACTTGGTGTGTTTTATTTCAATCGACGCTACAGTCGGGTGTCAAGATGAGGCCAGGATCACTTCGAGCACGAACTTGCTGCCAAAATAGGCCAGCATCAGGCTGATGAATCCACCAAGCGTCCAGCGAATAGCGGTACGTCCACGCCAGCCCATCAGCCAACGGCCAATGAGTAGAATGGCAAACACCAGCCAGGCCAGGATCGACAGAATGGTTTTATGAGCAAGATGCTGGGCAAACATGTTTTCCAGGTAAACCATGCCACTTAGCAGTGACAGACTCAGGCACGCAAAGCCGAGGATGATTGCGTCGAACAATAATGTTTCCATTGTGTTCAATGGTGGTAACAGTCGTATCAAGCCCCCGGGCTGGTGTTTGTGCAGCAAGCTGTTTTGCACCGAGAACACGATAGCATGCAATGCGGCGAGTCCCAGAATGCTGTAGGCAATGATCGAAGTCACGACGTGAAAAATCAGGCCGCTGGAGCTGCCGGGTGGCAGCAGGTGAATCGATGTGGTTGCAAGATCAGCCGCCAGGGTAATTGCGGCAATGGGCATGACAACAATACCGAGGATCTCAATCGGATGTCTCAATGCTGATACCAGGGTAAACAGGGTAATGAAGGCGCTGACCAGTGAAAGCGCGGTAAAAAAGCCGATATTGATACCATCCGGGCTCACCATGCTCATCGAAAGGGTATACAGGTGAGCACCCAGTCCCAGGAATCCCGGGACAAGAATCATGGGCTTGCTCAGGCTTGCGAGTTTACCCGTCTGTCTCAGTTTTATCAGGAGCAGAACAGTGCAGCCCAGATAGAGCGATATGGCTAGAAGTGCAGCTAAAAGGTCAGTCATGCTGGTTTATAATTTATTGATTATTATATTGTAGCCAAACATTGTGATTCCCGTCACAAAAATGAACATCAAAACTGGCTGCTGTGATTACACTAAAGCTCGGCATGTTAGCATCAGAGCCGAATAAAAAACACAAATGACATCAGGTGGAGTGCGTGCAGATTCGTGTGCTGGGTTGCAGCGGGGGCATTGGCCAGAATCTGGCAACGACCTCGTTTCTGATTGATAACGACATTCTTATCGACGCTGGTACGGGTGTGTGTGACCTGACCCTGAAGCAAATGGGCAGCATTCGCCACATATTCATCACCCACTCGCATCTTGATCACATTGCGGCCATGCCGTTACTTGCAGATAGCCTGTTTGACAGTCTGGTCGGAAATCCAATAACCGTGCATGCACAGAAAAATGTGCTCGAGGTATTACGCAAGCATATCTTCAACGGGGTAATCTGGCCCGACTTTACCGCGCTGCCGGATAAAGCCAATGCGGTACTCAGCTTGAATTCAATGACGGCGGGCAGCGATATTGAAATAGAGGGCCGAAATATTGAAATGATTACGGTCAATCACGTGGTGCCTGGCGTGGGTTATCGTGTCGAGTCTGCTGGTAAATCATTTGCATTCAGCGGAGACACCACCACAAACGAAAACCTGTGGGCTAGCTTGAACAGGCACGACAGCCTTGACCTGCTGTTCATAGAATCTGCTTTTGCAAACAAGGAGCTTGAGCTTGCCCGGCTGGCTTTTCACTATTGTCCTGAATTACTTGCCAGGGATCTGCCCAAGCTGAGACATCGTCCAACAGTGTGTATTTCTCATCTCAAACCCGGTGAAGAAACACGCATCATGAATGAATGCCGCGAGGCGCTACCGCAATGGGACTTGAGGCAGTTAAAGAGCGGGGATGTGTTCGAGCTGTAATTTCCTGCCTGCAGCCATCAGTTCGATGGCAACCAGCTAATACGTTCAAGTCAGTCCCATCTACAAGTTCAAGCCACCTTCTTATAAGTTCACGACATCACATCGATCTGGATCAAGTCGCTTCATCGAAAAGTTCACGTCATCCCCGCGAAGGCGGGGATCCAGTGTCTTTTCAACGGGCCGTGATCAGCCAGATTGCTTTATTCAGCTCTGATAGCAGTAATGTTGTTGCTGCTATTTTATTATCACGTGTCATTAAACATTCGTTTCGCTCCTGCTGGAGCGAGTTACGTTGCAAATCACATCCGTGTGATTTGCCCTTCGGGTCTGCTTCGCAGCACAAATTTATTCCCGATGAATTTGTCTTTACTCGTGCTGCGCATACCGTAGCCTGGATGGAGCGCAGCGTAATCCGGGAATATCCTGCAACTTTGAAAAGCCCCGGATTTCACTTCGTTACATCCGGGCTACGATATTGCCAACGGGTCGTCTCGACTCGCCGTCCGGGCTCGACAAGACTCGATTGACCGTCCCTGGTCAATCGACCCTACCAATGAAGTCAGCTTCGGCGAGCTTGACGGGGCAGCTATCCTCTCGCTTGAGCATTACCGAAACATCAGGCTTTGCTGGCGTGGCATGGAGGGAACGAAGTGGGCTTCGAGTTTTTTATTTCCCCTTGAAGTTTGCCGAAGCATTTGGCTTTGGTAGGGAAATCAGGCAGGACGCCTGATTTAGTCCTGTCGAGCCTGGACGGCGAGTCAGGGCGGCCCGTAGGCAAAGCCAAATGCTGAGGGAACCCGAAGGGCAAACTGGCCGGGGCGGCGTTCTTTTGGTTACTTTTCTTTCGCCGTTGACTAATTTGCCTGGAGCAAATTAGCACGCGTAGCGCCCGAAGGGTGGAGCACAGGGATGTGCGTAATTCACGAAAAGTAACTCGCCCAGCAAGGGCGAAACCTTATGCTTAATTACACATGACAATCAAATAGATGCGATTACATTAATGCTAAACAAAATATTGAAAGAGAATCATTGTTACTGAGCTCGCGAATAAATATCCGACCACCTCATGTATAATTCCCGTTTCCAAAAACCAGCTGATAAAAATGACCCATGTTCGACGGATTAAGTGATCGCCTGGCCAAAACCGCGCAACGCCTGCGTGGCCAGGGTCGTCTTACTGAAGACAATATTCAGGATGCTCTGCGTGAAGTGCGCATGGCGTTGCTCGAAGCCGATGTTGCGCTGCCGGTGGTACGTACATTTGTTGAGGATGTTAAACAGCGCGCTCTGGGCGAGGATGTGCTCACCAGCCTGACGCCGGGCCAGGTGTTCGTCAATATCGTTCAGCAGGAGCTGGTGCGGATTATGGGCGAGGCCAATGAGCGCCTCGACCTGGCGACGCAGCCCCCGGCGGTGATTTTGATGGCCGGTCTGCAGGGTGCGGGTAAAACCACAACCGTGGCCAAGCTGGCCAGGCTGTTGCAGCAGCGGGAAAAGAAAAAGACCCTGCTGGTCAGTTGCGATATCTATCGTCCGGCCGCTATTGAACAGTTGAAAACACTGGCTGCCCAGGTCGGTGCGGAATTTTATCCCAGCACCACCGAGCAGGATCCGGTAACAATCGCAACCCGTGCGATCGAGCATGCGCGCAAGCAGCATATCGATGTGGTACTGGTCGATACCGCAGGTCGTTTGCATATCGATAACGCCATGATGGACGAGATCAAGCGTATCCATACGGCGGCAAATCCGGTGGAAACACTGTTCGTGGTCGACAGTATGACCGGCCAGGACGCGGCCAACACGGCGCATGCCTTTGATCAGGCGTTACCACTGACGGGTGTGATTCTGACCAAGACAGACGGTGATGCCAGGGGTGGTGCCGCGCTGTCGATTCGCCAGATTACCGGCAAGCCCATCAAGTTCATGGGTATCGGTGAGAAAATCGATGCGCTGGAAGCGTTTCACCCGGACCGGGTGGCATCGCGCATCCTCGGCATGGGCGATGTGCTGTCGCTGGTAGAGGAAGTCCAGCAGAAGGTTGACCACAAGAAAGCCGAGCAACTGGCGAAAAAGGTCAGAAAGGGAAAAAGCTTCGATTTCAATGACCTCAGGGACCAGTTTGAGCAGATGCAGAACATGGGTGGCATGGCAGGTCTGATAGACAAGATGCCGGGTATGGGTGGCATGGCCGATAAGGTCAAGGACAAGGTCAATGACCGGGAAATCACCCGTATGATCGCGATTATCCAGTCGATGACAGCCAAGGAGCGCAAGTTCCCGGATATCATCAAGGGGTCAAGGAAACGCCGTATTGCAGCCGGCTGCGGCCTGCAGGTACAGGACGTCAACCGTTTGATGAAACAGCATCAGCAGATGCGCAAGATGATGAAGAAAATGTCCAAGGGCGGAATGGCGGCAATGATGCGTGGCATGAAGGGCAAGATGCCCCCCGGTATGGGCCCCGGTGGCATGGGATTTTAATCACTTCAGGCCATGTATTAATCCTGTCCAAGCATTTCATATTTAAAAAAAATCACGTAAAATACGCGGCTTCCTGCGGGCACCTGAGCCTGCGATACAGACATTTGAGAGAATTCTTAATATGGTAACGATAATATGGTAACGATTCGTTTATCAAGAGGCGGCGCCAAGAAGAAGCCGTTCTATCACATTGACGTCAAGGATTCACGTCGGTCACGTGATGGTCGCTACATCGAGCGTGTAGGCTTTTTCAATCCGGGTGCGCGTGGTGCGGAACAGCGCCTGCAGATTGACCTTGACCGGATTGATCACTGGGTGTCGAACGGTGCCGGTACCTCAGACCGTGTTGCATCCCTGCTCAAAGAGGCACGCAAGCAGGCTGCTTGAGTTGTGTCGTGTAGATCGCCATGTCAGCTGTGAATGACAAGCTGATTATTGGCAGAATCTCCGGTGTTTACGGAGTCAAAGGCTGGGTCAAGGTTCATTCAGATACTGATCCACGCGAAGGGATAACAGAATACAACCCCTGGTTTATTCAACCGGGTGGCCAGGGAAAGGGTGATTGGCGCCAGGTTCGGTTAGAAAACGGCAGGCGCCAGGCCAAAACAGTCATCGCCAAGCTTGAAGGCGTCGATGACAGGGATGCGGCAATGCAGCTGACAGGTGCGTTGATAGCGATCAGTCCGCAGCAGCTGCAGGTATTGAACGCAGACGAATATTACTGGCGCGACCTGATTGGGCTTCGCGTCATTAACAGGGATGAGGTCGAACTGGGAACCGTGCAGCGACTGATGGAAACCGGCGCTAACGATGTCCTGGTGGTTAGCGCGGAGCAGTCGAACCAGGCGGAAACCAGGGAGCGCCTGATCCCATGGACACCGGGCCAGGTAGTGCTCGAAGTCGATCTTGAGCTGGGCCGGATTCGCGTCGACTGGGACGAGGATTTTTAAGGAATTTTACTGGTTTAATCAGAAGCAGGGTCTTTGATAAGGTGCATTTTCACGTAATCACCCTGTTTCCTGAAATGGTCGGGCAAATCACATCAGAAGGTGTGCTCGGCCGTGCCATCAAGCAGGGAATGATCGGGTTAACGTGCTGGAACCCGCGGGACTTCACCCACGATCGTCACCGTACTGTGGACGATCGACCCTATGGTGGAGGCCCCGGCATGTTGATGAAGGTACAGCCACTGGCTGATGCCATCGAGGCCGCCAGGGTGCAGGCCGGCGCATCGGCGAAAGTGATTTATCTGAACCCGCAAGGGCAAAGATTGACTCAGCACAAAGTCAGGCAGCTGGCACTGCTCGAAGCCGATAAAGAGGCTGCGAGCTATATTCTGATAGCAGGGCGTTACGAAGGCATAGATGAGCGCCTGGTTGAGCAATTCGTCGATGAGGAAATTTCTATCGGCGATTATGTGCTCAGCGGTGGTGAGCTTGCGGCAATCGTTTTAATCGATGCTATCGCAAGAATGCTGCCCGGTGTTCTGGGTGACGAGGATTCTGCGCAGCAGGATTCATTCATGCAGGGCCTGCTCGATTGTCCGCACTATACGCGGCCAGAAGAAGTTAACGGCAGGCGGGTACCGGATGAGCTGTTAAGTGGTGACCATCAGCTTATCGCGCGCTGGAGACGAAAGCAGTCACTTGGAAGAACCTGGTTGCGCAGACCGGATTTACTGGAAAATGTGCAGCTGAATGAAGAACAACAGCGTTTGCTTGATGAATTCCGGATGGAATATCAGCAGGCTGAATAATTGCGGGCTACTGGCCGTACGCATCAGCTATTAGTGGAGTAAGTAACATGAGCAACATAATTCAACAGCTCGAATCCGAGCAGATAACAAAGGAAATCCCGACTTTCTATCCGGGTGACAATGTTGTCGTACAGGTTCGTGTAAAGGAAGGTGAGCGTGAGCGTCTGCAGGCATTTGAAGGCGTGGTTATTGCCAAACGCAACCGTGGCCTTAATTCGGCATTTACTGTGCGCAAGCTTTCTCACGGTGAAGGCGTTGAGCGTGTATTCCAGACTTACAGCAACAGCATCGCTGATATAAAGGTCAAGCGCCGCGGTAAGGTACGTCGTGCCAAGCTTTACTATCTGCGTGGTCGGACTGGCAAGTCGGCTCGAATCAAAGAGAAGCTTTAACTGAAACCGGCAAGTTGGCGTTATCCTGCGTCTGCTCATATCAGTTTGTTAGCGCTATGTAAAAGCTGTCATTCGCATCTACTGCATTGGCTAACGCGTTGCAGTAGAGTTTGTGACAAATGCATCGAAAAAAAGAGTGGTCATTTGACCACTCTTTTTTTGCCTGCGTTATATTTAGAGTATGCGTAATCTTTTCATACCATTAGCATGGTTATTGACTGCTGCCTGCACTGCAGGTGCTGCTATTGCGGCACCCGCTGCCGAGAGCATCCCCCTGCAGGCTCCCCGAAAAGTCGAACAGGCCGCCATCCAGGATATGGACGCCGGGGCGGAACCGGCCATCCCGCAGCCGCAAGAGTCGCTTTCATTCAAGTCGATCGAGCAGTTGAATGAGCTCACGCAGATCGGTCTGTCAGGGCTGGCCATTCGCATGATCGAGCAACAGCAAAAACTCTACCCGGAGTTTACGCCTGACTGGTATGCATTTGAGTTCAAGTACGTGCAGACACAGTTGTCGCTGGAACACTGGCAGCAGGTCATCGATCGCGTCGATCTGGTGCTCAACAAAGCCATACCCGGCCAGCAGATAACACCGAAAATTGCCAACTGGTTCAAGACGCAAAAGGCCATCGCGTTTTTGAGGCTTGGTGATGCCGAGATGGCATTGAAACAGGCGCGCAGCCTGCTGTGGGAAGGCAAGGGCAAGGACAGGGATCTTACCGCTTTATGGCGACGCCTGATTATCCGCGCCTACTTGCAATTGTATTATTACGATGATGCAAATAAAGGACTGGTTAGATATCGCCAGGATTACGGTGACTACAAGTCCGACTGGAGGTTACTGCAGGCGCAGGCATTGTTGCGTATAAACAGACCGGCAGAAGTCATTGACTTGCTGGCAGCTGAAGAATCGCACAAGGCGAAAGCACTGCGCTTGCTCGCGGCTGTGCGGGCGCGACCCGAAAATGCTGGTTTGTATATTAAAGATATCAATAACCAGCTGGCCGACGCCGGCCTGTCACAAGCGCAACAACGCGCCTATTTTTATGTGCTGTATGAAGCGGCTTTAACCAAAAAAGACCTGGTGTTGGCGGCTGATACGGCAGAGCAGTTGCTCGCGTTGAGCCGCACCCAGGTGATGCTTGGTGATGATTTCAGTATTGATGCCGATGCGCTGTGGCGGTTATACCAGCAGATTGGTGAAACAGCTGGCAACCAGTACCGGCTTTTAACCGGAGATGATGCTGCCTGGTACGAGCGCGCCGTCAACATACAACAAAAACAACCTGTGCGTGCGCGCGCCATGTACACTGTTATTGCATTTACAACACAGGATGAAACAAAACGACAATTGGCGCATAAGGAAATTGTTGATTCATTATCTGTGACCGATGGCGGTCTGGAGGTCGTTAATCAGCTGTATATGCAAAGCACAATGGCTGGCTCTACAGATAATCTTCCGGCAGAAGTACGTTATCGCCTGGTTGATCACGCTCTTTCAGTTGCCGATATAACACTGGCGGCAACCATGATGGCGAGTCTGCCGCAGCCACCCGCAGGCGAAGGCTATTTCGACTGGCAAATTCGCAAGGCGCGTGTATTGATACTCGAAGGAGACTATGAACAGGGAGAGACTGAGTTGAGAGCCTCGCTGCAAAATTTAGTTGAATTGAATAGCGATATGGTCGACCGTTATCTACAGGTTGTATTTGATCTGCAAACGGTCAGGAGGCATGAGCAGGCATTAGAGCTGTTCGATCTGTTACCGATAGCTGCAATGGATGACAAGTTAAAACGTGAAATTTATTACTGGAAAGCTGAATCGAATTATGAGATTGAGCGTTATGACCAGGCGGCCTTGCTGTATATGAAATCGGCAAAAGCCGGTGATGAAACAATGACTGATCTATGGGCGCAGTCGGCCCGGTTCAAGGCTTCGGATGCATTATTGAAGGCGAGGTTATATGATGATGCCCAGTACGCTTATTCCGAGTTACTCAAAATAACCTCCAGCGATTCACGTAAACGGTTGATCAGGCAAAAGCTCCAGCATATACGCTTACTGCGTAGTGCTGAATCCAAGGGTTAGAGATATGAAAACATATGAAGCGAGCATCAAGACGCCGTTTGCACACCTCGGTATCAGCTGTGTTGCTAACAAACTTGCGGCAGTTGATTTCATAGCTGCAACAAATGAGATCATACCCACTGAAGACTCGGCGTTAAATATCTGCAAGCAGATACGGCAATATCTCGATAATCCAGGGGCAAAATATCAGTTTCACATTTCATGTGCATTGCAAGGGACGCCGTTTCAGCAACAGGTATGGCGCGAACTGGAGACTATACCAGCCGGCGAGGTTGTTACTTATGGAGAGCTGGCGCACAGGCTTGGCACATCTGCCCGTGCCGTGGGCAATGCCTGCAGAAAGAATCCGCTTCCACTTGTTGTACCTTGTCACCGGGTCGTTTCTACAGCGGGCCTTGGCGGTTATGCGGGTGATACAGGCGGCGAAATGCTCAGGATCAAATCATGGCTGCTACAGCATGAGGGTGCGATTATTAACTGAGTACCCGGGCCAGAGTGATTTTGCTTTTAACAACAACAATAATAATAAATATTCGCCATGAGCCATTTTCTGGGTGTCGATCTAGGCAGTAGCTCAAGTCGTGCCGTATTGTTCGATGGCAACGGCGAAATCGTCTTGCATGCAACGCAGAAAGTTAGCCTTCACAGGTACGCTGCAGGTTATGCCGAGCATGACGCCAGCAAGTTACTGGATTCGGTCATCAATGTTATTCACCAGGTTCTGTCCAGCGTTGAAAACCAGCAGCTCAAACCGGTAGCTGCCTGCGGTATTGCAACCCAGAGATCGACTGTGCTTGCCTGGAATGGCAATGGCGACACCCTGAGCCCGGCATTGAGCTGGCAGGATGTGCGGGCTGAAAGTCTGCTGAAAAGGCTGAAGCCGCATGAGCAGCAAATCAGACAACTCACTGGTCTGCCATTAACGGCTTATTACAGTGCCGGCAAGATGAACTGGTTGTTGCACAATTCGGATAGCGTGAAACAGTATGATCGTAATCAATTACGACTTTCGCCGCTGGTCAGTTATCTGCTGTTTCACCTGCTTGAGAACAGGCCTTATGTGATTGATTACAGTAATGCGCAACGCACCCAGTTGTTTGCACTTGATGCGCTGGCATGGTCTGACCAGTTGTGCGACTGGTTTGAGGTTGAAAAGCATCTACTGCCAGAGTGTATGCCTATGATTACCGATTATGGCAGGCTGGCGGATACGGGTATACCGGTCACGGCTGTGTGTGGTGATCAGAACGCAGCACTATTCGGAACAGGCGCATTGCAGCAGGATGTGGCACTGGTCAATATTGGTAGCGGCGCCTTCATACTGCGCGAGCTCGAACACTTTAGTAGCAGTACCAGTCAATTAACCGGCATTGCCTACTCGGACAGTAACAGTGTCAGTTATATGCGCGAAGCAACCATCAATGGTGCGGGCAATGCACTGAAATGGGCTACCGATCAGTGGCGCATCGATAATCTACTGCAGAGTATGCCCGGCTGGTTGCAGGACGTCAGGCAACCGCCGGTATTCATCAATGCAGTAGGCGGATTGGGAACGCCCTGGATGCAGGGCGACATGCAGTCTTCATTTGTCGGCAGTGGCCATTATTCTGATGCAGAGATGATCGTGGCGGTTATCGAAAGTATTGTTTTTATGCTATGTGTCAACATAGAACTGATGGTTGCAGAAGCGCCGCTGAGGAAACTGCATGTCAGTGGTGGTTTGTCAGAACTGGATGGCCTGTGCCAGAAATTAAGCAGCCTGAGCCGGATCGAGGTCGAACGCAGCAATATAACCGAAGCCACGGCACGTGGTGTTGCATGGCTTGCAGCAGGTCGACCCGAGAACTGGAATATTGCCAGTTCATCAACACACGAGACGTCCATGGTGTTCGCGCCACTGGAGGACGAAACCTTGCTGGCGAGATATGACATTTTCAAGACAGAGATAAAACGTATGCTTGGCAATAATCAACTGTCGGAGCCTGGACAATGATTCCACTACTGGTAGCGCATCGAGGCTACATGGAGAAATATCCGGAGAATTCACTGGCGGCAATCCGGGCGGCGCTGGATGCGGGTGCCTGCATGATCGAGTTTGATGTGCAGATGAACGCTAATGCGCAGTTATTACTCTTGCATGATGATAGTTTTAAACGTACGGCAGGCGTTTCCGAGAGTGTATTCACGCTTGACGATTACACTACTGTCAGTGTTCATGAGCCCGGGCGATTTGCTGAAACGTTTAATCCGGAACCTGTGCCAATGCTTGCGCAGGTTATGGAGTTACTGCCTGATTACCCCGACACTACTGCATTTGTCGAAATAAAGGATGAGAGCCTGCAGCGATGGGGCATAGAGAAAATGCTGGATGAAGTGCTGGCCTGTATCGAGCAGGTGCAGCATCAGTGCGTAATCATATCCGATAATCTGGATGCTTTGTTGTACGTGAAAGGTGTATCAGATATTCAAATTGGCTGGGTAATCCATCGTTATGATAGTGCACATCACCAGCTTGCCAACGAGCATGCACCCGATTATTTAATATGCAATTACCGCAGGATAAACCGTGATCTATGGCAAGGAAGCTGGCAATGGATGTTGTATGACATCACTGATCCCGAGCTCGCCATGGCGTGGTCGCAAAAAGGTGCGCAACTGATCGAAACCCGGGATATTGGCGGCATGTTGCAACATCCGCTGCTGCAAACGCGCGCCTGTCAGCATAAATAACGCGTAGCTATAAATTATGACAATACAATATGATGTTGTAGTAATAGGTGCGGGTATACATGGTGCAGGCGTGGCACAGGCAGTTGCTGCAGCAGGCTATAGCGTGCTCGTGCTCGAGCAATACGCTGAAGCTGCAACAGCGACCTCCAGCCGGTCCTCGAAATTGATTCATGGTGGCTTGCGTTATCTGGAAAGCGGGGAGTTTCACCTGGTCAGGGAATGTTTGCATGAACGCGCTGTGCTGTTACGTAATGCGCCTCACCTGGTCAAGCTTGTTCCATTTCATATACCCGTGTACCGGGAGACACAAAGACGACCCTGGAAAATAGCGCTGGGCCTGGGTATTTATTCATTCTTCAGCAGAAAACGTTTTCATAAAATTTCCAGACACAACTGGAGCCAGCTGGATGGTTTGCGTAGCGATGATCTCGATGCCGTATTCAGTTATTACGATGCACAAACCGATGATGCTCGCCTGACGCGTTCTGTGCTCGAGTCAGCACGTCAGTTGGGCGCCGATATTATTACCAGCGCTGAATTCATTCGCGCCCGTTTGACTGCAGCTGAAGTCGAAGTGACTTATGTTAATAAGACGAATCCTGAAAACGTTAGCGCGCGAGTGCTGGTTAATGCCACTGGTCCCTGGGTAAATCAGGTGCTGCAGCACGTGCAGCAACAATCCGGTGCGGCATTGGAACAGCTTGAGATTGAACTGGTGCAGGGAAGTCATATTGTCATTGCTGGCGAGCTATCTCATCCCTATTACCTGGAGTCTCCACGGGATGGCCGTGCTGTATTTGTGGTGCCGTGGAAAAATAACATCATGATAGGTACCACTGAAAACCGATATAGTGGCGACCCGGCCAAGGTACACCCGCTTGATGAAGAAATTGAATATTTACTCGAAATCTACAATCATTATTTCAATCGCCAGCTGGTTCGAGAGGACGTGATTGACGCCTTCGCAGGCCTGCGTGTTTTGCCCGGTGGTAGTGGCGAGGCCTTTAAAAAGTCACGGGATACGCACTATCTCGTTGATAATCCGCATCGGCCCCGGGTGATTTCAATCTATGGTGGCAAGCTCACATCCTACCGGGCCACGGCGGAAGCTGTGCTCAGGCGAATCAAAAAGGCCTTGCCCAAAGCAGCGCCCGTAGCCGATACCCGCATGCTTGAGCTTCCTGTAATCGATTGATTAACAAGAATTTTAATTCAAGGTATTGATAAGTTAGAATACTGTCCCCATATAACCGCCTGGCTAGATTTCGTAAGCTATCAGCCAGATTCCTGGTGAAAAATTTTGGAGAAATAAATGAGTGTAGATACAGGTAAAGAAACCCTCGAATTCCAGACTGAAGCACGTCAGATCCTGCATCTGATGACACATTCGCTTTACTCGAACAAGGAAATCTTCCTGCGCGAACTGATTTCGAATGCATCGGATGCCTGTGACAAGTTGCGCTTTGAAGCGTTGGGAAATGACGACTTGTACGAAGGTGATGGCGATTTGAAAATTACCGTTGACTTCGACAAGGACAACAACAGCGTCACAATTACCGATAATGGCATCGGCATGACGCGTGATGAAATCATCGACAACATCGGCACCATCGCCAGTTCGGGTACCAGGAAATTTCTGGAGTCATTGACAGGTGACCAGGCCAAGGATGCACAAATGATTGGCCAGTTCGGCGTCGGTTTTTATTCAAGTTTCATCGTTGCGGATAAAGTGACAGTAACCAGCAGGCCTGCAGGTGCAGGCAAGGATGAAGCTGTGCTATGGGAGTCTGATGGCCAGGGCAGCTTCACCCTGGAAAATACCGAAAAAGAAACGCGGGGCACTGTCGTCACCCTGCATCTGAAGCAAGGTGAAGAAGAATTTGCTGACAACTTCCGTCTGCGTAACATCATCAAACAGTATTCTGATCATATATCGTTACCGATTAATATGCTTAAAGTGGATTACGCTACTGAGCAAGATGAGGATAAGAAAGAAGAGGCTGCGCCAGAGTACGAGCGTGTTAACAGCGCATCGGCATTATGGACCAGGGACAAGAAAGATATATCGGATGAAGAATACAGGGAATTTTACAAGCATGTCAGCCATGATTTTCAGGACCCGCAAACCTGGATACACAATAAGGTCGAAGGTAATCAAAGTTATACTTCGCTGTTTTATATTCCAGCGAAGGCGCCATTCGATCTATTTGAACGTGATCACAAGCGCGGCGTGAAGCTTTATGTGAAACGTGTATTTATCATGGATGATGCTGAACACCTGATGCCGAATTATCTGCGTTTTATCAAGGGCGTGGTTGATTCAGATGATCTGCCACTCAATGTGTCGCGTGAAATTCTGCAGCAGAACAAGGTGACTGATCGTATTCGTGGCGCATCCGTGAAGAAGATACTGGGTAAGCTGGAATCAATGGCCAAAGATCAGCCTGAAGAATACACTTCTTTCTGGAAAACATTCGGCCAGGTAATAAAAGAAGGCCCGATCGAGGATTTTGCCAACAAGGAACGTATTGCCAATCTGCTGCGTTTTGCCAGCACGGAGGACAGTGGTGAAGAGCAGAAGGTTTCACTGCAGGACTATGTTGGCCGCATGAAGGAAGGGCAGGAAAAGATTTATTACATAACAGCCGATTCCCATGCCGCAGCCAAAAACAGCCCGCACATGGAAGTGTTCAGGAAGAAAGGTATCGAGGTGTTGTTGTTGAGTGACCGCATTGATGAGTGGCTGGTTGCGCACCTGACTGAATATGATGGCAAAGCGTTACAGTCTGTCGCGCGTGGTGACCTGGATCTTGGCGACACGGGTGACGAAGAGGAAAAGAAAGCCAGGGAAGAAGCCAGCGAAGCGTTCAAGGATGTCATCGAGCGGGTGAAGAAATCGCTTGGTGACAGCATCTCTGATGCACGCATGTCGCAGCGCTTGACTGACTCACCATCATGCCTGGTGCTGAACGAGCAGGATATGAGCATTCAAATGCAGCAGATACTGGAAGCCGCCGGACAATATGCGCCCAGGGCGCAGCCGGTACTGGAACTCAACTCCGGGCACAAGCTGGTGGCGAAGCTGAAGGACATTGCAGATGATGACAGCTTCAATGACTGGGTGTTGCTGTTGTTCGAGCAGGCACAACTGGCAGCAGGAAACCAGCTGGAAGATCCTGCGGGTTTCGTCATGCGCGTCAACCGTCTGCTGGAAAGCTAGCAAGTTAGCTGCGTTTTTAATAAATAAGACTTAACCGCAGAGGCGCGGAGGCGCAGAGAATGTTCCTGGCTTTCGTAGGAGCGGCTTTAGTCGCGAGCATTGATGAATCGCGGCTAAAGCCGCTCTTACAAACCATTATAAAAAACTCTGCGTCTCAGTGCCTCTGCGGTAAATTTATTTATTAGTAATCGCATTCTGTGCTCGTTATTGCTATACAGGCTATACTCTCTCCGATGCCAGCATTAGCCTTTCCATTTTTATTCAGAACCATTACTCAACTGCTAATTGTGTTAGCGGTGTTCTCGATTGACCCAGGCTCACCCGCCATTGCCGCAGAAGAAATTCAGGCGGATATTCGTTATCTGTATGTTCAGCCCGGACAGACACTGCACAACATCGTGCGGCGTCTGTATCCACAGCGTTCCAAAGACTGGGATAAGCTGAGGCAGCAAATCGTACGAGAGAATCCCCACGCGTTTGTCGATGGCGATGAAACAAAAATGAAAGCCGGGGTGCGTCTCGAGTTGCCCAAACGCATGGTAGTTAAACCGAGACCAATGAAACCCAGCCAGGTGGGGCAGGTTATAATGACGAGGGGTCAAACCATTGCTGTTAGTCAGAACAAGGTATCAAGGGATCTTGTTGTTGGTGATGGCGTGTTTGTCGGCGACAAGATTATTACCGGCGAAGATGGTTTTCTGCGACTGCACATGATCGATAACGCCAAACTCGATTTGCGCTGTTACAGCATCATGGTGATCGAAAAATACGATCTGCAGTCGACCAGTCGTCGTAGTATTCTCAACCTGTTGCAGGGCAGTATACGTAAAGTCACCGGCGAAATTGGCAAATGGACAGAAGACGTTTACGAACTGAAGACGCCTGTCGCATCGGTGGGTGTGCGTGGAACTGAATATGCGTTAAGAGTATTCCAGTCGAAAGGCTGTGATGGCTCAATAGATACTGACGACGAAGGTATGTACGTGAAGGTTATCAATGGCCTGGTTGATGTACATAACAAGGCGGCAAAAACATCAGTTGCTAAAAACGATACACTCTATATTCCACTGCCGGATACAGCGCCGGTTGAAAAAGATATCAAGCCGGGTGTGATTGAGCCGGTTAAAGAAGAAACTGATGACGAATCAAGCAGTGCCTGGTGGTGGGCCGTTCTGGGTGTCATCATTATAGCCTTGGCTATTTAAACAACATTTAAACCGCAGAGACGCAGAGGCGCAGAGGAAACATTTGTATTATGGAAGCTAAAATATTGACACCCGCATTCTGATTCTGGATCATGCAATAAAAATAGGCATAATTTCAGTGACCAATAGCACTCTGTTGAAATGACTGACATATGAATAATCGCCAATATAAGCATGACTGGAGTGAGTACACACTTTAATATGTATTCTCTCTGCGCCTCCGCGCCTCTGCGGTAAATTATTTTTTTATTTCGATTTATGCTGACATATTGTTGTGGAATCAATCAGGCTTGATAAATGGCTGTGGGCAGCGCGTTTCTATAAAACGCGCCCGCTTGCAACCGAGGCTGTCAATGGTGGCAAGGTGCACCTCAACGGCAATCGTGTCAAACCGGGCAGACTGGTTCATATTGGTGATACTTTACGCATTCAACGTGGTCCAGTAGCGTATGAAATTATTGTGAAAGGAATTAATCAGCAGCGCAGGCCTGCGATCGAGATGGAACAATTGTACGAAGAGACGCAAACAAGTATTGCTTCTAGACAGCAGCTGGCTGAGTTACGCAAAATGGCTGCCGGCGCGCGTACAGCACCACCAAAAAGACCCAACAAACATGAGCGCAAACACATCGTGCGTTTCAAACGAGAGCAATGAGGCATCGATGCCAAGACCACAGACACCTGTAATAGCCGCTGATGCCATTATCGAACTTGTCGATTTACCCGACAGGCCGATTGTGCTGATCGAACGCAAAAACCCGCCACCGGGCTGGGCGATTCCTGGCGGTTTTGTCGATATTGGTGAATCCGTGCCTGATGCGGCTGTGCGTGAAGCACTGGAAGAGACCTGCATGAAGGTGAGCCTGCAATGTTTACTCGGTGTGTATTCGCATCCGGCAAGAGATCCACGCGGACACACGGTGAGCATGATATATGTCGGCCAGGCACACGGCGAGCCGATGGCGGCGGATGATGCAGCCAGTGTCGGCATCTTCGATCCGGCCAGCATTAATGTGCCGCTGGCATTTGACCATGAACAGATTCTGCGAGATTACCTGCAATTCAGAAATACCGGCGAACGACCGGCGATAAGCTGATGTGTACCTAAGACTCTGTTTATTGATATAATTTTGACCTTTCATAATTACCTGGCATTGCCACAACCCGCGCGGAGTTTTGTTGTTTGAGTAATCGCACGCTCTCGATCGATGATCGCATCTATGACTACCTGCTTTCTGTATCACTGAAAGAGTCTGACTTGCTCAAGCGATTACGCCAGGAAACAGCCGGCATTGAATTCTCCGAAATGCAGATAGCGCCGGAGCAGGGCCAGTTCATGGCCTTGCTGGTCAGCTTGACGGGCGCCAGGCGCGCTCTCGAAATCGGCACTTTTACCGGTTACAGTTCAATCAGTATTGCCAGCGCACTGCCGCTCGATGGCGAACTTGTCTGCTGTGATGATTCCGAGGAATGGACAGCGATTGCGAGGAAGTACTGGCACCTGGCCGGGCTGGAAGATCGCATCAAGCTTAAACTCGGTGATGCCAATAAAACACTGCAAGCCCTGATCGATGAGGGACAGATGGGTGCATTTGATTTCATATTTATCGACGCGGATAAGCAGAATTATCCACAGTACTATGAGCAGTCATTGATGCTGTTACGTGCAGGCGGATTGATGGCGGTTGACAACACCCTGTGGTCTGGCGATGTGGCAGACCCTGAGAATATGGAGCCTGGAACACGCGCTATTCGACATTTTAACGAAATGCTCAAACAGGATGAGCGCGTCAATATCAGCCTGGTGCCCATCGGCGATGGCCTCACACTGGTACACAAACCGGGTGCCAGCCTGCAATGATGAAGTGGCTCAAGTCAAAGCGGAACAAAAATGTTAACAGCGTTGATGGCGTGTCCAGGGATCCTGTCATTATTTCCAGGTCCGAGCATGGTATATCGCGCAAGAATATCGATGAGCCTGCACTCAAGGTACTCTACAGGTTGCACAAGGCCGGTTACCAGGCCTGCCTGGTAGGCGGTGCTGTGCGTGACCTGTTGCTGGACAGGCATCCGAAGGATTTTGATATCGCTACCGACGCAACGCCGGAGCAGGTCAGCAAACTGTTTCGTAACTGCCGTTTGATTGGCCGTCGTTTTCGACTGGCGCACATACATTTTGGTCGGCAGATAATAGAAGTAGCTACTTTCAGGGCGCCGCACGGCGAGTTGCATGAAGAGCATCATGATGAGGCCGGCCGTGTGCTGCGCGATAATGTATACGGTGAAATACATGATGATGTCTGGCGCCGGGATTTCACTGCAAATGCACTGTATTACAATATCGCTGACTTCAGTATTATCGATTATGTTGGCGGTGTCGATGATATTGCCAACAAGCGTTTACGCCTGATTGGTGATCAGGAAACCCGTTACCGCGAAGACCCGGTGCGCATGCTCAGGGCTATCCGCTTTGCTGCCAAACTGGACTTTTCCATCGATGACAGTTGCAAGCGGGCCATCCTTAATCTGGGTCCATTACTGGGCGACATCCCTGCGGCGCGTCTGTTCGAAGAGGTACTGAAACTGTTTCATTCGGGACATGCCGAAGAAAGTTTTTCTACCCTGCAGGATTATGATTTATTGAAATACCTGTTTCCCGATGCGGTCGGCGAACTGCACGATAAAACCACGGCAGAATTCATCAGGCTAGCCATGCAGAGTACCGATGACCGGATCAAGCTGGACAAACCGGTAACGCCGGCGTTCCTGTTTGCAGCGCTGTTATGGGCGCCGCTATCAAAACAGACTCAGGCAAACATCGAAGCCGGTATGCCACACGCTGTTGCATTGCAAAAAGCGGCAACGAAACTTGTGTCCCACCAGGTACGCTATGTTTCGATACCCAAGCGATTTACTACAGTCATGCGTGATATCTGGGCATTGCAGTCACGCTTCAGAAATCATTCCGGGCGACGTGCCTACGCCGTGTTGCATCACCCGAAGTTTCGAGCCGCGTATGATTTTTTGTGCCTGCGAGCCAATGCCGGAGAAATGGATGTAGATGAGTGCCGCTGGTGGACCGAGATACAGGAACAAGGCCCCGAGCAACAGAAACAAATAATATCTGCACCAAAGCACAGCCCGAGAAAGCGCAGAAGCAGGCCAAAAAAGGATAACGGTGGCGACAGCTAATACGTCAACGGCGTACCTCGGTCTGGGCAGTAACCTGGAAAACCCGCCGCAACAGATACGCAAGGCATTGCAGGCAATTGATAACATACCCGCAACCAGGATCAGCGCAGTTTCGGGTTTGTATACAAGCAAACCCTTGGTGCCGCCATCAGGTTCAATAGCACAGCCTGATTATTACAATGCAGTGGTGAGAATCGAGACAGGGCTGGATCCGCATCAGCTGCTTGATCAGTTACAACGAATCGAACAGGCGCAACATCGAAAGCGTATGCAGCAATGGGGTCCGCGTACCATCGATCTGGATATACTGATGTTTAACCATGAGCGCATACATGATGAGCGTCTGATAGTGCCGCATCCAGGAATGCAACAACGGGCATTCGTACTGTATCCATTACAGGAGATCGAGCGCGAACTCGAAATTCCCGGACGTGGTATGCTCGGGGAGCTGATAAAATGTTGTCCACAAGCTGGATTGCATTACCTTGGAACGATTGAGGGTTATGAAGTATGAATCAGGCTGTTGATCATTTGCCTGGCGCAAGGTCGTTGCCCGACTTTGTTGTTGTTGAAGGTCCGATAGGTGTTGGCAAGACCACGCTGGCAAAACGCCTGGCTGATGCCTTTGGCAGTAATATGCTGCTTGAGGGGGCAGAAGAAAATCCGTTTCTGGAAAAGTTTTACGAGAATCCGCGCACTGCGGCTTTGCCAACCCAGCTGCATTTTCTGATGCAGCGTACACGCCAGTTGAAAATGCTGAAGCAGGACGACATGTTCAATCCAGTGCGGGTGGCAGATTACCTGATTGAAAAAGACCACCTGTTTGCCGAACTTACACTCGACAGTGATGAACTGGATCTGTACCAACAGGTTTACTCGAACCTGACACTGGATATTCAGACACCGGATCTGGTGGTATACCTGCAGGCACCGGTCGAGGTGCTGCTTGAACGCATCAAAAAGCGCGGCATCAAGCACGAAAAATGGATAGAAGCGGCTTATCTACAACGCCTGTGTGATGCCTATGTACGTTTTTTCTACCAGTACAATGATGCGCCGCTGCTAATCGTCAATGCGACGGATATCGACTTTGCGCATAACGATGAAGACTTCGAGCTATTGCTGGAGCAGGTACTCGAAACCCGCAGTGGTCGACATTATTTTAATCCTGTGGCGTTGCAGGAAGTGATGTTTCTGTGAGTGTACACCGGCAACAGGCTGAAGCCAGAGTCAGCGTGCGCAGTTTGCACGCAAAGAAGCAGGCGGGTGAGAAAATTGTCTGCCTGACTGCCTATGACGCCAGTTTTGCACAGGTGCTCGATCAGGCCGGTGTCGACGTGGTGCTGGTGGGCGATTCGCTGGGCATGGTGGTGCAGGGTCATGAAACAACATTACCGGTAACCGTCAGCGATATGCTCTACCACAGCAAGGCCGTATCCTCTGGCTTGAGCCGTGCCCTGCTCATGGTTGATATGCCGTACCTGAGTTATACCTCAACGCAACAGGCGCTGGAAAATGCAGGTCAGTTCATGAAGCAGGCCAACGCGCAAATGGTGAAACTTGAAGGCGGTGCAGAACAGGCTGAAATTGTATCGCGCCTGGCACAGCACGGTATCCCGGTGTGTGCCCATCTCGGCCTGCAGCCACAACGGGTACACAAGCTTGGTGGTTACCGGGTACAGGGTCGTGAACAGGCGCAGGCTGATGCCATGCTGACAGAAGCGCAGCAGCTCGAGCAGGCCGGTGCCGATGTAATGTTACTCGAATGCGTGCCACAGGCCCTGGCCGAAAACATAACAAACGCACTGAGCATTCCTGTCATTGGCATCGGTGCCGGTGCTGCTTGTGATGGCCAGATCCTGGTGTTATACGATATTCTAGGTATCAGCAAAGGCCGTATTCCCCGATTCAGCCACAATTTCATGACTGACGCAGGGAGCATCGAGGCAGCCGTCAGGGCCTATGCGGATGCAGTAAAAAATGGCCAGTTTCCGGGAAACGAGCATGTCTTTAGCTGATAACGAATCGATTCAAATACAGGTAGCCGAAACAATAGCGCAGGCGCGCGCGCTGATTCGTCGCTGGAAACTGGCCGGTGAATCGATCGCGCTGGTGCCCACCATGGGTAATCTTCATGATGGCCACCTGGCCCTGGTGAAGGCGGCAGGTCAATCAGGCATGCGAGTCGTTGTCAGTATTTTTGTCAACCCGCTGCAGTTCGGTAAAGACGACGACCTCGATACCTATCCCCGTAGTTTTGATGAAGACATTGCCCGCCTGGCTGATTACGAGGTTGACATGATATTTGCACCGGATGCCGGTGAAATATACCCGCAGGGCATTGATGCTGGCACTACGGTGTGTGTACAGGGCCTGTCGGACATGCTCGAGGGTGAATGCCGGCCCGGATTTTTTACCGGTGTAGCTACCGTGGTCAACACGCTGTTCAATATTCTGCAGGCCGATGCCGCCTGGTTTGGCGAGAAAGACTATCAGCAGCTGCTGGTGATCCGCAAAATGGTGCGTGACCTGGCGTTGCCGATTGAAATTCACGCGGTACCAACGGTGCGCGAGGGTGATGGCCTGGCAATGAGTTCCCGCAATAGCTACCTCGATGCAGACCAGCGCAAACTGGCGACCAGTCTGTACCGCTGTCTGCAGCACGTGGTTGATGCCGCTTATGATGGCATGGACTATCACTATGCCGTGGTACATGCCAGCCAGGAACTGGCCGAGGCCGGTTTTCTGACCGATTATGTTGTGGTGCGCAGGCGAGAAGATCTTGCCGTCCCTACCAGAGACGATAAGTCATTGATTGTATTGGCAGCGGCCCGGCTGGGAAGTACCCGCCTGATCGATAATATCCCTTTCGAGTTGATGCAAGAGCCTGAATAAACGATAATAATCGTTTGTATTTACTAGTATCATCAATCATTTAACTCAGACGTCCAAGGTTGTATGCAGCTCACTCTACTTAAAGCAAAACTGCACCAGGCACGGGTTACTCATTCAGAGCTTGAATATGAGGGTTCGTGCGCGATCGATACTGACCTGCTCAATGCAGCCGGTATCCACGAGTATGAGCAGATTCAGATCTACAACCTGAACAACGGTGAACGTTTCACCACCTATGCGATTCGTGCCCAGGCGGGCAGCAGGAGCATTTCCATCAATGGTGCAGCCGCGCACAAGGCCGCGCCGGGTGACCGGGTCATTATCTGTGCCTATGCCAGGCTGGCACAGCACGAGGTGGCCAACTTCAAGCCCAAGCTGGTTTATCTCGACGAAAACAACTGTATCAAAAGGACTTCAGATCAGATCCCTGTGCAGGTGGCATAAAGAACAGGGGCTAGGGACGAGTTTCGAGGGGCAAGGTCTAATAGGTATGTTACCGCTGCTTTTCCCTGCCACTCGCCACTTTTACCTCGCCACTGTAATTAACCTGTGTTGCGCATTCCCGCCGCAATGGCATTGATACTGCGCAATAACGGATCAAGCCAGCTGTCGCGTTGTTCCTCGCTCAACGATTTATCCCGATAGTGCTTCAACAGTTTTATCTGGATATGGTTGAGCGGATCCAGGTAGGGATCGCGGCGCATCAGTGAAAGCGACAAGGCCGGGTTGTCATCCAGCAGCGTGTTCATCTGCGCAACCTTGAGCGTGAGTTCCAGGGTGCGTTTGTACTCTTCGCGCACCATGTCGAATACGCGTGTGCGGGTTTCTTCTGACAGGCACAGTTCCGAATACTCTTCAGCGGTAATGATATCGGCCTTGTACATGGCCATTTCCGTATTACTGAGCAAAGCTCTGAAATAGGGCCATTCGCGGTGCAGTTCCTGCAATTTGGCCAGGCGCGCGTCGTCTCCGTCGATGTACTTGTGCAACGCCGAGCCGATGCCGTACCAGGCAGGCAGGGTATGTCGCGCCTGTGCCCAGCCAAACACCCAGCCGATGGCGCGTACCGAGGTTTTTGAGCGGTCGCCTTTCTTGCGGTGAGACGGGCGTGAGCCGATGTTCATCTGTGCGATTTCGGATACCGGCGTGGCTTCGTAGAAATAGTCGAGGAAACCTTCAGTATGATCCGTGAGCTGGCGATAACTTTGTTCACCGGTTTTCATCAGCTCGCGCATGATTTCCATGCGCTCCGGTGTCGAAGTACCGGGCTCATCGATGACGGTGAAACGTGTAGCCAGCATCAGGCCGGAGATGCCCATGGTGAGCTCGTAAACCGCGGTCTCGGCGTTACTGTATTTGTTCGACAGCACTTCACCCTGCTCGGTGAACTTGATCTGTCCGTGTACCGTACCTTCCGGTTGCGCCAGGATGGATTCGTGTGTCGGGCCACCGCCACGACCGATGGTACCGCCGCGACCGTGAAACAGCCGACATTCGACATTGTGTTTATCTGCAAGTGCAATCACCTTGCGTTGTGCTTCGAATAATTGCCATGACGAAGCCAGTATGCCGCCATCTTTACACGAGTCGGAATAGCCCAGCATGACTTCCTGCTGATTGCCTGACGCATGCAGCAGTTGCTTGTATACGTCATCATCGAGCAGGTTGCCAAGCACGCTTTCAATATGTTCCAGATCCTCGATGGTTTCAAACAACGGCGAAATTTGCAGTTTGCAATAACAGCCGTTGCCGTTATAGCCGGCGAGGCCAATCAGCGAACCCAGCCACATCACTTCCATGATGTGAGAGGCTTGATGTGTCATTGATATGACGTAGCTGCCAAATGCACGTTCGCTGATCTCGTCGTACATGCGTTCCATGGTCTCGAACACGTCCATGGTCTCGAGATTGGACTCGCTGAGTTTGTTACGATCAAGCACGAAGTTGCTGTCAGGCTGTTTGATCCTGTCAGACAGCAGTGCAATACGTTGCTGCTCATCCAGGCTCAGGTAGTCAAGATTCGGCTCCATCTGCTGCAAAATTTCAGCGACCGCTTCAGTGTGGCGGGTTGATTCCTGCCTGACATCAAGGTGCATCAGGTAAAAACCGAAGGACTCAACCAGGCGGATGAAATCCTTGAGTACGAGGTCAGCGATTTTCTGGTCGCCGTGACTGTAGAGCGAATTGCGGATTACATACAGATCCTGCAGAAAATCATTTTCATTTCGATAGGCGTGTGGCCAGGCCGAATCGTCGAAATTGTCCTGGTAAATATGTGCCCGGGTCCTGTCCAGGCTCTGTTGCAGGCGGAAACGCATGAAGGCGATCTTGCGTCGATACGGCGCCTTGACATAAATCGTCGGTTTGGTGGTAAACACCTCGAAGCGTATGTTTTCATCCTGATTGAGACTGTCGTTAAATTCCTTGCTCGGTGTGCACAACTGGCTGGAATGCGTCAGCTGTTTGAAGATATCAGACAGACGGCGAATGTATTCCTCGAGTACGACTTCCGACTGCAGCCTTAGAGCCAGTTCGGTGGTTTCAGGTTTGACGTTGGGATTGCCGTCACGGTCACCACCGATCCAGGAACCGAACTGCAGGAAACTGGGTACCTGCAACTGTGCATCCGGATAATGCTCACGCAGCCGGCATTCGAGATTGTTATAAATTTCGGGTACCGCCTGGAACAGGCTTTCCTTGAAATAATACAGGCCGTTATTAATTTCATCGCGCACCTGGGGACGTGATTCACGTACTTCATCGGTTCGCCACAGAATCTGGATTCGGGTTTCAAGCTCGTCAAGAATACCCAGGCGTTGATCCTTGCCAAGACGGGTATCGTTAAGTTTTTCATTGGTGAGGAAGATACGGCGCAGTGCATACAGGATGCTGCGGCGTTTGGCTTCGGTGGGGTGTGCTGTTATGACCGGGATATAGGCCAGCTTGTCGAGCAGGGTCTGTACCTGTTCGGCGCTCATGCCCATGCGCTCGAAGTCGCCCACTGCCGAGTCAAATGAACCCCGCCACAGCTCCGTCGTTTTCTGCCGTATGCTGCGTCTGCGCTGCTGCAGCTGCGAGGCTTCCTCGGCGACATTGACCAGGCTGAAGTAGGTGCTGAAGGCACGCACCACCTGTGACAGCGTGTTCTGGTCCAGTGATTCGATCAAATCCATCAGGCGCGCACGCTTGACCGTATTGTCTTCCCTGCGCAGGCTGATGAAACCGGTACGCAGTTTCTCCACCGCATCGTAGACCTTGGCACCCGCCTGGCTGAGCAGGACATTGCCCAGCAGGTGGCCGAACAGCTTGACGCGCGAACGCAGCTGTTTGTCGATGGATTGCGTGTTCAGCAGCCCGGCAATTTCTGGTTGTTTATGATCGTACATGGGGATTGATTGACAGCGTCCCGCTGGGGCAAAGGCGCGCTATTATACCCGAATACAGCAACTTGCGTGCAGCCTGTCTGGAATCTATCTAATACTGCCGAGGCATGATATGGCTGCGTTTCACACCGGCGCAATGTTGCTGCCGCTTTGCTGTTGCAATGCCCAGTCGATATGCTCATCGACCATTGCGTCCACGCCGCGTTTTGCCTCCAGGGCGCTAACAATGGCATCGGAGCAGGGGGCATTCCCCAGTGCCACCGCGATATTGCGCAGCCAGCGTCGGTAACCGATGCGGCGGATGGCCGAACCTTGCGTGTTGTCGAGGAATGTTTGCTCGTCCCACAGGAACAGCTCAACCAGGTCGGGCGCATCCAGCGCATGCCGTGTGAGGAAGTCGCTTTCACTGCTGGGTACTGCAAAACGGTTCCACGGGCACACCAGCTGGCAGTCATCGCAGCCGTAGATGCGATTGCCCATCTGCGATCTGAACTCGACCGGGATGGAACCCTGCAATTCGATCGTCAGGTAGGAAATACAGCGGCGTGCATCCAGCTGGTAGGGCTCGACGATGGCAGCGGTCGGGCACATATCGATGCAGGCCCGGCAGGTACCGCAGTGTGATTCATTAGCGGGTGTATCGACCGGCAGCGGCAGGTCGGTGTAGATCTCGCCCAGAAAAAACCAGGAGCCGGCCTGCTGATTGATCAGGTTGGTGTGTTTGCCGATCCAGCCCAGCCCGGCTTTTTCGGCCAGCGGTTTTTCCAGCACCGGTGCGCTGTCGACAAACACGCGGTAACCAAAGTCGCCGATCTCGGCGCTGATTTTATCGGCCAGCTGTTGCAGGCGTTTGCGCATCAGCTTGTGATAGTCGCGACCCAGCGCATAGCGCGAGATGAAACCGATATGCGGATTATCGAGTACTGCCTGGATAGACGTGCTGTGCGGCGGGAAATAGTCCATGCGCACGGATATGACCCGCAATGTGCCGTCAACCAGTTCAGCCGGACGGCTGCGTTTGCTGCCGTGCTTTTCCATGTAATCCATTTCGCCGTGAAAGCCGTTGTCCAGCCATTCCATCAGGCGTGCTTCGTGGGTATCCATCAGGGTATCGGTAATACCAAGCTGCTGAAAACCAAGCTCTGTAGACCAGGCCTTGATGTTTTGTGCCAGTGAGCGAAAGTCGGGATTGACATGGTCTGCGGTCATCGATGAATTGTACCTGCACTGAAGCGATTAGTTGAATCCTGATGCGGGTATGTGAATGTTTTATTAGTAAAGTCCGCAAATAAACGCAAAAAACGCAAATAATGCTATTTACATCATCACACGATGCATCCTGGCATTCTTCGCGTTTTTGGCGACATAAATAATTTGCGTTTATTTGCGTTCATTCGCGGACCAAAACAGCTAAAATACGCCACTTTTTTGATGGAAGCCCGCATGACAGTTCGTACCCGATTCGCTCCCAGCCCCACCGGTTATCTGCATATTGGTGGCGCACGCACCGCGTTATTTTCCTGGTTGTATGCCAGGAAGATGGGCGGAGAATTTATCCTGCGCATCGAAGATACCGATCGCGAGCGCTCTACCCAGGAAGCGGTGGATGCCATTATCGATGGCATGGAATGGCTCGGTCTGGAGCACGATGAAGGGCCTTATTATCAGACACAGCGCTTTGATCGTTACAAACAGGTGATTCAGCAATTGCTCAATAATGGTCATGCCTATTACTGCAACTGCTCCCGGGAACGGCTGGATACATTGCGTGAACAGCAGATGGCAAACAAGGCAAAGCCGAAATACGATGGCTGTTGCCGTGACAAGGAATTAACCGCGGCCGACGATACCGTGATTCGTTTTAAAAATCCGCTCGATGGTGACGTTGTCATCAGTGATCATGTGCGCGGTACCGTGGTGATAAAAAACCAGGAACTGGATGACCTGATTATCGAACGCTCGGATGGTACCCCGACCTACAACCTGACGGTAGTGGTGGATGACTGGGATATGAACATCACCCATGTCATCCGGGGCGATGATCATCTCAACAATACACCGAGACAGATCAATATACTCAATGCACTCGGTGCTAATATTCCTGAATACGCCCATCTGCCGATGATCAACGGCAACGACGGTAAAAAGCTGTCCAAACGCCACGGGGCTTTGAGCGTGATGCAGTACCACGAGGACGGCTACCTGCGCGAAGCGATGATCAACTACCTGGTGCGCCTGGGCTGGTCGCATGGCGACCAGGAAATTTTCACGCCTGGTGAAATGATCGAGAAGTTTGATATCAAGGACATCAACAAGTCGTCATCGAATTTCAATATCGAAAAACTGCAGTGGCTCAACCAGCAATACCTGATGAGCCTGGACCCGGTGGAAGTTGCCAAACAGCTGGCGTTCTACATGATGGAGCATGGTATCGATATCGAAGGTGGGCCCAGTCTGAAAGAAATCGTGCTGCTGCTGCGTGAACGCAGCAAGACCCTGGTCGAGATGGTGCAGAATTGCCGCTTTTTTTATCAACCGGTTGGCGAATACGATGCCAGGGCCGTGAAGAAGCACATCAAGGACGGCACCGCAGACATACTGCTGTCTGTGCGGGAGAAATTCGCCGCTATTGAACAATGGTATGCCGATGATATTCATCACGCCATCCAGCAAGTGGTGAATGAAAAACAGGTTGGCTTTCCCAAAGTCGCACAGCCACTGCGAATTGCCGCTACCGGTTCGACGACTTCGCCGTCTATTGACACCACGCTGGATTTGTTAGGCAAGGACAAGTCCATCAACAGCATCGACAAGTTACTGGAATATATACAAAATCCATAACGCCATGAAATTATTGAACTTTTATTTACATCTCGGGGTGAATCGAGTATAGTGCACGCCACACAAAACGGGGCTATAGCTCAGCTGGGAGAGCGCAACACTGGCAGTGTTGAGGTCGGCGGTTCGATCCCGCCTAGCTCCACCAAATTGTTCTTTGCTTATCAAAAATAATATAGATGGCTAACCTTTGGTGGACAGCAGAGGTGTAGTGATTATCATTGCACAAACTGATAGCAACCCGAAGAGGCCAAAGTCGTAAGAGAACTTTTGCTTTTATGCTGTCTGTAAATAAATTTTAAATCACATTGAAGACAGCTCGATAAGTGAATACGTTACTGAAAAAAATACTCTTACTAATTCCCCCTGTAAATCGTTATGTAATTCAGCTTCGAAATTTACGAGCAGATGTCGTTCGACTAGAGAATGAAGCGCGAAAATTTGACAGTATTAAAGAGTACTGTAGAAGCCCGGCGTTATGTGATTCTCCTGATGATTTACTTACAGAAAGGCTGCTTTCTCACCCTGTATTGGAACCTTTTCCGAATGTGCGTCTAGGGTGTAGTCATGCAGAGGATAGTCCTGAACGTATCATAGTGGCTAAACGCTTACTAACCGCATATCATAAATCGATTAATGATGAGCAACTATCCCCACTGAGGCGTGAAGGCGAAGACTTGTGGACTGGTCTGATTCGTAGTGAACTTCCTGAATTGATGTCAATCATTGAAGAAAAAAATGCTGGTAAATTAGCAGACTATTTAATGCATTTTGGGGAATCCTTTGTTTGGTTTGGTGGGATTACCACGTGTATTGATGGATATAACAGAAATCTTGACCCCAAACACATTGCCTTAACATATCTGGACAAGTTAGTTTGTATAGGAGAATATTTGGGCCTTATTCGCTATGAGAGCCCTGAAAGTGGCCCTTGGGGAGCAAACTTACAATCTGATATAGATGAGCTAATTGAAAAAATTGAGGTGGATCTTGATATCTCGATAATTCCTCCATCAGGAGCTATCTATACAGATGGTTTAGAAACAGAAAAAGGATTATTTCATTACCGGCATATTAACGGGCTTTATAGTGCAATCAGAGTAAAGGAGCTGAGTGAAAATAATGAGCCTTGCTGTGAATTTGGAGGGGGTGTAGGCATTACAGCTATGTATGCCAGAAGGATGGGGATTCAGGATTACACTATGTTAGATTTACCAATAACATGCTTGCTTGCAGGTCACTACTTACTTCATGCAGTTGGATTGGATTCAGTTAGTCTTTATGGTGAGCATCAGGACACGACTAGTATTAAAATATTGCCATATTGGGAATGTACAAAACTTCCCGAGAAGCACTACTCTCTGACATTAAATCAAGACAGTTTCCCTGAAATTGCGGACAACCTTCTGGAAGAATATCTCGTACAAATAGAAAGAGTTACAAAAAACTGCTTTTTAAGTATAAACCATGAATGTTTCTATCCTAAGACAGTGAGTAATTTTGTAAAGCGAGCGAAAGGATACAGTAAAGTTTACCGTTCCAAGTACTGGATTCGTGAGGGGTACATTGAGGAGCTATTTCGATTTCATTAACAGAATAAAATGCTCTGCTTTGTAAATATATCAGATGGGCTTAGTATGCTCTTTGCAGAGTAAAGCAAGCAGCTAAGGTTGTTAGACGGGTAGACCATGCAGTGATTTGCTATCGTATTTGCCCATGCAAATTATCTAGCTTCTGACATCGAAAAAGCAGGGTGCTTGCCTAATATCTGCCTCTTATTTCAACCATTTATAGTCGGTTCAAATATTTAAATTACCTTTCCCGCGGGATATATTCTAACTTCAAAGCCTGCTAGAATCCCGTCCATTAAGAAAGCATGAGATTCGGAGTTATTGGATACTGCTTGCTGAATCGTATTGTCTGTGATATTCATTGGCCAATCACTCATGGTTAGATTAATTAAATAAAACTAACTGATTGAATTTAAAGAAAGAACTGGCAGTGTTGAGGTTGGCGGTTCGATCCAGCCTAGCTCCACCAATCATTCTATCTACAATTAATTGCTTAACTTATATCAAACGCTTTGCGATTATCCAACTTGTATGCAGATCAGTTATCAATTAGCTGACCGACTTTATAGCCTTAACTATTCAAGAATGAGCTGGTATTTAGGTGATTAAATTAGACTCAACTATCGCAGTTGTGATACCTAGTTATAAGGTACGAACTCATATTGCCGGTGTTATTTCTCAAATCGGTCCAGAGGTAGATCGCATTTACGTTGTTGATGACTGTTGCCCTGAGGGCTCGGGTGACTATGTTGAGAGTAACTGCACGGACCAGCGTATTAAAGTAATCAGAAATGACGAGAATCTGGGTGTTGGTGGTGCAGTAATGAATGGCTACAAGGCTGCAATTGCTGATGGCATGGAAGTGATTGTTAAAATTGATGGCGACGGGCAGATGGATCCAAGCTTGATACCGTACTTTGCGGCACCAATCATTCAGGGTGAGGCGGACTATTGCAAAGGGAATCGTTTTTATGATCTTGAAGAAATTCGCACGATGCCTAAAGTGCGCTTGTTTGGAAATGCTGTATTGTCATTCATGACAAAGCTATCTTCTGGTTACTGGGATCTATTTGACCCAACCAATGGATATACTGCAATTCATAGAGATGTTGCGAACCACCTCCCGTTCGGGAAAATCAGCAATCGATTCTTTTTTGAAACTGATATGCTCTTTAGGCTTAATACATTACGTGCTGTAGTCGTGGATATACCTATAGATGCCAAATATAGTGATGAAGTCAGCAATATGAAAATATCGAAAATTGTGGGTGAGTTTTTTTTCAAGCAGATTCGAAATTTTAATAAAAGAATTTTCTACAACTATTATCTCCGAGATATGTCCCTTGCATCGATTGAGCTTCCTCTTGGTGTGTCCATGTTTTTATTTGGCATCATATTTGGAGTGTATCAATGGACACACTCAGTCAGTATGGGGCATGCTTCTTCAGCAGGTACGGTGATGCTTGCTGCATTACCAGTAATAATAGGGTTACAATTTATTCTCGCATTTTTGGGGCATGATATCAGATCTGTACCCACCAGGCCGTTGCACAGGCTTAGAAGAAACTTATTATCAAGATCATAATTAAATTGGTGTCTATATAATGCGAGGAGAGGATAAGGCCTGGATAGAGTACCGAGAAAAATTCGCAGAATTATATGATGACTCCAATTATTCAAGCCCGTTACAATCATTTGTGATGCGGGCCAGTCATAAGCTCATAGAAAAGAAATTTAATAACCAGTGCAATTTTAGTCGTGTCCTTGAGATAGGAGCTGGAACTGGTGAGCATATTAAATTTGTGCGCCATAGGTTTAGTGAATACATACTTACAGACTTGGATCAAAAAACTCTTGAGGTGGCAGAGGAGAAGCTTTCAAAGGTTCACACAGGTAAATTAAAGTTTGAAGTGCAACCAGGTGATAGTCTCGGTTACCCGGATGGTGCATTCGATCGTGTTATTGCGATCCATGTTCTTGAGCATATATATAAGCCACATCTAGCAATAAAAGAATGGTGCAGGGTAGTTAAAGATGGCGGTGTGCTCTCAATACTAATCCCAACAGATCCGGGTATAGCATGGCGATTAGGGAGGCATTTAGGTCCGCGTAAAAACGCTATAGCACAAGGCATATCCTATGATTATGTAATGGCTCGTGAGCATGTTAATTCATGTAATAATCTTATTGCAATATTGCGCCATTATTTTCCTGCAGCCATAGAGGGGTGGTGGCCATTACCTTTGGCATCTATTGATTTGAATTTGTTTTTTGCTTTTCATGCAACCGTACAAAAACATGAGTAATCAAATATGGGTACTTACACTGCTGCGTTATTATGTGTTATAGGTCTGGTTGTTGGGCAGATTTTATTTAAGGTTAGTGCGACATCGCTGTCTGAAACCGGGTCATTTTTTGTTCTCAAAACCGCAGTAACGTTGCTTTCTGCAATGTGCCTTTATGCTATCACTTCTGTAGCGTGGGTGTGGATCTTGCAAAAAGTAGAGCTCGGACGTGTTTACCCGTTAATGGCGCTCGCTTTTGTACTGGTTCCTATAGGTAGCAACATATTTTTTGGGGAGCGATTTCAGCCTCAATACTTTGTTGGCGTTGCCCTGATTATGGTTGGTATAGTAGTTACCGTTAAGGCCTGATTCGATGTTATTCGATGAATGAGTGTGTACAAAACCTCGGGCATCATTGTTAGCAGGTTTCTTTCACCTTATTATCTGGTCTGAAGTGAGTGTACTGTTTTGCTATATGCAAGTAATAATATCTTTAACAATATATCGCTGCAAATTCTGGGCACTAATGAGTGCGAAGTTTTAATAATATAATCAGGCGAAGTTGTAGTGCGGTTATTTTTGGTTCAGTCAGGATTCTAGCAAGATGGAAAATAACGGTTTTTTGCGGATTTGTTTTTCCAAAAGGTTCCGCCCTCACTGCTATCTTGTAGGGGTATCCATTGCTTTTTTGCTCTGGATGGCATTAGAAGCTTATCAAAGTCATTATATATCCGGACTGCGGTTACTTGGAGATACAACTACTGAGTCAATTGTGGGCGTTGCAAAAAGTGGACGCGGTGATGAGTGGTCGACGTATTTGCCCATGCTCAAACAGGCTTACCTGGAGGGATTCCCGGCCAGGTCGTCCCTAAGACCTTATGCCGAAAAATTTGATTGGTTTATATCGATACCACATGCAGACTTGTCTCTGGTATTTTTACCTAACCACCTTACGTATTGGGTGCTTCCAGGTGGTAAGGCATTGGCTTTTCAGGGGTTCTACTATAATCTGCTATTGTTAGGTTCGATTGTCTGGTTCTTGATCAATATTGGAGTGAAGGCTCGATTGGCGCTTGTTGCTGCTATAGCGCTTACATTTAGTCATTTTTACCAGGTTTGGTGGACCAGTAACTACCCTGCACTTGCGGCAAGTATTTTACCATTCGCTGTAATAACGAGTCGCTTAAGAACGTTGTACAAATATCCTCTACTCTTCTGGTCAGTAGGGCATATGATGTTTGGGCAAATTTATCCTCCGTTCTATATCTCTTTAGCTGTAGCTCTGGTCCCATTTACAATTGCAGTTAGGCCAGATTTGATCAGGTTAAAACAGGTGGTGCTAACGCTCGCTGCTACCGCTGCTGCTATAGGAATATATGCCATCTTAAAGCTGGAATTTATTAGTGCTATTTCTGCTACAACATATCCTGGTCATAGGATAAGTACTGGAGGGGGTTCAAGTTTAAGTACTTATGCATCCATACTTTTTCCGACATTTCCATCGAGTGCATCTTTTAATGTAGTTCTATCACAGTATGAATTGAGTGTTGCTGGTACATTCTTTCCGCTTTTACTGTTAGCGATATTGCCATCGATAAAATGGGACAGAGTAGCGATACGTGTTTCACTTGTTTCAGCTTTTGTAGCGATAGTGTTGATTATTTATAGTATTAGTGGATTTCCTGAGTGGCTGTCCAGATTAACGGGATTTTACCTTGTTCCTGGAAGGCGCATGCATATAGGGATTTCAGATCTTGCATTATTCTACTCCGTATTTATGATTTCCAGAAACTGGGAGCGTATAAAGCCTATACCGATCGTTGTCGTAGTTGTCGGCTATGCAGTATTATCATTGGTTGTCGGTACCAGATCAGATATTGTATCGGAGTTTTATGCTGTTGACTTCTACCCATACATACCGCTATTTATTATTATCTTAGGCGGTTTTTCAGCATTGTTATTTTCGCAAATGGAACGTTTGGCGCAGATAATAGTATCCTTTCTTGTTTTTGGTATGGCATTGGTGCATGTTGTTATCTTTGGATCGTTTAATCCCCTTATGCGAGCTGGAGATATATTGACACCGGTTGATTCGCAGCTAACGCGTGACTGGAAGGCGCTTTATCATTTGAATAACGAAAGACCATTCGCAGTTATTGGAAACTATGGTCATCTTCTTCGAGGAGAAGGTCTTGAAGCACTCCAGGCGGTACATCTCGTGAATGTAGATCGGCAAGTATATGTAGAATTATTTCCGTATTTATCTGATGCAGAGCTGGACAGTCTATTTAATCGGTTCACTGGTATTGCATTTGACAATATCAATGAAGTGGATACGTCACGTGGCGCTACTTCTTTCTTTCCCGTGAAATCACATACTGTCTCATTTGCTCATGAAGTTAATGAAGACTCATCTATCGGTGACGCGTTGCGCACAGGTAAAATTACTACAGCTGTAAATCATATTGAAGGTTCTTTATATGTCGTGCGATGGCAATCTGTTCTTGATAAGCCTTTAGCTATAGATGAGTTATTAATGCTTACATTTATTTGTGATGTTGAAAACTCATGGGTCACGCGTTATCCGATGAATCTTGGGCGAGGAGAAATAACCGGTGTGGCGCTACAAGGAATAGCTGGTGAAGTAACGGTGAATGCGAAAACAGAAAAAGATGCATTAGACTGCATATCGGGACTTAAAATAGCAACAAGGGCGAAGTAGTTGACGCTACTTTGCTACAACAGTGGCTTATTCGGAGATATATAAACTGTCCAGAAATCCTGCTAAAATCGAATTATGGATTATAAATCAATAAGTAATAGATACCATAATTCGGTTATTTTGTGTTTCAATCCCCACTATGCAACCTGCAGGAATCATTAAGTATTTTAATAAGTGATTGATATAGTAGGGGAAAAAATATTTTAGTTTTCCTTTTCTATTTCAGGTGGCTTCTACAGCCTAGCCATTATCTTATGAGTAGTTATTCATTGCAGAGTAATCATATAAAGAAGTGTTTCCTTTACTGGGATAAATATATTAAAGGAGAAGTATTGTGAGAGTTATCGTAACTGGTGGCGCAGGTTTTATTGGCTCGGCCGTTATACGACAATATGTTAATGACACAGATCATGAGATCGTCAATCTTGATGCGTTGACATATGCTGGTAATCTTGAGTCCCTGATTGATGTCGAATCTGCTCCAAGATATTATTTCGAGAATGTGGATATACGTGATCGAAATGAAATAGAACGAGTATTTAACAAGTACCAGCCGGATGCAATCATGCATCTTGCAGCGGAGTCACACGTTGACCGATCAATTGACGGCCCTGCAGATTTTATTTTGACAAATATTGTAGGAACATACAATTTGTTGGATACTGCCAAGCAGTACTGGAGCTCACTCGAAGCCGAGCGGAAAAATGAATTCCGTTTTCATCACGTATCAACTGATGAAGTATATGGTGACCTCGACGCATCGGGTTATTTCACTGAGGAAACAGCTTACGATCCAAGTTCTCCTTATTCTGCTAGCAAAGCATCTTCTGACCATATTGTCAGGGCTTGGCATCGTACCTATGCGTTTCCGATAGTGGTAACCAACTGCTCCAACAACTATGGCCCTTATCAGTTTCCTGAAAAGCTTATCCCACTCGTTACCTTGAATGCTCTCGAAGGCAAAGCATTGCCAGTATATGGCGACGGTTCGCAAATACGTGACTGGCTGTACGTTGATGACCATGCTCGTGCATTAAGACTGGTATTGGAGAAAGGTCGGGTTGGTGAGACATATAATATCGGTGGTCATAATGAAAAAACGAACCTGGATGTTGTCAAAACTATTTGCAAATTACTGGATGAGCTTGTGCCTGATTCACCGTTTAAACCGCATGATTCCCTGATTACTTTCGTGGCTGACAGGCCTGGTCATGATGTTCGTTATGCCATTGATGCTAACAAGATCGAAAAAGAGTTGGGATGGACACCACAGGAAACATTTGAAAGTGGAATTGAAAAGACCATCAAATGGTATCTGGATAATAAAGAATGGTGTCAGCACGTTCAGGATGGAACCTATCAGCGAGAACGCCTGGGTGTTATGGAGAAATAAATGAAAGGTATTATTCTTGCTGGTGGGTCAGGTACGCGCCTTTACCCGGTAACACAGGTTATTTCGAAGCAGCTGTTACCAATCTATGACAAACCAATGGTTTACTACCCGCTTGCAACACTGATGTTGTCCGGTATACGTGAGATTCTGATTGTATCTACACCACACGACACACCCAGATTCGAGGAATTGCTAAAAGATGGTCGACAGTGGGGATTGAATATTCAGTATCAGGTGCAGCCTTCACCTGACGGATTGGCGCAGGCATTTATTATTGGAAAGGAGTTTATAGGGGATGATTCATGTGCGCTTGTGCTTGGAGATAATATATTTTATGGCCATGATCTGGCTGAACAATTACTTCGGGCGGCAAGCAAAAAAAGTGGAGCAACTGTTTTCGCTTATCCTGTAAATGACCCACAACGCTATGGTGTGGTTGAATTTGACCATAACAGGAGGGCAGTCAGTATTGAAGAAAAGCCCGTCAAGCCAAAGTCCAGATATGCTGTTACTGGTTTGTATTATTATGACAATAAAGTTGTAGATATCGCGGCAGCTGTTAAACCCTCTGCAAGAGGCGAGCTTGAAATTACAGATGTAAATAATACATATCTCAAGGCTGGAGAACTTGAGGTTGAGGTAATGGGAAGAGGTATTGCCTGGCTCGATACTGGCACACATGAGTCACTGATAGAGGCATCGTCATATATCGAAACCATCGAGAAGAGGCAGGGTTTAAAGATAGCATGTCCTGAAGAAATCGCTTATCGGAAAGGATACATAAACAAAGAGCAATTAAAGCAACTGGCAGAACCATTGATGAAGAATGGATATGGCCAGTATCTAATGAGCTTAATAGAAAATCCGATTTACTGATGAATGTAATAATGACAAAAATACCTGATGTGCTTATTTTTGAACCGAAAGTGTTTGGTGATGAACGCGGTTTCTTCTTTGAGAGTTACAACAAGGAGAATTTTCAGGAAAATACAGGGATTGATAGTGATTTTGTTCAGGATAACCATTCTTTGTCATCGCGAGGTGTATTGAGAGGCTTACACTATCAGATCAAACATCCGCAAGGTAAACTGGTAAGAGTTACTAGTGGTGAGGTTTATGATGTGGCGGTTGATCTCAGGTCTTCATCGGCAACATATGGGAAGTGGGTAGGTGTGATGTTATCTGCGGATAATAAGCGGCAGTTATGGATTCCTGAAGGTTTCGCGCACGGGTTTCTGGTGACCTCGGAAAAAGCAGAGTTTTTGTATAAAACGACAGACTATTATGCGCCTGAGTACGAAAGATGTATTCATTGGAATGATAAGGAGCTAAATATTAATTGGCCATTGGATGGTAATCCGATTGTTTCAGATAAGGATTCTAATGGTGACTCATTTTTGAACGCTGATATATTTGAATGAAGATACTCCTGATTGGTAAAAATGGACAGATCGGGTGGGAGTTAAATAAATCTCTAACACATCTTGGACAGCTCGTTACGCTTGGTAGACAAGATGCTGATTTGTTGCACCCAGAATATTTGCGAAACAAGGTACAGGAAATAAGTCCTGATGTTATAGTTAATGCAGCTGCATATACAGCTGTTGATAAGGCTGAAGAAGAGGAAGAACAGGCGGCTATAATTAATGGGATCGCGCCAGGTATTTTAGCGGATGAAGCTAAAAAACTAGGCGCCTTGCTAGTGCACTACTCAACAGACTATGTATTTGATGGAACCAAAGAAGGCGCATATAAAGAAGAGGATAAGCCTAATCCGGTGAATTCGTATGGTCGTAGCAAACTTGCTGGAGAGCTAGCGATTCAGTCATCAGGTTGTGATTACCTCATATTTCGAACATCATGGGTTTATGCGTCCCGGGGAAATAATTTTCTTTTAACGATACTTAAATTGGCGTCTGAAAGAGATACGCTTAATATTGTCAGTGATCAAATTGGATCGCCAACGACTGCGAGGCTCATAGCCAACACTTCATGTAGTTGTATTAAACAAGCAATGAAAGCAAGAATAAATAGGAGCTTTTCTTCAGGTTTATATCACCTCGTTACCTCTGGTCATACAAGTTGGCATGGCTTTGCAGAGGAAATTATAAACAATGCTAGATCGCAATTAGGATTAAATTTGAAAATTAAAGAATTAAATGCGATACAAACAAAGCATTATCCAACCCCAGCTAAAAGACCAAAAAACTCACAGTTAAATACTGAAAAAATAATTAATGACTTCGATATTATTTTACCGAGTTGGCAGTCAGAGCTGGCGCTATGCATATATGAGTTAATGCAATAGTGTGAAGCGCATTATCAAGGGCCAGATTGTGTGTGCTATAACACTAGTGCCATACCTTTGCTGATTTGAAGATTAGAAAACAGAATCTGATAGAGATAAAGCAAGAAATCCTACATAGAATCGAAGAAATCACATAATGTAATCAGTTGTTCAGTCAAAAAACTGATAATCATTTAGAAAAGCTGTAAAAAGCAATACGATTAATAAACAAATGATAACTATTGATAATAGTAAAAGCTGGAAAATAGCTAGATTCTTATTGAAGTTTAATAAAGTTGCTTCACTACTAAGTCTACTGAGTATCTATGAATGGGAAAAAGTTATCAAAAAAAGTGATCTTTTTAATGCTGAATATTATTTACTATCATACCAGGATATTAAAGATGCAGAGCTTGAACCGCTTTCACATTATGTCAGACATGGATGGAAAGAAGGAAGGAACCCATCAAATGAATTTAATACATCGTTTTACCTGAAACAGTATGAAGATGTTCGAGAATCAGGGGTCAATCCCCTGGTTCATTTTATTATATATGGCAAGGAAGAGGGTCGTGTAAAAAATGCTGATGAGCTTAATGTTCAAATTATAAATGGAAGTCAGCTTTTTAATACTGCGTATTATCTATCCTCTTATACTGATGTTAATGAAGCTGGTATAGACCCAGTTTGGCATTTTGTTCAGCATGGTTGGAAAGAAGAAAGAAATCCGTCAAGTGAATTTAATACATCGTTCTACCAGAAATACTATGAAGATGTTCGAGAATCAGGGATTAATCCTCTTGTACATTATATTTTAAATGGCATAGAGGAAGGCCGGTTAAAAAATTCTGTTGAACTAAATATTCAGATTATAGAAGGCAGCGAACTTTTTAATAAAAAGTATTATCTGTCCGCCTATCGTGATGTTAAAGAAGCTGGTCTTGATCCAGTAAAGCAATATGTCCAACATGGCTGGAAAGAAGGAAAAAATCCATCAATAAAATTTGATACTAAATTTTACCTTTCCGCTCATGAGGATGTAAGGGATGCAGAAATTAATCCGCTGTCCCATTATATACAGTTCGGCCGGAAAGAGAAGAGAGAAATCAAAGCAGTCACAGATAGGGCTTCATTGATTTCTTGCTTTGAGATCATTCCACACTATATTGATCCGATTGCGTGTCAAATAAGCAACAGGAATTCTGATAACTATTCAATTGCCATACATATACATCTCTATTATGAAGATATGGTTTCTGAATTTTTATCTAGATTGAATTTTCTCGGTATACATTTTGATCTATACGTGTCGGTGACTGAAAATGTAGACATAGATCGAATCGAAAGTACTTTTAAAACGAATCTGCCTGACTTAAACCGGATCTTTGTAGAGAGTGTTCCTAATAGAGGGAGGGACATTGCGCCCTTTATTATACAATTTGGAAAGCGACTTATGGGCTATGAAGTTATAGGTCACTTCCATACCAAGAAAAGCCCTCATAACACAAATTTAGAAAATTGGTTCTCCAATAGCCTCGATTTAATGCTTGGTGTCCCCGGTAATAATGGCCAACATATTCAATCTATTTGTAGTCTATTAAGAGGGGATGCGAAAATTGTTTATCCAGAAGGTACGACCAGCATTATAAAAGACCCATCTGGCTGGGCGGATAATAAGTTACTGGCCAAGGAAATATTGGATCAATATACATCACTATCAATTGATGAGTTTCCAATAGTTGAATTTCCTGAGGGTGCCTTTTTTTGGGCACAAAGCGAAGCTTTATCGAAGTATCTCTCATTACCGCTGACGTATACGGATTTCCCAATCGAACCAATTAAGGCAGATGGTACAATTGCCCATGCCCTTGAGCGTTTAATCCTTATTTTTGCCGGTGAACATCCCGGACGATGTTATCGCATCCATAAAAGTGATTCCATCACTGACTATCGTCACTATGAAGAACAGCAGGACTTTTCAGATTCAATTGTTGCTGATGATATTAAAGTGTTGTCATATTACCTACCGCAATTTCATCCGATACCGGAAAATGATGAGTGGCATGGTGAAGGGTTTACTGAATGGACAAAGGTTCGAGGGGCGTCCCCGCTGTTTGTAGGGCATTATCAGCAACATATTCCTCATGGTGATATTGGTTACTACTTGCTTGATACCCCTGAAATACTAGAAAAGCAAGCAGAAATGATGCGTCTGTCTGGTGTACATGGTCAGATATTTTATCATTATTGGTTCTCAGGTAAGCTGATCCTTGAAGAGCCCGCAAAAATGTTACTTAACAATCAATATATTGATATGCCATTTTGTTTTTGCTGGGCAAATGAGAATTGGACTCGGCGTTGGGATGGTAATGAAGATGAGGTATTATTAGGCCAAACGTATTCAGAAGATGATGCCAGAGACTTTATACATTATCTTATCCCATTTATCAAAGACAGTCGTTATATATGCATTGAAGATCGCCCAGTCTTATTTATTTATCGCCCGTCCTCTATCCCTGATGCGAAACTATATATTGATATCTGGGCTGAAGAGTGTCGCATGGCAGACATTCCGAGTTTATATATTGTTGCAGTGCTCACTCGCGGTGCAACCAACCCAGAAAAATTTCATATGGATGCGGGAGTCGAGAGGATTCTTCATGACTGGACAAATGGGCATGTGCCCGAGATAAATAATACTCTTTCAACTTATCATAATTTTGATGGTAGCGTTTTGCCATACGATAAAGTTGCAGAATATTATGAAACTAATATTGATGAAAAAGGGTTTACTTATTTTCGATCAATTACGCCAATATGGGATAATACTGCGCGTTATGCCGAGAAAGCATACCTTATACATGGTAGTACGCCTTACAGGTTTCAATCCTGGTTAGAAAAATCAGTTGAGTATACGAAAAAATATTTACCTGATGATCGACGGTATATAGTTATTAATGCATGGAATGAGTGGGCAGAAGGCGCTCATCTTGAGCCTGATTCGCGTTATGGATATAGTTACCTGAATTCCATAGGGCGTGCACTGTCTAATGTTGGATACGATAGTGAATTAAACGCAAGTCGCAGCATACCGGAAAACCTGCGAGTTCATATCTCTATACATGAATTCATGGCACAACAAATACTTAGTGATACTGAGCTTAAGGCGCGTTTTATCAGTGATCTATCACGTTCGACATTTCTTGATAAGTGTATAGTAAGCGCGGATGATGAATTTATATTATATGAAATCCCTTCTATTGTAGATGACAGTAAGGATAATGCGCATATTGTTCTTCAATTTCGTCGTATTTCACTATTTGGCCCTACTGTAATTGAAAAAATGCTAAGCACAAATTGTCGTTTTCCTGGTTCAATTGTAATTGTTAATGGTTATGCACAAAGTACTGAGTTGTATAATATGACTAAAAATGGCTCTATTGATTCTGCTGCGGTACATAATGCACCAATAGTCCTGCTGCCAATAAATGTTGAAAAGGAAGGTTTGAGAAATATTAGAATACGAACTGATGCTCGATGTTATGTTACGCATCCGTGTGTAAAAAATATATCAAATCTACCGCATGTAACAACAATTGTCAGGTTTCATGCGCGCGGACATTTTAATGAACTGCAGAACGCGCTTTATTGCCTGGCTTCCATGGCAAATTGTGTTGTTACACCATTGATTGCTGTACAGGATCTTGACAAGTCTCAACTTAAACAGCTTGAAAAACTGCTGGAAGAGATACCGTTTTCTTATGGCATATCGCCTGAAGTTGTTTGCTATTATTCATCTGACGGTAAACATGATATGCGTTCGACGATGTTAAATAAATCATTGAAAAACGTAAAAACTCGATATGGAGCATTTCTGGACTATGATGATTTGCTTTTTCCTGATGCATATTCCTGGCTGATAGATCGCCTAAATCGAACCGAAAAAGCAGTCACCTTTGGCCGGGTTTACGACACGAAATATGATTGTAAAGTTGAGATGCTCCTGGAGCGTGGAAATTATTTTGAATATAATACTTCTTATGGCGAGTATTTGAACCACAATCATGCGCCAATTCATAGCTTTATGCTTGATTTAGACCAACTTGACGTTAGTCAAATAATTTATCATAAAGATCAGAAATATATGGAGGACTACTTTTTAACTTTACAGTTAATCACCAGGGATAATACTGATTGGGACAGTCTTTTAGAGAATGTTTATATTGGTGATTACATTCATAATGTTAATCGTGTGCATACATTGGCTATTTCAGATGAGGAAGAACGGAAAGCATTGCTGAGTGATCTTCAATATCAAAAAGATGAAGCCAGGATTAATTCATTACGGCAAAAAATTATACAGTCTGGTCAATAATAATAAAGTCTAACATGTAATATTTAACAACTAGTAAATATATAAATTGGACAGATATTCTTTCTGCTGCTCTTTCTTTCTAAGTATAGTGTTGCAAAGTGCTTAATAGGCTAGTTGTAAATATTCAAAATCAAAGCTATGTAATGCAGTCTTATAATATTCACTTAGCATTCCACTAGTGCTGTATTGTTAATATGATCATATATTGACTTTGTTATTAAAACTGGAATATTTATGGATGATTAAGGATATTAGGATTAAGCGCATGATAGCTTTTATCAATTTAATATGTGAAGTGCTATATGAAAGTACATGTCCTGGTGTCAGAAGAGGTATGTATTTCCTATAAATTGATATTCTTATATAAAATTAAGAGTTAAATATGAAGCGCATTGTTATTGTTTGATTCAGAAATTATGTGCTAGATATCACATTTATGTTTTAAATATCATCAGTTATATTGTTAGTGCTTGTCTCTGTTTTCAGCATCGTAAATCAAGAATAATGTGTATTGAGTTAAGGCAGTAAACGAAGATTTACCATGGTATGTTATATATGTGCAGTCGCTTACGGCTTATATACATATTGTGAGAATAATTCTTTATTAATAATGTAACGAATTAATGGTAAGATTGCAGATCATTGATTAATAAAGGGAAATAACTAATCTGGCTAATGACTGATGACTATCTTTAACGTATAATTATTCAACAAAAAATCATAGTCAAACAATTAAATTACATATTTATCAAACGCCTTTGATAGCCAGCAAAAGATTCAAGATAATCATAATGAACCCCAGCGCGCAACACAATATTTCCTTATTTGAAATGATGAGTAGTTTTCTGCGTAATCGCAGTCTAATATTTCATATGACAAAACGTGAAGTCATCGGGCGTTACCGTGGTTCCGTCTTTGGCATTGCATGGTCATTTTTCAACCCTCTCATAATGTTGGCTGTATATACAGTAGTATTCAGTACTGTATTCAAAGCTAAATGGGGTATTGGTTCGGATAGTAAAACTGAATTTGCACTAGTGCTATTTATAGGTCTGATTGTTCATGGTGTGTTAGCGGAGAGTATGAATAATTCACCATCACTTATGCTTAGAAATCTCAGTTATGTAAAAAAAGTAGTTTTTCCACTTGAAATACTTCCATTGGTTGTCATCGGTTCAACGATATTCCACGCAATGATTAGTGTAATAGTATGGATGATATTCTACATTATAGTTAACCAGTCTATCCAGTTAACGTTCCTTTATCTGCCGCTTGTTATTTTGCCTCTGATATTGTTTTCAATTGGCATTTCTTGGGTGTTAGCATCTTTAGGCGTATACCTTAGAGATATTGGGCAGATGACGGGTGTTTTGACGACCTTGCTGTTATTTCTATCTCCAATATTTTATCCAGCATCACGACTGCCTGAGCCATATCAGACAATACTGTACATAAATCCGCTTACTTTTATAATTGAGCAGGCTAGGGCTGTATTGATGTGGGGAAACATGCCTGACTGGACAGGTCTGATCGTAGCATACATGGTTGGTATCTTTGTAGCATGGGCAGGATTCGCCTGGTTCCAGAAGACACGAAAAGGATTTGCCGATGTACTCTGATGTGGCAATCCGCGTAGATGGTGTAAGTAAGTTCTATGAGATATATGATAAACCAATAGATCGTCTCAAGCAGAGTATCTGGCGTGGACGAAAACAGTTTTACAAAACGTTCGGCGCTCTTGACAATGTTTCATTTGAAGTAAAAAGAGGCGAGACCGTCGGAATAGTTGGTAGAAATGGAGCAGGTAAGTCTACGTTATTACAATTGATCTGTGGAACACTTACGCCAAGTACGGGTGAAATAAAAGTTAACGGAAAAGTTGCAGCACTGCTCGAGTTGGGCGCAGGATTCAATCCTGAATTTACCGGTCGAGAAAACGTTTACATGTCAGCTGCTATTTTGGGGCTGAGTCAGTTCGAGATCGAAAATCGGTTTGATAAGATTGCTGATTTTGCAGACATTGGCGAGTTCATAGAACAGCCTGTAAAAACATATTCAAGTGGTATGTATGTCAGACTGGCTTTTGCTGTGATAGCGCATGTAGATGCCGATATTCTGATAATAGATGAAGCGTTAGCTGTGGGCGATGCGATATTTACACAGAAATGTATGCGTTTCATTCGATCATTTCAGAAGAATGGTACTTTATTGTTCGTAAGTCATGACATGGGTTCGGTACTCAATTTGTGTAAGAGTGCTGTCTGGCTAGAAGGGGGGCGAGTCAGGCAGATAGCAGCATCCAAAAAGATAGCAGATGCCTATCTTAAATATACCTTGCAAGAAGTTTACGAAGATGAAGCATATCTAAATGAGATCGAATCAATCGATTCGAGTGATGAAACTGATGTAGAAAGTATGGATGAAGTGCATGATGAAGAAACGCAATTATCTGTTATAAATAACCTCTTCAAAGCCACAGGCTGGGCGACGGGAGCTGCAGAGATAATTAATGTTTCTTTAGAACGAGTGGCTTCTGGCGGAGCAGCAGCCTTTGCTGGTGGTGAAAAAGTCCGCATGACTGTCAGAGCGAAGGCGCATGAGGCACTGGATAAGCCTATACTCGGTTTCATTGTCAAAGACCGGCTGGGTCAGGATCTTTTTGGTGAAAACACCTTACCTTACACGGATAATATTGATGTAAAAGTCAGTGCAGGGGAGGAGTTTTATGCGCAGTTTGTGTTCAATTTACCAATGCTTCCTAATGGCCAATATATTGTTGTGGCTTCTGTTGCTAACGGTGACCTGTATGACAATATACAACATCACTATCTTCATGATGCATTGATAATCAATGTCTCTTCAAACAAAACCCGATGGGGACTGGTCGGTATTCCATTCGAAAAAGTCGTTTTGAAAAATTGCGGATGAATAAAAAAACACTAAGACAATTTTATGACGACCACAAGGGTAAGGTCTCGGATAAATGGTCGCTTTATCTAACAGAGTATGACCGCGTATTCAGACAATACCGGGACATACCGGTGAGAATGCTTGAAATTGGAGTCCAGAATGGAGGATCACTAGAAATATGGTCACAGTATTTCGATAACGGTGAAGTGTTTGTTGGTGTTGATATTGATGATGGCTGCTCGCGTCTGGAATTCCAGGACCCCAGGATATCAGTCATTGTCGCGGATGCTAATTCAGACACAGCACATTTAGAAATTATTGGTATTAGCCCGGAGTTTGATATTGTCATTGATGACGGTTCACACACTTCAAGCGATATTGTGAAATCATTCGTCAAATATTTCCCATTAATCGCTGAGGGTGGGCTTTATGTGGCGGAAGATCTTCATTGTAGTTATTGGCAGGAGTATGAAGGTGGTTTGTTTGGCCCCTATGCATCGATTACATTTTTCAAGCTTCTTGCAGATATCATCAACTACGAGCATTGGGGTGTTGAAAAGAACAGAAAAGATCTGTTAGCGGGATTTTCAAGTAAGTATGACGTGGATATTCCAGAAGAACTTTTAAATAATGTGTATTCAGTCGAATTTTTAAACTCTATCTGTTTTATTCGTAAATCATCTGCACAACAGGTAACTTTAGGTGAGCGTTTCATTGCTGGTCAAAAAGAGAAAGTAGTAAACGGTCATCAGAGAGTTAGAG
>CAWEEC010000062.1:0-70374 GCA_963807785.1 uncultured Gammaproteobacteria bacterium | reverse complement strand
CGCGCCCTTTACCTTGAAAAAAATCCGTGTCTAATTACAATCTTCGATCGGCTGAGCTGACAACCAGGAGTCAGCATTCGTTAACAATCAGACAATCAGTTATTATTTCACCAAAGCGGACACTCTGAATGAGCGTGATGTTGATCCGTTCAAACCATCAAACAGGTAAGTCATGAAAGCGATTGTATTCACACACTACGGACTACCCGATGTGCTTGAGTTACAGGAGGTAGACAAACCGATACCCAGGGACAATGAAGTCCTGATAAAAGTTCATGCGGCCTCGATCAATTCATGGGACTGGGATCTTGTGAGAGGCAAGCCGTTCGTAAATCGTCTGATGTTTGGACTGTTGAAGCCTAACAAAATCAACATACTCGGCTGTGACATCGCGGGTCGGGTTGAAGCGGTTGGTAACAAGGTAAAACGGTTTCAGCCGGGTGATGCGGTATTCGGGGACATATCCGGGGGCGGTTGGGGCGGTTTTGCCGAGTATGTGTGTGCGCGTGAAAAGGTGTTAGCGTTGAAACCGGACAGCATGACATTCGAGCAAGTCGCGGCCGTGCCTCAAGCGGCAGTCCTCGCCCTGCAGGGTCTTCGTAAAGGACGCATTCAGCAACAACAAGTTTCGCCAGCTCAGAAGGTTTTGATTAATGGTGCGGGTGGTGGTGTGGGCTCGTTTGCGATACCGATGGCCAAATTATTCGAGGCTGAAGTGACCGGCGTGGACAGCACGGAGAAACTGGACTTTGTACATTCGCTGGGTGCAGACCACGTCATTGATTACACGCAGGAAGACTTCACTAAAAATGGACAGCAGTACGATCTGATTCTTGATGTGATGGCATTCCATTCATTTTCTGATTACAGGCGTGCATTAAGTCCCGGGGGTATTTATGTCATGGTCGGTGGTGCAATGTCTCTGGCGAACCAGATCTTGTTGCTGGGTCCATGGGTTTCAATGATCGGGAGCAAGAGAATGGTGCTGCTGATGCATAAACCAGACGCCAACGATCTGGAATATATGACAACGCTTTTTGCAGCCGGCAAAGTCGCCCCGGTTATCGATAAATGTTACCCGTTAAGTGAAGCGGCTGAAGCGATGCGGTATTTTGGCGAAGGACAGGTTAAAGGAAAAGTCGTCATCACTATGGAGGAATATTTATGAAAGCAGTGGTATGGACAAAGTACGGGCCACCGGATGTGCTTCAACTCAAACAGGTAGAAAAACCGGTTCCCAGGGACAATGAAGTACTGATAAGAATCATTGCGACAACAGTCGAAACAGGGGACTGTGAAATTCGAAGATACGATATCCATAACTGGCTTTATCTACCACTGCGATTATATATTGGCCTGATAAAACCAAGGGGAACGACTATATTAGGGCAGCAGCTGGCCGGGGTAATTGAATCGGCAGGTAAGGAGGTAACGTTATTTAAACAAGGTGACCCGGTTTTTGCACCTACCGATATGCATTTCGGTGCTTATGCCGAGTACATATGTCTGCCGAGCACACATGCGATGGCAATAAAACCGATCAATATGACTTTTGAAGAAGCCGCTGCCGTTCCTGTTGGGGGACTCAATGCATTGCATTTTATTAGAAAAGCAAATATCCAGCGCGGACAAAAAGTGCTGGTCTATGGTACCTCTGGAAGTATAGGTACGTTTGCGGTACAGCTTGCCAGGATCTTTGGGGCAGATGTTACCGGGGTCTGCAGTACATCGAAAATAGAGTTGGTGAAATCGTTGGGCGCCGATAAGGTCATTGATTACACTAAAGAGGATTTTACCAAGAGCGGTGAGACCTATGATGTCATTTTTGACACCATAGGCAAGAGTCCGTTTTCAGCCAGTATAAGATCGTTAAAGCAAAATGGACGTTATCTATTGGCTAACCCTACGCTGTCAGAGCAGCTTCGAGGGCTATGGACTTCAATAACAAGCAGCAAAAAAGTAATCGTAGAGCTGGCAAGCTATAGCACTGAAGATTTAATTTACCTCAAGCAGCTGGTTGAAGCAGGAGAGTTAAAATCCGTCATTGATGACCATCGCTATACGTTAGAGCAAATAGTCGATGCGCACAGGTATGTGGAACAAGGACACAAAAAGGGAAATGTCGTCATAACAGTGGAACACAATAACAAAACCTGACAAAGCGCTGAATAAGACTGCCAGTCCGCTGTGCTTTATAACAGAAGGTGACCGAGCAGGACGCGACTGCTTGATGAGAACCGCAGTATATTATTTTCTCTGCGTCTCAGCGGTGAATCATTTTTATATCTACTGTACGCTGCTTTTGGCTGCAAGCAGACATTCGCTATGTTACAAAGGCATGAGGTTATAGTAGAAAAATATCTCTCTGATCTGCGGGCACTATTTTATGAAATTGAACCAGTGATCAACCTGTTGCTAGTGGCATTTTCTCTACTATTGAATCAACAACTTCATTCACAACCTGCGTATTCTTGCGCAAGAGCTGCACATATTGACTGCATTTATTATTTTATTTTTGCCCATTTGTTGCCGACCCTGTTTAATATTGACTAGTATTAAATAATTAGAATCAATTTATTTCGCCCGTAGCCATACCAGGAGCCAGACATGACCTCGCGCACCCCGGCCGATCTAGTCGAGCGACTCAAGACCTTTCTGCACGATAATCCAACAGATGCGCACAAGGTAATGCACCAGTTCACAGCACTGGGGCGGCCACTGCTACTGCGTAGTGAACTCATCGATGCCTTCAAATCGCTGTGTGATGCCAATGTCATCGATCAGCAGGTCCAGTCCGAAATTGCCGGATCATTCCAGGCTTGCCAGGAGGCCGTGATTAATCACGCCTGGATCATCCTGGCATTTCGCCGCCGCGTGGCACGCTGGAGTTACCTGCGCATCCACATCGATACCATGGCTGTCGATGAGGTTTCGGTGGGCGAGTTCCTGCGCGTCAAGGAGCGACTGATTGCGCATCAGCCAGGAGACGAGTTTGTGCTTGAAATCGACCTTGCACCCTTTGACCGCGAGTTTTACAAGTTGCAGGAGGCAGAATCCATCGGGCGTGGTGTGGAGTTTCTCAATCGCCGTCTTTCCAGTCACCTGTTCGAGGAACTGGGAAAAAAGGCCGAGCACGTACTGGAATTCCTCCGTGTGCATCGTTACCGCAATCAGCAGCTGATGCTGAACGATACCATCACCGATCTGCCAATGCTGCGTGACGCCCTGCGTTACGCCGATGAGCTGCTCGATGGACTGCCTGCGGATGTGCCGTGGGAGGTAACGGTACACGAACTCAGGCACCTGGGTTTCGAACCCGGCTGGGGCCGTGACGCGGTGCGCACCCGTGAGACCATGCATCTGTTACTCGAGATTCTCGAGGCCCCTTCGCCGGATAACCTGGAGGCTTTTTTCGGCCGCGTGCCGATGATCTTTTCGCTGGCGATCCTGTCACCCCACGGTTTCTTCGGTCAGTCAAATGTGCTGGGCCGGCCCGATACAGGCGGCCAGGTGGTTTACATTCTCGACCAGGTGCGTGCGCTGGAGCAGGAGATGTATGACCGGCTGTATGAGCAGGGCCTGGAGATCGAACCCCAGATCATGGTCATCACCCGGTTGATTCCGGATGCGGAGGGCACTACTTGCGATCAACGTCTGGAGCATATCGCCGGCACCCGTTACGCCCACATTTTGCGCGTTCCCTTCCACAGCGCCTCGGGCGAAGTGGTGCGCCCCTGGATTTCGCGCTTCGAGATCTGGCCTTACCTGGAGCGCTTCTCCATCGATGCCGAGCATGAGCTGCTGGCCGAACTCGGCGGACGCCCGGATCTGATCATCGGTAATTATTCCGATGGCAACCTGGTGGCCTCGTTAATGTCGCGGCGCCTGGGTGTGACCCAGTGCAACATCGCCCATGCGCTGGAAAAGACCAAGTACCTGTACTCGGATCTGTACTGGAAGGACAATGAACCCCAGTACCATTTCTCCTGCCAGTTTACTGCCGACCTGATCGCGATGAACACGGCGGATTTCATTATCACCAGCACCTACCAGGAGATTGCGGGCAACCGCAATAACCAGGGCCAGTACGAGAGCTACACCAGCTTCACCATGCCGGGGCTGTACCGCGTGCTCAATGGCATTGATGTTTACGACCCCAAGTTCAACATCGTCTCACCGGGGGCCGATCCCGAGGTCTATTTCCCCTACACAAAATCGCTGTGCCGCTTCACCCACCTGCACGATGAGATCGAGTCCCTGATCTACGGCGACAATGAACAGGAACCAAGCCGCGGCGTATTGACTGACAGCAGCAAGCCACTCATTTTTACCCTGGCGCGTATGGACTGGATAAAGAACGTCACCGGCCTGGTGGAGTGGTACGGACAAAATGCAGCTCTGCGTGATCAGGCCAACCTGTTGATCGCCGCCGGACATATCGATGCCGAGGACTCCAGTGACGAGGAGGAGCGCAGCCAGATTAAACTGATGCACGAGCTGATGGACAAGTACGAGCTCGACGGCCAGGTCCGCTGGCTGCAAAGACAGGTCGACAAGGAACGCAACAGTGAAGTCTATCGTTATGTCGCTGACCACCGCGGCGTCTTCGTCCAGCCTGCGCTGTTCGAGGCCTTCGGTCTGACGGTGATCGAGGCAATGAGTTGTGGCCTGCCTACCTTTGCCACCTGCTACGGTGGGCCAGCCGAGATCATCAAGGACGGCAAATCGGGTTTTCATATCGATCCCAATCACGGTGAACGGGCAGCGCAGCGCATTGCCGATTTCCTGGCGCGCTGCCGTGAGCAACCGGACTACTGGGAGCAGATTTCACAGGGCGGGCTCGAGCGTGTCGAAGAACGTTATACCTGGAAGATCTACGCTGAGCGCATGATGACCCTCTCCAGGGTGTACGGATTCTGGAAGCATGTTTCCGGTCTCAAGCGCACCGAGACGCGACGTCATCTAGAAATGTTCTACGCACTGCAATTCAGACCGCTTGCCATGGCGCTGGAAAAAGACAAGACTGCGCTGAAACACAACAAAACTTGATTAGCAGCCAGGCTATGCAAAAATCAGATTCTCCGGGCAATGATAATTTTCTAGTAAAGTTATTGCTGTTATCAATTGGGTTATTATTTTTTTATGCGCTTTCCACTAAAAGTTAAATTCACTACCAAGTGCAACCGATGTGGCTTGCGTTACCCGCAGCAACAAGCCACATGTCCGCATTGCAGCGGACTTACCGATGAGCAGGTGCGTAAAATAAAGCTGCGGCATACAAATGAGCAGGTTGGGATCGCGAACATGGGGCGGTTGTTGATGTACATTGCCGGCTTGGTGGTCGTTGTCATGGTGATCTATTTATTAAATAAATGATGTAAGCATCCCGGTCCTGATTGCTATCAAATGTATTGACCGATCAGGCAGACAAGGCGCTCTATGATTCAAAACATCAAGTGAAAAAAACTGTGTCAGTTACTTTGATTGCTTGAATATATGGTAACCGGATAATTCAACAAAATTAAAGCATGAAAAAGGGACAGAGGAATTGCTCGAATACATTGAGATACCTCTGTCCCTGGGTTAAATTTACAGCACGCGGACTATCCAGGTTCTGAACACCGCGTCGCTGCATGCGGTCTTTTATCTAGATAAAGCTGCCATTGATTACGCCAACACCACCTGCGCCGTCATCATAGTTGATTACATATGTGCAGTTGCTGTTAAACACAGCCTGTGCCGAACCCGTGGTACCAATGACATCAATAGTGCCACCATCAGGGTGCACACCGCAGCTGCCATAGGTCACGCTGCTTGCCGTAATGGTAACCGAGCCAATGCTGGAATGGTAAAATGTAGCGCTGCCATTGATACCCGTTGTAGCATCACCATAGAAGCTCATTTCACTTACACGGTAAGTACTGCCATCAGCACCAACATAATCCGAGACAATAGTACAGGTTGAAAGGTTGCTGCAATCAACCGTCATGTTGATTGTTACCGGGCCGCTGCCATCATTTGCCGTCACGCCTATGTACTGTATGGTAAAGCCCGAATTGGGGTTGCCGATATCAATGTAATTGAAAACGACCTGGCCATTGATTGTATATTGTGCGCCGACAGAGCTGTCACAGTACTCGGTGAACGTCATGGTAAATGATGCCGGGCCTGAACCAGCATTGAACGATTCCAGCTGGCTGTCGGGTATGGTGACATTGCCACCGCAGTTACCATTCATGGTATAAGCGCTTGGCAGGTTGATCGCGTCATTTGACGCCATTGCCGTTGCCAGGCTGGCTGAAAGTGCCTCGATTTCGTCCGTGTTACTGGACATAGCAATACCGAATACATTGGATGATAATGAATCAGCTCCACGCTGCACGGCTTCACCAGAGGATGTGGCCAATGCTTCAGCATTGGTTACATTCACGGCAGCAGGTATCGTCAAACCCGAGTAGGTTGTAGATGTTCCGCCCGGGGCTGAATCGCCGCTGCCACTGCTGCAACCGTACATAACAAGCGATGAAACCAGAACTGTTGATATAGATAAGTGTGTAAATATTCCTGACATGAATAGGTGCTCCGTAATTGCAGGTATAGTCTGATAAAGGAGTATAGTTAGCGAATTATTAAATGTAACAAATCGATTTAGAATGATTAAAAAATGACCAGTTTTTTCAATAGGGCTAAATTCTTATTTTATTTTCTTGATCAATACCTTTATGGTCAGCTGACTGATAGCTGTAGCAGCACAGCAAGTGATGAATTTATTCTGCAGACTGGACATGACAGGCACGATGCGATGCAATGAGTCAGAGATGGAAAGGCGCAACACGGACAAAGGCGTATGCAACAACACCAGCATGTTCTGTGTATATGCCAGCAAGCCGGGTGGTGTATGAATAGAACATTATATGGCGATGCTTTTGTTGTGATGCCTGCGAACATTATCAATCATGTTGTTGACGCGCACAGTCAACAAAATAAATGGCAGACGTCTGCACAAGCGGTGCTTGAATTCAAATGTTGAGTTTGTACTAAACGATGGAGTGAAAAGATGGATATCAATGCCTTGCCTGAATATGACATGAGCGATAATCCCACAAACTGCTGCCCCAGGTTCAATCCTGAGGGCTGGGATGAGCAAGAGCTTCATTTCAAGGATAAGTTATTCGTCAAGGCAGGAACCAGGAGTATTTTCCATATCCCGCTCAATATGGGAACTGTGTTCCCGAAAACATTCAAGGCCATAGAAGATGCGCACGCGCAAAATATAAATCAATTCATTGTGCTGTCCCGTGATCCGTCTGCCTGGCGTAGTGAGCACTATTTCTCGGTAACCGCAGATGTACCTGGACAGGAAATGGTGCGTATGACGGGCGAGTATCTGACGAAAGTGTTTGAAGGGCCATATAAAAACGCGCCGAAATGGGAAAAAGACATGGAAGACTATGTTAAATCTAAAGGCAAACACGTAAACAAAACATTCTTCTTTTATACCACTTGCCCTAAATGCGCAAAGTTTTATGGCAAAAATTATATGGTTGCTGTAGCAGAGGTTGAGTAGATAATTACAGCAGCAATATTTGATTTAATGAAAGCGATATACCCTGTATCGTTTATACATAGGTGGTGTACTCGAGTGTGTCATTGATAATAGAGCAGAGGATTATGAGTGATTATCAACAAAGACTTCGATTGTCATTGCTGTTGCTTCGAATCTCCGTATTCGTTGTCATGATTATGTGGACAATCGACAAATTTATCAATCCAGCACATGCGGCTAAAGTGTACGAGGCGTTCTATTTTATCGGCGGCCTGAGCCCGAACGTGATGGCGGTGATTGGCGGCATTGAAATTGTTGTCCTGCTGCTGTTCCTGGCTGGATACAGGAAGCTGTATACCTATGGCGCGGTACTGGCGTTTCACACGGTATCAACGCTGTCTTCATTCGGCATTTACCTTTCGCCGTTTGAAGGACCTAACCTGTTGTTTTTTGCCGCATGGCCAATGCTTGCAGCCTGTTTTACCCTGTTTGTATTGCGTGAGCAGGACACCAGGCTGAGCCTGGAATAATACAGGATGGGTGGAGCTCAATATCATTTACAAGCTGAAAAATACTCTTTTATATATCCTGTGATGGCCCTGATATAGCATGAGTGCTTTACCTGTATGTCCCAGGTGTGGCTCGGTATATACCTACGATGATGGTGTCATGTATGTCTGCCCGGAATGTGCGCATGAATGGTCCAAACAATCAGAGATCGATGATGTTGACAATGCGAATGTGGTGAAGGATGCCCACGGTAATACGCTGGCAGACGGTGATACCGTCACTGTACTAAAAGATCTTAAGGTCAAGGGTTCATCATCCGTGATCAAGCTTGGTACTAAAGTAAAGAATATCCGCCTGGTCGATGGTGATCACGATATCGATTGCAAAATCGAAGGCATTGGTGCAATGAAGTTGAAGTCGGAATTTGTTAAAAAAACCTGATTATCTGGTTAAAGCAGGGGCGTTTTTATATGGCAATTTGCAGGAAGATAAATTATGTAACACTGGCTTTCATTCTGCTTGGTGTAGTATATACGCCGTTAGTAAATGCAGCTGTCAAGTATGTATTTACCGTGACCGGGCAGCCGGCAATAGAGTTTCATAAACCGTTCGTTGCCGAGTTGACCTTAAGCGATGCGGCTGTTACTGCGGGACAGGCCGGGAATGCGGATATCGAGTCACTGCAAATCTCGGGTGGTTCGGCAGTGCGAAGTGAAGACCCCTTGACATTGTCACACATGCATACAGCATTTATTAACTGGAGCGTCACTTTGTCGGAAGATCGACAAAAAGTGACGGCCATAACTGCCGTGGTGACGCCGCATATGTCACCGATTAATTACTGGGTGCTTTATCAGCCGCATCCGCCACACCCGGATCTGGATGTGCATGAAAACCTGGGTTATGTCGGATCGGATTATGTCAGTCTGGAGACTACTCTGTTACCAGTGCCGCCAATCACGCATGTATCGACATTCATGGGCGAATGGAAGCGCGAGATTGTGTGCTGGCCTTGTCGTATTTTTCAGCAGTGGGTTGACTGTTTCCCGTTTTGTTTATGGCCGTGGATGATTATTCTGTTAGCTGTAATTTTGCCGATACTGGTATGGCGTATTAGTCGTGCCAGGCAGTCATAATCTAATAAGCTATATGCTACTGTTAACTAATAACGTCAAATTCATAACTGGTGCGTTGCATCATATTACAATACATTGTTTCATTATTTGACATGAAGTATCCTGACCTATACAAATTCTTCTTGATGTGTGTGCTTGTGCTATGCACGAAGCCGGCCGCCAGCGAAATATTCAAATGGGTGGATGAACAGGGAAAGGTGCATTTTACTGACGCCCCGCCTGCTGATGTAAATACTGAGCAGCTTGAACTCAGAATAAATACCTATCCTGCTGTTGAAATCAAACCACTGGTGGAGCGCCTGGGTAAAAAAGACAAGGTGGTCATGTACAGCGCCAGCTGGTGCGGTATGTGCAAAAAAGCGAAGCAACATTTTCGAAAAAATAATATTGCCTATGTAGCCTACGATGTAGAAAAAAGCAGGATAGGCAAGATGGACTTTAAACGGCTGGGCGGCAAAAGCGTACCGATTATTATCGTTGGTGATAAAAGAATGAACGGCTTTACTGCTTCGAAATTTGACAGCTTATACCAGGCTCAGATGAAACAGAAGGAAGGTGAAGAGATATCCAGTTCGAATCCGGGATAAGGCCATTTTTTATCGATTCACCATAGATTCAATGCCAGCAGTAGTCGTCTATGGCATGCTCGCTGCGTTCTCGACTGGCTGCTCGAAGGCTTTCGCGGAAACGACATCACAAGAGTCCGTAATGGCATCGGACACAAACCAAGGCACGCAGCACGACGCATGGCTCAACGACTGAATTGAGCAAACGGCCCGGCCGGGCCAGCATTCGTGATCCCGGCCCCGACTTCGGCAGTTTCCCCAACACCGCCTACGTGGTGCCACCGGGAAAATACTATTTGGAAACCGGGGTTGGCCGACAGCGCGGCCCCGATGTGTCTGTCGCCGAGATTCTTTATCGCATCGGCATCGTGCACGATTTTGAAATTCGTGTCGGTACCGGTGTCCTGCGCCTGAATGAGCCGCGCGAAGTAACCGGGCGCGGTCCACTGGACCTGGGCTTCAAGTACAATATCAAGACCGGTGGAGCCAACACACTGCAGCCGGGAATCGGTTTCGAGTTTCAGCTACAAATACCACTTGCTGCGGCCGAACTCGATGACGGCAAGGTGCTGCCTTCGGCTTCTTTCAACTTTGATCATAGCCTGCCGGCAGACTTTTCTATTGGATGGAGTGCAGGATTCAACACATCAGTCGATGTCGATGGTGATCTGTTCCTGCAGTCACAATTGCAATGGTCCCTCGATTACCAGATTGATGACGACCTGTCGGTATACGTAACCGGCGATACCACCTATCCTGCGACTTCTTCAGGCGATAACACCAATCACGGTGGCTGGTGCCGGCCTGGAGTGGTTGTTAAGCAATCAAATCGCTTTCAACGGGCTGTTTGCCTCCGGACTTACCGACGAATCGTCGGACAACACGGTGCAGTTAGCCCTTACTTTCGCTTTCTGATTAAAGCCGAAAAATCATTCAGTCACAGCCTTGCTGATTCATAAATTCAGGATATTTTCCTGCTTGATCAAGTTCTTGTGTGCATGGATCTGGAGAGCCTGATACCCGGATCTCAGGTTCCTCAAGTAATTCACTGTAAGTCATTGATTAAAAAGAATAAATACAAGTGAATGCGGTTCAGTTGGGCACCGGTTTTTCACCCATTTACAGTCCAAAACTTGCGGCTGTGTGGCTATTGGGCTATGAGTAAGGACAGACGAGGTCGTTTTTGGGCAAGCCTCGCATGAGTGCGTTATATAAATGAGTAAAACAGTTTTTTTTAGGGCTTCTTTAGTTATACAGCAATAGCGTTCTGTATCTAGCTTCGACAGGGGATCACATGGTTTGTAACTACGCCGCCCTTGTCGTGGCCTAAACATAAGCGGACGCTCGATGTTAGTGGCTGTATAGATGAGTGTACTTGTACACGAGACTATAAAGATTAAGTTGTTGATTGTTTTATTCATAACAGGTTAAAGATATGCGACCGCACGCACAGAAATTATTCCGGCAATTCCTTTACCTTTTTCTTGCAACCACGATATCGGTCGTGGTTAATGCGGAAGAAGTTTCACGTGAGCAGATCAAGGGTCTCGATGAGCAGGTTCAGGACATCAAGAAAGATGTGCTCAACCTGAGTTCGGAACTGGCAAGGCTGGAGGAAAAATTACTGTTTCCTTCCAACACCCAGGTGTCGTTGTTTGTATCGATGCATGAGGGTGATGATTTCAGGCTCGACTCGGTTCAAATCAAACTCGATGAAAAAGTAGTAGCACAACACCTGTATTCCTTTCGCGAACTGGAGGCATTGCAGATGGGGGGTGTGCAACAGCTCTATCTCGGTAACATTAAAACCGGTGAACACGAGCTTGTTGTCAGTTATACCGGTAAGGCACCAGCGGGCGGTGAGTACAAACGCAGTGGCAAATATCGTGTCAGCAAGGACGTGGGCCCGAAATTTGTCGAGATCAAAATTGCCGGTCCCGAATCAACCGAGCAGGATATTCAGTTCAGGGACTGGTAGCGCATGAGTTTGCGTTTTTCATTTGTAGCATTATTGCTGTTTCCTTTATTCACGCAGGGCAGTGTCAGGCCGCACCAGGAATTGCGTGACATTTTCTATGGCGAGATTCTTTATCACGCCTACCAGGATGATTATTTCGAAGCGATCTCCCATCTTGATATCGAGCTTGGTCAGCACTATGCACTGGATGAGCCTGCGCTGGACAGTCTTAACTGGCATCGCGGACAGGCTGAATTTGCAGTTGGTGATCTTGAACTTTACTACCGCATGCACCTGCGCGCAGGTCGCGCCATCGAAGCAGTACTGGCAAAAAATGTTGCTGAGTCCGAACGCAATGAAGCCGCATTCCGACTGGCGCGTCTTTATTATCGCAAGCAGGATTATGTCAATGCCCTGCATTCAATTGAGCTTGTCAAAGGCGAAGTGCCTGAAGCCATTCGCAGCAATGAAGCATTTCTGCGCGCACAGATTTATGTATCCGTCGGCAAGTTCAGTGAAGCAATAAAATTGCTCAAGGCGCTCAAAGGCAATGATACTTATGCCGGTTATGTCCAGTACAACCTTGCAATGGCTTATCTGCAAACAGCAGAAACGAAACTGGCTACAGAAACGCTGGATGAGCTGGGTAAAGTTGGCAGCAGTGATGAAGCCGTACTGGCACTGAAAGACAAGGGTAATCTTAAGCTCGCCAATCATTATCTTGATGCAGGCGATGCAGAAAAAGCCGGACAATATTTTTCACGCATCAGACTCGATGGGCCCTTTTCCAATCGTGCATTACTCGGAGCCGGCTGGGTAGAAGTTGCACAGAACCGTTACGATCGTGCGCTGGTACCCTGGAGCTTGTTGCACGAACGGGAGCAAACCAATCTTTCTGTGCAGGAAGCATTGATGGCCGTGCCTTATGCCTACAGCAAGCTCGACGTACACGGTAAGGCAGCCATTATGTATGGCAAGGCAATGGATGTATTCGCCAGTGAAATCGACAGTCTCGATGCGTCCATTAAAAGTATTCGAGAGGGCAAGTTTCTCACGGCTCTCATTAGCAAGAATGGCGAGCAGGACAAAAACTGGGTAGTAAACCTGCGCCAGTTGCCGGATAGTCCTGAAACCCGCTACCTCATGGAATTACTGGCAGCGCATGATTTTCAGGAGTCGCTGAAAAATTACAAAGACCTGGCTGATCTGAGACAGCATCTGACAGCATGGCTGGATAGCCTTGCCGTTTATGAAGACATTATTGAATTACGCCGTAAGTATTTTGAGCCGTTGCTGCCACAGGTTGAAAAAAAGTTCAAAAAACTTGATTCGCGTATACGCCTTCGCATCGAACAACGGGATCGTCTGAACGAGCGTATCCAGTCATTGCTGGTATTGCGCCGTCCCGAATACCTTGCGACTGCCGATGAACGCGCAGCCATGGATCGATTGGCAAAAATAAAAGTCGATATCGAGGCCAATCCGAACAGGGTGACCGAAGAGACCCTGTATCGTATGAAACGCCTGTCAGGCGTGCTCGACTGGCGCATCAAGATGGAGTTCGATGGGCGTCTGACTACTGCGTACAAGAATCTGCAGGACCTGGATGGTGTGATAGATGATCTTAACAAGCAGTATCGTGCGTTTGTTCGTACCCGTCAGGCCGCAACGCAGAGTTACGAAGGTTACACCATACCTATACAGCAGTTACGCACGCGACTGCGTGATACCCAGGAAAAACTCAAGCGTATTATGGCGAGGCAGGGCAGGGTGCTGGAACAGATGGCAATCAACGAACTCGACTTACGCCGCAAACGACTGGAGGAGTACCAGATCAAGGCAAGGTTCGCATTGGCGGAGAGTTATGACCGCGCTACCAAGCAGCAGGAAAAGAAATTGCTCGAGCGATCATCGGTGCCGGTAGAAACACAGACTGCTGAAGAGAATGTGACGCCATGATGTATCGTTTTCCAGCAAATATTATTGCAGTCCTGATGTTGCTAAATGGTCTGTGTATTTCAGCTTGTGCGAATTACAACAGCAAGGGTACGCTCGGCAGTTTGAAAGGCGTTGATTTTGAAATCAAGGAAGTTGAAATCGAAGGCAGCCTGGAAAAAGCACTGGAAAGCTACCAGCGTTATCTTGAGGAAACACCCGAGACTGCAATGACACCGGAAGCCATCCGCCGTCTTGCAGATCTGAAAATAGAGAAGGAATACTCTGCTACGGTCTCGGATGACGCATCGTCGCCAGTTATTGATGCCAGTGAAGACGCTGCAGTGGCCGCGGCTGATGCAGTGAAAGCGGCACAGAACAAGGCAGTGCGTGCATCACAGATCGATACCATGACACAACCGGGTACCAAAGTGCTTGATGCCAGCGAAGCAGGCGCAGCGATTTTTGCCGATACAGACAGTAATGCCAGTAACGAATCAGGTGCCATCGCTGATATTTCTGAATCGGAAAAAGACTTTAGCGAGCGAGCCACGCGTCAGCAGAAAATCAAAGCTGGCAAGGCGCCTGTAGTTTCTCCAACAGGCAATGCCGAAGACCTGCAGGTTGCCGGCGCAATGGAAGCGATAGAATTATACAAAGGCCTGCTGAAGAAGTATCCGATGTATGAGCGCAATGACCAGGTTATGTATCAATTGTCGCGTGCTTATGAAGAGACAGGGCAGGTTGAAAAAGCCATTGAAACTTTGAATGTCATGGTGGCGAAATACCCCTACTCAAGACACCTGGATGAGGCGCATTTCAGGCGCGCAGAATATTTCTTCACGCGTAAACGTTATCTTGACGCCGAAGAAGCGTACAAAGTTGTGATAAACATGGGCAGAGGCTCTGCATTTTATGAGCTTGCTCTGTATAAACAGGGATGGGCGTTCTTCAAGCAGGACTTGTATGAAGAGGCATTAAAAGACTTTATAGCCATGCTTGATTTCAAACTTGACGAAGGTTACGAACTTGAACAGATCGACAATAAGATTGAGAAAAAGCGTATTGACGATACTTACCGTGTTATCAGTCTGAGCTTTTCATACCTGGGCGGTGCCGATGCCATTGTAGATTTCTTCGAACAAGCCGGTCCACGGTCGTATGAAGCAAGTGTCTATAGTCACCTTGGTGAGCATTACCTGGAAAAACGCCGTTATAGCGATGCGGCACAATCCTATAATAGTTTTATCGAGCGCAATGCACTGCATAAGGTGGCGCCATACTTCAATATACGCGTAATCGAGATTTATCTAAAAGGTGGATTCCCCAAGCTGGTAATCGATTCCAAGAAAAACTATTCAAACACATACGGACTCAACGCGCAGTACTGGCAGTACTTTGATATCAAGGAGTTCCCGGTTGTACTTGCGTTCCTCAAATCCAACCTGTCCGATCTGGCAGGGCATTATCACGCGTTGTATCAGGACAAGCGGCTGCGTAAAAACAAACAGGAAAACTATGCTGAAGCCATACACTGGTATCGTGAGTTTCTCAAATCATTCCCCGAAGACGAGCAGGCGCCGGCATTAAATTACAAATTAGCTGCATTAATGCTGGAAAACGATGACTTTCGTGATGCCGCGCTGGAGTATGAGCGCACTGCTTATAACTATCCAAGACATGAAAAATCATCTGAAGCGGCTTATGCTGCCGTTTATGCATATCGCAAGTACCTGACAAAAGCACCACCCTCTGATCGTGTGCTGGTTAAACGCGAGATCATACGCAGTTCGCTCAAGTTTGTGGAGAATTTCCCTGAGCATAAACAGGCTGCAGTGATACTTTCAGCGGCGGCCGATGTCCTTTACGAGTTGAAGGATTATCCGCTGGCAATCAAAACCGGTCGACAACTTATAGAGCGTTATCCGAATGCGGAACAGAAGCTGGTGCGATCTGCCTGGCTGGTGGTAGCGCATGCCTCATTTGACTCGACCAGTTATGTCGAGGCCGAAAATGCCTACACCATGGTGTTGAGCCTGACAGTGGCCAAGGACGATAGTCGCGAGAAGTTGACTGAGAACCTTGCAGCATCAATATATAAGCAGGGCGAGCAGGCCAGAAAGCTGGAGAAACACCGTGAAGCTGCAAACCATTTTTTACGCGTAGCTACCGTCACACCAACGGCAAAGATAAGATCAACGGCAGAATATGATGCGGCTGCATCCCTTATCACTTTGAAGGACTGGCCGGCGGCGGCGAATGTGCTGGTTGATTTTCGTAATCGCTATCCACAAGACAAGCTGCAGCCGGAAATTACAAAAAAACTGGCCATTGTGTATAAAGAGAACAACCAGTTGGCGGCTGCTGCAGCTGAGTTCGAGCGTATTGAAACAGAAACCCGTGATGAAACACTTAAGCGAGAGGCCTTGATACAGTCGGCTGAGCTATATGAAAAGGCAAAATCGCTCAAGGATGCTCTGCGTGTTTACGGCAAATTCGTCAAGGCATTCCCAAGACCAGTCGAACAGGCGCTTGAAACACATCAAAAAATTGCGGATATATACAAGAAAACGGATAGCAATAAAAAATATATTGCTGAGCTGAAAACCATCGTCAATATAGATTCAAAAGCCGGAAAGGAACGTACCGATCGTACACGTTACCTGGCAGCAAATGCCGCACTGGTACTGACAGAGCCTGCTTTAACTGCATTTTATGATGTCAAGCTGGTCAAGCCGTTCAAGAAAAATCTTAACAAGAAAAAGAAACGCATGAAAACGGCGATCGATCAATACAATAAGCTGGTTGATTATGAAGTAAGCGATGTCACAGCAGCGGCCACCTATCACCTGGCAGAAATCTATTTTCACTTCAGTAAGGCGCTGATGGAGTCCGAGCGCCCGGGTAATTTGAATGAGCTTGAACTGGAGCAATATAACCTTGTGCTGGAGGAGCAGGCATACCCCTTCGAGGAAAAGGCCATAAACGTGCACGAGAAGAATATTGAACTATTATCTATTGGTATCTATAACAAATGGATTGACAGTAGCATCGAGAAACTGGCGGTACTTATGCCTGCGCGCTATGCCAAGCCCGAGCAGGAAAATACCTTTGTCGAAAGCCTGGTGCCATCGAGTCAACAACCTAAAAGTGCAAAGTTGAAAGAGAATAATAAGGCATCGGATGCCGCGGCTGTAGTTGGGGGTTGATCGAATGAATATCTACACAAATATTCGAATATACATGAGGCATGTTTTTGTCACGTGTTTTCTTGCCGTACTCTGCGGCTGCGCAATACAACCTGGAAAATCAACACAGTATGCAACCCTCGATATCACTGATATCGATAGTGATGTTCAGAGAACATTTGATCAGGCCCTGGAATTATTACAACAACAACAGTATGAAACAGCAATAAGTTTGTTAACTACCGTTGTCGAGCGCGAGAAAAGGTTGCCGGCACCCTACATCAACCTGGCGATGGCACACCGATATAAAGGTGATGACAAACTGGCCGAGGAAAACCTGTTGAAGGCATTGGCTATCGACGAGGCACAGCCGGTTGCAAACAATGAACTGGGTATTATTTATCGTAAGCAGGGGCGCTTTGAAGACGCCAAAAAAGTCTACACCAACGCGCTTAACGCGCATCCTGATTATTTGCCGGTGATCAAAAATCTTGGAATCCTGTGCGATCTCTACATGCGTGATCCGCAATGTGCGCTTGAGCAGTTTGAAAAATACCAGCAACAGGTCCCTGATGATAAGACCATTCAGGTCTGGATCGCAGACCTGAAGGCAAGAACCTAGGGCTGGCCATAGTAATGAAGATATTCATGACAATATGCGTTGTGTTGTTAATGTCTTTCCGCTCGATGGCGGAAGATGATGTAAAGGAATTATCGGGTATATCGATTATCGGTAACAAGGAAGCGCCCAAGTCGCTCTATATAGTGCCGTGGAAGAACTCTGAGGTCGGTGTAGAAACAAGTCTGACATCCGGCCTGTTAGACGAGAGTAATAAGCTAATTGATAAAGAAGTGTTTATGCGTGAGCTCGAATTTTACGAGCTCAGCCAGACACCATAGTAATAACTTATGTGAGGATAGTAAGATGGGTTTTTTTGAAACAATTGTGTCGTTTTTCCAGACGGGTGGGGCCTTTATGTACCCCATACTTATCGTATTTGCGGTAGGTGTTTCCATCGCGACAGAACGATACCTCAAGCTAAGTACGGTAAAAAATCAGAATCGCAAGGTCTGGGAGAATGTTCATCCCATACTCGAACAAGGTGATTTTGATAAAGCGCGTGGTTTGGTCAAGGAAGATGGATCGGCAATTGGCGGATTACTGAACATGGGGCTGGCAAGACAGGGCTCGGTGCGTCGTCGTGATGATATTGAAATTGCAATGGAAGAAAGCATGATGGAAATTATTCCTCAGCTTGAAAAACGTACGCCTTATGTTGCACTGTTTTCAAATATCGCAACGCTACTCGGACTGCTTGGTACCATTATGGGTCTGATCGAGGCGTTCACTGCAGTTGCCAATGCAGACCCGGCTGAAAAAGCTGACCTGCTTTCAGCCAGTATTTCTGTTGCAATGAACACCACGGCTTTCGGTCTGATGGTTGCTATTCCATTACTTATCGTGCACGCCAACCTGACCTCGAGGACAACGGAAATTGTCGACAGTCTTGAAATGGCATCAGTGAAAACGCTTAACCTGATCGCTGATTTTGCCAAACGTCAGGCTGAGCTGGCTTCTAAGAATGGCTAGACGACACCATTACAAGCGGTACGATAAAGAACCGCCTGAGCTGAATATCACAACCTTCCTTAATTTGATGGTTGTGCTTGTGCCATTCCTGTTGATAACGGCAGTGTTCTCACGCATTACTATCCTCGAACTGAACCTGCCTACCGGTGCTGGAGACGCAAGCAAGATAGACAAGCCTGCACTCACGATAGAAGTAATCGTGCGTGAAAAAGGGCTGGAGATTGGCAACGGAAAAACCATCATCGCACGCTTCCCAAAAGTAGAAGATGAATACGATGTAAGGACCCTGTCAGAATATCTGTTAAAGATTAAAGCAAAATACCTGGATAAAAAGGACGCTATCGTATTAATGGAGCCAGATATCGAATATACCAACCTTGTGCAGATAATGGATGCAGTACGCATTGCAGAAGTCGTGCAAGGCGATAACCCTGAACCTCAGGAGATCGAACTGTTCCCCAGTATAGCCATAGGTGATGCGCCATGAAACAGAATCGACGCCTGAAGCGCATGGCGCGCGCAAAAAAACATGGCAAAGCCACCCTTAACCTGGTTTCCCTGATGGATGTTTTTACCATCCTGGTGTTTTTCCTGCTGGTCAATTCATCGTCCAGCGACGTTATGGAGCCACCCAAGAGTATCAAACTGCCGGAGTCGGTAGTCGATTCAAAACCACGTGAGACAGTTATTGTGCTGGTTACAGAAGAAAATGTTCTGGTGCAGGGCCATATTGTGATGACGACTGCAGAAGTGATCGCTTCCAAGGAGCCAGTCATGCTGCCTATTAGGGATCGATTACTTGAACAACAGAAGAAAGTGATTGGCATCAAGACCAGGACAGTTGCAAAAAGCAACGAGGTCACCGTGCTTGCGCACCGCACATTACCATTCAAACTGCTGAAGAAAGTCATGGCCAGTTGCACCAGTGCAGGTTATGGAAAAATTTCACTTGCGGTTGTACAAAAAGCAACGCAGAGCGGTTAAGGGATTCAAGTGAGCGAGAACATTACACACCGCCAGCAGGAAATCAATCGCGAGATTGATCAAACCTATGAAACGCTTGTCAGGAATGAAGATGAGCAAAAGGCGATTGGCGATGAATTAAATATTTTGCTGGAACAGCGTAACCATTATTCGCTGTTAAGTGAAATCAGTGACCGCCTGGATCAATTACACAAGGAAGGCGGGTCGCAACTGTTCTGGGGTGATAATTTTGATCACTCTGAAGCCAGTCAATTGACACAGCGTGCGCGTGACAAGGTCATTAATTATGATTCCCGTGTTGAAGAATTACAGCAGCGCTACAACTCAGGTGAAGAACATGTTCAGAGCCTGGCGGCACGCGTCAACATTCTTAATGAAGAAAGTGTTCAGCTGCAAGAGTATGCCGAGGAAGTCAGGCACGAGTTCGTCATCGAACGCGAGATGGAGAAGTTGCCGTTTCGTCCCATGGTTATGCCATGGACAGGACAGGGTGAAGATGACAGGCGTTTTCGCCGCATCCTGCTCATCAGTCTGTTTCTTTCAATTATGCTGGGTGCATTGATTCCGCTGTGGGATATACCAATACCGGATCGCATCGAACCTGTTGAAATACCCGAACGTATGGCGCAGCTGATCATCGAGAAAAAACCACCGCCGCCACCGCCGCCGCCGAAGGTGGAGAAAAAGCTCGAGGAACCGAGCAAGGACAAGAAGAAGAAAACCTCGCCCGAGCCCAAGCCGAAAAAAGCACAGGTGGCACGCAAGAAAGCTGAGACTGCAGGCCTGCTGGCGTTTAAGAATAATTTCTCTGACCTGATCGATACCAGTCCCGAGGAAAAACTTGGTGCCAGGGCGCGTATCAGCAATCAGGGTAAAACGGCGAAGAAGACTTCACGTTCACTGGTAACAGCGCAGGCAACCAGTGGCAGCAGTGGTATCAGCACCGCCTCCCTGAGTCGCGATGTGGGTGGTGCGGGCAAGGGCCTCAAGGGCGTCGGTTTTGAACGCGTCGAATCTGCTATCGGCAGTGATTTCTTCGGTGAAGAAAGGCCATTGAGTGACGGCGCCGGACCATCACGTACCGATGAAGAAATCCAGATCGTGTTCGACCGTTACAAGTCCGCGTTGTATCGTATTTACAATCGTGAACTTAGAAAAAATCCAACACTGCAGGGCAAGGTTGTTATCCGCCTGACCATCGAACCGAATGGTGCGGTCTCATCCTGCAAGATGGAATCCAGCGATATGGATTCTCCGGCGCTGGAGACCAAAATCGTAGATCGTGTACTAAAATTTAACTTTGGAGCTAAAGAAAACGTACCACCTGTGACGATTCTTTATCCGATCGACTTCCTGCCGTCTTCCTGACGAGGCTGACTGCTGTCGATCTGATTAGAATGCCATAAAAATGTCAAATAAATCAGTTAATTACTGATCAAAATGTCCAATAAATCAGTCTCGTACTGATCATTTCCAAATGTAATAAATCATTACGTCACGCCCGTTAAAAGGCGCTGTGTTCAGTGCTGCGCACGGGTTTTTTGCAGCCCTTATCGAGGGCTAGCGTATTTTACTAAAAAAATACGTGCGTATTGTGCCGTAACTATATGATTAAAAACAAAAAATACATAAACAGACTGATGGAACTTTGGGGATGAGAGCAGGAGTGAACACGCATCGATGGGGAGGTATGCTGGCAAGTGCATTGTTTGCCTGCATTAGCCTGATCACGCCTGTAAAAAATGCCGAAGCTGTCGCCAGCCTCAGTCTTTCAACCAGTTTTACATCCGCGGACCCGGCGCGTGCCGATGCCTATATGGATGCCGGTGGCACCTGGAATGGCGCCACGGAAGCCACCAATACCACCGGTGACAGTCTTGTACTGACACTGCAGAACACGGCTGCAGGTTTACCTGCAAACGACTCCGCCTTTGATCTCGCGATTGACATCGATGTGCAAAGCGGTTTTCGCCTGCCGGCATCACCTTACGCATCCTCGGTAACCGTCACCCCTGTTACACCCAGCTGTCCGGCACTGGCTGGTATTACTGCAACACAACCCGGCGGCGCAGGCACAACAATAAACGTCAATATTCCGCCTGATACCAATATTCCACCGCTGTGTAGTTACTCGTTTGAAATCGGTTTGACCACCGATGATATTGCACCCTCGGTATCGTCCGGTACCTATCCGGTTGATTTCAACGTTAGCTATAACGAAATTGATAATGATCCGGCTTCTAGTCAGAACAACGGCATCAGTCGTAATGTCGATGTGCGTCGTGGTGATGTTGCGTTGCTCAAAACCGCGGTTACTGCCATCGCCGGCGATGGTGACACTGTCGAGTTTACCGTTTCAATTCTCGGTGCCGGACAGGGTGGTGTGTTTGATGTTGTATTGACCGATGTGCTGAGCCCGGATTTGACCGGTCTGATTATCAATGCCCCTGCAGCACCACCTGGTGCACCGGGTCCGGCAGGCAACCAGTACACATTTGATTACATAGCAGCGGGTGAGCTGGTCGATGTTACCGTGTTCGCCACGGTAGCGGTTGATCCCAATGCGCTGTCCTGCCCAAACCTGCGTAATGATGCCGATGTTATCGAACGACTCGGTACCACCAGCAGTTTCTTTGATACGGTGCCGTTCGATTTACAAACGCCGTTTCTTGATTACACACCACCGAATATAAATATTCCATACGGATTTGCCGGTACCAGCGTGACCGTGCCGGTGACGAACTCGGGTACCGGTGTTGCAAAAAATATTTCTTTAAATGCAGCCAATCTCGCGGTGTACAACATTGCGGTGAATAACGTGGCATCGCCCAACTGGTCGTATGCAGCAGGTGTATTTACCTATACAGGCACACTAGCCGCGGGTGCCTCGGCAGACCTGGTGTTCGATATCAGCGCCAGTTCGTGTCCACCGCCGGCTGATCAGAACATCGACTGGATACCGGCATATCAAAATGCCTGTGGTACCGATTTCTTCCCGCCGTTGCGTTTTTCGTCAACCACGCTGAATAACGTACCGAATGTCGATATCACCAAGACGGTTTCTGCGGGTGCCCTGAACATTGGTAACCCGGGTTCATACACACTGACCATAGGTGGCACCAACACAGCCAACCTGCCGGATGACGGTGTGCCGAGCAACCAGGATTTCGTGGTAACCGATACCCTGCCATTCGGTATCACCGGTGCAGTAATCAATTTCGTACCGCCGACAACAGAGGTACTGGTGAATGCTGCGCCCTATGTTACCGGCTCGCCCATAGCGGATGGTGCAACCATTACCTGGCGTGGCGATCGTGATGACCTGTCGCCATTACCTGTTTTACAGATCGATTTTACCGCGGGCTCGGCCGGCGTCTGTCCTGTGGGGCAGACCATCGGCAATACCGCCACCATGGACTACGCGGCCTGTGCCATCAACAACAATGACTCGGCTGGTTTTATCCTCAATGAAAATCCTGCCGGCGGTGCAGTCACCAACATCACTGTTGGTGGTGATGGTAATTTCCAGGCAGGTGCACGTGACACGGATGGTGCTATCGATACGCAAAACCGTGAAGGCGAGCATATTCCTTTCGCTGTGTCATACAGCTTTCCAGCGGGTTTTACCGGTACCTGGGCAGGTAGCAGTTATACCGCCGAACTGAGAAGTGCGGCCGGTGCCGGGCTACCGCTGGTACTGACCAATAACCGTAATGATGTGCATCTTACGATTACACGTATCAGTGACGGTGTCGTTATCTGTGATGCCGATCTCAATCCGGGCGCTGGTGACTTTACCGGTGGTGATGGTACCGCGGCACTGGTTATTACCAACTTCGGCTCGTTGTCACCGGCTGGTTGTAACGCGTTACCGGCGAACATGGCTGACCATGACATGGTCATCAGCTACGCCGCCACTTCGCCGGAAGGTGATCTTGATGGCAGTAACAATCCATTAAATACCGATAACGTTGGCGGTTACCTGGAAAACACTACGCTGACGGTCAACGGCGGACCGCTGAGTTGTCTGGGTACGACTGATTTTATACAGGCGGCGAATGTCAACATTGAACGCGCCGTGCTCGATATCTCGGCCACGTTCAATAGTGGCAACCCGGTCTCGGTATGTTCGATTACGCCGGTAACAATGAACCTGACCGGGCCGGCAGCCGATACCGATGCAGATAATATTTACCTGCAATTCAATGACGCTAATTTCGAGTTTATCGACGCTGCCGGTAACGCGGGTAATCCTGCAACCGATCTGACCTATGGTGGTTCACTCGCAGCGTTGACGCTCAATGCCGTGCGCTCCGGCAATGATATCCAGATGACCGCGGTGCCCAACACCGATGATCTGTCTGCAGATGGCACGGTCAGTTTCAATGTACGACTGCGTGACAGCATGGTGCCGGGCACCATGGCAGTGCAGCTCGACTATGACAGTAACCATACGTCACCGGATGGTACCCCCACGGATACAGACCGTGATTTCCTGATAAATAATATAGCGACACCGTTCGAGATCCTGTCCGGCCAGCTCGAAATGGAATTCTTCCCGCCTGACATTATTCTGCTGGATTCAACCAACTACGCGTTTATCGCGCAAATCACCAATGTCGGTACCGGTGATGCGGTCAATGCCGAGTATCGCATTACCTTGCCGGTTGGGATGACTTTCAATACATCGAACCCTGCGCCGGTCAGCATCGGCCCGGTTACCGCCACCGGCCAGTTGATTGAATGGGACCTGGGCGACTTACCGCCAGCGACTGCGTTCAACATCACTATTGAAACCATCATCGACCAGACCACCTGTTTCCAGGGGCCGGGTGAAGTCATTACCTCGGAAAACGAATGGGGTTGCGGTAGCCCGATTATCAATACGGTGACTGATCCGGGTATCGTGCTTGCACCGACACAGCTGTCGCTGACGCACGATTCCAATAACAGTTTCTGTGAATTGTGTAACGAAGGCGAGATACGCCTGCTGGTTAGCAATACCGGCAGTGTATTACTCACCGATGTTTCAGTAACTGAAGACCTGCATGGCTTCAGGTTTGACCTACGTTGCAAACTCGACGAGCTATCTTGTTGACGGCGTGCCCGGACCTGCACCGCTGGCCGAACCGGTTGTCGGCGGTATTAACGGCGAACTCATTGACTGGACACCCGCGCAGATTCCCGAGCTGGTCGGCCTCTACAGTGCATTCAATGTCGGTCCGGGAACACCTCAGGAAATCGAAATCCGTTTCCGCGTGCGACGTAACACGGGCGCCGGGTTTGATGAAGAAGGTCTGGCTCTGCCAACTACCAACAGAAACATTCAGGCAAGTGCAGCTTTCGGTCTGTTCTGCGGACCGCCCCCACAGGCAGTAACCAGCAACCTGTTTGAAATACCTATCGAGCAACCGGTGCCGACGGTTACCAAGCGGGCGCGAAACATCGATGCCAACCAGCCGGTATCTGCTTATGCGGATACGGTCTACGGTGGTACCGCGGATGATGTGATCTGGCGTGTGCAGGTCACCAACAATGGTGCCCAGAGTCGTGCTGATCTTGAAGACCTGCTGATGAACGACACCATCGGCGGCAACTTCGATATCGATGAAATCTGTAATTCCGAAGCAAACGCAACACTGGCTGCCAATGGCGCATCTCCCGGACCACCCAGTTGTATCTCGGCAGGCGCCGGTGTTATCACAACCACCAGTATCAATGTCGATGATCCGTTCGGTAATCCGAACAATGATGAAGTCGCGAGTTTCATTGATGTGCTCGAAGGTGGCGAGACGTTTATTTATTTCGTTGGCAAGATTCAGAATACCTGTACCAACCATGCTAACAACACCGATATCGCCTGGGGTTGTGAAGTCAATGCGCCTGACGGTGGTCTTACGGTGCCCGCGTCCAACAACGGTTTCACCCCAGCCTACAGCAATGCCGATACCGCCGATTTAAGTACCGCGGTAAACCCGGCCGGTGTATTGATCAGTCAGACAGTCACCGGCAGAAACCCGGCGCAACCGCTGGGTGCGGCCGGTATCGTTACAGTCACGATCCAGAATAATTCCGGCGGTACGGTACGCAATATTACGCTGGATAATGTCCTGCCACCCGGTTATGCACTGGACCAGACCTTGCAGACAGCGGTGGTAACACCGGCGTTCGTTCCCTACACCGGGATGATCGATACCATTAACCTGCTCAACCCGCAGGCTGCGAATGAAAATAACACCAGTCCGCAGTTCTCGCTGACCAGCACGGGTGGTGTTGCACCACAGGATCACCTGTTGCGTCATAACGATGTGCTGGTCGTTACCCTGGGCATCGTCAAGGTCACAAATTTCGATAACGCTGCCAGCCCGGAAGTACGCACAGAAAACACCGGCGATGGCACCGATCCGGTAGTGGCGTCACCGCTCAATAGCCAGATTACCGTGGTATTTGAAAACACCTGTAATTTTGCGTTCCCCGCGGTAGTTAACAACCTTGCCGTCATCACCAATCCGCAAGATCTGGATATCGATATTAACCCGGCAAGTCCTGATCTGATTTACATCCTGAGTGATCCGACCGCAACGCTTAACCTTGATGTACAGGTCAGGAATAACGGCGGCCATGATGCCAGTGATTTCTTTACCCTGGTAACAACCGGCAGCGGTCTCAATGTTACCGTTGTGCCACCTGGTTGTGTGGACCTGGGCATTCCACCACCACCACGCGCAGTGTGGATACCACCGTTACCGGCAACGGCAACGATCTATCAGTGTACAAACAATAATCCAATTGCGCCTGGTCAGACGGACAGCTTCACTTTCTCGGTGCAGAAGGCGGGTGCAGGTGCAGACCTGACCTTCCGTGCCGATGTCGTTGGCGAAATAACGCTGAGTAATGGCACGCCACTGACGTTCCCGCCACCAGTTGTCGTACCGATCGTTAACACGGCAAACAATTACTCGCTGGATTCAATCCGCGCGCGCCTGATTGGTTTCAACCTCACCAAGGTCATCCAGGGTAACTGTACTGAAAATAATCCTGCGCCGATTAATAACAACCGTGTGCATATCGGTGAAGACTGTAGCTATCGCATGGAAGCCGGCTGGTTCGGATTTGCGACACCGGGCTTCGGTGGTATCCAGATTCAGAACGTACAGGTCACTGACACCATACCCGATGGCCAGGGATATATTTCTGCCGACACAACAAACAGCTCGGCCGCCATCAATAACATTACCACCCGACCGGCAGTACTGAATCCGCTGGATGAAACCAATATCTCCTGGACCTTCGATCCGTTCACCAGCGATGAAACCTTCAGTGTCGATCTGGTAACACGCACCCTCAACGATCAGCTCAATGCTTCGTTAGCGCCTAACCTGCATGCGGCGAATCGCACCGATATATTGGATGCGACGTTTGATGTTGATTTTGGCGGCACGGTAATTTCATTTGGGCCTGCAACGCCAGGCTACCCTCCGGTCAATTTGCGACGTCAGCGAGTCAGGGTCATTGAGCCCAACCTGATTGTTGTCAAACAAGTCTGCAACGAATCCATCAATGGTATTGGCCCTGCCTGTACCACGTTCCTGCCGCTGGTGAACGATGGTGATACCAACGATGATTATATTTACCGGATCAGTATTACCAACGAAGCGACCTTTGGTGGTTTCGAACGTGCACCAGCACACGATGTTGATATCACCGATGTGCTTGATGCCAGTGACTTACTCACGCTTGCCGATTTCAATACAGATGGACTTGATAACGATGGTGACGGAAACATTGATGCGGCTGATCTTGATGGTGAAGGCGTAATAAGTGACAACGCACCGAATAATGCTACGCCGGGCATAGTTACCATAACGGCACTAAACAGTGCTGCACTGCAACAAATCGATCCGGGCACAACCGTTAATCTGTATTACCGCGCTAATCCGGATGATGCCGTGGCCCCCGGCCAGCAGTTGCTGAACTCGGTTACCACCAGTTACGACACCTTGCCGGGTGCCTCGGGCAATCAGAACGCTCCGCTATCACCCAGCGGTACTGTCGGCGGTGCACGTGTCTACACTACGGCTGCGCAATCGGCCACGATTGAAATTACCGCACTGGTGGCGCCGCCCGATTCCAAGGGTGCGCTCAACCTGTCGCATACCGTGCTCGGCGGCGCGGCACCCTTTGTCGGGCCACAGGATGTGGTGATCGGTGAAGAAATTGAATACCAGTTACAGGTCGAAATGCCTGTTTCCAATCTCAATAACTTTGTAATACGCGATGAATTACCTGCGGGCATTCGCTGTATCGAAGCACAAACCATAGACCTGGGTGCGGCGCCGTACAACTCGGCCGGCTTCATGCCTGCTGGCGTATTCGTACCGACCTGTACCAGCACCGGCACCAACGATTTTGTTGAGTGGAATTTCGGTAATCAGCAGCTCACAACGGGGCCGACATTCAATTTCACCGCGACATTTATCGCACGGGTCGATAACTCTGCCATTACCAACGAAGGTACTTTGATTCGCAACGGTGGTATCGGGCCGGGCAGCACACTGGCAACCGTCAGCTATAACGATGCCGGCGGTAATCCGGTCGTGATCAATCTGGGACCTGCCGATATCACGGTTCGCGAACCGTTGATCGCACTGGATAAGTCATACGCAGTGTTAAATGCCGATGCCGATGACGTCATCACGGTGACGGTCACTGCAACCAATAACGGTAATGCACCGGCACACAACCTGCGCGTGCTGGATAACCTCGATGCAGTTGCCAACCTGACGTACATACCGGGCAGCCATTCGGCAACGGTGACTGAAGATATCATCACGCTTGGTGCCAATCAGCCGATATTCAGTATGAATCCGCCTGCACCGATTCCTTCCGGTGGCAACTTCAGCTTCAGCTTTAATGTACTGGCCAGTTCGACGGTGCAGCCATTGGAGATTCTGGATAACACGGTGCAGGGCAGCTGGACGTCATTGCCCGATGCCAATACCGCATTGAATGCGACCGGGTCGATTGGTGCTGATGGCACTGTCATGGGTATGCGCACCGGCGCTGTTCCCAACGCGGGCGATGCACTGAATGATTTTGAAACCAGCTTTACCAATAACAACCTGAGCGTACCGCCGGTCGTTATCGCCAAGAACGACCTGAATCCACTGGTCGCGCCCGCAATTGGCCAACGTAAAAACTTCCAGCTGGTGATCAGCCTGCCGGAGGGTAGCAGCAATAACCTGGTCATCAGTGATGATCTGTTTGCAGCTTCCGGACTGCCCGCCAATGCCGCTTATATTCTGGAGAACAACGCGGCCTTTGATGTCAGTTATACCTTCATAAACATAGCCACCATCAATGGCGCAGCGCCTGCTGAAACAGCATTCACTGCATTCCCGCTCGATGGCGCCAGCGGTGTTGTTAGCTGGAACATAGGCAATGTTGTTACTGACCGGGAAAACGATGCCGTGTCCGGTGTGGTTTCACCGTCAATCATTATTAATTATTTCGCGCGCATCAATAATGACGTTGTTACCGATGAAAACGACGCCATGCTCAATTCGGCCGTTGCCAGTTACACCAATGGTGAATCCGGTGGTGTGGCAACAGCAGGCCCGGTTGCGGCACCCCAGGTCGATGTGCAGGAACCCTTGCTGGCCGGTACCAAAACCTTTGCCAATGTCACACCCGGAAAACTGGCGACAGACCTGCCTGATGGTGGCGATACCATCGAGTATGTTTTAACGCTGACCAACAACGGCAGCAGCACCGCGTTTGACACCAATATTGTTGATACCCTGCCAGCGGAGTTGCAGCTGGATGCAGGCTTTGTGCCGACGGCCACTATTGGCGGTGTACCGGTAGCCGGGTTTGTTGCTGCGCCAGCAGGTGCACCCGGCGGTCCGCTGATCTGGGGTAGTGGTAATGGTGACGGCTCGCTGGACATTCCGCTAGGTGCAGCGCAGCAACTGGTACTGACTTACCGCGTGGTGCTGCAGGATACGGTACTGGCAGACCTGTCGATCAATAACAGTGCGCTGGCTGACTGGACCTCACTGGATGGTGTGTCCGCAGATGAACGCACCGGCGTTGGCTGCCCGGCGATTACGGCACCGAACGATTACTGTAGCGCACCCATCATCGCGGTCTTGAGTTCCAGTGATAACAACGCGATCAGTAAAACCAGACTAACGGATACCTCGCCGGTATTAACTGCGGCCAACGATGTACGTATTGGCGATATTGTCGATTACGAACTACGCCTGACCATACAGGAAGGTTCCAGCCCATCCGTTGTTGTCAGCGATGTATTACCGCAGGGCCTGGCGTTCGAACAAATCATCAGCATTAACGCTGATACCGCAGCACCGTATGCGGCGGCCGCACCATTCACTCATGCTGATGTACTGGCAACAAATATTGTCGTTGCCGGTAATCCGGCAACCGGACCGAGTACGCTGACAATTACCCTGGGTAATGTTGTCAATGCGGCGGATAACAATGCCGCCAATGATGATTTTGTTATTACCTATCGCGCGCGCGTGCTCAATCTCGTGCACCCGCAGGTTAACAACATCAACCTGCTCAATACAGCAAATCTTGATTATGCCACCGCTGCAGGCGCTGCCGTAACAGAAACGGATACTGAAACTGTTGCAGTGCTGCAACCAAATCTAACCGTTGCCAAGACAGCCGCACCGGCCAACGGCGATAACATCATTGATGCCAACGAGCTGATCGATTACACCGTTGATATTACCAATAACGGTACTGCTCCCGCGTACGACACGGAACTGCGCGACATTATTCCGCTGGGTCTGCGCAATGGCACAGCCACGATCACCATGATCAGCACCCAGCTGGTCGTTGCCGGCACGCCTTTGCCCAATATTGCACCCATATATAACGCTGCAACCGGTGTTGCCAGCTGGAATTTTGATTCCGGTGTTGCCAATCAATACAACATACCTGCGGGCGATACGCTGCGGATTGTTTATCGTGTACAGGCTGAAGCGGACATTGGCGCCGGTCTGACCATGACCAACGCGGCACAGGTTCAATTCTATTATTCATTTGATGATGATGCGGTACCGACTGCAGGCGGTGTTACCGGTGTACGCGAAATCTATGGCCCGAGCAATACGGCTACCGCAACAGTCGTCACACCGGCCGCGAATCCACTCGACAAACAGAACCCGGCAAACCTCAACGCCTCGATAGGGGAGCCGTTCACCTATCGCATCACCATACCGGGTGTACCGCAAACAACGGCACTCCACGACGTGCGCATTCTGGACAACCTTTCAGCTCTCTGCTGCTGACCTGGTGTTTGTCAGTGTTACCCGTATCGCCGGTTCACAACCGTGGACACCGGTGAACGTAGGTACACCGAACAACCTCATCATCCAGGACTCGGGTGTCGATGGTATCGATGTGCCCGCAGGCGAGCAGGTTGTCATCGACATCACGGTACAGCTGCGCAATCAGCCGGTAAATATTGCCGGGCTGATGTTCAACAACACCGCCAGTTACACCTTTAACCAGATAGACGATAACAACGCTACCCAAAACGTCACCGCCCCGGTTACCACGGTCGATATGACCGTGGTCGAACCGACCGACATGACCATGAGCATCACAGGTCCTGCCGTGGCCGAGTTCGGCATACCTGATGTGTTCACCATGAATGTGCAGAACATCGGTACCGGACCGGCGTGGGATCTGACCATGACCAGCGTGTTACCGAATCCGACACCGGGTGGTATGTGTGATACACCGCCGAATAACTTTACTGCCCAGGTTTTCCTCGCCGACGGCATAACACCGGTCACTGGTATGCTCACCGAGGGCGTTGACTACGTTGCCGTGTTCAACGGCGATCCTGTATGTACCCTGACGGTCACGATGCTTACGGCCAATGGCATGCTCGACGCCACCAACCGTTTGATCGTGACCTACGAGGCCACACTTGATGTTGATAACCTCAATGGCGTTCCACTCACAACGGTAGCCGGTGCCACGCAATGGTTCAGTGCGGATACCGCGGGCGCTGGTGCAGTCGGTGAGATCAGAACGTACACGCGTATCCTGACGGATGGCACCACGGCTGTTGTTGATCACGAGGATGCGCATACCGTACTGACGCAGTCACCCATCCTGGTGATACAGAAGACCGTTGAGAATGTGAACTCCGGGCAAAACCCGGGGATCAATGCCGAGCCGGGCGATACGCTGCGTTACACCCTGTTCATTCAGAACATCGGTCCGGTTGCCATTCCTGATTTCAGCCTGACCGATGAACCTGACAGGCTGACGACACCACCGGGTCTGTTTGTGCCGGGTTCCATGGCCAATATCATCGTGCCCGTTGGTGCAGACAACAGCAATACCAATATCAATGCCGGTGCAAATGCTGCCGGCATACTCGACGTTCGCAACCTGGCATTGAGTGCGGCCGGTGGTGGTAGTGATTCACTGACGGTCAGCTTCGAAATGACACTGCAACCGGTGCTATCAAGTGGCACGCTTGCACGCAACCAGGCTATGGTGTTCGCACCGAACTTCAGCACGCTGTTGTCGGATGATCCAAACATTAACGGTGTTGATAATCCGCTGGTGTTTGGTGATGAAGACACCACCGATACCCTGATTGGTTCGGTACCGTCATTCCGCTTGCAGAAAACTTCGCAGGACCTGACCGGTGATCCTAACATTCTGCAGCTGGGCGATAGCCTGCGTTACACCATTACTGCGAAAAACATCGGTATTGAAAATGCAGTCAATGCCTTCCTGCGTGACCAGGTTCCGGCAAACACTACCTATGTAGCAAACAGTACCACCCTGAATGGTGCTGCAGTCAGCGATCCTGCCACCGGTGTATCGCCGTTGCAGAACGGTATTCTGATCAACGCGCCTGAAGATCCGACGCCGGGTAACATGCGCGCCGATGCCAGTGCGACCACGAACAATGTTGCCACCATCACCTTTGATGTGGTTGTGGCCACGGATGTGATCAACGGTACCATCATTTCCAACCAGGCGTTTATCAGCGGTGAGGGCACCGGTAGTGGTCCGTTCCCGACGCAACCGTCTGATGATCCCGGCACCGATGTGCTGGGTGATCCTACGCAGGATGTTATCGGCAATCTGCCGATACTGGATATACAGAAAACTGCAACCTTGCTGCTTGATGCTGGTGTTGCAGACCAGGTCGATACCGGCGATACCCTGCGTTACAGCTTTGTGATCAGTAATGCCGGCTCAATTCCTGCTACCGGTGTGGTACTGACTGACAATATACCAGCCAACACCAGTTATGTTGCCAACAGCGTAACCCTGAATGGTATAGCTGTGGCTGATGCGGTACCGGGAACATCACCGCTGATAGCCGGTATCGATGTCAGTTCAACAGATCTAACACCGCCTTCACCCGCACCCGGTAACGGTACTGTCAATGCCGGACGTTCCGCTACGGTGATGTTCGACGTCACTGTGACGGGCGCTTCAGGCCAGATGATTACCAACCAGGCAACGCTGACGTCCAATGAAGTGCCGGACGAGCCTTCCGATGCCGACGGCAATGACGAAAACGGTGACCAGCCGACAATACTTTCAATAGGTAATACACAGCAACTGGTGATTACCAAGGAAGTGCAGGTTGTCGGCGGTGGTGTTGCCCGCGCCGGTGGACAGCTCGAATATATTATTAGCGCACAGAATGTCGGCAGTGTACCCGCGACCAACGTCGTGATCACGGATGACATCAATGCACCAGTCGCAGGACAACTCTCATACGTAGCAGGTTCTGCGCGCATGAACGGTTCTGTCAACGGCGTCAGCCTTGCAGGCGGAGTGCTAACAGCCGATTTCGGTACCACATACGGTGTGCTTGAGCCGGGTACTTCTGTGGTGATCACTTTCACTACTAATATTGTTGCTACGCTCGCGAGTGGCACCACGATTGATAACACCGCAATCGTAAGCTGGAACGCTGCATCGCAGAATGCGGCAGACAGCGCCAGCGTTGATATCGGTAGTGCTCCCGGTATCGCAGCATTGAACGGTAATGTCTGGCACGACACCAATTTCGATGATGTATTCGATAGCACTGAACGCTTACTCACCGACTGGGGTGTTGAGATTTATCTCAACACGCAATTGCTCGACACCGTATATACCGATGCCAATGGTCAGTTCAATATTCTTGGTCTGGCTCCCAGCAGTGTTGCCGGTGGTGAATACGAATTGCGTTATGTGTCGCCCGGTGCAAGCAGCAACACTGCAATGCTGGGTGTGGCTGACTCGTCCAGCTCCAGCGTTCCATTTACCGACGCGCTGCAACAGATATCTAATATCAGTGTAAGTGCAGGTAGTAACAGCTTTAACCTGAACCTGCCGATTGATCCCAACGGCGTTGTCTACGATTCGATTCTGCGTACATCGGTAGCCGGTGTGACGCTGACAATGGTCAATGCCAGTAACGGTAACTTGCCGCTACCGCTCAGCTGTTTCGATGATCCTGCACAGCAGAACCAGGTAACGCTGGCAGACGGTTTTTACAAGTTTAACGTCAACTTCAGTGTAGCCGGCGCCTGTGATATCGGTGACAGCTATGTCATCCAGGTAACGCCGCCAGCGACAGGTTATATCGGCACGACTTCAGTCATTATTCCGCCAGCGCTGGCATTGACTGACCCGCCATTCAGCGTACCCACCTGTCCAGGCAGCGTGGATGACCTGCTGACCACGGTTCCGGAGCGCTGCGAAATCCAGGCCTCGGAACTGGCACCGCCAACATCAGTTCCACCCCGTACGGCGGGCACCACCTATTACCTGCAATACACGCTGAATAACAGCGCGGATCCGTTTACCAGCCAGATATTCAATAACCACATTCCGGTTGATCCCGAACTGGATGCGGCGATTGCCATTTCAAAAACCTCGGCGCTGGTCAATGTAACACGCAGTCAGCTGGTGCCTTACACCATCACCATCAGTAACACGCTGTCAGCACCATTGCAGGACCTGGATATTGTCGACACCTTCCCGGCAGGCTTCAAGTACGTGGAAGGTTCTGCGCGTATCGATGATGTTGCATCAGAACCAACGGTCAATGGCCTGCAGATGACCTGGTCGGATTTGACCTTGAACACCAATGAAAGTCGCAACATCAAGATGCTGCTCATCGTCGGCGCCGGTGTTGGTGAAGGCGAATACACCAACCTGGTACAGGCATTCAATAATCTTACCGCCTCGGCTGTTTCCGAAGTGGCCAGTGCCACGGTTCGCGTTGTGCCTGATCCGACATTCGACTGTACCGACATCATCGGCAAGGTATTCGATGACAGCAACCTGAACGGTTACCAGGATGAAGGTGAGATCGGATTGCCGAGTGCAAAAGTGTTTACCGCACGTGGCATCGAAGCGATAACAGACCAGCACGGCCGTTTCCATATCACCTGTGCCGTGGTGGCAAATGAAGACCGCGGCTCGAACTTCATTATGAAGCTGGATGAACGCAGCTTGCCCAGCGGCTATCGTGTGACCACGGAGAATCCACGTGTTGAACGCGCTACCCGAGGCAAGATGCTGAAATTCAACTTCGGTGCTGGGATACATCGTGTGGTACGGCTGGATATGGCGGATGCGGTGTTCGAACCGAATTCAACGGAAATACGTCCGCAATGGATCTCCCGCCTCAGCCTGCTGGTTGAAAAACTGGTTGAAGCGCCATCGATATTGCGCCTGTCTTACATGGCAGATGTTGAAGACGCAGGGCTGGTCAAAGACCGTGTAAAAGCGGTGAAGAAGGAAATAGAGCGTCGCTGGGCCGATCTTGATTGCTGTTATCAGCTTGAAATTGAAACCGAGATTTTCTGGCGGCGAGGTAAACCGGCAGACAAAGAGGCATTCAAATGAAATTGAATCGCCTCATTCTGATCGGCACCTTGCTGGTGTCACCTGCCTATGCAGAGCTCGGTGTGGATGATTCACCCGAGGGCACGACGGCGTCGCCGCCGTGGCAGCTGACATCAAACCCGCTGGGTGAGAACAGCGAAAAACAACTGCCGCCTGACGAAATATTCAACCTCTGGGTGCAGGATGAAACCTTCTTCAAACCACACGAAGAAGATCGCATCGAAATGGAGAAAGTGCTCGATAAGCAATATGAAACTTTCAAGCTGGAAAATGCGGTGCCGCCGATCGGATTTCGTTCCGGTGAAGCTGATATTCCACAATCGGCTGTAACCAAACTTCGGCAAGTACTGGAATCGATGAAACACCGCGCCAATGTGCGTGTGCATTTCGTTGGCCACACCGACAGTGACAAACTCGGCCCGGGCTTGCGTGCAAAATATGAAGACAACATCGGGCTGTCACGTGCACGTGCAGAAATTGCCGCAGAATTTTTCCAGCGCGCGCTCGATCTGCCACCAGAATCGGTAACCTATGATGGTGTTGGTGATACCCAGCCCATTGCATCGCAAAACACGGATGAAGGCAAGCGCAAAAACCGTCGAGTTGAAGTGCAGGTCTGGTATGACGAAATCACCGAGACAGCGGTCGATAAAGAAGTCGTGATCAAGGGCGAAAACCTTAATCGCATCAAGGTATGTCGTACCGAAACCGTGTGTAAATTACAGTACCGATCGGGCAGTGCCAGGCGAGCCCGGTTGAAAAACCTGGTAACACCATTACGCCTTGAAGTAGGACAGTCTGAAATACCGGCCGAGTTTATTCGCCAGATTCGTGAAGTGTCGGGTAACTTGCGTGACAAGAACAACGTTGTTGTGCATTTTGTTGGCCACACAGACAACCTGCCATTGGCCGATGGTGCTGCACGCATTTATAGAGATCATGACGGCTTGTCCAAGGCGCGTGCCCGTCGTGTAGCACTGGCAGTGCAGGATGCGCTCGGCTTGCCGAACAACGCGATCAGCTCAACCGGCAAAGGTTCTGCGTATCCGGTTGCTTCAAATGATACCGAACAGGACCGTGCACTGAACCGCCGCGTAGAAGTTGAATTCTGGCACGATGATCCGTTCCAGCAATTCACCGCCGAGCCGCAGTCCTGTCCTGAATCAGATGTAGCAGAAATCATCACGCTTGCCTACGATCCACCCAGTGGCCCGATACCCGCGCTCCGTTTCAGCAATGGAAAGCCGATGCTGCCACCAGGCTATACCGCGCGCCTGAAGAGCATCATGGATGATATATCGGACAGATCGAACGTACGTATCGGCTTCACCGGTTATACCAATAATGAACGCATGGATCGACGCGCATCCATGGTTTACGGCGATGACATCGGCTTATCAACATCACGGGCACGTCGCACCATGGAACTGGTGAAACAGGAACTGGGATTGAATGACAAGCAGGTCGAATACGAAGGTCTGGGTTACGTGCATTCCAAGGATGTTGCCAGTACCGGCTTTATACAGTTTGATGGTTCACGTGTTGAGGTGGCCGTGCTTTATGACCAGCTCGCGGTACTCGAGGAAAACGAAGGCCTGGATATTACCCGTATCGACCGAGAAGCTGAGGCGCATAATCCATACGCATTGAACCTGATGCGGATAACCATTGATGGTGAACCGGAATATGATCCGTTCAGGAACGTTGCCGACCTGCAACGTTGTACCGATGTTGAACTGGAAAAAACCGACATCCAGTTCCGTTTTGATAATCTCGAAATGCGGCCACGGTTGAACATCACTGCCTGGCCAAACAAGGTTCGTTTCCGCGATGATCCCGATACGCCAACGGCTGAAAATGTTGTCAGCTTCCGTATGTACAGCAATTATCCAGGTTTCATTCAACGCGCTGAAGTACGTGTATTCAAGGAATACCAGTCAACGCGCGATGAGCCGATCGCAATTGCGAATGTAGATGACAACAACATGGCGAGCTGGGCTGCGCAGTTCGAACAGTTCACCGCACCCGTGATCAAGCTCAAATACCTGTTGCGTGTCTATGATGACAAGGGCAGCTTCGATGAAACATCGGCGTTACCACTATGGCTGGTCGATGCGATTGAAGAACAAGCAACGAAATTATTTGCAGACGATACTACACAGGTGGAACAGCTTGTCGGTTATGGCGAAAACCACCTGGTGATGCAGAACATTCCGCTGGCTGGCGGTACGGTACTGGTCAATGGTAGTAAAATACCTGCCGGCCATAGCGTGTGGCTGGCCGGGCGGCCTGTACCCGTCAGTGAAGACGGCACCTTTGTCGCTGAAGAAATTTTCCACAAGGGTTACCACTCTGTGGAAGTTGCCGTGCTCGATCCTGCAGGCAATGGTGAATTATATATGCGTGAGCTGGAGTTCGAAAATAACGACTGGTTCTATGTTGGTATTGCTGATGTCACCATGGCGAAAGATAACACTAATGGCCCCGCGGAACTGGTGACCGGGGATACCACGCATTACGACAGTGATTTGAACGTTGACGGGCGGCTGGCATATTACACCAATGGCCAGTTTGGCGATGACTGGGAACTCGTTTCCAGTGCCGATACACTGGAAGGCCCGGTGGATGACCTGTTTTCAAATTTTATAGAAAAAGATCCACGAGCCCTGTTCCGACGTATCGATCCTGACCTTGTTTATCCAACCTTTGGTGATGACTCCACCGTGGTGCAAAACGCGCCCACCTCCGGCAAGTTTTACGTGAAGGTACGCAATCACGACAGCTATGGCATGTGGGGTAATTTCCTCATCGGTTACACCGATACCAACCTCGCGCAAATCGACCGTGGACTTTATGGTGCCAATGGACTTTATCAGAGCCGGCAAGTAACCAGTTTTGGTGAAAAGAAAGTGATGATCGGTGGCTTTGCCGCAGAGCCGGGAACCGTTTCCGGTCGTGATGAGTTTCGTGGTACCGGCGGTTCGCTTTATTACCTGCGTCATCAGGACCTGTTGCTCGGTTCAGATCGTCTGCGTATCGAAGTGCGTGACAAGGACTCCCGTGTTGTGGTCGGCGTAAAAAACCTGACACCGGCGATCGATTACGATATCGATTACATCCAGGGGCGCATTATTCTGAGTCAGCCATTGTCGATAACATCAAATGACGATTTACTGGTGCAGAATAAACCGCTCAGCGGTAATGAAGTTTACCTGGTGGCGCGTTATGAATACACGCCGGGTTTCACCGACATCAATGATGTAGCCACCGGTGGTCGCGCACATTACTGGCTTAATGACCAGGTAAAACTGGGCATAACTGCAAGCGAGCAGGATGAGGATGAAAACAAGAACTCGTTGGCAGGTGTTGATCTGACCATTCGCAAGAATGCAGGCACCTGGATAAAGGCCGAATTTGCCAGCAGTGAAGGTGATGGCAGTTCGACACTGAACTCGAACGATGGTGGTTTCAGTTTCAACTCGCTTGACCAGGACTTGAATGTAAACGACAGTGCAGATGCCTACAGGATCGAGGCCAGCACCCGGCTTGAAGATATCGTTAAACTTTCACGAGGTACCGCCAGTGTTTATGTGCAGAATCGTGAAGCCGGATTTTCCGCACCCGGGCAACTGACTGCAAATGATCTCAGCCAGTATGGCGGTAAACTCAACATGTCGATTACCGAGCGCATTAATCTCAACGTGAAAGCTGACAGCCGTGAGTTGAAAGATTCACTTGAGACGGCCCACATCGATGCCGATGCCGATTACCTGCTGACCGAAAACTGGACCCTGAAAGCAGGCGGTCGATTTGATACCCGCGAAGACAACTCAACCACTGTTGCTACCACACAAACACAGGGTGATCGTTTTGATGTTGCCTTCGAGGCGGCGTACGATTCTAAACAGGACTGGCAGGCCTATGGTTTTACCCAGTTGACGGCGAACGCAACAGGCAACCGCCAGGAAAATAACCGGGTGGGCGGTGGTGGACGCGTTCGTGCCACCGAGAAGCTGAATGTAGAAGGCGAGCTGTCTGTTGGCGATACCGGTCCGGGTGCGAGAGTAGGGACTGACTACCTGGTGTCAGATCGCAGCAATGTTTACTGGAACTATACTTTAGCCAATGAGCGCACGGATAATGGCCTGCGTTCACGTAGCGGCAACATGAACACGGGCTTCCGTACACGTTATTCGGATACCACCAGTATCTATGGTGAAGAACGTTATACCCACGGCGATGTGCCTACCGGCCTGACACATGCACTGGGTGTTGACCTGGCGCCGACTGATCGCTGGTCTTACGGCCTCAGTATGGAGGTGGGCACCTTATCCGATGACAATACCGGCACGGAAATCGAACGTAATGCAATCGGTTTAACCATGGGCTATACCCATGCAGCCATACTGGGCTGCTGCAGCACTGGAATACAGAACAGACGATACCGTAAGTTCCAACGGCGACACCAACAACCGCGAAACCTGGTTATTCAAAAGCAATATCAAATACCAGCTTGATCCTATCCTGGCGCTTTATCGGCAAGCTCAATGTATCCGACAGTGAGAGTTCACAGGGTCAGTTCTTTGATGGCCAGTTCACCGAAGCCGTACTCGGTTATGGCTATCGTCCGGTAAGCAATGACCGCTGGAATTCGTTATTCAAGTACACCTATTTCTTCAATGTACCGACGGCCGGTCAGGTGACATCACAAAACAGTGCCGTCGACTTCATACAGAAGAGTCATATTCTATCCATTGACACGATCTATGATTTATCGCGGCGCTGGAGCCTGGGTGGTAAATACGCCTACCGTCTGGGACAGGTCAGCCAGGACAAGGTCAATATAGAGTTTTTCGACAGCCGGGCCAGCCTGTATGTATTGCGTGCAGACTGGCACTTCATTCACAAGTGGGATGTGCTCATCGAAGCACGTCTGCTTGACTTGCCGGACGCGCAGGACAGGCGCAGTGGTTCGGTGCTGGGCGTCTATCGTCACCTCGGCAGGAATCTCAAGTTCGGTCTTGGTTATAACTTCAGCGATTTTTCAGATGACCTGACCAATCTTGATTTTGATACCCAGGGTTTCTTCGTCAACCTGGTTGGTAAGATATAAAAACATTCAGCGCAAAGACGCAGAAGGCGCAGAGTAGGCTTATGTTTCTATGTGTTCTATATAATTTATCTTTCTTTTCACCCTTGGCTTGTTGGCGTTCTTAGCACTGAATACAAGGATACGTGGTCGCATCGGCTCATCAACGGACTCTCAACACAATAAAATACGGCTGCCGAAGGAGCCGCATATGATTATTGGTTACACAGTTACGATTTCTTTCTTCTGGCAATTTGCGACCATAGCTGTAGGGTGGGCATTACCCACCATTCTTTCTATCTGAGTGGTTACTTGCGGCCAAAGCCGGAAGTTAGATAAAGATGGATTTAACGCATGTATTGTATCGACCAGTTGAGCCAACAGCCAAAAGCAGACGTACCGTAGATATAAAAATAATTCACCGCAGAAACGCGGAGAAAATATTTTATCGTGTTTCTCATCAAGCAGTCTCGTCCTACTCGGTCACTCCTGCGACTAAATCGTCTGGGACGATATAGAACAGCCGAAGGCTGGCCCGTAGGGCAGAATACATGGATGTATTCTGTAATCCAGTATCTTGTTATTGTTATTTCAGTCATGAATAACAAACGGTATTAAGTAAGACACTGGACTCCTGCGTTATTTCAGGCTTCCTGCCTTTTACTCTTCGGGCCGCACTTCGTGCGTTCAAATCCGATCCCTTCGGATTTGTCGCAGGAGTGACATCAGTAATCGCAAACATTCGTTTACTAATCAAACCTCCGCGTCTCAGCGTCTCTACGGTTAGTCACTTCTTTAACAAATACATGAACAACTTCTTAGGGTCGCAAGCGAGCTCTGTGCACAATCAGAATCGAAAAAGTATTGGCAGCTTAATCAACTATGTGTATTGGACGGGTTTCAGCGGTTTCTATACAAGGGCGGAGCAGATAACTTATTGGTCATTCGTAAAATAATAATTACTTGCTGCAACTACAGCATAATGATACGAATCAGGCCAGTACCACCGGCTTACTGGTGATGGCCGGCAGTAACAATCAGGGTGTCGTCGCTGTCGGCGTAGGACAGAAACGGATATATAAAACAATGCTGAAGGATGAGCTAGACGCTGGAATGTAAACTCTGACGCCATTGTCAGGTCAGGTGCGTTTATGTGTTGGGATAACCACGACCGGGAGCGCTGATTTATGCAGGATTCCCTTGCTGACGCTGCCCACAAGAAATTGATACATAGCACCACGTCCATGTGAGCCTACAACAATCATGTCTGCCCCTACATCCGACGCCTCTTGCAGTATTGTTTCCACTGTTGCGCCGTGCACGAGCAGGGCTGTGGTGTTGATACCCGACTTGCGCATACGATCTGCCAGTTCCTGGATCTGGCGATGCTCGACGTGGAATTTCTTGGCGAGGGACTTGCGTGCCGCTAGTGGATCTATTTTGAATTCAACAACGTCTGGCCCCGGTTCTGCATTGTGTAGCAGCCACACCTCTGCTGAGAGCGGCTTGGCGAGTTCCTCGATCTTTTTTATGATTATTTCCGTTGATTCAGATAAGTCAACACACACCAGGATCTTCATAACTTCTCTCCGTAAGTGAGGCATCTTGCCACGACATTACATTAGCTTGTTTCGTCGTATCATAAGGCCAGGTAGCTTTAAGGGTTATTCGAGACACAGATAATTTACATTGCATAATGTTACGATAATTAAATATGGGCAATATCTCAGGCAAATTAAATGATGACAGGGCATATACATTAGCCACGTATCAACATGAAACCTCACTGTTTCCCTTGCCAGCGTCTATTCAGCAGGTATAGCGAAGATTACAATAAATGCCAGAATTCCTGCCAATGTGGAAAACCGCACCAGATTCAGACGGTGGGCTTTGCTTTCGTAATGATGGTGACTCGCAATAAGGGCAACGACACACTGCAGCAAGTAATACAGAGCAAAAGCGCGTGAAGCATAGGAAATTATTTCGAGCAGGTCAGCAGTCCAGATCAAAACAATTGCCAGTATTGACACTACCAGGTAACCCTTTCTGGTTGATAATTTCCCGTTACTGCTTTCACTCGCCAGGCCGCCAGCACCCACTGTATCGGCAACAGCAGCACTGAATTGACTCATGATTGCAGCCACAATCAGCATTAATGGCAGCACGGTTGCTGCCAGGCCGGTTGCATCAACAATTTCCGCGATCTTGAAATTCTCAAGATTGAGATGTTGCACAATCGGCAGCAGTGCTATAACTGATACTACATACAGGGTGCCCGAAATTAATTGCGCCCGGCGCATGGTACGAACGCGAATTTGAGCCGAATATTTTTCGCCGAGAAAACGTGAAGTCTCAAATCCCTGAACGACAAGCAGTATACCAGACAGGATAAACACCTTGGTTAACCAGTTTCTGTCCTTAACATCAAGGGTGAGTGATTGTTCAGATTGCAGGAAATTGAAGTCGTATATAAATACCCCAATCAACAAGGCCGCAACAATCGATAACTGCAGGGACATTGAATAGGCTTCAAGCTTCTCAAGACCGCCCAGCCCGCGTATATAACCCGCTATTGCGATAAAAAAGATAATAGCTGTTGTCAGGGTTCGTTCCAGGCCAGGCGAATCTAAAAACCCTGCATAGGTAAGAATAAAAGACGATAGCAGTGACAGATAGAACGCAACAGCTGTTACGTAAGCGAATGAAAGCACGGCATTGGCGAATAAATCGACTTTGAATATGACGGGGTGATTCTCCCTGTCATGAATGAGAGGTTCGGCATGAATAATATTGAAGCGAATAACACCACCAATGACATAGGCAAGCACTACAATGCCCATGACTGAAAGAGGAGAATACGTGCCAACTACGCTTGCAAGCAATGGGGCTATGATAAGAAACCCGCTGCCGATTATGGAAGAGAGTGGTGTCAGTGTTGCCTTCCAGGATCTGCTTTTGGTCAAGCGCGGCTGGAACATAAACAGCAGCACGACAGCTGCAATACCCACAAGTATTATGTTCAGCACACCTCCTCTCCACTTGTTAGCATATAGCTTATAATGTAGAGCTACAGGGGATGTAAGCAGGTTAACGACGTGGCATTATGACGGGTGTACATTTATACTACCGTTAGCATCAAGACAAAAGGCCACTCATACTGCAGCTGTCAGAATTACCGTCGGCAGGATGATGATATCTAGAACAAGCAATCACTTTTTATCCTCGATATAAACGCTGAAGACCACTTTTAAAGCAACTCCCTCAAATAAGCGCTGCCACAATTTATCTTACCTTTATATTCTATAAAAGATACCTTCTATCAGACTGAACACTAACACTTTTTTATCATAGATTCATTGATCTTTGGCGCAAAGGGTAACCACAACCCAGGCCTGTTTTACATCGACGGTTTGCGCCGGCAATCATAAAGTGGGTGCTCAGTGAGTAAATCATCAAATCCTGAAATACTGATACGCGTTCAAGTGTACAGAACGTTGCCAGAGTACCAACAATAGAACCGGAGGGATACCGAACGGCTCGAGACTCATAGAATTTAATCTGTCAGAAATTAATTTAGAATGCCTCCTGCAAGTCGGCTGTAGCCCTATAAATCACGATCAGCATTAAAGCTTTTTAAAGGTCGCCTTTGGGTCGACAGCGTAAATCCAAGCGATAGATTCACTCTCAAGCAGCCCAATAACGCAGTGGCCATAGACATAATAAAAAAGCGGTGTAACTGGCTTACAGCATAATAATACGTATCAGGTCAGTACCACCGGCTTTCTGGTGATGGCCGGCGGTTATGATCAGGGTGTCGTCGACATTCGCGTAGGCCAGTTGCCTGACCGCTGATATGGCGAAATCGATACGTGCTTCATCGCTTGGTTCACCCTGGTAGAGAATCGGTATCACGCCCCAGTTCATCGACAGCTTGCGTGCCACCAGTTGAGAGGAGGTGATCGCCAGGATCGGGCAGTCGGGGCGGTATTTCGATATCAGGCGTGCGGAAAAGCCCGTTTCAGTCAGGCTGATGATGGCTGCAGCTTTCAGGTTTTGCGCCATGCCGACCGATGCCTGTGCAACGGATTCAGTGACCACGTTGGCGGGGTGAGGCTTGATCTTCTGCAGATAACCGTATTCGCTCAACGAGGCCTCGGCGCGCAAGGCGATGGTGGCTAGCATGCGCACCGCTTCCAGCGGGTACTTTCCGACTGCCGTCTCGCCCGAGAGCATCACTGCCGAGGTACCGTCGAGTATTGCATTGGCTACGTCACTGGCTTCAGCGCGAGTCGGCTTGGGGTTGTGTTCCATCGAAGCCAGCATCTGGGTGGCGGTAATAACCGGCTTACCGTTACTGACCGTGGTGCGGATGATGTGCTTCTGGGTACTGGGGACGTCCGCCAGTGGCAGCTCGACGCCGAGGTCGCCACGCGCCACCATGACACCGTCCGCTGCTTCCACGATCTCTTCCATGTTGGCCACGCCGGCGCGGTTCTCGATTTTTGCGATGATGGGAATGTTGACATCACGCTCATTGAGAATTTCACGCATCTTGTGGATGTCGTCTGCGCTCTGGATGAAGGACGCCGCGATATAGTCGACATCATTTTCTGCGGCAAAGCTCAGCTCCTTGACGATATCGTCCCTGTTTTCCGGACTGACGGCGCTCAGCGCCAGCTTGGTCTCGGGCAGGTTGACGCTCTTGGAATTACCCAGTCGTCCGCCGTGAATGACGCGACAGTCGATCACGCCATCGCTTACCTGGGTAACTTCCAGTTCGATGGCGCCATCATCAAGCAGGATTGGCGTTCCCTGGCGAACTTCCTCGAACAGTTTGTGGTAGGTAATCGAGACGCCGTTGACATCACCGGGCCGATCTTCGGTATACAGGCTGAAACTTGCGCCAGGTACCAGATCCGCCGTATTCGCCTGCAACAGCCCGGTGCGGATCTCGATACCGCGGGTGTCGATCATGATAGCGATGTTCTTGCCGAGCTGGCTGGCAGCGACCCGCAGTCGCGTGATCTGTTCCTTGTGCCCGGCATGCGTACCATGGGAGAGGTTGAGACGTGCTGTGTTCATTCCGGCTTCGATCATGGCCTTGAGCATGTCCGGGGAATCGCAGGCGGGTCCGATGGTGGCGACGATCTTGGTCTTGCGTACGTGTGCGGGTCTGGTTAACGTGCTGTTCATAACTGATACTTGTCTGTTATACGATGCATTTCATCTGCAGTTGAATTCTATGGCTATATTACCGCGTTATTGCTGGCAGTAGCTGAAAAAACAGGGGCAAAGCGCAATTGTTTGTAACATTGGCGATAATCAAGTGCTCTATCGGAGTAATCATGCCGGGATCGAAATGATGACGACACTTGATATTAAACACAACCTGCTCGCGATAGAACAGGTGCTGCAGAGTCATCCTGGCGATAGCGCGAGCTGGATAGCAACCCTCATTGAACTGTGTGACAAGGATGAGGCTGCGTGTTATCGGCAGTTGAATTCAAAACGTATGTGGGGCGGTGCCGGATCAATTGCCAACCAGGCACTGGCTGATAATCCGGGCGTGGATGAATGGGCCTGGCAGGCTGAGGTCAGACTTTTTCGGCAACTGATGATCGAACTGGGCAGCCATTTACAGGCACGCGGTAATGCCTACCCTGATATATCGAGCTGGCTGTTGGCATTCAGCAACTGGAACCAGTCAGAGCTATGATGCTGACAGTTCGAGCCAGAATTTACCCAATCCTGCTTACTGATTGGCATAGACACCAGGGTATGTGCTGCGAACAACAGCAGGCAAGCAGAGCTATTTTCAATCAAATCGGAGATAATGCAGCACACACCGGCTGTGTAATTTATGCGTTAGTATCATTTATTCCAACAGTGGACTAGTGAAATGATCGATAACACGCGAGTTAAACAACCACTTAAAAATAATAAACAGAATTAGAGAACAAGTATCGCTGACAATAATATAATCGCCTTTGATACACGCCTTTACTTTGGTCTCATCCAACAACGGAGTTACAGTAGATGGGCTTTCCCCCGCCACCCAATACGCATGCCCTGGCAGTGTTGTTGCTCACGGTCGTTGCACTGATATTATTCACCCGTGAAAAGATACCACTCGAGTCCTCCAGTCTGCTGATTCTGATGACCCTGGCCGTTGGCTTCGAACTGTTTCCATTCATGGTCGATGGCAGTGTGTTGAACCCGGTCGACTTTTTCCACGGTTTTGGACACGAGGCCCTGGTTGCTGTTTCAGCTTTGATGATTGCCGGACAGGGCATCGTACGTACCGGCGCGCTGGAACCGGTGGGCAGGGCGCTGGCACGGCTGTGGAAGTTCAGTTCGCACTTTTCCATGCTGTTAACGCTGCTGGTTGTTGCCGTGATCAGCGCATTCATCAACAATGTTCCCGTGGTCGTGTTATTCCTGCCGATATTAATCAGTGTATCCGTGCGCACCGGTATCAAGGCTTCATCGGTACTGATGCCGATGGGATTTGCGACCTTGCTCGGCGGGGCATGCACCACCATAGGTACATCCACCAACCTGCTGGTGGTGTCGGTGGCTGCGGATATGGGCTTAAGCCGGATGGGAATGTTCGATTTCCTGCTACCGGCGGCGATTGCCGGCAGCCTGGGCATAGTTTATCTGTGGCTCGTCGCACCGCGCATCATGCCTGACAGGGAAGAGATCCTGGCGGACATTTCGCCCAGAATTTTCTCTGCTCATCTGGTGATCCCGGAGGGAAGCCCGACGGCAGAGATGACACTGGCTGAAGCCCTGAAGAAAGTTGATGGTGCAATGAAGGTGATGAGCATTGAACGAGGCCCCAACAATTCCGTGGTTCCATTACCCGACGTCGTGCTCAGGGCGGGTGATCACCTGATCATACGTGATACGCCGGATCGTCTGAAGGAGTTTGAAAAAGTGCTTGGCGGTACGCTCTATTCGAGTGATGCAACAGATGAGCCGGTTGATGATGAACATCCGCTAAAGGCTGAAGACCAACAGATCGCAGAAATAGTCATTATCGAAGGCTCTCGCCTGCAGGGCAGAACGCTGAGTAGCATGCGATTTGCAGACCGCTACGGCATGATCACACTGGCCATACACAGGGCGGGCAAGCACGTGGAAAAACTATACAATGAAATCGGCGGTATCAGTCTGCGGGCTGGAGACATACTCCTGGTACAGGGTCCGCGTGAGCAGATCGCCAGCCTGAAACAGGAAAATGATTTCCTGGTACTCGATGCCACCATCGATCTGCCATTTGCCAAAAAGGCACCGATAGCCTTGCTGATTATGTTCGGTATCGTTGTAACCGCCGCGCTGGGGATATTGCCTATCGCAATAAGTGCTTCACTGGGGGCGCTGTTAATGATCCTTACCGGCTGCCTGGGATGGCGCGATGCCACCTGCGCACTGAGTGCACAGGTCATCCTGATTGTGGTTGCGAGTCTGTCGCTCGGCATCGCTTTGCTGAAAACCGGTGGTGCCGATTACCTGGCACAGCTTTACATGGTGTTAGCAGGTGGTGCGTCGCCGACTTTTGTAATCAGTGGGCTGATGCTATTGATCGCGATTCTAACCAACATAGTATCCAACAATGCAGCTGCGGTAATCGGTACGCCGATAGCCATTTCCATTGCTGCCCAGATGGGACAACCTGCCGAGCCCTATGTGCTCGCGGTACTGTTCGGAGCCAGCATGAGTTATGCCACGCCGATGGCGTACAAGACCAACCTGCTTATCATGAACGCAGGTAAGTACGCGTTTAATGATTTCGTTCGCATCGGGGTACCGCTGATACTGATAATGTGGCTTACGCTTTCGTGGCTGCTTCCGGTCATATACGGTATCGAGTAACCAGCATCCTGTGCTGGGTATTCACACCATGGTTGCAACTGACTTGCTCAATTCAAGGTGCCACAGTGTCCATTGGAACGGAGGGTATCAGTATTAATCTTGCATTATCGGTAGTGTTGGCGTTAGAGTGATTTACATTGCGCTCAGCTGTCATTGACGGCCACAGACAGGCACAGGGTATAAAGGAATAGTGCGATGCTGTATACACAACTGAAATCTCATACTAACGCATACCAGCCGGTGACTGTGTTGCATCACCCTGTATGCCTGGCCTGTAATTTTACCGGGCACCTTGCTGCCACTCGGTGCTTGCAGTGAAAAATATCATTCTGCTTTCCGATGGCACCGGCAACGGTGCGGCCAAGAGAAACAAGACCAATGTATGGCGACTGTACGCAGCGCTTGATTTACATGACGACCGGCAAATCGCCATGTATGACGATGGTGTGGGTTCGAAGAAAAGTACCTTCTACAAGCTTATGGGTGGTGCGTTTGGTTATGGCTTGAAGCGCAACGTCCTCGAACTGTATAAATATCTGTGCCGTAATTATCAATCGGGAGACAGGGTCTACCTGTTTGGTTTCAGTCGGGGTGCATTTACTGTACGCGTAGTTGCGGGTTTTATTGCTTACGCAGGATTATGTACCGATTACACCAGTGAGGAAGAGCTGCATCAATGGGCCGTGGATAACTACAGTCTATACCGCGGCAGGTACAGGCACGGCTACCTGGCCATGTTGTGGCGTGCGCTCTTTGGTAGAGGCAAACAACTGCATTCCAGTACCCGGCCTGGTATCGAATTTATCGGCGTCTGGGATACAGTCGATGCCTATGTGTTCCCGATCGACGAACTCGCCATACTCTGGGACCTGCTGGTCTACCCGATACGCTTTCCCGATTGCGAACTGACGCCAAAGGTCAAACGTGCTTGCCACGCTGTTTCTGTCGACGACGAACGCCAGACTTTTCATCCTGTCATGTGGGACGAGCACAGTGAAAAGGCCTGGGCTGAACGAGAACAGGTGCTTCCCAACCGAATAGAGCAGGTCTGGTTTCCCGGTGTGCATACCGATGTTGGTGGTGGCTATCCAAGAAAGAGTCTCTCGTTAGTCACGCTGGACTGGATGCTTACCCGGATTGAAGCTGACGCAGCAGAAAACGGCATAGTCTTTATCAAGGATATTCGCGCGCAATACAAGAGCCAGTCCGACTGGAATGGCCCGCAACATGATTCACGCGCAGGGCTGGCAGCCTACTATCAATATGAGCCGCGCAACATCGCGAACATCTGCAATGATGACGCTGCGGGCGTCAGGATAGACAAGCCCAAACTGCATCGTAGTGTACTGGAGCGCATCAAGGGTCAGTCATTACCGTATGCACCAACAGGCGTTCCTGCTGAGTATGAAGTGATTGCAACTGAAGGCGATGCGCCGCAATACGAAACCAGTGAGCAGCGTATCAAGCGTACAGCGGCACTGAACCATGCGCACGATATCATTTTCTGGCGGCGTGCTCTCTACTTTGCCCTGTTGCTGACAAGCATTGCATTGCTTAGCTCACGTTTTTTCCTCGACTGGCGTGAAGATGGCATTTGCGTCCATTCTGCCTGCTTTATCGATCCGGCACTTCAACTTGTTATCGATGCCCTGCCTGGTTTTGCGACAGGCTGGTTCGAAGCACTGAGACAGAATCCCAAATGGCTATGGAGTTTCATTAGCCTGTTCACAGTCTTGTTCATGCTAAGAATAATTGCCTGGAATGCAACGCGCAAGTGCGCGATGCGTGCCTGGGCTGCGTTAAAGGACAGGGGAGAAGTACCCGGGTGGAATGGCTCTGTGACATCAATACTAAGAGCATTATGGCAAGGCGGCATCGGCAAGGCCGCCAGCTGGCTGTTCGCATTTATCCTGTTCCTGGTGATTGTGTACCTGATATTTGCATTGATTAACGGGTTACTGTTCCACCTGCGCTACAGTTTCGGTACCTTGTGCACCGAATCAACGAATACCAGCCTGCTCGAAACACCGGCTACTGTAACGCTGGATACAGCCAACGCCTGTTTTGCTACGGGCATCAAACTGGAGGCGGGTAAAAGCTATCGCTTCGAAGTTGAAGCAGCCTATGTTGAAGATGGAAAGCAAAACTGGGCCACTGCTGATGGCCTGGTTGAAACAGCTGCACTGATGCACCTGTATGTACCATTGCGCAGGCATATTTCTGAGCCCTGGATGAGACTGTATGGCAAGGTAGATGACGGTGGAAATGAAAGCTTCGTTGTGGGCGTAGGTGTTACTGAGTACACCACGCGCTCCGCTGGCGAGTTGTTTTTATACGTGAATGACGCAGTACTCGGTGTTCTGCCTGAATGGGATTATTTCTATGTCTCTGGCCCCGGTCCGAACAGTGGTGATATCGCGATCACGGTGAGGAACGTGGCGGATTAATCACGGTACGCATCTGCACGTCTAAGGCGATCAGCTTTATTTATTCATTATCAACATGGATATGTATTTCCGCCTCCTGCTTCATGTTGCCGATCGCCTCAGTAAGGTCGATCTTGTGCGGGTTGTTTTCGCTTTGTTTTTCAAGCAGGCTGTGCAGTTCATCCTGTTCCAGCGTGTAGCCTTCACCTGAATCATGCTGAACGCATGCAGCCCAGGGAACATACTTTGTTAACGGGAATATCTGGCCATCTCTGGGTGATACGTCGATATGTATGCCGGAAATAAACACGACTCTTTTTCCGCGGTAGGCCTGCTCCTTGACGATGGTCCTGAAGGTGCGATCGAACTCAACCTGTGCATTGACCTGCGCCGCTGTCAGCGCAGGGTACTTGCTGTACAGGATCTCCGGCATGGATTTGATCAGGTTACGGTTGATGTTGTGGCTGGCATCAATAACTGACTCGGTGTCACGACGGAAATAGAACAGGTCAGGATAGAGCAGGTGACCGATGTTTTGCCGCTTTTCAGGCCATTGTGTACCGATGCGATTAACAAGATCTTGCGCTGCGCGATAAGCTTTGGCGGTACTCAGTTGTTGCACAGGCTCGACATGACCATCTTGCGTATCAATAATCCTGCCCAGATTTAGTAACAGGCCCTCGCTGCGTTCTTCCCCGAGCAGTTGATTGTCAATGATGACAATGTGATTATCGCCATTACGTTCAAGCGTAATGTGTTGACAGGCAAATTCATATTTATATTGTACCAGGACAGCACATTACAAATGGTGCCGCAGTCTGCAGAGTGTCCCTGGTTTTCGATTTGAAGTTTGCGGTAGATACCGAATTCACCGGTCTCAGGCTCGTAACCCACGTGGCTGGCCTGTATGATGACCATGTCCTGGCCATGAGCTGCATGCGGGCTGTGCCGGTCGCTGGCAACAATGCCGCCAACCCTGCCATGATTGAACGGAAAACTGCCGAAGTGCTTGGCGATCAGGATGATCGGATAACCCTGGTTTTCATCCGAGCAAAACGCACGTGATGGCATAATACGGTTCGGTTTCATGCCCAGTGACAGACAATAATTGAACAGGCGAGGTACAAATTTACTGTATCGTATAGCGTACTCGTCAACACGAAAACTGTTTGATAGATGAACGGGCATAACTGTTTTCCTATGTATTCTTATTGTACAGGATGAATGCAGGTAGAAATAATAAATGAAACAGCATCAAATACTATTATGCTTAATATTAGAATGAATTATGCAATAACGCTATTAACATGCATTGAAGTAGAATGCTGTTGCTTATAAAAAATCGGGGACAACTTAATGCGTAAACTATGTTCAGCAATTATTTTGCTTCTCTTGCTGGTTATCGCCGGGGGGCTGTACAAATTCATATTCCAGGGTAATGTTGCAGAATACACTGATGGGCGTATGGCAATACAGTTGAATGCAGGTGAAAGAGACCTTGTGCTAACTGAAATGAGGTTGTTTTTAGAAAGTATTCAGCAAATAACCAGAGCGATCACTGAAGATGACATGGGGCCTGTAATTGAATATGCACGAAAGTCAGGCAAAGCGGCACAGGCTGAAGTACCCGGGACCTTAGTAGGAAAGCTGCCAATGCAATTCAAACAATTGGGGTCTGATACACATGTGAAGTTTGATCAGCTTGCTATGGATGCTGAAGAATTCGGAGATAGTGCTCATGCATTAAAGCAGCTATCGATCCTGATGCAAAATTGTACTAGCTGTCATGCTACCTATCGATTTGATATTGCACACGAATAACCCACTAAAATTCATACACATTTATTACAATAGAAACAGGGTTTTTCAGGGTGTATAAAATTAGCATTTGTCAGGTTTCCTGTTAATATCGGTGGTCGCTAATTAATTTATGGGCCATCTCTACAAGTACTGCCCGCTTGAGTCATTGAATATACGCCGATGCCAGGAGCGGCAGCTTTATACTGCATAACCCCGCTTTTTCTTCAATTAAAGAACAATAACTCCAACACTAAAGAGGTGAGGACCAGGTCAACGAATATCAGAAGATGAACCAGTAAGCAGTTTCCATTGCAATTGTTCAATTAAACTGAATACCGGATCGGTAAAGCTAAACTAACTATGTATCAATACATGACAGAGGAATAAGACATGAGAAAATCTATAGTTGTAGTCATTACAAGTATGATTTGTGGTGTAGCGTACAATGCTACTGCGGCGCATTGGGAATATGCTGGCGATAAAGGCCCCCAGCACTGGGGCAAGTTGAGCCCTGAATTCAGTGCCTGTTCAATGGGAAAGAATCAGTCACCCATCAATCTGGGTGGTTTTATCGAGGCTGATTTACAACCCATCGGATTTGATTATAAAGCTGGCGGAAACGAGATTGTCAACAACGGCCACTCGGTACAGGTTAACTATACGGCTGGTAGTCAGATCAGCGTCGATGATCAGGTGTTTGAACTCAAGCAGTACCATTTTCATGCCCCCAGCGAGAATCATATCAACGGCAAGTCCTATCCTATGGAGGCGCACCTGGTACATGCAGACAAGGATGGAAACCTCGCGGTTGTCGCCGTGATGTTTGAACAGGGTAAGGCGAATGAATCCCTTGCCCGGGCCTGGGAACTGATGCCTCAGCAGGCAGGCGGCAAACACCGTATGACTACCAGTCTGGCAGTCGATGGCATCTTGCCAGCTAGCCGGGATTACTACCGGTTTAACGGCTCCCTGACGACGCCTCCCTGCACCGAGGGCGTGCGCTGGTTCGTCATGAAGCAGCCAATGACTGCGTCACAAGCCCAGATAGCGAAATTTGCCGGCGTGTTGCATCATCCAAATAACCGTCCTGTGCAGGCGGTTAATGCGCGTCCAGTACTACAGTAATTGATATCAGTGTGAACCAGGATACGTCGCTAGAGACATACACTGGAAGACTCATGTATCTATACATAAACTACTCCGTACGTTAATCAATTAACAAAGGTGTTAAAGATGCAAGCAAGACCATTGAGGGCATTTGCCAATAACGTATATGTCAACCTGTCTTCGGGGCTGGTATTGTTTGGCACTTCACTGACTGAGGTTGTGCAAACGATCGAGGAAGGAGCAATCGGCGCTGCGCATGGTGTGGCGATATTTGGAATTCTGCATGTTATGAAGGTGATACCGGAGCTGCTGGAAGGATCGGAATTCCTCGCCCGGACCAGGAAATGACGCAACACGGATTGAGTAATACGGGTCGATGATAAAAACTGGCATTAACGTTGATTATCAAGCCGGTACGTCTGTTTCTATTGCATGACAAGCCGCTGACAAGGGGCATGTCTGGCCAGGATAGCGATAGATGTGCCCAGCTGGTGTATCATGTGTCACCGATTCCTTTAATTCAGGTAAGTCTATGGAAATGATAATAATTGTTTCTACGATCACTTCATTCTTTAGTCACTATATGATTGTGAAGGGCGTTATCGCCAATACGGTGAGTGTCATCGCGGCTACCTGTATTACGTTGGCACTGGTCAGTCTTCACACTGAAAATCTGCAAGCTATTACCGTGCAGAGTATGCTCATCACGGTTGTAGCTGCATTGGTAATATCACTGATAGTCGGCCTTGTTTTTTCTAATCATAAAAAATGCTCCAAGTAGATTGTGCGATTCGGGGTTAATCGCGAATACCCGGTCAACAGGCAAATAATCAATCAATGTATAAACAAATAAGCTGGATTGTGATATTGGGCAGTGTATTTATCTGGTCTGCAATCGCACCCCTGGACCGGCCAACCTGGTACCTGGAAGTATTTCCGGTGATAATCGGAGTGGTTGTGCTCGCGGCTACATATAGAACATTCAGATTAACCTCATTGCTGTACGTGCTTATCCTGCTTCATTGTATTGTGCTGCTGGTGGGCGGCCACTATACATACGCGGAGGTGCCGTTATTCAATGACATGAAGTCATGGTTTGGCTTCGAGCGCAATAACTTCGACAAGCTGGGTCACATCATGCAGGGCTTCGTGCCGGCCATGATCGCAAGGGAATTGATGATCAGGCTGGACATTGTTCGCGGCTGTGCACTGGCGTAATTTCTTCATTATCTGTTTCTGCCTGGCGTTGAGCGCGCTCTACGAACTGCTGGAATGGTGGGTGGCTCTCCTCAGTGAGCAGGCGGCTGAAGCATTCCTGGGTACCCAGGGATACGAGTGGGACACCCAGTCTGATATGGGGTATGCATTGATAGGCGCGATTGCAGCTTTGATATTGTTATCCGGGCTGCATGACAGGCAATTGAAGGAACATCTCTAGGCAGGTTTTGTTATCCGTATGGCGAAATCCAGACAAGGCATTGCCGGCTACTATCCCGTTGAATCAAAAATTTTACTGATCTTATTGCTAATTACAGTAATCTGCCTTGTTGTTGGCCTGACAACACCGGTCCTCACGCTTGAGAAATTCTTCATTATTGATAATACTTTTTCGATTTTATCCGGGCTTGTGCAATTGCTGGAAGAAAGACGATTCTTTCTCTTTGTTATCATTGCCTTATTCAGCGTGGCGTTACCCATTATCAAGCTGGGTGTTTTATTCAGACTGCTGAGTTCGTATACGAATAATAACGAAACACTGCAGCGTTATCTGCACCTGATGCATCAGTATGGCAAGTGGTCGATGCTGGATGTGTTCGTGGTGGCCCTGCTGGTCGTGGCGGTAAAGCTGGGTGCTGTTGCCAGTGTGGAAACACACTATGGATTGTATGCATTCGGCTCTGCGGTATTGCTTACCATGGCGATAACTGCGCGGGTGATTTACCTGGCTGGCAGGATTGAGCAAGGCAGGCAGTCAAACTGATGAATGATGAAATGACATGATGAAACCGGGCATACGACAGCAGAAACTGCAGCAGGAGTACTATACCCCGGAAGGTTGTTATATCACCGAAATATCAAACTCGTCCTCTGATCCCGAGCTGTCAATTGCACGTGCACGCCTCGAGGCCGGTGTAACCACGCGCTGGCACAGACTGGACGCCACAGCTGAGCGCTATGTTATTCTTGAAGGCAGTGGTCGTGTCGAAATCGGCAGTTTGCCAGCTGCAGATGTTACGGTTGGTGACGTGGTGCTGATACCACCAATGTGTCGCCAGCGCATTTCCAACACGGGTGCTGGTGACCTGGTGTTTCTGGCGATATGTACACCGCGGTTTTCTGATGATGCCTATGAAGACATCAACGATAATCCGAATCAGATTTAGCAGAGGGAGATAAATATGTTAGAAAAAAAACAGTTAGCACCTGAATTCAAGGCTCCTGATCAGGATAATAATGTAATTAATCTCATGGATTTCAGAAATAACAGCAATGTTGTTCTGTATTTTTACCCAAAAGACGATACAACGGGATGTACCATAGAGGCCAGACAATTTACCGGGTTTGCCAGTGAATTCTCCGACCTGGATACAGTCATTATCGGTGTCAGCAAGGATTCCTGCGAAAGTCACCAGGCGTTCATCGATAAATATGGTTTGAATGTGAAGCTGCTGGCAGATACAACAGGTGAGCTATGCGAGAGCTACGGGGTGTGGCAGGAAAAGGAAAAGAACGGCGAGAAGAAAATGGGTATAGTCCGTTCCACTTTTATCATCAATAAAGACGGTGTGCTGGAAGAGGTCATGTACGGTGTCAATGCTGACGGACATGCGCAGGCCGTTCTTGAGAAGATCAAACAGATCTGAATATATTTGACAGGCTAATTGAAATGATGTTTTTTAGTAATCTTCGCCTGATCGTGATCATGGCATTAAGTGTCAACGTGATGTTGATGACGTCATCATGTGCCACTTCGCCTGAAGGCCGTTCTCAACTCAAGCTGTTACCGGATGATCAAATCAACAGCATGGGTGTGCAAAGTTTCGAGCAAATCAAGCAGCAGACAGCGGAAAGTAAAGATCAGAAAGTTCGCGCCTATGTCCAGTGCATCGCCAATGCAATTATTCCCCAACTTGAGAAAGACAATAACCCGGCTGTGTGGGAAGTCCGCGTATTTGCCGATGACCAGGCCAACGCGTTTGCATTGCCCGGCAATAAAATCGGTGTCTATGAAGGCCTGTTGAAATATGCCGTGAATCAGGACCAGGTAGCGACAGTGATGGGTCACGAACTGGCGCATGTGATCGCACAACATGGCAATGAAAGGGTATCTGACCAGCTGGCGGCACAGGCGGGACTGACTATTGCGGCAGTTGCGCTTGGTGCCAGTACAACCAGTGATGATAATAAAAAGCTGATACTTGCTGGTCTCGGACTGGGCGTGCAATACGGTGTGATTTTGCCATTCAGCAGAACCCACGAGTCAGAAGCGGATTTGATCGGACTGGATCTGATGGCGAGTGCGGGCTTCAATCCGCAGGAAAGCGTCAAGCTGTGGCAAAACATGTCTAAAGCCGGCGGTCAGCCGCCGGAGTTTTTATCGACCCACCCATCGAGTTCGACACGCATCAAGGATTTAAACGCAAGAATGCAGCGTGCACTTGATACCTATAATAAAGCGCAAGCACAAAACAAAAGACCTGACTGCACGCTTTAATTTGATAACCCGGCCGTATCGGAAATGACAGGCAGGTTTTCTATGAGGCTATTAATTCGGCAGCTGGCTTTAATCACAAATTCAGGCGTAACTAAATAGCCAGTACCTGCTATTCGGCGCTGTTATACAGCCGTGGTGTTTACTGGTGCTGGTGGTTGATGATCTAGTGAAGGAAAAGGGCGGCATAGGTTATAACATGTCGGCCCTTGAAAAATTTTCCATCCAGCTCTTCAGAGATGGCATTGGCACCGGTCTGGCTGCAACGCAACGCAACCCAGGCAACCACACGCTCCGGAACATCTGAATCTGATACATGAATGCTGTCGATGATAGTCATACTGCAAAACAGATCATAAACTTCTTCAATGGTGGTGCCACATGGCAAATTGTTGACTTGTATAAACATGGTTTTTATATCGTTTAAGTTATTTTTTTATCACGAAAACAGGAATTTCTCTGAACCCCCTCCATAAAACGATAATACGCCTGCATGAGTTCCACCCGCAATTAAGGTTGTACATCAAAATCTTGATCCAGGTCAAGAATAATTCATTTTAATCTAGCAGCTGAAACTCCGGTAGAATTGCCGATTTACTACAAGCCCAGCGTCAATATTGAATGCGACAGCAAATCCGCCTTACCAGGCATCGTCTGTTCAAGCCCACTCTATGGAAAACCCGGCTGATCTTCTGGGGCGGGGCTGTTCTTGTCGGTATCGTCGCGGCACTCTTCGCCCTGCTAGGCGAGAGTGCTGATGATTTCTACCGTTATTTATATGCCGAAAATCCATGGTTGAGTTTCGTTATTACGCCTGTCGGATTGATGTTGATCGTCTGGCTGACAAAAAGGTTTTTCTCCGGTGCTGAAGGCAGCGGCATTCCTCAGACACTGATTGCAATCGAGGGTCGCGGTGGTAAAGACCTGGCAGGGCAATTGCTGTCTTTCAGAATTGCAATTGGCAAGGTCCTGCTCACTGTGATGGGACTGTTTTCCGGCGCGTCGATTGGACGGGAAGGGCCGACCGTGCACCTGGGTGCAGCGATTATGTATTCACTCGGACGCTACCTGCATTTACCGGCGAGATACCTTGAACGCGGTCTGATCATGACCGGTGGTGGTGCCGGAATCGCCGCCGCATTCAACACACCCATCGCCGGTATCGTGTTTGCGATTGAAGAAATGGCGCGTTCATTTGACCGTCGAAACAGCAGCATGATTCTGATCGGTGTCATCCTCGCAGGTATGACAGCCATCTATGTGCACCAGGACAATTACAACTATTATGGAACCTCGCCGGTTGATATTGATTTCAGCTGGGTATGGCTCGGCGTTGTCGTCTGCGGTGTGATTGGTGGTCTGCTGGGTGGTGCCTTCAGCTATGTATTGATTAATGGTTCGAGAAAGCTGCGCCCTGTTGTGCAGCAGCATTACCTGCTGGTGGCGGGCGCATGCGGGCTGATTATTGCCTTTGTTGGCATGTTGAGCGGTGGTGACGCATTTGGAACAGGCTATATCGAAGCCAGGCAAATCGTTTCATGCACCGGTAGTGAAAGTTGCGTGGTTGAAACCGGGCTGATGTACCCGGTCTATAAAATACTGGCTACGGTTGCTTCGTACCTGAGCGGTATACCCGGCGGTATCTTTGCGCCATCACTGGCCAGTGGCGCCGGTCTTGGCAGCGATCTGGCCGTGCTGTTCCCGCCTGAACTGGCATCGACCATCGTAATACTTGGAATGGTGGGTTATTTTTCCGGCGTGGTGCAGACGCCAATCACGGCATTTGTCATCGTGATGGAAATGACAGACAACCAGGACCTGGTACTCGCGTTGATGGCCACGTCTTTGATCGCATCCGGCGCTTCGAAACTGATCTGCAAGAAACCAATCTATTTCGCGCTGGCAGAAAATTTCATGACAGCACGCATGCTGGCGAAAAACACAACGACAAAAGACGAAGTAAAGCCATTTCCGGAAGACCCCGGTACCCGGGCCTAGAATCTCAAACCTGGCGAAAAATCACAGAGCAGATGGAAAGATATATTTACCGCAGAGACGCGGAGGCGCAGAGGTTTATTGTTGCCTTACTTTAGTATCGAGATAATATCGATTCATTATCGTTGTTACGGATGAAGTGAAACGAAATCCGGAATTGCCAGAGGCTGGTCAATTTCGATCCAATCGAACTCTGTCACCTGGTTGCATGTGGCTACATTTCTAGTACTAGTTCCCAGTTCCCAGTTCCCAGTCCCTAGTCCCTAGTCCCTAGTCCCTAGTCCCTGGTTTTGCGCAGCAGAACGTATAGTGCCCCGGTGCCACCGTGCTTTGGTTGTGCGCTGCAAAAGGCCAGTACTTCGTCGGCCTGTTGTAGCCAGTAATTGACCATGGGTTTTATAACTGGCTTGTCTTGTGAGCGGTAGCCTTTGCCGTGGATAATAATGACATGACGGTAGCCGAACTGCCTGCACTCCTGCAGAAAGTCGACCAGGTGAAGGCGTGCTTCCTCGACGCTCAGGCCATGCAGGTCCAGTGTGCTATCGACCGGCAGTTTGCCGCTTCGAAGGTTCTTCAACACGGACTTCTGTGCGCCACCGGCGCGCTCGAATCGGAGCTGATCCGGGCATTCCTGTTGAAACATGCCCTCTGTAAAGCGCTGCTCGAATCCGGGGTCATCGCTAGGGTCACGGCGCCGGGGTGGTTTTCTGGGCGCGGGTTTCTGGCTGATTTTGTTATCCGGTTTCAGCGGCGTGACGCCGCTCATGGCCTGTCGAAACAGATCATCGTCATCTTTCTTGTCTGATTCGTCGTTCATGCGTCTGGATGCTGTATCATTAGCGTGTTGTAAATCATAGTCCAAGTTTAACGTGCATATCCTGCTGAGCAATGATGATGGCTACCTCGCACCCGGCCTGGGTGCCATGGCCGAGGCCCTGTCAGAAACCGATACTGTTACCGTGGTGGCTCCCGAGCGTGACCGCAGTGGATCCAGCAATTCCCTGACGCTGGAACGACCGCTGCGCGTTCACCTGGCAGAAAACGGATTTTATTTCGTCAATGGCACCCCCACGGATTGTGTGCACCTGGCTATCACCGGCCTGCTCGATGAGGAGCCGGACATGGTTGTTTCGGGTATTAATGCCGGTGCCAATATGGGGGATGATGTACTCTATTCCGGTACCGTAGCAGCGGCAATGGAAGGGCGTTTTCTCGGATTTCCCGCGGTTGCGGTATCGATGGCATCCTATGATCCGCTGCATTTTGAAACGGGTGTCAGGGCCATCGCCAGCATTATCGATCGTTTGCGCAGCGAGCCACTGCAGCAAAAAAATATTCTCAATGTGAATGTGCCTGATGTTGCCTGGAGTGAGATCAACGGTTTCAAAATTACGCGGCTGGGTAATCGTCACAAGTCTGAAGGCGTGATCCGGCAAACAGATCCTCGTGGTGATCCGATGTACTGGGTCGGGCCACCAGGTGCGGCGCAGGATGCAGGTGAAGGCACTGACTTCCATGCTATTGAGCATAATTTTATTTCAATAACACCTTTGCAAATTGATTTGACCCGTTATGATAGCCTTCAATATCTTGATGACTGGCTGCATGGTCCGTCATGAACATTGCAGTAACCCTTGGCAGGTAATATCCCAGGCAGTATGAATAATCATTTACAGGGCATAGGCATGACCTCGCAGCGCACACGTGATCGTCTGGTCGATCGACTGCGCAGCGAAGGTATCCGCAATGAGCGCGTGCTCGAAGTCATTCGTACCACAGCGCGCCATATGTTTATCGACGAGGCACTGGCGCACCGTGCCTACGAAGATACTGCGCTTCCTATCGGGCAGGGACAGACAATTTCACAGCCCTATATCGTCGCGCGTATGACTGAAATAATTCTCGAGAACGGTGTTCCTGACAAGGTGCTGGAAGTAGGCACAGGTTCCGGTTACCAGTCAGCGGTGCTGGCAAGACTGGTACCCAAGGTGTACACGGTAGAACGTATTAACGGCCTGCTGGTGAAAGCGCGTGAATGTCACCGCGCCCTAGGCTTGAGGAATATCTATGCCAAGCACAGTGACGGTTCCTGGGGCTGGCCGGAAAAAGCGCCGTATCCCGCGATCATGGTGACTGCAGCAACGGAACATGTGCCGGAGTCACTGCTCGAACAGTTGAGTCCGGGCGGCCGCATGGTGATACCCGTTGGCACCACATCGGGTGCGCAATCACTCAAGCTGATTACCCGCAACGCGAATGGATATGAACAACAGACATTGAATGCAGTGCGATTCGTACCTTTGCTGGACGGTTCTGTCAGATGATATTCAAGGGCCTGTATGAATGGTGCATGCGTTGTGCTGCACACCGCCACGCTGAACGCTACCTTGCGGGTGTCAGCATCATCGAGTCCATTTTCTTTCCGGTGCCAACGGCATTGATGGTGGCGCCGATGGCGGTTGCGCGGCCCGAGCGCGCTATCCAGATTGCACTGATTGCAACCGTGACCTCCGTGTTTGGCGGCCTGTTCGGTTATGCACTGGGTTATTATGCGATTGCAGCTATCGAACCGATCATCGAGTCGGCCGGCTATATGGACAAGTATTTGACGGCACAGGACTGGTTTTCGAGATGGGGCTTCTGGGCCGTCGTCGTTGCCGGCTTTTCGCCGATACCATTCAAGTTGTTTACTATCTCAGCCGGTGCCATGTCGATGGCAATAGCCCCGTTCCTGTTTGCAGCGTTGATCGGCAGGGCCGGCCATTTCTTCCTGGTGTCTCTGTCCATGGCCTGGGCCGGTCCAAAACTTGAGCCGCTGGTGCGCAAGTACATTGAATGGCTGGGCTGGGCCACGGTACTGGCACTGGCTGCCTTTATTCTGGTGAAAATGAACCAGGGATGATGATTCGCGTACTGTTTGCCAGTGCAATCATTGTTGCGTTGAGCGCCTGTTCAAACCAGCGCTGGGATCCGGATGACTATCCCGTAAGATCGGGTGACACCATCTATTCAATCGCATGGAAATACGAACTTGATCCATTTGAGCTTGCCAGGTGGAACAGTATTTCCAGCCCGTACAAGATCTATCCCGGCCAGCGCCTGATCATGAAGCCGAATAATAATGCTGCCGTTTCACAGACTTCGAAAGCGCAGTCGAGCACTACCGCAGCCTCCAGATCCGGCACGATAACAGTGAGAAAAGGCGATACACTTTTCGGGCTCGCTAAACAGCATAATGTCAGTGCGAAACAACTGGCCGCGGTCAACGGACTCAAGTCACCCTATACCCTGATGCCGGGACAAACATTAAGACTCAGTGCGCAAAAGACATATCGTTCGCCAACACCGACACCAAAACCCAGGTCAACGTCAACGGCTAAAAGGAAAAAATCGCCTTCAGTGCCAGCGGACAACCGGGCGATCACCTGGCAATGGCCGGTGCAGGGTAAGTTGATAACGACTTTCAAAAGCAACAAGAGCGGCAGGAAAGGGATTGATATTGCCGGCAATGAAGGCAAGGACATCAGAGCGGCTGCATCCGGAAAAGTGGTCTATAGCGGCAACGGTTTAATCAGTTACGGCAACCTTGTCATTATCAAACATAACCGCAGCTATCTGAGTGCCTATGCACATAACCGCAGGTTGCTGGTGAAGGAAGGTGACGCGATTAAAGCCGGGCAAAAGATCGCAGAACTGGGCAAGACCGGTACAGATTCGCCGCGATTACATTTCGAAATCCGCAAAAACGGCAAGCCCGTAAATCCATTAAGGTATCTTCCCAGTAGTTGATTGACATGATTCAGACCACAACATGATGTGGTTTTGTATAAATATCTAAATTAATTGTAAATATATTAAAAAAATGCTTGATTCATAAAGAGATTTAATGCTATAAATTTTTTTAACTTAAGGATGGGGTTAGGAAGGGGCTGTAAGTACATGGATTTTAAGGAATATTGAAACAGCGTTTGAAAAGCCTATTTCAGACGTCACAAAATTATAAAAATAATAAAAAGTGATTCGGGTGAGGGTACAATTATGATAGAAGCCATTGCAGACTCAGGTGAGAGTATTGAAGGACTCAGCGTAGTGACACAGAGTGATCTCGAGCAAGAAGATGATATAAATGTGGACGAGGTAGATATCGATATCGAAGATGAAGAAGATAATCTGCCACCGAAAAAAGCCAAAGCAGCCAGCGGTAAGACTGGTAATGTAGAAATCGATGCCAAGGTCAATCGTAAGGAGCTGGATGCCACACGCCTTTATCTCAGGGAGATTGAAGGCTCTCCGCTATTAACAGCAGAAGAAGAGGTTTTCTACTCACGCCTGGCGCTTAAAGGTGATATGGAAGCACGCAAGAAGATGATTGAATGCAATCTTCGTCTTGTGGTTAAAATTTCACGTCGCTATATGAACCGGGGTCTTGCACTGCTCGACCTGATCGAAGAAGGTAACCTGGGGCTGATCAGGGCGGTTGAAAAATTTGATCCTGAAAAGGGTTTTCGCTTCTCTACCTATGCCACCTGGTGGATCCGTCAGACAATAGAACGTGCGCTGATGAACCAGACACGGACCATTCGACTTCCTATCCATGTTATCAAGGAACTTAATGTCTATCTGCGCGCAGCTCGCAAGCTGGAGCAGGAGATGGACAGAGAACCAACGGCAGAAGACATCGCCAAAATGGTGAATAAACCTGTTGCCGGCGTAGAAAAAATGCTGGGTCTGCGCGACCGTGTGACCTCGGTCGATGTGCCGGTCGGCAAGGAGAATGATCGCCCGCTGCTGGAAATCGTTGCTGATGATCGTATTCCGGCACCACCGGAAATGCTGCAGAACGAAGATGTGATGTCGAATCTTGAAGTATGGATGGGCCAGCTTGAAGAAAAACAGCGTGAAGTATTGATACGCCGTTTTGGTTTATACAATCATGAGCGGACAACCCTCGAAGATGTTGGACGCGAACTGGGTGTGACCCGTGAGCGGGTTCGTCAGATTCAGATGGATGCGTTGAAGCAGTTGCGCAAGATTCTGGAAAACCAGGGCTTTACAGAACAGCTGCTGTTCCAGGACGACTAGTTACATTGCACTATGCTTGAAACACGGCCTGTGAAAACAGGCCGTTTTTTTTGCCCATGGAAAAGCACATGAATAGCTGGAATTAACCGCAGAGGGCACAGAGGTTGTTTTGTGTGTAGTAGTTCAGACTTGATCTGACATTTGTTGTCGATTTTCATATAAGCGGGAAATCAGCCTATGTAGGCGTTTTGACATCCTGTTTTCTCGCTAAGGCGCAGAGAACGCAGAGAAAAACGATATTTTTAATGAAAAAAACAGGTATTACCTCTGCGTTCTCTGCGCCTCTGCGAGAGTAAATTCTTTTTACTTTGCGGGCTATGCGCCTTTGCGAGAGTAAATATCTATAGCCTATATTTATATGGTCAATCCCGAGTGTAGTAACAAATAATCATGATCTGGGTTTGAGTTAATATGACACTGACTCTCAGATTAAATCCTGACAATTACATTTTGTGTCTTTCGCGGTTAAGCTCCTCCCGGGTTTTAATCCTTGCCGCTTTTCACCCGTCCCTTGCCCCTAGAATAATCCCCGCAACCACCTTGCGGCCTTCCGCCAGCAGTATGTTGTAGGTGCGGCACGCGGCAGCGCTGTCCATGATTTCAACCCCGATGTTCTGCTGGATAAGGCAGGCGTAGTGTTCAATTGAGGGGAATTTCAGTGTTGCTCCGGTGCCGATCAATACCAGTTCCGGCTGCAGTTGCAGCAACGGATCTATATGTTGAGTGCGCAGCTCATCAATATGTCCGGGTGTCCAGTTTTCGATCAGCGCCTGGTGCGAAATGATGAAGCTGGTTGCTAGCGGGTTACCGTTGACCATGACGATGCCCTCGGTGTAGCCGCTGACGTAGTAGCCCTGGTCAATCTTGTCTTCGCTGAATTTCATTAGCGTATTATACGTCAGGCAGGATATGCAGTAGAATGCGCTGCTTTATTCGAGCTGATAGTGGAGATCCCGTGGAAGTCGCAAAGGTTGGCCTGCTGGGCCTGGGAACCGTTGGTGGTGGTACTGCCACCGTATTGCTCAGGAATGCTGCTGAAATCCAGCGTCGCCTTGGTCGCAGCATTGAAATTACGCATGCTGCAGGTCTGGGTATAGCCGAACAAACCATCCTGGATGCCAGTAAAGTAACGTTGACAGAAGATGCCTTTGAAGTTGTTAATGATCCGGATGTGGACATCGTCGTCGAGCTGATTGGCGGTTATACACTGGCAAAGGACCTGGTGATGCAAGCCATAGAAAATGGCAAGCATGTGGTCACTGCCAACAAGGCATTGATTGCTACCCACGGCCAGGAGATCATGCAGGCGGCTATGGCCAAAGGCGTAAATGTTGCTTACGAGGCCGCGGTGGCTGGCGGCATACCCATTATCAAGGCTGTTCGCGAAGGACTCGCCGCCAACAGGATCAAATGGATCGCCGGAATCATCAATGGTACCGGTAATTTCATTCTCACCGAGATGCGCGACAAGGGCCGTAATTTCGATGATGTACTCAAGGAAGCGCAGGCGCTCGGTTATGCAGAAGCTGATCCTACATTTGATGTTGAAGGTATCGATGCGGCACACAAGTTGACAATACTTGCATCACTGGCTTTCGGTATCGAGCTGCAGTTTGACAAGTGCTATACCGAGGGTATCAGCAAGATTACGACTGAAGATGTAAATTACGCCGGCGAGCTGGGATACCGTATCAAGCATCTCGGTATTACGCGTAAAACCGATAATGGTATCGAGTTGCGTGTGCACCCAACACTGATACCTCAAAAACGCCTGATCGCCAATGTTGATGGGGTAATGAACGCTGTTCTGGTTCAGGGTGATGCTGTTGGCCCGACATTGTATTACGGCGCAGGAGCGGGCGCAGAACCAACAGCCTCTGCCGTGGTGGCGGATATCATCGACACGGTGCGCACTCTGGATATCGATGCCAGCCACAAAGTACCATTACTCGGATTCAAGGCGGAAGCAATATCCGATATTCCCATTATGCCAATCGAAGACGTCGAAACGGCCTGTTACCTGCGCATGACCGCGCTGGATAAACCCGGCGTGCTTGCCGAGGTATCCGAGGTATTTGCCAAGCACAATATTAGTATTGAAGCAGTACTACAGAAGGAACCGGCTGAGGGCGTTGACAAGGTACACCTGGTATTGCTCACACAAAAAGTCATGGAGAGCAATATCAACGCCGCCTTGGCCGAGGTGGAAAGTTTCAGCGAGATAGAAGGTAGCGTCGCGCGTATACGCCTGGAGCACCTGGGCTGAATAACAGTGGCAAGGGACAAGTGAAAAGTGGCAAGGATTTAACACGCAGGAGTGGTTTTAGCCGCGAAAGATGACAATATCACCGTGCTCTTTATGTGTAATAGTCAGGATATGATCTGACAGTCAGTGACATATTCACTCAAACTCAGACCTCGATTATTTGACAGTACACTCGGGATTAGCCATATAAACGAAGGCTATAGATATATACTCTCGCAGAGGCGCAAAGCCCGCAAGCTAAAAAGGATATGCTCTCGCTGAGGCGCAGAGAGCGCAGAAAAAAACGATATATTTAATGAACAAAAACAGGTATTACCTCTGCGTTCTCTGCGTCTCTGCGAGAAAACAGGATGTCAAAACGCCTACATAGGCTGATTTTCTGCTTTTACGAAAATCGACAACAACTTTCAGATCAACTCTGTACTACGACACTTTATGTCCTCGGCGATAATACATTGATACAACCTGGCGATCTTTGCGCCGTGGCGTCTTTGCGGTGAAAAAAACCGGTTACAGAAACGAAAGAATCTCCTGTTCAATTCCGTCTTTTTCGACAATGCTTGTTTGCGTGATTTCTTTGTCGAACAGCTCACTGATCATTTTGGGGATGGGTATACCGGCTTCTTTTGCTATGGATTTGAGGGCATCGATATCATGGGTGTCAACTTCACCGGTCAGTGCATTGGCAATTACCGGTGAAAACTTGGTCCATTCCGCGGTTGAATAAACAATGGTTTTTAGCTGCTTGTCCCGGCAGGTCTCGTAAGGCTTGAAACATGTCGCCGTATGCGGGTCCATAAGATAGCCGTTGTTAAATGTTTCTTTGATATAGGCTTTGCCCTTGTTGTCTTCACAAAAATCAGCAGCAAAAAATGACTTTATCTGTTCATGTTCCTTTGCGGTCAGTTCATAACATTTTTCAGTGTCTAGCAGATGCATTAACTTCTTTGTGCGCTCAGTGCCAAACAGGTCAAACAGGATACGCTCGATATTGGATGAAATGAGGATATCCATTGCAGGCGAGGTTGTAGGTACAACATCTATAGTTCTCAGGTCATATATGCCTGTTTTAATCAGCTGCGTAAGGATGTTGTTTTTGTTGGAAGCTATGAGTATTTTTTCAACGGGAAGCCCCATCTTCATAGCATAGTATGCACCGAGTGCATTGCCAAAGTTGCCGCTTGGCACATCAAGGTAAACTTTTTCACCCATGGCGATTGCATCTTGACGCACCAGTTCGAGATAGGAATGCAGGTGGTATATGATCTGGAAAATGATGCGTCCGAAGTTAACTGAATTGGCAGCTGACAGGTGTATGTTTTTATCTTTCAATGTTTTCCTGAAACTGTCAGAAGCCAGTAAGTGTTTTAATGCGGTCTGTGTGTCATCAAAATCACCCTTGACGCCAATCACTTTCAGATTGCTGGCGTCTTCCGTCACCATCTGCAGGCGTTGCACATCCGAGGTGCCACCGACCGGATACATACAGGCCACCTGGACATTGGCCTTGTTTTTGAAGGTTTCAAGTGCTGCCGGTCCGGTGTCGCCGGAAGTGGCCGCCAGGATCAGGTAATTCTCCTTGCGCTTTTGTGCGATTGCTGACAGCACAATACCGAACGGTTGCAATGCCATATCCTTGAATGCGCGCGTGGGCCCGTGGTAGAGCTCGCTGACATAGAGGTCATCAAGAACCTTGACCACGGGAACCGGATTCGAGGGGTCGTCGAAATTATCATACAGGCTGAGTGCCTGGTCGATGATTGCCGGCTCTATGTCTATTTCAAAAGCAGCCAGGGTATCTCGCGCCAGCGTTTTATAGTCGGATGCCAGCTGTGCCGTTAAAAATGGCAGTCCCAGATCCGGCAGTGATTGCGGTGAATACAGGCCACCAAAAGACGAGATGGGTGTCAGTATGGCCTCAGAAAAGCTTACTTGCTCAGGGTGATGGCCATCATTGCCGCGTGTTTCTATGAAATTCATTATCGGTCCGGATTGATTTTGCGGAATTATAGCTAATTGGGAATACGATATGTAGTTTCCTGAAGCTGGGCCCCGTTGTGAGCAAGTGGCGAGGGACGAGTGGCGCGTGGTGAGGAAAAGCAAAGATTATTCATACAGAGCCATAGAGGTAACAGGAGATTGATCAATATCTACTCAAAAATATGAACCGCTAGTGACGCGCAGAATTGTACGTGGCTAAAGCCGCTTGTATGGTAACCCTTCCCACTCGCCACTCGTTCCTCGCCACTTTCATTCAGATACCAACTTCAGTCCGATGATTCCGCTGACAATCAACACCAGGCTGATAATTCTGAATACATCCCGCGATTCGCCGAACAGGATTATGCCCATGATGGCGACGCCGACTGCACCGATACCTGTCCACATGGCATAGGCGGTACCAACGGGTATGGTTTTCATCGCACTCGATAGCAGCCAGAAGCTGATCGCCATTGCGGCCACGGTTAATAGCGATGGCATGAGGCGTGTAAAACCATCGGTATACTTCAGGCCTATGGCCCAGCCGCATTCGAACAATCCGGCAATTATCAGATAAACCCAGGCCATGGTGTTCTCCCGTTTATAGTAAGTTATGCATACTGCTGCTAAGGTATCGTGATATTACTGCAGGAACATGTGTATCGCTATTGCCCCGGCCAACAAGGCATATTACAGGTATGGATAATATTATATTTGAGCTTGTGTTGATCTTTGCAGGTGCTGCAGTTGTTGCAACGCTGTTTCTATACCTTAAGCAGCCGATTATTCTTGCCTATATTGCCCTCGGCGTGGCCATCGGACCATCGGGCCTGAGCCTGATTGATAATCCGCACCATATCGAGCAACTCTCTCATATAGGTATTATTCTCCTGCTGTTCCTTATTGGTCTTAATCTCAGGCCTGACAGAATGGTGGGCCTGTTTGGCAAAATCAGTATCCTGACCCTGGTTACCTCGGTCATGTTCCTTTCGCTTACGATGGTCGCGGCATTGTTGTTGGGATTTACTGTAGTACATAGCCTGGTTATCGGCGCCGCTCTGATGTTCTCCAGCACCATCGTAGGCCTGAAACTCTTACCGACGACGACGCTGCATCACAAACATCGCGGAGAAATGATGGTAAGTGTGTTATTGCTGCAGGACATACTTGCGATCATGATTATTCTGCTGATTACCGGCGGCCAGGATAATAATATTCCATTAACGGTATCGCTGTTGTTGTTAAAACTTATCCTGTTAACGGTCATTTCTTTTTATGTCGTAAAATACATAATTACAGCGTTATACATCAAGTTTGATACGATTCGTGAGCATACATTCCTGATGTCTCTCGGTTGGGGGCTTATGGTGGCTGGAGCGGCAGAATATACCGGTCTTTCCTTTGAAATGGGTGCTTTTGTCGCCGGCGTTTCCATAGCAACATTACCTATCGCACTGGTGATTGCGGAGGAGCTGAAGCCGCTAAGAGATTTCTTCCTGATTCTGTTCTTTTTCTCTATCGGTGCGCAATTTGATCTACTGGTTATGAAGCATGTGATTCTTCCCGGTATCGTCATTGCGTTACTTATCGTGTTTGCCAAGCCTGTAATTTATAGATGGGGCTTTAATATAAGCGGAGAGAAGGACTATGTATCCAAAGAACTGGGTATACGCCTGGGGCAGGCGAGTGAATTCTCGCTGTTGGT
>CAWEEC010000061.1:0-6021 GCA_963807785.1 uncultured Gammaproteobacteria bacterium | reverse complement strand
TGGCGCCACCTGGTAACTCATGCGCAGGCCTGCAGCAAAATCCTTGCCTTTGACAGCCATTGACTTGAAGCTCTGCGGTGCATTGGCAAGCAGCTTTTCATCGAACACCTTGCTGCGTATTACGCCATGGGGGCACACCAGTGGACACTTGCCACACTGGGTGCAGAGGTTTTCATCGAGCTCGGGAATCTCCAGTGCCAGGTTGCGTTTTTCAAAGGCAGCACTGCCACTGGGGTAGGTGCCATCGGCGGGAAGCAGGCTCACCGGTATCTGGTCACCGCGACCGGCGATAATTTCACCGGTAACTTTCCTTATAAAGTCAGGTGCATCCGCCGGTACCGGTTGCGGTATTGAAACCTCGCTGCTTGCCTGTTCAGGAACACTGACCTGATGCAGGTTCGCCAGGGTTTCATCGATGGCCTTGAAGTTGAGTTCAACCAGGCGTTTGCCTTTACGCCCATAGGTTTTTTCAACCGCCTCTTTTATCGCGCTTATGGCAACATCAGCCGGCAGTACACCCGATATAGAAAAGAAACAGGTCTGCATGATGGTATTGATGCGCTTGTCCATGCCGCTAATGGCGGCAATGTTGTAAGCATCGATGCAATAGACGCTGATGTTTTTATCGATGATCTGCTGTTGCATGTTTCTCGGCAGACTCTGCCATACCTGGTCGGCCGGTAATGCCGTGTTCAACAGGAACACGCCGTTGTCAGCGGCCTTGTCGAGCATCGGGTAGCGCTCGAGAAACACCGGCTGGTGACAGGCCACGAAGTCTGCATCAGCGTCTGCAATCAAATAGCACGAATGGATCGGTTGATCACCGAAACGCAAATGCGAGACAGTCACTGCGCCGGACTTTTTCGAGTCATAGACAAAATAACCCTGGGCATATTTATCGGTGCTCTCGCCGATGATCTTGATGCTGTTCTTGTTGGCGCTGACGGTGCCATCACTGCCGAGCCCGTAGAACACCGCCTGAAAGGTATTATCATGGACATCGGTGCGGAAATTGCTATCCCAGTCGAGGCTGCTGTTGCTGACATCATCGTGAATGCCGATGGTGAAATGATTTTTCGGCTGTGCTGTATCGAGCTCATCTAACACGGCCTTGACCATGCCCGGGGTAAACTCTTTCGATGATAGTCCGTAACGACCGCCGATGATGGTTGGTTGCTGATTGAATCTGGCCTGATCGCTGCCACTGTTTTGCGCCAGCGCAGTCACGATATCCTTGTACAGTGGTTCACCATCGGCACCCGGTTCCTTGGTGCGATCCAGTACCGCAATCGATCGGGCCGAAGTGGGTATGGCGTTGATCAGTGCCTGTGCATCGAAAGGCCGGAACAGGCGAACTTTGAGCAGACCGGTTTTTGCGCCGTCTTTGTTCAGGTAGTTCACAGTTTCTTCGACAGTTTCAGCGCCCGAACCCATGATGATGATAATGCGCTCGGCATCATCGACACCAACGTAGTCAAACAGGTGATAGCTGCGCCCGGTCAGTGTGCCGAACTCGTCCATCACTTTTTGCACAATAGCGGGCATTGCCTGGTAATACGGATTCACGCTTTCGCGCGCCTGAAAATACACATCCGGGTTTTGCGAGGTGCCGCGAATGGCGGGATGCTCGGGTGACAGGGCGCGCTGGCGATGTGCCGTGACATGCTGCTGCTTGATCAGTTGCCTGATAACGTCATTGTCAACGGCCTGTATTTTCGCGACTTCGTGCGAGGTACGGAAACCGTCAAAGAAATGCACGATCGGGATGCGCGATTCCAGTGTCACTGCCTGCGTGATCAGTGCCATGTCCATGACTTCCTGCGGACTGTTCGATGCCATGAAAGCGAAACCGGTGGTACGCGCTGCCATGACATCACTATGGTCACCGAAGATCGACAGGGCCTGTGCTGCAATTGAACGTGCTGCAACATGAAACACGGCAGGTGACAGTTCGCCGGCAATCTTGAACATGTTGGGGATCATCAATAACAATCCCTGCGACGCGGTGAAGGTGGTTGTCAGCGCGCCGCTTTGCAAGGCGCCATGAATGGTGCCGGCAGCGCCGCCTTCGCTCTGCATCTCGATAATACGCGGCACAGTTCCCCACAGGTTGGGACGTTTTCTGGACGACCACTCATCCGCCCATTCACCCATGGGTGAAGCCGGCGTAATCGGGTAGATTGCAATGACCTCGTTGGTCATGTGTGCAATCTCGGCAGCCGCCTGGTTACCATCGACTGTCAGGGTTTGAGGTTTCGCCATGTCATGCTCCGACTGCGTTTCTATCCGTTAGATATTGCATATACCAAGTATTCCACCACAGAGGCACAGAGTACACAGAGGGAAAACTTTATATTTTTAAAACAAACTAACCACAGAGGCGCAGAGTACGCAGAGGTTATTGAAACAATACATCGTTATCATTGTCATCTCGATCGAAGGGAGAGATCTCCCGAAGCCTTGGGGATCTCTCCCTTCGATCGAGATGACATAAAAATTACTCTGTCTACTCTGTGCCTCTGTGGTGAATCATTTTTTGTTAAATTTCTTCATCGCGCTCGCCTTGCAGTTGTAGGGTGGGCTTTGCCCACCATAAGATGCATGTATAAATTGAAACATGTATATAAACCTCTGAACTCTTCTTGCCGCTGCGGTGTTATTCTTAATAAACAAAAAAACGGTTTTCTCTGTGCACTCTGTGCCTGTGTGGTGAATCATTTTTGTTAAATTTCTTCATCACGCTCACCCTGCAGCGGAACGAAGGCAACGCCGAGTACTTCCTTTATATTCAACTCACCATCTTTGTCTTTCTCTACCAGTGTCAGTTCCTGGTACAGGTGGGGTCGTCCCACCGGAATTACCAGGCGGCCGCCGGGTTTGAGCTGGTCAATCAGTGGTTTTGGTATGTGCGAGGCAGCGGCAGTAACGATAATGCCATCATAAGGTGCATGTTCCGGCCAGCCTTCATAACCGTTGCCGGTCATCGACTGGATATTGTCGTAGCCGAGTTTTTCGAAACGTGCCCTCGCTGTATCGGCAAGGGCAGCGATGTATTCAATGGTAAAAACCTGTTTGCACAACTGTGACAGGATGGCTGTTTGATAACCTGAACCGGTACCTATTTCCAGCACGGTATCATCTGCATCAATCTCGAGCAGGTCTGTCATCAACGCCACGATGTAGGGTTGCGAGATAGTCTGGCCATGACCGATGGGCAGGGGACCATTATCATAGGCTGCATCAACAAAAGACTTCGGCACGAACTCGTTGCGCGGGACTTTTTCCATAGCCGCCATGACTTTTTTAGCCAGCGCGTCCTTGCCAATCATCCTGCGCGTGTAGCGGACTTCACTGTCGATGTCATCAAGCATGCGTTGTGTCTGCCGGTGCTTCATATATTTATTCTGTGCCTTCCTGCCAGGAAGTGAGGTAGCGTTGCTGTTCGTCGGTGAGTTGATCAATTTGAATATTCATTGCAGCCAGCTTCAGGCTGGCTACCTGCTGGTCGATTTCTGCAGGAACATTGTGCACCCGGTTATCAAGTTTATCTTGCCTGCCTGCCAGATAAACCGCGGTCAGCACCTGGTTGGCAAAGCTCATGTCCATTACCGCCGAGGGATGGCCTTCGGCGGCAGCGAGGTTCACCAGTCGCCCTTCGGCGAGCAGCCGTATGCGGCGTCCGTCTTTCAGGGTATATTCATCGACTGAAACGCGCGGGCGTTGCTTGCCTGCGGCCATGGCTTCCAGCGCAGGGATATTGATCTCGACGTTGAAGTGGCCGGAGTTTGCCAGTACGCAGCCATCTTTCATTGCTTCCATGTGTTGTTTGTCGACGACATGCTTGTCACCGGTGGCGGTAATAATAAAGTCTGATTGTGCGGCAGCTTCGATCAGTGGCATCACGCGGTAGCCATCCATGGCTGCCTCGAGTGAGCGTAACGGATCAACTTCGGTGACGATGACATTGGCGCCATGACCGTTGGCGCGCATTGCAATGCCACGCCCACACCAGCCATAACCGACCACGGTAAAGGTTTTACCGGCAAGCAGTATATTGGTTGCACGAATAATGCCATCCAGCGTGCTCTGCCCGGTACCATAACGATTATCAAACAAATGTTTGGTCATCGCATCATTAACGGCAATAACCGGTAACCTGAGTGCGCCTTCATCGGCCATCGCGCGCAGACGAATGACACCGGTGGTGGTTTCCTCGGTGCCACCGAGCATGTTGTCATCAGTTCAGTTCGCGACTTGTGTATTTCACTCACCAGGTCGGCGCCATCATCCATGGTGATCACCGGCTGGTGGTCAAGCGCAGCATTGATATGCTGGTAATAGACTTCGGTTGATTCACCGCGAATCGCGTATACCGGTATGTTGAATTTTTTAACCAGTGCAGCGGCCACATCATCCTGGGTGCTGAGCGGGTTGCTGGCACATAACACCACATCCGCACCTGCGGTTTTCAGTGTACGCGCCAGATTCGCAGTTTCCGTGGTGATATGCAGGCAGCCACTGATGCGGATGCCATCAAGCGGGCGTTGTTTGCCAAGACGATCACCGAGTTCGCGCAGCACGGGCATTTCCTGGTAGGCCCAATCAATGCGTGCCAGTCCGGCATCAGCGAGTGAGCTGTCCTTGATATCGAAGTTGTTCGTTGTTGTCATGTTTACAATCTAATGGGATTCCTCGGCAGCAGTCGTGTTGTGATGATTGGCGAATCAGTAAACACGTATGTCGCCATTGACAAGATCCTGTTTTATCTGGTCCATACTATCCAGCTTATGGTTCACAATACTATCGATTGGCGTTCTAATCGCCTCGATATTGCATTCATCGCGTACTGCCAAACGAATGTCGACGATACTCGGTTGATTCACAGGCGAACCAATGCGACTGACAAGGTAGCAATAGGCCTCGGTTACCTCATCCAGTTCCTGCACCAGCGCACAGGCAATTTGCTGAGCCACGATATTATAGAGCTTGCCAACATGGGTCACCGGATTTTTACCAGCAGCAGCTTCCATGTTCATCGGACGGTAAGGTGTAATCAGGCCGTTGACACGATTACCGCGTCCGACTTCACCGTCATCACCGGATTCCGCTGATGTGCCTGTGACCGTGAGGTACAGGCTGCCGTTGTCGATATCATCAGCCGCATTGACCGATACGCTGACCGGCCTGTTTGTTACCGTTGCTGCCGTTTGTACTACCAGCTCGGCAAGCACTGACTTGTTGTGGACATAGTCATTGACATCAGACAGGTAGCGATCAACAAAAGCACAGGCGATGGTCAGATCGATCTGATCACCATTGCGAACAGCCATGATCTTGATATCTTCACCTAGTTCAGGATGCACTGCCTTGGTCTCGTCCGAATTCAGGGTCTGCTCGACCAGTAAAACAATACGCTCGAGTTCGCTCTGGGGTGCGTAACCGACACCGCAGGAGGTATCGTTGGCCAGAGCGATGCCGGTTTGCTGCTGGCGTAAATAAAGCTCAACCAGGTCGGCAGAGCCAGGGCGTATCAGGCTATGTATTTTTATGTCACGCTCGGGATCGAGTGCATGAAAATTCGATTTCAGCCAGTCAGTGCAACTCTGCACCACCAGGTCGTCGATCGGAACAATCATACCCTTGTAAGACAGGGTTGCGCGCCCCGCGAGAAAAATTTCCATCGGTGCCACGATTCTGCCACCGCCAAACGCCGGTTCCGAGGTACCGGCCCAGAGCAGGGCCTTGTCGACATTGTTATGCAACACCAGACCGAAGTTATCCAGATAATAGTTGCACAGTGTGCGGCTGAGTTCTTCTGCCAGTGCATCGCAGATCGTATCCGGATGTCCGATCCCCTTGCGTTCAACAATTTCAATGGATTGCTCGTAATAATGTGTCACACAATGTGAGATATGTGTATTAATAGCCATTATCAGCCTTTTATGCAGATTAGCGGTTCAAGTTTTGCCACCAGGCGTGCCAGCCCGGCCTGTTCGGCGGACATGACCACAGCGCCGACGT
>CAWEEC010000060.1:0-45654 GCA_963807785.1 uncultured Gammaproteobacteria bacterium | reverse complement strand
TTGCCCACAGGTCAGCGACAGGCAGGCGCGCACCGCCGTGTTCAGCGAGCGCCGGCGACCCTGTTGCAGGCGGCCGGCTGGCCAGGCCCTGCAGGCGGGCGTTGGTGTTGCAGGTCTTGCCCGCGTCGCAGCCGCCGTCGCAGCTCAGGTCGTACTACCAGAGCCCTGCTCGCATCAGCGCTCGCCTTGTTCGGGGTCGCAGGCGTTGCCGCAGGTGGGGTCGGGCTCGCAGAGGCCGTTGACGACGCAGCCGGCGGTGCTATTCCAGGAGCAGCCGGGGATTGCCTCGCAGGTCGCCTGGGCGGCGACCACCGCACATCGATCGCCGCCGTCGTTGCCGCACAGCAGGCCGGCGGCGCAGGCGCAACCTTCCGCCGGCGACGCTCCCGGGCATGGGCAGGTCTCGTCACCCCCGGGCGGCTGCGGCTTGTCGACCGATAGCGGTAGGAGACGACGATGTTGCCGCCAGCGCACGGGGTGCGCGTCGCCAGAGAGGACGAAGGTGTTGTGGATGGAGTTGTAGTCGAAGCCGCTGTCACGGTAGGTGCACCACGTGCAGGACCCGGCCATTGCCGCAGGCGTCCGGGTACTCGCTCGCCGCGTCGCAGACCTCGACGGTGGCGACCTTGATGGTCGAGGCGATGGGCTGCACCGCCGCCTCGTCGATGAAGCCCTCGAGGACGTAGGGGCTCGTTTCACCCAGGGTGCTGATGACGGTCACCGATGCCTGGGCAACAGTCCTGGCAGAAGATGCTGCCCCAGCCGCCGCCGGTGGCCTCGGTGACGGCGATGAACAGATCGCCCGGCTGCGCCTGCTTGCCGTTGTGGAGCAACCGCCGTTGCTGCAGCTGGCCGTCGTGCCGTTGGCTTCGTTGCTGAAGATGCCGTAGAGCGTCGCGCCGCGTGATTGAAGAAGCGCGCGTAGCTCTGCTCGCGGGCCAGGCGCACCGGGTCGCTGTAGTCGTGAAGGCGCTGTAGGTCGTCGGTGCAGGACCAGTCGAAGTCGCCTCGCTGAGCGATCGTCCGGGAAGCCGGCCAGCGCGCCATCCTTGGCGAAACAGTCCTCGCTCGCCGGCGGCGATGGCGGCGACGACGATGGTCGCGTGTCGCTGCGGAGCTGGCGCGTCAGGGCGGGGCGGCAAAAGCCGGTAGCGTCCCATTCGCAGAGCGCCGCCACCGCGGTTGGCGTAGGTTGCGGCGTCGCCCGCGTCGCATAGGACGTCGACGAAGACGGGCTGGTCGGGCCAGGCGCCGTCGTAGCATAGGGCTCGGCGCCGTCGGCGTCGCTGATGACCTGGATCAGCTTGCACCAGAACGGAGAACATCATTTTCAACAGGTTCCCTGTATAACTCAGCGAATTATCGGGGTAGACCTGGGGCTCTCCGATTGAATGTTTGTAACTGGCAGCAGCGATAGTCGGCATTTTTGCAATCATGCGGTGCGCGGCAATTTTGCGGTGTGTCGGGTTGGTTATGTCGGTTGAATCGTGATAGAAAGCTGATAGCGATCCTACCACGCCAACCATGATCGCCATCGGGTGTGCATCATGGTAGAAGCCCTGGAACAGGCTTCTTAATGATTCATTGAGCATGGTGTGCTGAATTATAATCCGGTTGAAGCTTTGCAATTGAGCCTGGTCTGGAAGCTCACCATGCAGCATCAGGTAGGCGACCTCGATGAAGCTGCTTTTTTCCGCCAGCTGCTCGATTGGATAACCGCGATACAGCAGCTCGCCCTCGCCACCATCCAGGTAGGTGAGCGAACTCTGGCAACTGGCTGTTGAAAGAAAACCCGGGTCATAGGTGAAATAGCCCATCTCGCGAAAAAACCGGCCAATGTCTACGGCATCAGGGCCAAGTGTTGGATGCATTACAGGTAACTCAATCTGTTTACCGGTTTTATTGTCAGTAATGGTAACCGTGTGTTCACTCATGATAATGTATTCCTGTATTGAGCTATTGATCGAGCCTGTTTTCGCTCATTCGATCATGCGCAATTGCGCTCGCAATGGATGTAACTTCGTGATAGTTAACAGATATTATAGTTCGTCTACAAGCTGGCGTTGATTATAGCCATTAGAAAAAATCTGCTTAATTTGTATAGTTATGTAATTGAGCAAGTATAGAGCGATAACGGCCAACCCGCATGACTGCCTGTGGCGATTATTTCAGTGTCAGTAAAATAACCCGTTTAACGTTGAAGTGCAAAGGACTCGGAAGCATTTAAAGCTGTTGTTTACGGGGAATATTGCGGCACAGAACCCGGACCAGGATTCACTCCGTCCAGGCTGAATATTGAGCTACCGCAGAGTCGCGAAGACGCAGATATATAATTAGTATGTTAGCTGATATTAATGTCACTCCTGCGACAAATCCGAAGGGATCGGATTTGAACGCACGAAGTGCGGCCCGAAGGGTGAAAGGCAGGAAGCCTGAAATAACGCAGGAGTCCAGTGTCTTGCTGAATACGTCTGTTAAATAGCGAATGAAATAACAATAAGCCAGACACTGGATCCCCGCGTTCGCGGGGATGACAAAATCATAATGACTACACTCAATAAATCTCGAGTACGACAGCCCCAACTAAATATTTTCTCTGCGTCTCCGCGCCTCTGCGGTTAGTCATTTCTTTAAACTCTAAACGAATGCCATTTCAGGCCCATAAGCCAGGTGTTCGTCAAAATAACTCGTTGTATAAGAACTGGCAGGATAACTTAAGTATTCAATGGATCATCAGTGTGATCCATATGAAAGGATTCAACGTAATCGGCGACGTCATTGTCGTCATCCTTGAAACGTGCAATGTGATATACGGCATCGCCTTCGTGAACCAGTGGTAACTCCAGGCGGCCGATTACAACACCGTTCATTTTTGAACGAATGGTTTTACGCGCACCGCTGTAGGGGTCGTCAATATGCCCCAGTACGTCGTTAACCGCGACACGCGCACCGAGTGTTACCACGGTGCGAAGCATGCCACTATCCGGCGCGCGCACCCAGCTGCTGTTACGGGCAACAAAGGGTTCGCGGCTGGGGGTCGAGCGGCGTTTGGATGGTGGCAGCATGTCTAATTCACGCATCACGTTTTTTACCCCGGCAAGACCGGCTCGAATCGCGATTTCATCAAAGCGCAATGCCTCGCCGGCTTCATACAGCAGCATCGGAATACCCAGTCCGGCAGCTTCGGCACGCAGTGAACCATCGCGCAGGGAGGAATTGAGAAGTACGGGTGCTCCAAAGCAGCGTGCCAGCGTTTCGGTGACCGGATCATCCAGGTTGGCGCGTATCTGTGGCAGGTTGGTACGGTGGATGGCGCCGGTATGCAAATCAATGCCATGGGTGCAACGTTTGACAATCTCTTCAATAAAAAGATAGGCCAGTCTTGCTGCCAGCGAACCCCGATCAGAACCCGGAAAAGACCGGTTGAGGTCGCGGCGATCCGGTAGATAGCGACTCTCATGGATCAGGCCGTAGGCATTCACCACCGGCACCGCCACCAGTGTGCCGCGCAGGCGGGACGATGGCCTTGGTCGCCAGCACTCGACGGATGATTTCAATGCCGTTGAGTTCATCGCCGTGGATGGCGGCACTGATGAACAATACCGGGCCTTCACGTTTGCCGTGTACAACGTGCACCGGCATGCTCAGGCTGGTATGCGAGCTGAGTTTCGGCATGGGTACATCGATAATGGTGCGTGTTCCCGCCGGTACTTCTGCGCCGGCGATCTGAAATGCATGCCGCATGTAACTTAACCTTTGCCTCTCGTTTTCGTCAGGTTGGACTTGTTGGTGCCTTCCTGCAGACGCTTCTCGATAAATTCGATCTGCATACCGGCAATGTCCTTGCCGGTCGCGTTCTCGATGCCTTCCAGTCCGGGCGATGAGTTCACTTCCATCACCACCGGGCCATGATTGGAACGCAGCAGGTCGACACCGGCGACATTCAAACCCATGGTCCTCGCAGCGCGTACAGCAGTTGAGCGTTCTTCCGGCGTAATGCGAATTAATTTTGCCGAGCCGCCGCGATGCAGGTTGGAGCGGAACTCACCTTCCTTGCCCTGGCGCATCATGGTAGCGACCACTTTATCACCAATAATAAAACAGCGAATATCGGCGCCACCCGCTTCCTTGATGAACTCCTGCACCAGGATGTTGGCTTTAAGCCCCATGAAGGCCTCGATCACACTTTCGGCCGCCTTCGCGGTTTCTGCCAGCACCACACCGATTCCCTGGGTGCCTTCGAGCAGTTTGATCACCAGCGGTGCACCGCCGACCATCTTGATCAGGTCCTGGGTATCGTCCGGCTTGTGTGCGAAACCGGTCACAGGTAAACCGATACCCTTGCGTGATAGTAACTGCAATGAGCGTAGTTTGTCACGCGAGCGTGAAATTGCCACTGATTCATTTAATGGATAAGTGCCCATCATTTCGAACTGGCGCAATACGGCCGTACCGTAAAATGTCACCGAGGCGCCTATGCGCGGTATCACCGCATCAAAGCCGGTTAAAACTTCTCCGCGATAATGCACCGACGGTCTGTTGGAAGTGATGTTCATGTAACAGCGCAACGCATCAAGTACCTGTACTTCGTGGCCGCGTTGTTTTCCGGCTTCGATCAGTCGCCGGGTGGAGTACAGCTTGGGGTTGCGTGAAAGAATGGCAATTTTCATGTGATCAACGTCTCCTGTCTTTATATTTATTCATTTATTGATTTGACTCGGTGCCGACGTTGTAAGTCACATCGAGCTATCTTGCGTTACATTGTGTTTTGCGATATCGCCATAAACCTGGATTCAAATAGCCCCATGGCACGGTACAGGCGCATCTTGGTTGCACTCAAGCCAATACCCGTGGTGGTGGCAATATCATCCAGCGAAAGTTCTGCATGAAAACGTAACGTCAATACATCTCGCGCCTGGTTGGGTAACTTCGCCAGCGTGTCATGCGCTTGCCTGATACGGTCTGCATCGTCGTCACTAATACCGCCGGAATCTGCTTCATGATGAAGCTCGATCAATGATTGCAAATGATCGGTTAACACATGCCGGGAACGGCGTGCGTGCAGGGTGTTGCACTGGTTGTCTGCAATGCTGAACAGCCAGGTGCGAAAACACGATTCGTTTCTGAATCGAGGCAGGCCACGATAGGCTCGCCACAGGGTTTCCTGCACGGCATCTTCGGCATCGGCAACATTACCCAGTCGTGCCCGGCAACGCTGAAACAACGCGTGCTGATGGCGATTCACCAGCTCGGTATAGGCGGCAGCGCTGCTACGGCTTTGTGCCTGGATCGACTCGATCAGTTGTGGTTCGGAAACATGCTGCAATTCTCGACGATCGATGGTTTTGTTCATTTGCGTCTCCCTGCTTGTGTGCAAAGAGGCGAACTTTAAGTCCTGGATAACAACAAATCTAACTAAAAATAATTGTCATTAATTAAAAAAATTTTTGTTATTATTCGGCCATGGATATTGAGCTTTTAAGGACTTTCCTCGAAGTTGCACGGCTGCGGCACTTCGGTCAGGCGGGTGAGGCATTGCACCTGACGCAGGCCGCTGTCAGCGCCCGCATCAAGTTGCTGGAATCGCAGCTGGGTGTGCGCCTGTTTGATCGTTTCAAGCGAGATATTCGTTTAACACCTGAAGGTAACCGATTGATTCGACATGCTGAGCTGTTGATCGCCGGCTGGCGCAAGGCACGCCAGGAAGTCAGTGTTGGCGGTGCCAATATGCAGTTGACGTTTGGCGGCAGCCTGCGATTATGGGATGTGCTGTTGCAGGACTGGTTGCACAAGCTACGTCTGCAGCAGCCCCGGATGGCCGTCATCGCCGAGTCACACACGCCGGAAATATTGACCCGGCGCCTGCTTGATGGCGTGCTCGATATGGCCTTCATGCTCGAGCCGGCACAGCTCGATGTACTGCAGATTGAACAGGTGGCCACGGTGGAATTATTTCTGGTCACGAGTCGCCCCAGCCTGGATGTCGACGAGGCCCTTGGCGAAGGTTATCTCATGGTTGACTGGGGCCTGGCGCACGCGCTCAACCATCGGCGACTGTTTCCGGATGCACCCGAACCGCATACGCGTCTGTCCACCTCGAGCATGGCGATCAATTACATACAGGCTCTCGGCGGTAGTGCCTACCTGCCGTTGCACATGGTCGAGACAGAGATTGCAGCCGGCCGCCTGTATCTTGCCAGCGGGGCCCCGACCATCAAGCATCCAACCTATGCTGTGTATCCGGTGCGCAGCCCGCGTCTGCAACTGATCAAGCAGGTGCTGCAACTGTTCGTCGGCCTGAACTGATGGGGTCATGGCAACAACCTGGCTATCACCGGGATGCTGCGCAATCCGATGGCAGCAGTCGCCGCGCTCAGGATTACTGCTACGGACCGGATCAGCTCTGTACCCGAGCAAGCAGCGCCAGGATGGGCCAGTGACGCAGCGACTGGTTCATGACCAGCTACTTCTGCTATGGGTTGCATCAATTACTCCCGCATATTCGAAGTTATGTGTTTATTCCCGGTCTGAACTGAACGGTTTGGCCTGTGCGTCAACTGGCGTATCTGATTCGCTTTCAGCTTCTGATGAATCGATACGCTCGATCGAAACACGGCCGACACGCCTGTCTTCAGTGCTGAGTACACGCAGCCAGTAGCCGTCTTCAACGATATCATCGCCCGCTTCTGGCATGCGGGTCAGCCGCTCCATAAAGAGACCCGACAGGGTATTGGCATCGAGATCGGTCGGAACGCTGAGACCAACCACTTTCTCCAGGTCACCGAGTGATGTCAGGCCATCCGCTTCCCAGTGGTTACTATTGATGGTTTCGATGGCATAAGAGGCCGTTTCGTCATCTGTTTCATCGTGTATCTCACCGACGATTTCCTCGAGCAGGTCTTCCAGTGTTACCAGGCCGACAAAGACGCCATATTCGTCTAGCACGAAGGCCATGTGTGCGCGCTTGTGACGCATGATTTCGAACAACTGCGAAACGCGTTGCGACTCGGGAACGATCATTGGTTCCCGACTTAACTTGCGCAGGTCACGCCACGGCTCGGTTTCGCCACTCAGGAGTGCGCGGTGGATGTCCTTGGCCAGAACAATGCCGACGATGCTATTGTCCGTGGCGCTATCGATGACAGGAAAACGGGAGTGCTCGGTGTCCCTGATTATCGCAAGATTATCTTCCGCCGCAGCGTTGACATCGAGGCAGTGCACGGCGTTATGTGGAATCATCACGCGACCAACCTGACGCTGATCGAACTCGAACAGGTTATGCAACATATCGGCCTTGTCCTGATGCATTTCGCCGTGCTCACTGGATGTGGCTACCATACCTTTAATCTCGGCATCGCTGAACACGTCGGCATGGCTCGCTTCCTGCACGCCGAACAGCGATAGCAATGAACTCGAGGCCTTGTTCAACAACCAGTTCAAGGGCCATACCGCGAGGTAAGAAAAACGTAGCGGGTAGGCAATCCAGAGTGATACCACCTCGGCTTTACGAATTGCAAAGGTCTTCGGTACCTGCTCGCCGATGACGATATGCAGTGACGAAAAGATCAGAAAACCAACCACGAATGCCGAGGTGTGCAGAATCTTGTCTGGCACGCCGAGTGAATGAAACAGTGGTTCCAGCAGTGCGGCGACGGCGGGTTCACCAACCCAGCCGAGACCAAGCGAGGCCATGGTAATGCCAAGCTGGCAGGCAGCGAGATAGGCCTCGAGTTTGCCCTGAATGCGCAGCGTCAGTCGTGCGGCAGCACTGCCTTCATTGGCCAGCGTTTCGATGCGAAAACCCCGTGCCTTCACCAGGGCAAACTCGGCAGCGACGAAGAAGCCGTTGGCAATCAATAATAAAACCACAGCAACCAGGCTGGCGGTAGTGTCCATAGCGGAAATGTCCGGAAAATTAGTTGGTATACACAAGTATTGACACATATATGAAACGATTAGTCACATTTGCATTGCTGCAGGTATTCGAATGTATGCACCAGCCATAACTGGACCTCGTCAGCCATGACCTGATCACGCCATTGTGCCTGTCGCGGGTATGTGACTTGTTGATGTTATTGCCGGTCTAAATGGTTAACAGGTTTCTACACAAGGGGAAGCGTGATGTTGACCGTTTATCTATACCATACAGAAAACAAAACACTTGCATCGGGTGGCGTGGAGCTTGTGGATCAGTGGATTGAAGAGGAATCGACGATGCTGTGGCTGGATATCGAGGGTGAGCTAAACAAGTCTCACGCGCAACTGCTGCAGGAAAAATTGCACTTGCACCCGCTGGCGCTTGAAGACGCTGCGCGTGATCGCCACCCGCCCAAGATTGAAAAGTTCGATGACTACACCTTCCTGATCTACAAGGGGCTGTCAGCTGAGGCGCAAAGTATTGACTGCAAGACGATACAGATTGCGATTTTTGTTGGTGAGCGTTTCCTGGTGACCCGGCATTCGGGTGTTTCTTACAGCATAGCTGCCTTGCGCAAGGAGCTGGAGAAAGATATGAGCATTGCCGTGAAGGGTCCCGGCGCCCTGGCAATGCGCCTGGGCCGCTTGATAGTGGAGCGTTATCTGAAAATTCTGCTCGAGCTGGAGCCCCGGCTTGAACTGCTGGAGGAGGAGCTCATGGGTGATTCGGGTGAGGCTGTGCTGAGTGAGCTGGTGACCTACAAATCCGACCTGATTCGACTGCAGCGTATTTTTCACTATCACGTACAGATATCGCGTCAATTGAGTAATGCTGACAATCCCGGCTTCAGCGCGGAAGAAAAACACGGCCTGATCGATGTGCACGAGCAACAGGAGCGCGTTAATAGCCTGTGCGCGCTCTATTACCAGCTGGCTGCCGACCTGATAGAAGGATATATCTCGGTGTCATCGCATCGGCTTAACCAGATCATGCGCGTGCTGACCATCATCACCGCTGTATTCGTTCCCCTGAGCTTTCTCGCCGGTGTCTACGGTATGAACTTCGAGAACATGCCGGAGCTGCATTCGCGTTGGGGCTACTTCACACTGTTAGCTATTATGGGATTTGTCGCCACCGTGCTGTTACTGACATTTCGCAAGAAGAAATGGCTTTGATAGCAATGCATCATATAAACAAACCAGTTCAGTGTATTAACCTGTCATCAATATGGTCTTGATCAGGAGGCATAACTCTTGATTACATCCAGGTAATTGCTGTGCTCCAGTGCAGCCGGGTTGATCGCACATGATCGGCTTACGCTGCCTTTCATTTGTGCAACCGATTCATATTCATGTTGTTCCAGCCAGTCATATACGTCCTGCTTCAAAGTTGCGATATATTCCGGGCCCTGCTGCAGTAATACACTGCAAACATGTGTCACATCAGCGCCTGCGAGTAAGGCCTTGATGATGGTGTCAGCATTGTGGAAACCACCGGTTGCCGCGATTGACAAATCGACGCGGCCGCGCAGCAAGGCGATCCAGCGAATTCTTAATAATGCTTCACCGGGTGTCGACAGTTCCAGTTGCGGTTTGATACGCAGCGTTTCCAGGTCGATGTCCGGTTGATAAAAACGGTTAAAAAGAGAGACACCGTGTGCACCGGCCTGTTGCAGCTTGTGTACCATGTTGGCAACCGAAGAAAACTGTGATGACAGTTTCATGGTGATTGGTATGCTCACATGTTGACGCAAGTCCGTTAATAGTTGCAGGTAGCGTTGTTCAACGGCATCGCCACTGGTATCTGGGTCTGCTGCGATGTAATAGACGTTTAATTCCAGTGCATCGGCACCGGCCTGCTGCAGTTCCTTGCCGGTATCGATCCAGCCGCTGGTGGAAATACCGTTCAGACTGGCTATCACCGGTATATCCAGCGTGGTCTTGAATTGCTGAATGAGTTCGAGGTAGTTGTCCAGTTCACCGCTGTAGTCTTCCGGCACCGGCTGGTATGACTGCGCTTCGTAATGACCCAGTGCCTGTGAATGTACAAAGTGTTCCAGCTGTTTTTGCTCGTAATCGATGGCTTCTTCAAACAATGACGGCAGCACCAGTGCAGATGCACCCGCGTCTTCCAGCTTTTTTGCCGAGTCCAGCTCACCGGTCAGTGGTGAAGAAGAGGGTACCAGTGGATTATCCAGTTTCAGTCCGAGGTATTCAGTGCTCAGGTCTATCATGATGCCGGCTCCGTTGTTGTATCCACAGCTGCTTTCAGTTTTCGATGGGGTGGTTCGACATCCCCGTTTTCATCCCAGGGCAGGCTCGCCAGTTGCTCGTAATAATGGTAGCGATGCAGCACTTCCTGTTGTGACTGTGCCAGGTATTTTTCTGCTAGTTGCGGATGCGTTCGCCATAGCATGTTGAAGCGTATTTCGGTTTCGATGAAATCACGATACGGGATCGATGGCGCTTTTGAATCCAGGTGTAACGGATTTTTCCCGGCTGCCGCCTGCTGCGGGTTATAACGGAACAACGGCCAGTGTCCGCTATCAACCGCGAGCTGCTGATGCAGGTGGTTGTCTTTCAAATCGATGCCGTGCGCAATGCAGGGCGAGTAGGCGATGATCAGCGAAGGCCCGGGATAGGCTTCAGCTTCATTAAACGCGTGTATGGTCTGAATATCCTTGGCACCATAGGCAACGCGTGCGATATAGACATGTTCATAATCCATCGCCAGCAAGGCCAGGTCTTTTTTCGGCGTCGGTTTACCGGCAGCTGAAAATTTGGCCACGGCACCACGTGGTGTGGCCTTGGATGTCTGGCCGCCGGTATTGGAATAGACTTCAGTATCCAGTACCAGGATGTTGACATTGGCGCCCGAGGCCAGCACATGGTCCAGCCCGCCGTAACCAATATCATAGGCCCAGCCGTCACCACCGATGATCCATACGCTTTTACGGCCCAGGTGTTCCGCCACGATGTCGAGCTCCTGTGCAACGGACGTATCCATCTGCTGTAGTTTTTTGCGCAGTGCTTCAATGCGTTTGCGTTGTTGCTGGATACCTGCTTCGGTTGATTCATCGGCAGATAACAACTGTTCGACCAGTTGGTCGCCGATATCCGCTTTTAACTGTTGCAGCAACTCGCGTGCGTATTCACCCTGCTTGTCGATCGCCAGGCGCATGCCGAGACCGAACTCGGCATTGTCTTCAAACAACGAGTTGGACCAGGCCGGTCCACGACCTTCGGGATTGACTGCCCAGGGTGTGGTTGGCAGGTTGCCGCCGTATATCGAGGAACAGCCGGTGGCGTTGGCCACGATCATGCGGTCACCGAACAACTGGCTCGCCAGTTTGATATACGGTGTTTCGCCGCATCCTTCACAGGCACCTGAAAATTCAAACAGGGGTTGTAACAGCATGGCGCCTTTAATCGTCGCTGTTTTTACTATTGTGCGATCATATTCAGGCAGGGACAGGAAATAGTCCCAGTTGTGTTTTTCCTGCTGTCTCAAGTCGGGCGTATAAGGCACCATGTTGAGTGCCTTGTGGCTGGCATTGGTTTTATCGCGTATCGGGCAGATGTCAACGCACAGACCACAACCGGTGCAGTCTTCTGGTGCCACCTGGTAACTCATGCGCAGGCCTGCAGCAAAGTCCTTGCCTTTGACAGCCATTGACTTGAAGCTCTGCGGTGCATTGGCCAGCAGCTTTTCATCAAATACCTTGCTGCGTATCACGCCATGCGGGCACACCAGTGGACACTTGCCACACTGGGTGCAGAGGTTTTCATCGAGTTCGGGAATCTCCAGTGCCAGGTTGCGTTTTTCAAAAGCAGCGGTGCCACTGGGGTAGGTGCCGTCCGCGGGAAACAGGCTCACCGGTATCTGATCACCACGACCGGCGATGATTTCGCCGGTGACGTTCCTGACAAACTCGGGCGCATCCGCGGGTACCGCTTGCGGTAAGGCAATGTCGCTGCTTGCCTGGGAGGGGATACTGACCTGGTGCAGGTTCGCCAGGGTTTCATCGATGGCCTTGAAGTTGAGTTCAACCAGGCGTTTACCTTTACGCCCATAGGTTTTTTCAACCGCCTCTTTTATCGCGCTTATGGCAACATCACCCGGCAGTACGCCCGAGATCGAGAAGAAGCAGGTCTGCATGATGGTGTTGATGCGCTTTTCCATGCCGGTAATACCGGCAATGTTGTAGGCATCGATGCAATACACGCTGATGTTTTTATCGATGATCTGTTGCTGCATGTTTTTCGGCAGGCTGTGCCATACCTCATCAGCAGGTAATGCGCTGTTCAACAGGAACACCGCGTTGTCGGCAGCCTTGTCCAGCATCGGGTAGCGCTCGAGAAACACCGGCTGGTGGCAGGCCACAAAGTCAGCATCGCCGTCGCCGATCAAATAGGATGAATGGATCGGTTTATCACCGAAACGCAGATGCGAGACTGTCACTGCGCCGGACTTTTTCGAGTCATAGACAAAATAGCCCTGGGCATACTTGTCGGTGCTCTCGCCGATGATCTTGATGCTGTTCTTGTTGGCGCTGACGGTGCCATCACTGCCGAGCCCGTAGAACACGGCCTGAAAGGTATCTGCGTGTGCATCGGTGCGGAAATTGATATCCCACTCGAGGCTGCTGTTGCTGACATCATCGTGTATGCCGATGGTGAAATGATTGTTTGGCTGTGCTTTATCAAGTTCATCAAACACCGCCTTGACCATGGCCGGGGTAAATTCCTTCGATGACAAACCGTAACGACCGCCGATAATATCTGGTTGCTGTTTGAATTTACCCTGATCGTTATAGCTGTTTTGCGCCAGTGCGGTCACGACATCCTTGTACAGCGGTTCACCATCGGCGCCCGGTTCCTTGGTGCGATCCAGTACCGCAATACTACGGGTCGATGCTGGCATGGCATTTATCAGTGCTGCTGCATCGAATGGCCTGAACAGGCGTAGCTTGATCAAGCCGGTTTTTTCGCCGTTTTTATTCAGATAGTTCACGGTTTCTTCGACGGTTTCTGCGCCTGAACCCATGATGATGATAATGCGCTCGGCATCATCAACACCAACGTAGTCAAACAGGTGATAGTTGCGTCCGGTCAGTGCACCGAACTCGTCCATCACCTTTTGCACAATAGCGGGCATTGCCTGGTAATACGGATTCACGCTTTCGCGTGCCTGAAAATACACATCCGGGTTTTGCGAGGTACCGCGAATGGCAGGGTGCTCGGGTGACAGGGCGCGCTGGCGATGTGCGGTGACATGCTGCTGCTTGATCATTTGCCTGATAACGTCATTGTCAACGGCCTGTATTTTCGCGACTTCGTGCGAGGTACGGAAACCGTCAAAGAAATGCACGATCGGGATGCGCGATTCCAGTGTCGCTGCCTGCGTAATCAGAGCCATGTCCATGACTTCCTGCGGGCAAGCCGAAGCCATAAAAGCGAAGCCGGTGGTACGCGCTGCCATGACATCGCTGTGGTCACCGAAGATCGACAGTGCCTGTGCCGCGATCGAACGTGCAGCCACGTGAAACACGGCAGGTGAGAGTTCGCCGGCAATCTTGAACATGTTGGGGATCATCAATAACAATCCCTGTGAAGCGGTGAAGGTGGTCGTGAGTGCGCCGCTTTGCAAGGCTCCATGAATGGTACCGGCAGCACCGCCCTCGCTCTGCATCTCGATAATACGTGGCACCGTACCCCACAGGTTGGGCCGTTTTCTTGACGACCACTCATCCGCCCATTCACCCATGGGTGAGGCCGGCGTAATCGGGTAGATTGCAATCACCTCGTTGGTCATATGTGCAATCTCGGCAGCGGCCTGGTTACCATCGACTGTCAGGGTTTGAGGTTTCGTCATGTCATGCTCCGACTGCATTTTTATTCACCACAGAGGTACAGAGTTTTTATTCACCACGGAGGCACAGAGTGCACAGAGAAAAACGAAACTTCTTGTTACATAAATAATATTTTGAGTTGCAGGTGGGCTTTGCCGATCATAAGATGCAGGTATAAATTGAAACATGTATATAAATCTCTGAAATCTTCTTGCCACTGCGGTGTTATTCTTATTAACAAAAAAACGGATTTCTCTGTGCACTCTGTGCCTCTGTGGTGAATCATTTTTGTTAAATTTCTTCATCGTGCTCACCCTGTAGTGGTACGAAGGCGACACCGAGTATATCCCTGATATCGAGTTTGCCGTCTTGATCTTTTTCTACCAGCATCAGTTCCTGGTACAGATGAGGTTTGCCAACAGGTATAACCAGTTTGCCACCGGGTTTGAGCTGTTCGATCAGGGGCTTTGGTATATGTGTCGCGGCAGCGGTGACGATAATGCCATCATAGGGTGCATGTTCCGGCCAGCCTTCATAACCATTGCCGGTCATCGACTGGATATTGTCGTAGCCGAGTTTGTCGAAACGCGCCCGCGCTGTATCCGCTAGAGCAGCAATGTATTCAATGCTATAAACCTGTTTGCACAGCTGTGACAGGATGGCTGTTTGATAACCTGAACCGGTGCCTATTTCCAGTACGATATCATCTGCATCAAGCTCGAGCAGGTCTGTCATCAATGCCACGATGTAGGGTTGCGAGATGGTCTGGCCATGACCAATGGGCAGGGGGCCATTATCAAAGGCTGCATCAACAAAAGACTTCGGCACAAACTCGTTACGCGGGACTTCTTCCATGGCCGCCATGACTTTTTTATCCAGCGCGTCCTTGCCGATCATCCTGCGCGTGTAGCGGACTTCACTGTCGATGTCATCAAGCATGCGTTGTGTCTGCCGGCGCTTCATATATTTATTCTGTGCCTTCCTGCCAGGAAGTGAGGTAGCGATGCTGCTCGTCGGTGAGTTCATCAATGCGAATATTCATCGCGGCCAGCTTCAGGCTGGCGACCTGCTGGTCGATGTCTGCAGGGACATTGTGGACCCGGTTTTCGAGCTTGTGTTGCCTGTTTGCGAGGTAAACGGCAGTCAGTACCTGGTTGGCAAAGCTCATATCCATCACCGCCGATGGATGACCTTCGGCTGCAGCAAGATTGACCAGGCGTCCCTCGGCGAGCAGGCTGATGCGACGTCCGTCTGCCAGTGTGTACTCATCAACCGATGCACGCGGACGTTCCGGATTGCTGACACTTCGCTGCAAGCGCTTCGAGATTGATTTCCACGTTGAAGTGGCCGGAGTTGGCCATCACGCAGCCATCCTTCATCACTTCCATGTGCACCCGGTCGATGACGTGTTTGTCACCCGTGGCGGTAATAATAAAATCTGACTGACCGGCCGCCTCGAGCAATGGCATCACCGCATAGCCATCCATGCTGGCTTCCAGCGCCCGCAAGGGATCGACTTCGGTCACCACCACCTTAGCGCCATGCCCCTTGGCGCGCATCGCAATACCCCGGCCACACCAGCCATAGCCGACCACCGTGAAGGTTTTACCGGCAAGCAAAATATTTGTAGCGCGTATCACACCATCAAGCACACTCTGGCCCGTTCCGTAGCGGTTATCGAACAGGTGCTTGGTGTTCGCGTCATTGACAGCAATCACCGGGAACCTGAGTGCGCCCTCGCTAGCCATGGCGCGCAGGCGAATCACACCGGTGGTGGTTTCCTCGGTACCGCCCAGCATTGTCGCCGACCCGTTCCGTTGACTTGTGTATTTCACTGACCAGGTCGGCGCCGTCGTCCATGGTGATGACCGGCTGATTGTCCAGTGCAGCATTGATGTGCTGGTAATAGACTTCGGTGGATTCACCGCGTATCGCGAATACCGGTATATCGAATTTTTTCACCAGTGCAGCGGCTACATCGTCCTGGGTGCTGAGAGGATTGCTGGCGCATAACACAACTTCGGCACCCGCCGTTTTCAGTACGCGCGCCAGGTTGGCGGTTTCCGTGGTGATATGCAGACAGCCGCTGATACGGATACCTTCGAGCGGGCGTTGCCTGCCCAGGCGCTCACTAAGTTCACGCAGCACGGGCATTTCCTGGTACGCCCATTCAATGCGGGCCAGTCCGTCTTCGGCGAGCGAGTCATCCTTGATATCGAAGTTGTCTGTTGTTGTCATCTTTAGTGTTTAATGGTATTACGCTACAGTGCAGGTATCTCGAATATAATGTTTTAATAAACAGGTATTGTGCCACTGACAAGATCCGTTGTTATCTGCTCCATGTTATTCAGCTTGCTGTTCACAATGGTATCGACCGGCATTCGAATGGACTCTATATCACCATCATCGCGTAATGCAATGCGGATATCGACAATACTCGGTTTATTCACGGGCGAGCCAATACGGCTAACAAGGTAACAATAGGCTTCACTAACATCATCCAGCTCCTGTACCAGCGCGCAGGTAATTTGCTGCGCCACGATATTGTAGAGCTTGCCAACATGGGTGACCGGATTTTTACCGGCAGCGGCTTCCATGTTCATCGGCCGGTAGGGTGCGATCAGACCATTGACACGATTGCCGCGACCGACTTCGCCGTCATCGCCTGATTCGGCCGAAGTGCCTGTCACTGTCATATAAAGACTGCCCGTATTCACATCGTCAGCCGCATTAACTGATACATTGATATTTCTGCTTGATACCATGCCGGCGGTTTTTTCTGCCAGGCTCGCTAGCTGTGACTTTTTCTGTATATAGTCGTCGATATCAGACAGGTAGCGATCAATAAAGGCACAGGCGATCGTAAGTTCGATGTTATCGCCATCACGAACAGCCATGACCTTGATATCTTCACCAGTTTCCGGATGTGCTGTTTTGATCTCGGCAGAATTCAGTGTTTGTTCAACCAGCAATACGATACGCTCCAGCTCACTGAGTGGAGCGTAGCCAACACCGCAGGAGGTGTCGTTGGCCAGAGCGATGCCGGTTTGTTGCTGGCGCAAATAGAGTTCGACCAGATCGGCTGAGCCGGGTCGAATCAGGCTGTGCAGTTTAATATCACGCTCGGGGTCGAGTGCATGAAAATGAGAACGCAGCCAGTCGGTACAGCTTTGCACTACCAGCTCCTCGACTGGAATGCGGATACCTTTAAATGATGTAGTTGCGCGTCCCGCGAGAAAAATTTCCATTGGCGCAACTACCTTGCCACCTCCGAACTCTGGTTGTGAAATCCCGCCCCACAGCAGTGCCTTGTCCACATTGTGATGCAATACCAGGCCAAAGTTATCCAGATAATAATTGCTGAGTGTGCGGCTAAGTTCTTCAGCCAGTGCATCACATATCGTATCCGGATGACCGATGCCCTTGCGCTCGACGATTTCAACAGGCTGGTTGTAATAAAGCGAGGGGCAAATCGAAATATGCGATTGGGTGGTCATTTCCGACTTGTTTCCTGTTATCGTTAGATAAAGTATAAAACCAGTCGAGCTGATTAAACTGTATTTAAAAAAAGACTGGCCATGGATATGAATGCTATAGAATGATTTCATGGCAGCAATAGGCTGACAATGATCTGCATCAACAAAACAGGGGTGAGTGATTTTGACGCAGTAGCAGGGACCCGTACCGTGCTACATGCATTTGACTGAGTAAAATCATCCGTATCAGGTAATACATCAGGGCACTATGGGAATGGGGAGGCAGTTAACAATGACTGGTAGCAACATACTAAGTAATCGCGATTGCGATCAGTTCCGGATGCAATAAAGCATGTTAGAGGCACTCGAAACATTTCCTGTCTCCCTGGTGTCGAGTTTTTCCCTGATTGGCCTTGCCGAAATGGGTGATAAAAGCCAGCTGGTGTGTATGACGCTGGCTGCGCGCTACAGTGCAAGACCGGTGCTGTTCGCTGCAATAGTCGCGTTTGTATTGCTCAACTTGATGGCAGTAATTTTTGGTGCGGTCGTTGCGCACTGGCTGCCGGAAGCCGTTGTGGTACTGGTTGTAGGCATCCTGTTCATGGTGTTCGGTATTCATGCACTGATGCCCACGGTCGATGCAGGTGAGGAACATTCACACAGGCCGGATTCACATAGTGTGTTCTTCAGCACCCTGCTGTTGATTACACTGGCGGAGTTCGGTGACAAGACGCAGATCGCTGTTGCCGGGCTGGCTGGTACCTTGGATCCGATCGCGGTCTGGCTGGGTGCGACACTGGCGCTGAGCCTGACCTCTGCTTTAGGGGTGCTGGCGGGCCGCGCGATCGTGCAGCGCATTTCAGTCAACCTGTTGCACAAGATCAGCGGTGGTCTGTTTATCCTGCTGGGCCTGCTGGCATTTTTGAGGCTGGCCAGTCTATAAAAAATCGGTGCGCAACATGTATATGTATTGAGTCCGCAAACAACGCAAACAACGCGAACTGGTTAGAGTTTATCTAAGATTGTTGGCGTTGTTTGTGGACACTGTTTATTTATAGCCATCTTCCATGTTCAACTGCTGTTTGGCTAAGACCGTTGTTTTCATAGCCCGATTTATTTATGGCATGGATGCTGGGTGTGTAAACACGTAGTCGTTGTCCTTTACCGGTAGATGACAATTAAAGCATTCCATTACAAATGAAGCATCTTCTCCATGGGGTGCCTGTTCCAGTCCTTTCCAGCGCGCAAATCCCCAGCCACCGGTTGTAGCATATTTTTTCGTGTCCTTGACCATGAATTCGGCATGGACGAACTTGCCCGGAACCGTTGCCGTTGGCCATTTTTCATGGGTGTCATCTTTCCAGACCAGTTTTCCCAGGATGCTGCCGTCCGGCCACGGTTTTGTATTACCGGAACGTGCTGCATCGATGGCCTTGTCGTTGCCCAGAATCACGCGTAATGTCTTGTTATCTTCACGATGTGATGTCGCGATAACGCGCCAGTCTTTATAACCTGCAGGCAGTTCGATACCGTTTGGTGCCGGCGCGACCCTGTTATCAGCACTTGCGCTCATGCCAACACTCGCAAGGCAGGTAATCACGATTAGAGCTGTTTTCATTGTTTCTCTCCGGGTGAATGCCAATATGTGTACAGGTATCCTGTTGTGGCCCAGGCAGGGGTAGATCAAAACAGGTATTTACAGGGGTTATCCCTTGATGCAAACGAGGGGTTCGAGTTTCGCTACCCGGCGCGCGAGTCCGGCCTGTTCTGCAGAGGTGACCACGGCAGTGACATCCTTGTAGGCACCCGGTGCTTCTTCGGCAACGCCGCGTTTTGACGGGCTGCGAATGATGATGCCGCGATCCGCCAGGCTTTGAATGACCTGGCCACCATGCCATTGCCTGACCGCCTGGCGACGGCTCATGTTGCGGCCTGCGCCGTGGCAGGCAGAACCGTAAGCCAGCCCCATGCTTTGTTTCGTGCCCGCCAGTATATATGACGCCGTGCCCATGGTACCGCCGATGAGTACCGGCTGGCCGGCAGCGCGAAGTGCCGGTGGCAGGTCAGGATGTCCCGGTCCGTAGGCGCGTGTTGCACCCTTGCGGTGGACATAGACCTGTTTCATAACACCATCGATGTCGTGTTGCTCCAGTTTACAGGTGTTGTGCGAGACGTCGTAGAGCAGGTCAAGTCTCGCTCCGGGAAACAACTGATGCACGGCTTCACGTGTCAGGTGCGTGAGAATCTCGCGGTTGGCCAGTGCACAGTTGATCGCAGCCCGCATCGCGCCCAGGTAACGCTGGCCAATGTCGGAATTAATCGGTGCACAGGCCAGTTCACGATCAGGCAGTTTGATGCCGTGATCCTTTGCCGACAGTGCCATTTCCTTCAGAAACTCGGTACCAATCTGGTGGCCCAGTCCACGTGACCCGCAATGAATACTGATCTTGATATCGTCCTGCTGAATACCAAAGGCGTGTGCAAGCTTCGGCATCGTAGATTTCAACGACTTTCTGTACTTCCAGGTAATGGTTGCCCGAACCCAGGGTACCCATTTCGTTTTGCTGGCGTTTTTGGCGAATGCTGAAACCTGGTCAGCATCAGCGCCTTGCATGCAGCCGTGTTCTTCGATGCGTTCCAGATCGCTGCTGTCACCGTAGCCATTGTTGACGGCCCATACAGCGCCGCCAGTCAGCATCGCTTTCATCTGTTTGTTATTGAGATGAATATTGCCGGTACTGCCGAGTCCCGCGGGTATGTGTTGATACAGTGCATCGGCCAGTTGCTGTTGTGAAGCCATGACCTGCTCAATGTGAAGTTCCGTGTGCAGCGTACGCACGCCGCAGGAAATATCAAAGCCAACACCACCGGCCGATATGACACCACCCTGTTCAGCATCAAACGCGGCCACGCCGCCAATCGGAAAACCATAACCCCAGTGCGCATCGGGCATGGCGTAGGAAGCCTTGACGATACCGGGTAGCCTGGCAACATTGGTGACCTGTTCATAGACCTTGTCATCCATGTCTTTAATCAGCTGTTCACTGGCAAATATGATCGCGGGCACGTGCATGCCAGCGTGTGCATCTATCTGCCATTCAACATTAGAAATACGTTCTAATCGATTGATATCCATTGTAATAATTAAGGTAGATTATTTACACATCAATGACACACTGTGCCAGCCATTGATGATCTTGCTGGTATACCGCAAGCTCGCTATAGGTCGCACCCTTGATCTCTACCGCGGGCTGATGTCGTGCTATGTCGATAGGCTCGCCTGCGACGCTGGCAGTCAGTCGGCCATCATCGATGCTGACATCGAACTGGCTGAACAGCATTTTGCGTGTCGCCATTTCAAAGATCAGCGCATTCAGCCAGTCATATAATAAGGTGTCTTTATCGCTGTGATTGCAGCTGATGCTGATGCTTGTGAGGGCCTGGACCAGGGAAATATCGGTGACAACCGCAGTCATTGCAAGCGCGGCCTGTTCAAAAGCACCAGCCAGTGTAGCACCGACGCCGCGAATACCGATATCGGCCTTGTGTTCAAAATGTTCCCAGTAGGCATTGCTCATCAAAACAGCATACGCGTTCATTGCTGTCTGCGAAATGACGAATATCAACACTTGTTGACTTGTTGGGAGGCTGCGTGCTATTAGTCAGCTGCAGCAATTATTGCGCTCGGTTGATTTGCGAATATCCTGTGCCGAAATTTTGACATCGCAATATTAATAGTCTATTCAATAGGTAACGCGCGTTATAACTTATCCCATTCCACTATGCAGCGCGGTGACGGTGGGTCAAATTTCAGGATTTACCTTTATGAGCTTGTCACTGCTTCACTCTACGCTTGCATCAGCATGTAATGTACAGCGCCGATCGGTGTTGCTGGCACTGGCCTGCGCAGGTCTTCATGATTGACAATATGCACGAGTTATTGGCTCAACAGCTGAAAAAACTCAAGCTGGACGATACCTCACCGCCGGACCAGCGTCACTGGAACAAATTGTTAGATCTGGTTGATGCCAGTTACAAGGCTTCAGGCCGGGGCCAACGCATTCTGGAACGTTCGCTGAGTTTGTCCTCCCAGGAAGTCGAGGAGCTCTATCAGCGTCAGAATTCATCCTATGATGCACGTCGTATGCATGCCATTCTCAATGCATTACCGGACATTATATTTCTGCTGGATGAGGAAGGGCGCTATATTGAGGTCATGTCGGGTGATGAGAATCAGCTGTTTCGCGAAAAAGCACAAATCCTCGGCAAGACATTGCACGATGTATTTCCACAACAAGATGCAAATTTTTTTCTTGGTATCGTTTCGCAGGCGCTTGAAACCAATGAGTTGCTGGTGGTTAATTATGAGCTGGATATCAATTCGAGTACGCGTACATTTGAGGGGCGAGTTGTTCCTGCGAATTACGAAGTCGATGGTAAGCGCACTGTGGTGTTTCTTGCGATTGATGTCACCGAAAGTAGGCAATCGGATATCCGTGGCCGCCTGATTTCGACCGTGTTTGAAAATTCCAGGGAAGGTATGGTAATCCTGGACAGGGATCTTCAGGTCGTATCTGTGAATGAAACCTTCTGTAATATTGCAAAGCTGAACAAGGAAACAGCACAGGGAAAGATACCGCAATTCATCGATCATTTAATGTCGACCGATACCGGGTCTGAAATCCAGCACGCACTGGAGAAAACAGATTACTGGATGGGGGAAATTGTTGGCAGGAGGGCCGACGGGGACACTTACCCGTTGTGGTTAACGGTAAATTCAGTCAAGGACTCCAGCGGATATCTCACCTATTATGTCGCCTTGCTCACCGATGTGTCGGACATCAAGCGCTCACAGGATGAGCTTGAATATGTGGCGACGCATGATTTTCTGACCAAACTACCCAACCGTGTGCTGTTTCATGACCGTTTGCAACAGGCGGTAGCCAGGACCATGCGTACCAATAATATCGGCGCGCTGTTCTTCCTTGACCTGGACCGGTTTAAAAATGTGAATGACAATCTGGGACACCATGTTGGCGATGATCTGTTGAAGCAGGTTTCAGAGCGTCTGCTCGAAGTATGTCGCTCATCTGATACCCTGGCACGCCTGGGTGGTGATGAATTCACCCTGATCATAGAAGGCCTGGAAGACACCAGTGAACTGGCCGTAATCGCTGAAAAAATACTGCAAGCGTTTGCAGAACCGTTCAAGCTGGATACCTACAAGCTGGAGATCAGTGTCAGTATCGGCATCAGTGTATTTCCCAAAGACAGCAGTGATATCAATGAACTGATCAAGCATGCAGACACCGCCATGTATTCAGCCAAGGAATCCGGTCGCAACACCTATCGTTTTTATACGCAGGAACTGACCATCAATGCGTTTGAATTTTTTGCCATGGAAGTTGCGCTGCAAAAAGCGCTGGAGCGAAATGAATTTTTCCTGGTTTATCAGCCTCAATACAATATCATTAGCAATGAAATGATAGGTGTCGAGGCGTTACTGAGGTGGCGACACCCTGATATGGGCGTGTTGTCTCCGGGCGTTTTTATACATATTGCGGAACATTCCGGCAAGATCGAAGCGATTGGCGAATGGGTCATCAGCCAGGTATGTGAGCAATATAAAAACTGGGAAGCTGAGGGCCTGCCTCAGTTTACCGTTTCACTCAATCTTTCGCGCAAACAGCTGGTGTTGCCAAGCCTGTCAATTTACGTAAAAAACATTCTCGAAGCCCTGGAGCTATCCGGCGATAACCTTGAGTTTGAAATAACCGAGAGCGCAATTCTGGACCAGAAAGATATTGCCTATAACAATCTTAAAGAATTACAGCAGATGGGTATAAGAATGGCAATTGATGACTTCGGGACAGGCTATTCATCCCTGGTTAATCTGAAGCAGTTCCCGTTATCAAGATTAAAGATAGACAAGTCATTTGTACGGGATGTATCCAGGGATCCAAATGATGAGGCTATCATTCGCGCAACCATTGCGCTGGGTAAAAGTTTTAATCTCAATATCATCGCCGAGGGTGTCGAGAAGGAAGAGCAGCGTGACTTTCTGCTCAGGGAAGGCTGTCACGAAGCCCAGGGTTTTCTTTACAGTGATCCGGTATTACCGGAAAAGATATCGGAGCTGCTGTTGCAGAGAAAATCCGTGAGTAATTGATGCATCAGTAATTGAAATAGCAGTAATTGAAATATCAGTAATTGAAATTTCACGCCACAGCTGTAAGCTGTAACACAATCAACTAATCAACTAAGGAATAGCACGTGATTATACCCGTAATATTGTCCGGTGGTTCAGGTACGCGGCTGTGGCCGTTGTCCCGCAGAATGCATCCCAAGCAACTGCTGCCACTGGTAAATGACACTACCATGCTGCAGGACACCATTATTCGCCTGACAGGTTCTGCGGATATCGATCACGCCATGGTGATCTGTAATGATGATTACCGTTTCATGGTAGCAGAACAGGTCAAGGAGACAGACATCGGGAGTAACGAGATTATTCTCGAACCGGCAGGAAGAAACACGGCACCTGCTATTGCGCTCGCCGCTTTCAATGCTATTCGCAACGGCGATGACCCGGTGTTGCTGGTGTTACCGGCGGATCATGTCATTGCTGATGTGGATACATTCCAGAGTGCGCTGGAGATTGGCAAGCAACAGTCAGAAGCGGGCAGGCTGGTGACCTTTGGCGTTGTGCCGGATTCGCCAGAAACCGGCTTTGGTTATATCAAGGCACATGCAAGCGCAGAAAGCGATAACTGTTACCAGGTTGACCAGTTTGTTGAGAAGCCCGACGCTGAAACCGCGGCAAGCTACCTGGCAAACGGTAATTATTACTGGAACAGTGGCATGTTCATGTTCAAGGCTTCATCCTATCTGGATGCACTGAAACAACATGCGCCTGAAATCTACCAGGCCAGCGAGGCCGCATTAAATGCTGCCACGCGTGATAGCGATTTTATTCGTGTCGGCAAGGACGAATTCGAGAACTGTCCCGCTAATTCCATCGATTATGCCGTGATGGAGAAAGTGAATAATGCCGTGGTCATTCCGGTGGACATCGGCTGGAGTGACGTCGGTTCCTGGTCAGCCCTGCACGATGTCGGAGAAGTCGATGCCGAAGGTAACACGCTGATTGGTGACGTAAAGAGTGGCCTGACCTCGAACAGCTATATCAGGGCCAACAACCGCCTGGTCGTTACCCTTGGCGTCGACAACATGATAGTGGTCGATACTGACGATGCCCTGCTGGTTGCCAATCGTGACAACGTGCAGGACATCAAGACAATCGTCGAACAGTTGAGCACGGAAAATCGCGAAGAAGTGAATTTGCACACATGCGTATACCGGCCCTGGGGTCATTACCAGGGCATCGATTCAGGCCCACACTACCAGGTCAAGCGTATTACGGTCAGCCCGGGCGCGGTACTCTCACTGCAAATGCATCATCATCGATCCGAGCACTGGATTGTTGTGCACGGCACGGCAAAAGTAACGCGTGGTGAAGACGAGTTTATTCTTTCCGAAAATGAATCCACCTACATTCCACTCGGCCACAAACACCGCCTGGAAAATATCGGCAAGATCCCGCTAAAGCTGATCGAAGTCCAGACCGGCAGCTACCTGGGTGAAGATGACATTATTCGTTTCGAGGATATTTACGGGCGTTAGAGGCAGGTACCAGGTACTAAGTACGCGGTCACAATGTAGCCATGATGTAACAATGCGTAATACTTGGGCTGCTTCCAGGGCTGCAGTTCTATAAGCCTGTTGCTGAATTACCTGGTCTTGATCAGTCCTTTCTGTTTCAAATCCTTGATCGCCAGCTTGACCAGTTCATCAATCACTTCTTTTGCTGATTCCGGTGCAAACGATTGTGACTGTGCAGTCCACACCAGGTCATCTGAATTGGCTTCGTAGAGATTGGTTTCCAGGTGTACAATTTTTGCCGTATCGTAGTAGCCGGGCTGATTAACATAGTTGTTTACATACGGGTAATAGTTGTACAGTCCGTCATAGTAGCCGTAACCCGGTGCGTAGCCCATGCTCTGACGGAACACTTTCTTTTCTTCAACCGATACCATGTGTGTCACGATGACGGCATCGATATCCTTACCCTTGATTGCGGCACTAACCGTGTCGCGGTTAATCTTGGTTCCTTTCGGCAAAATAGAGTAACTGACTTCGCTCTCGACACCGGCTGCTTTCAGCTGGCTGGCGAATTGTTCCTCGAACAGTCTTCTGTTTATGTCCTGGTCAGAAATGCCAATGATCAGAATGTCATCGTAGGACTTGCCTGATTTTTTCTCATCCATCCACACCGAGGTTAGTTTTGTGCTGGTGCAGGACGAAATTGCAATGAGTGTGAGTAGTGCTGCAACAAAATGGGCTGTATTCCGAATATTGGATTTCATGTCGACTCCGTTGTATTTGGTTGAGTGTTAGATATGCTGACAGACATATTATTTGATAATTTTCTTTTTCTCGAGTTCCTTGATGGTCAATGCAGTAATGCTCTTGATCACGTCATCGACCGAGTCGGGCGCGAAAGTGTTTGACTGGCCTGACCAGACCATTTCACCCGTATCGAGATCGAACACGCTGGTCTCGATCGCGACAACATAGTGCAAGTTGTCGTAGCTGGGCAGATACACATACGAGAAGGCGTGCGGGTAATAATCGTAGAAACTGCCATACTGAGCATGGCCGTATCCGTAGCCTGAGTAAATACCGAGCCGCCTTGATGGGATATAGTATTCTTCTTGAGTGACGCCCGTGGCATACATAACAATTACCGCATCCAGTTCCAGGCCGTCGACTGCCTTGCCAACCGCTTCACGGTCAATCGTCCGGGTTTTTGGCAGGATGCTGTAGCTTTGCATGGCATCGATCCCGATCTTGCCAAGTTTTTCGACGATATAGTCTTCCGCGTCCTGTCGATTGCCCATCTTGTCGGCAACGGCCAGCACCAGGATGTCGTCATAGGGCTGTTGTTTAAAGTCTGGTGCAGTCCACTGTTTGGTGAATTTTGTTTTTGCACACGAAGTCAGCAAAATGGAAATGAAGAGTGCAAGTATGAGTTTTGAAATTGGTTTCATTGTTTTTATGTGCTGAATGCGGTGTTGTGTCAGCCGTGTGATAGCAGTCAATTACCGTAATGTATTTATGGACTTATTGATAAAAAAATATGGCTAAGTCTATCAGATATGGAGTCGGGATGAAGACGATATATTTTCACAAGTTAACTGAAAAATACAGTAGGTCTGCAGGTGATAATCAGGTTGCCGAATTACCCGAAGCTGATTAAGCTTTCACTAATATATGTAGTCGCTATATTTGCGTTTTTGAGTACTGGAGAAATGCACTTCCAGCCTGAAGATAAGGCTCAACACGGAGCGTCTTTCGGTAATGACTGTCGTACGGTCTTCACTTAGAGTAAGTGGCCAGGTGATATCCGGGATCACTTCAAAAAACAGCCAGTCTCGGTGGATGTTTCGCCGGTATCTAAAGCCCAGGCGGGTATTGGTAATATAATTCTCCGGTCGGGTTATGCCATTAGTGCCGACTTCATAGGAGATGGAGCTTTTTTTAGATAACCGCTGGAACAGGGTAAATGCCTGTGACCAGTCGACGCCAGGAAAATCTTCCGCTATAACACCTTGAGTTGTTGCACGAAACAGGTAACTGGGCAGAAAAGCTTTTTCAAAATCGATGCGCGTTCGTGCGGTATTAACACCTTTTGCGTGTTCTACCTCCTGGGTAAAGCGAATCAGCAAATCTTCAAATACCGGGTAGGTATATCGGTAACGTGCCCTGATACGTGGTTTTGCACTCACGCTGATATTAAAATTGGATCGGGCTGTATCTTTGACATCAAGTCTCAGGCCAATTGTATTGGTATTATCTGTAACTTCTTCACCGGGTAATATGTCCTCCAGGTCCTGGTCCCGGTCGCCTTCAAAAGTGAGTTTCAAACGGTTGGAAACTCTTGGCAGCTCAACACTGAAATTCAGGTTGGTATTAAATTTGAAACCCTCTGCCTCAACCTGGATAAAGTTATTTCGCCAGCGCACATAGGTACCGCCAACTTCCGCGATGACTCGGTCCGATCCAAAGAAGGAATCAAACCACAATGCCGGCTCGCAGAAAGCAGTATTCATCACAGTGTGGGTCGAATCGTACCAGCTTGCTTCCTGCGGTTGTGGTTGCTGTGATTCATCGCATGCAGTCAGCTGATCCGGTTGCTGTTCGGTATCAGTATCCGTCGGTGAATCTTCGTACTCGTATTTTACCTCTTCGAGAACGGCAGTGGTGCCCAGGTCTGGCAGGTTCTGTTCTGCATGAATACTTGCAGGATTGGCAATCACTAACAAAGCGAACATAAGCATGCATGGCGCTTTAATATATTTATAAAGCGGTTGTAACTTTTCTTTGTATATGTATTTATTGAAAATAAACAACACAAAAGTTAATGCTGATAAAAATAATGCCAACTGACGCCATAGTGGGAGTGTAGTGTATCGAGTAATTGTTGTTGGGGTATGGCTTCTTTGGGAAATATGTCGATAATCTCGATAAAGCATCGGCCAAATCCGGCTGACTTGCGCCAGTTGTATTCCCAGGGTGCGGCCTGGTGCCGGCATTTTTCGCATGACCAGGTCGTATCGGCACGCTCTTCGGCCCAGGCATTGATCTTGCTTTTCCAGTCATGTACGGCTGACCTGCATTGCGGGCAGCGTGGTGTGTGGACCTGGTCACCACAGTGGAACTCGATCGCATGCGTCTGGTTTATCAAATGCACATGGCAAAACGACTGGTTGTCGTTAGCGTTATCGTCTCCGGGCTCAAGTTTAATCTCGGGCGAACAGCCCATAAACGCGATCAAATCAAGAAACCGCTCACCCGTGAAAAAATGCTGGCTATCAAGCGGTTCTCCAATCAACTGCATGGATTGCAGTAATTGCTTGAGACTCTCGTCATCAGCCGGGGCCCAGTGCGGATCATCAGGGCAGAGTACCAGTAATGCATTTTTCATGCTGGGCGAACAGATACAGGATGTGATTATTATTGTAATTTACATTCTATCGAGTCTATCAGTTGAATAAAACCTGTTGTATTCTGTTAATCCGATTTACCTGAGCAAAGCAGCTCAACACTCACGCGAGGATTTGTAATGGCGCATGTTGTAATTCTTGGTGCGGGCACGGGTGGTATGCCGTGTGCCTACGAAATGAAAGCCGAGCTTGGCAAGAACCATGAAGTCACGGTTATCAACGAAAATGATTATTTCCAGTTTGTGCCATCAAATCCATGGGCAGCGGTAGGTTGGCGTGATCGAGAATCGATTACATTTCCGATAGAAAAATACCTCAATAAGAAAAATATTAACTTTATTGCGGCGCGTGTTGACAAGATAGATGTCGCCAATAACAAGCTTGAGTTGTCGAATGGCAATGGCACTGTCGATTATGACTACCTGGTTATCGCAACCGGCCCGCGACTCGCGTTTGAAGAAGTCGAGGGCTCTGGTCCCGATGGCTTTACCCAGTCCGTATGCACCATCAATCATGCCGAAAAGGCCTGGGAGAAGTACCAGCAGCTGCTGGAAAAGCCCGGGCAGATCGTCGTTGGTGCAATGCCGTTTGCCAGCTGTTTCGGCCCGGCCTATGAATTTGCCTTTATCGTCGATGCTGATCTGCGCAAACGCAAGATCCGTAACAAATACCCGATGAAATTTGTCACCAGTGAACCCTACATTGGCCATCTTGGTCTCGGTGGTGTCGGCGATTCCAAGTCAATGCTGGAAAGTGAATTGCGCAACCATCATATCGACTGGATAACCAACGCCAGAACCACCAAAGTGGAACAGGGCAAGCTGTTCGTTGAGGAGCTGAACGAGGACGGTGAGGTCAAAAAAACGCACCAAGTCGATTTTGACATGGCCATGATGTTGCCGGCATTCAAGGGTGTGAATGCAGTCGCGCAAGTGCCCGACCTGTGTAATCCGCGCGGCTTTGTAATGGTCGATGAATTCCATCGCAATCCTACCTACAAGAATATCTATTCGGCAGGTGTCTGTATCGCCATTCCTCCGGTAGAAGCAACGCCGGTACCAACGGGCACACCAAAAACCGGTTATATGATCGAATCCATGGTGACCTCCATCGTGCACAACATCTCTGGCGAGATCAAAGGCAATCAGCCTGATCAGACAGCCACATGGAATGCAATCTGTCTGGCCGATATGGGCGATACCGGCGCCGCTTTTGTTGCCCTGCCGCAGATTCCGCCACGTAATGTTGCCTGGATGAAAAAAGGCAAGTGGGTCCACCTGGCAAAGATCGCTTTTGAGAAGTATTTCATTCACAAGATGAAGAAAGGCACATCAGAGCCGTTGTACGAGAAATATATCCTCAAGCTGCTGGGCATAGAAAAACTGACATAGGATTTTTTCACCGCAAAGGCGCAAAGAGCGCAAAGTAAAATGAATTTACTATCGCAGAGATGCAGAGCATGCAGAGAAAAACGATGCATTCAATGAAAAAACCGCGTATTACCTATGCGCTCTGCGTCATCTGCGAGAATAAGCATGTTGCGCCTCCTGCATTACCTGTATTCATTTTGCGGACTTTCCCTCTGCGAGAGTAAATACACCTATGTATTGCATCCCTGTACTGACCAGTAATAAGTCTGAGTCTGCGTGCATATGGCACTGACTGCGATTAAATCCTGACTATACACTAAATTACAATCCCTTTGCGACTTTGCGGTTCAATTGGTTTTATTCTTCTTCTCGTTTTCCTCTTCCTTGTCCTTGCGCTCAATCTTGGGCTCATCTTCATCCATCAGTATGCGATGGGCCGGTCCTTCGAGATCGTCAAACTGGTCTGAACGTACCGCCCACATGAATACCCAAACGATGACGACAACCAGAACCAGGGCCAGGGGTATGAGCAGGAAGATGGTATCCATTTAACGACAGGGGCGAGGGAAAAGTGGCGAGGGGTAAGGTAATGCACACTCGCTGTTAAGTCTTCTGGGGTGCCTGACCAGCAAATTGTATTGTATCTTTAGTTTTAACATTGTAATTGATTCAGTTTCGTAGAGTGGGCATAGCCCAGTCTACGGAAGGTGTTATTTGTATTCTTGCCCCTCGTTACTCGTCCCTCGCCCCTGCTTTGAAAGTCGCAAGGCATTCAAAACAACCACCAGCGAACTTGCCGACATGCCGATTGCTGCAAGCCAGGGTTGTATATATCCCATGGCTGCTGCCGGTACGGCGAGTATATTGTAACCAATTGCCCACATCAGGTTCTGTCGAATAATCGCGAGTGTTCTGACAGACAGGCGATAACCCGAATATATCGTGCTGATGCTGTTAGACAGCAAGATAAAATCAGCGCTGGCGGCTGCCAGTTGTGAGCCTGTACCCATGGCAATTGAAACATCGGCACCCGCGAGTACGGGCGCATCGTTTACGCCGTCACCGGTCATGGATACGATATTACCGCTATCCTGCAATGCCTTGATGAATTCGAGTTTGTCTTCCGGTTTGAGATTGGCATGTATTTCTGTAATGCCGGTAACAGCTGCAATATGCTTTGCTGTCGATGGATTGTCTCCGGTCAGCAGTACCACCGATTTACCTGCCTGTTTCAATGCTGTTACCAGTTCTACAGCCTGTTCACGTATTTCATCTGCAAAGCTGAATACAGCATGAACGTGGTTGCTGGTGGCAAGAATAACCTGCGTGAGCCCGCTGCTATTATCGGTTGTTATAGTTGTCGCTGCAATGCTGGGCAATAAAATCAGCTTTGCCCAGAAACCATTGCTGACCATCGACAGTTCCGCTGATACCGTTGCCCGGCGTGTTGATGACATCGGTTGCCTGCCTGGTGTTATTCGGGCAGGCATGGATAAAACTTTTTGCAATCGGATGTTCTGATTGAGCTTCCAGTGCAGCGGCAAGCTGCAGGCATTCGTCGCTGGAAAGCCAGCTCAATGTCTCTATGCCCGTGAGCCTGATATTGCCGACAGTCAGTGTTCCGGTCTTGTCGAATACAAAATGCGTGACATGTGCCAGTGTTTCCAGTGCGTGTCCGCGCGCCGGTAACAAGCCCAGCTTTGCCAGCTGTCCACTGGCCGCGGTGATGGCGGTTGGTGTTGCCAGTGACAGCGCGCAGGGGCAGGTCACCACCAGCGTTGCGATCGTAATCGGCAGCCAGTTTTCCGAACCCTGCATAAACCAGAACAGGGCAACCAGTGATGCAATCGCCAGGATCACCAGCACAAACCTGGATGCGATGCGATCGGCGAGCTGGGCCAGCGCCGGTTTTTCGCTTTGTGCCTTGTCGAGCAAGCGCTGTATCGCGGCCAGCACCGTGTCAGCACCAACCCGGGTGATGCGTATGACCAGCGGGCTTTCAGCGTTGATGCTACCGCCGATGACATCATCACCGCTGGTTTTTGTGATCGGCATACTCTCGCCGGTGATCAGTGACTCATCAACGCCCGAGGCGCCGCTGTCGACAATGCCGTCTGCCGGGATGGTGTCGCCCGGGCGCACCAGCACGCGGTCACCCGCTTCCAGTTCGGCCACGGGTACCACCGTTTCTTCGTCCCTGCCGTTGACGCTGACCAGCCTGGCCGCCACCGCCGGTTGCAGGCTGACCAGGGCCTCGGTGGCTTCGCTCGAACGCTTTCTTGCCGTCATCTCGAAATAGCGTGCAGTGAGCAGGAAAAAGGTAAACATCACCACGGAATCGAAATAGATCTCTCCCTGGCCATTGATGGTGTGGGCGACACTGGCGCTAAAGGCGATGCCGATACCCAGCGATACCGGCACATCCATACCGGCGCGTTTCTGTTTCAGGTCACGCAGGGCGGAGGTGAAAAACACGCGTGAGGAAAAAATCAGCACCGGAATCGTGAGCAGCAGGCTGGTCCAGCGGAAAAATTCCGTGACCGCGGTATCCATGCCCCACCACCCACCGGTATACAGTGCCACCGCGAGGATCATCACCTGCATACCGAGTACACCAGAGAGACCGATGCGCCTGAGCTGCTGCTTGCGTTCCTTTTCGATGATGCGTTGCTGGCGGTCGGGGTCGTAGGGATGGGCCAGGTAGCCGATGCGGCTGATGGATTCGAGGATCTCGCTGAGGCTGATTTTGCTGTTGTCCCAGCGTACCAGCGCGCGGTGGTTGGAGTAGTTGATATTCACATCGACCACACCCGGCAGTGCCTGCAGGTGACGCTCGTTGAGCCAGACACAGGCGGCGCAGACAATGCCTTCCAGAATCAGCGAAACTTCACTCAGCTTGTCCTGTTGATGCACGAAGCGTTTCTGTACCACGGGATTATCGTAGGCCTTGAGTTGTTGCAGGAAAGCCGGCACAACTTCGCGCGCCCTGGGTGCATTTTCCGTGCGGTAGCTGTAATAGTTATCCATGCCACTATCGACGATGGCCTGAGCCACGGCCGCGCAGCCATGACAGCACATGGGTTGTGGTGTTGCATTGATATCAACGCTAATATCCAGCCCTCTGGGAACAGGCAGTCCGCAGTGGAAGCAGGATTGGTCAGCTTGATCAGCACACATAGGGTGAATTCAGGTTGATTTGTACGCCTGTCGGGCTTTTATGCAGGCTATATTATAAAAGTCTAATGGAAAATGACGGCAGAATTTTAACTTTACTCTACATTCTTACGTTAAGTAATTGAATCTGGTATACAATGATTTCGAATAGGGTAAGATTTACAAACGGACAAACATAGCAGTTGTTGATTATGACTGAAGCGACACAGATCAATTTCGACCAATTAAAAATATCCTGCGCCAGCTGTAGCTTGCGCGAATTATGCATACCTCAGGGTATGACCGACGATGAAGTCAAAATTGTAGACCGAATCATCGAACGTAAAAAACCGGTGCACAAAAACGATTACCTGTTCCGTGCCGGTGATACCAACCGTTCTTTGTATGCCGTATTGTCAGGCAGTGTTAAAACGCTGGTTGATAACCCGAGTGGCGAAGAACAGATCGTCGGTTTCCATCTGCCGGGTGAACTGCTGGGGATGGATGGTTTTTCGGGTGATGCCCATACCTGCTCGGCGGTGGCACTGGAAACATCCAGCGTATGTGAGTTCCCGCTCGAGTCCCTCGACAAGGTTTGTCATGATGTACCCAGTATTCAGTACGCCATGCGCCGTATCATGGGCAAGGAAGTCACAAAAGATCATGCCATGTTATTGCTGCTCGGTCGAATGAGCGCGGAAGAAAAACTGGCAAGCTTTCTGACAAGCCTTTCCAAAAGAATGGCACAGCGTCACTGGAAGCCGACCGAATTCAATCTCACCATGCCGAGGCAGGACATCGCAAACTATCTTGGCCTCGCCGTCGAAACCGTAAGCCGCTTGTTCGCACACATGCAGGAAGAAAAAATTATCGAAGTCGATCGCCGCCGCGTCAACATATGCGACATGGACCGCCTGAAAGCGATTATCGGTGATAGCGAAGCCATGAAACCTGCAAAGACGAAGCAGGGGTAAGGTCAGGGGCAAGGGACAAGGGGCGAGTGGCGAGGTAACTATTCCCACTGCTTTTTTATCCACGCTGCTCACTTGACGGGTGAATTGAAGAGTCGTATTTCGAATAGCCAATGTTTGCGACTATCGTCGCTACTGCAACAACATAAACATAAACAACTCTGCGTCCGCTGCGGCGAAATTCGAATAAAAGCATTTGCACCGCATGCAGATATGTTTTCTCGCAAAGACGCCAGGCACGCCAAGGCAATGCAGTAGCTTTAGTTTTGATTATATAATTGAAGTTCTTTGCGAACTTGGCGTCTTTGCGAGAGCAAAACCATCAGTCTGAAAGCGATTATCGGTGAGAGCGAAGCCATGAAACCTGCAAAGACGAAGCAGGGGTAGGCCAGTGGCAAGGGACGAGTGGCGAGGGACAAGGAACCAGTTGCGAGCTAACTATTCTCACTAGTTTTTATCCAGGCTACGCTCTTGATAGGTGAATTGAAGAGTCGTATTTCGAATAGCTAATGTTTGCGACTATCGTCGCTACTGCAACAACATAAACAACTCTGCGTCCGCTGCGGCGAAATTAGAATAAAAGCATTTGCACCGCATGCAGATATGTTTTCTCGCAAAGACGCCAGGCACGCCAAGGCAATGCAGTAGCTTTAGTTTTGATTATATAATTGAAGTTCTTTGCGAACTTGGCGCCTTTGCGAGAGCAAAACCATCAGTGCCGTGCAAATCAAATCACCTTGGAGAAGCGCTGCTGCAGTTGTTTCTCCTGCAGGTAACGGTCAAACTCCATGCACACGGAACGCGCTAACAAACGTCCGGCGGGTAGCACATCAATATGTTCTTTGGTGATCTGGATCAGGCCGTCCTGTTCCATTTCACGCAGGTGAATAAATTCTTTGTCGAAATACCTGTTGAAATCGACACCCCACTTGGTTTCGAGCCTGGCGATGTCCAGCCTGAAGTAACACATGATCTGGTTGATGATTTCCTTGCGCAACAGATCATCCGGTTCCAGTTCGAGCCCGCGGAATACGGGTAACTCGTTTTGCGCCAGCCTGGCTTGGTACTGATCCAGTTCGCGCGTGTTCTGACTGTAGTTGTCACCGATGCGGCCAATGGCGGTGACACCCATGGCGATCACATCGCAATCGGCATTGGTTGAGTAGCCCTGGAAGTTTCTGTACAGGCTGCCGTTGTCCTGCGCCTTGACCAGGTCATCGTCTTTTTTCGCAAAGTGATCCATGCCGATATAGACGTAGTCGGCATCCTGCAGCATGTCGATGGTTTGCTGCAGCATATCCAGTTTTTCCTGCGGCGACGGTAATTCCTGTTCATCGATTCTGCGCTGCGGCTTGAACATTTCCGGCAGGTGCGCGTAATTGTAGACCGCGAGCCGGTCGGGGCTGACTTCGATGGCGGTTTTGATGGTCTCGGCGAAGCTGGCAGTCGACTGCTTGGGCAGGCCGTACATAAGGTCAATATTGATCGAGTCAAACTGCGCATCCCGGGCTGCATCGATCACCGAGATGATCTGTTGCTTGCTATGGATACGGTTGATGGCATCCTGAACTTCGGGATTAAAATCCTGCACGCCAAAACTGATGCGATTGAATCCCAGCTCGCGCAGGGTGTGTATCCTGTCTGCATCGACGGTTCTTGGATCGACCTCGATGGCGAACTCACCTGCATCGTCTGCGGCAAGCGTAAAGTGCTGATTAATAGTATCCAGCAGTTCAGTGATATGTTCATTACGCAGATACGAGGGCGTACCGCCACCCCAGTGCAGTTGCAATACCGGGCGGTCACGATCGAACAGTTCAGCCTGTAAGCGGATTTCTTTTTTCAGTAGCTGCACATAGGCTTCGGCCTTATTGTAGTCCTTGGTAACGATCTTGTTGCATGCGCAGTAGTAACAGATGGTGTTGCAAAAGGGGATATGTAAATACAGTGACAATGGTGCCGGCATCGGATCGTTATTACTTTCATGCGCCCAGTTACGATAATCCCCGGCACCAAAGTTCTCGGTGAACTGTACCGCCGTCGGATAGGATGTGTAACGCGGGCCTGTTTTATCGTAGCGATTAATCAGGTCCTGGTCGAAAATAATTCTGTGATCCGTTCTGGGTGTACGCATTAGTCTGATCGTGTTTTAAAAGCATGCTGAAGACTACTTCAAATACTTCGACGGCAGCCATGATCTAAGTCAATTGAATTTCTGTAATATTGTTAACACCTTGTTGTATTGAGGTTTTTTGATCTATGTCATGATTGATTAGACAGTGTTCAATTACACTTTGCACCGATTTGAAGCACAGGCTGCTGCCGAGCGCTGTAACATGCAATGCAAGCATGTCATGGTGCATTGCGACAATAGACTTGATCTTTATAAATTGTGATACTTGCCACGAATACTGGTCAGTAAATCGGAGAATAATAATATGCTGTCACACATATTTGGTCTTTTCATCAATCCCAAGAAAGAATGGCAGGCAATTCACGACAGTGCCTGTTCTGTTACCAAGTGTTACCTCTCGTATGTTTTAATCCTCGCAGCAATCCCGCCCATCTCCGGCTACTTCGGTACAACCATGTTCGGCTGGCAGTTTGGTGCGCGTGATGCCGTCAAGCTGGCACCTGAAAGCGCGTTGATTATTGCCATTGCCTATTACCTGGTGATGCTGGTGGGTGTTTTCACCATGGGCCTGATGGTTCAGTGGATGGGCAAAACCTATGGCGCCGAACAACCGTTATCACGCACGGTCACACTGGCAGCCTACACCGCGACACCGTTATTTCTTGTTGGCGTGTTCGAACTGATGCCGATTCTCTGGGTGAACTTTCTGGTTGGTCTGCCTGCGCTGGGTTACACCGTGGTGCTGTTATATACCGGCCTGCCGATCATGATGGGTATCTCGGAAGAAAAGGGCTTTCTGTTTTCCAGTGCGGTGCTGGCTGTCGGGCTGGTTGCACTGGTGTGCATGATGGTTGCAACAGCCATTTTGTGGGGCTATGGCTTTGCACCCCAGTTTGTCGATTAATGACAGAGTGTCAGAGAAATAGATCAGCATAAATTAATATACTAACCGATTAACCAGATTGAAAAATTAAATGTATTCGGAAGGATGCACCTATGAATAACGAAGCAACTACCTATAACTATAAAGTCGTCAGACAGTTCGCGATCATGACCGTGGTGTGGGGTATCGTGGGCATGCTGGTGGGCGTGTTGATCGCCGCACAGATGGCATGGCCGGCATTGAATTTCGATATACCCTGGCTGACCTTCGGACGCCTGCGCCCGTTACACACCAACGCCGTGGTGTTTGCATTCGGTGGTTCAGCCTTGTTCGCTACCTCCTACTACGTGGTACAGCGCACCTGTCATGTGCGGCTGATATCGGACAAGCTGGCGGCCTTTACCTTCTGGGGCTGGACCACGATCATCGTACTCGCTGCGATCACTCTGCCACTGGGTATGACATCTTCAAAAGAGTATGCCGAGCTGGAGTGGCCGATTGACATTCTGATCACACTGGTCTGGGTTAGCTACGCAGTTGTGTTCTTCGGTACCATCTTCAAGCGCCGCGTCAAGCATATCTATGTCGCCAACTGGTTCTTCGGATCGATGATTCTTACTATTGCAATGCTGCATCTGGTTAACAGCGCAGCACTGCCGGTTTCTTTGTTCAAATCCTACTCGGTTTATTCGGGTGTGCAGGACGCCATGATCCAGTGGTGGTACGGTCATAATGCTGTCGGCTTCTTCCTCACCGCGGGCTTCCTCGGCATCATGTATTACTTCATTCCAAAGCAGGCCGAGCGCCCGGTTTATTCCTATCGTCTTTCTGTGGTGCATTTCTGGGCACTGGCTTTCACCTATATCTGGGCCGGTCCTCACCATCTGCATTACACCGCACTGCCTGACTGGACCCAGTCAACCGGTATGGTGTTCTCGCTGATCCTGCTGGCACCTTCCTGGGGCGGTATGATCAACGGCATCATGACCTTGTCCGGCGCCTGGGAAAAATTGCGCACTGATCCGATTCTGAAATTCCTGATTGTATCGGTGTCATTCTATGGTATGTCGACCTTCGAAGGCCCGATGATGTCGATCAAGACGGTAAACGCGCTGTCTCACTACACTGACTGGACCATCGGTCACGTACACTCCGGTGCGCTCGGCTGGGTTGCGCTGGTCAGTATCGGTGCCATGTATCACCTGATCCCGCGCCTGTTCGGTGTTGAGATGTACAGCAAGAAACTGATCGAAACCCATTTCTGGATTGCGACCATCGGTATCGTGCTCTACATCACCTCGATGTGGATTTCAGGCATCATGCAGGGTCTGATGTGGCGTGCAATCAATACGGACGGCACGCTGACATACAGCTTCGTTGAAAGTGTCCAGGCGATGCATCCGTTCTACATTGTTCGCTTCATGGGTGGCGCTATCTTCCTCACCGGCATGTTCATCATGGCGTACAACGTATTCAAGACCGTTTCCAGTGGAAAAGCGATTCAAGCGCCGATCCCTGAACCCGTTGCTGCTCATTAACGGGGCATTAGGAGAAAAGTAAAATGTCACTTCAGGAAAAAACCGAAACCAATATCGGCCTGCTGATTGTCCTGTCTCTGATTGTTGTTATCTGGGGTGGTATGGCGCAGATTGTGCCGCTGTTCTTCCAGAAATCAACCACGACACCGGTTGATGGACTGGAGCCCTATACAGCATTGCAGTTGTCTGGCCGCGATATCTACATCCGCGAAGGCTGCGTCGGTTGTCATTCACAGATGGTGCGTCCGTTCCGTGCGGAAACCGAACGCTATGGGCATTACTCGGTCGCAGGCGAGTTCATCTATGACCGACCGTTCCTGTGGGGCTCGAAACGTACCGGTCCGGATCTGCAAAGGGTCGGCGGGCGTTACTCGGATGACTGGCATCGTGCGCACCTGATCAATCCGCGTGATGTTGTGCCCGAGTCGATCATGCCGGGTTATCCCTGGTTGCAGGAAAACGAACTCGATGCTTCCCTGATCCAGGACAAGATGAAAATGCTGAACCTGGTCAACCATACCCCGTATACAGATGCGCAGATCGAGGCCGCACCGGCAGCACTGGCCGGCAAGACCGAGATGGACGCGATGATTGCCTATCTGCAAGTGCTGGGAACCAGGATAAAGATTCGTCGCTAACGCGATGTGAAAAAATATCGGGCAATGAGCGTTTCATTCGTACAATCTGTGTGGACCGTGATGGCAATGGCTGTTTTCATTGGCATCGTTATCTGGGCTTACAGTAAAAGAAAAAAGACCGATTTCGAAAAAGCCAGCCGCATGGCAATGGATGACGACAAACCCGTAACTGATTCAATGAACAAAGCTGCAACTAACAAGGGCAGCAAACTGACCGAGGAGTAAACATGTCTGACTTCACTAGTGATTTCTGGAGTTGGTGGATCATAGCAATCGTCGTAGGCGGTATCGCTTTTTGTATCTGGTTGCTAGTGGCGAACTCAAAAGCCAAGCTGCCCGTTGGCGGCAAGGCAGAAGCCACCGGGCATGTCTGGGATGAAAACCTGCAAGAACTGAATAACCCGTTGCCACGCTGGTGGATCATCAAGTTCTATATCACCATCGTCTTCGGTATTGCCTACCTGGCACTGTATCCCGGGCTTGGAACCTTCGAAGGTGTACTCGGCTGGACCGAGAAAGGCCAGTATGAAGCCGAAATGGCTGCGGCTGATACCAAGTACGGCCCGCTTTATGACAAGTACATGAACCAGGCCATCCCGGCGATTGCCGCTGATGATAATGCGATTAAGATGGGTGAACGCCTGTACGTGAACTACTGCGCGGTCTGCCATGGCTCAGATGCACGCGGCGCTACCGGTTTCCCCAACCTGCGCGACAGTGACTGGCTCTATGGCGGTTCACCTGAAGCGATCAAGCATAGCCTGTTATATGGCCGCCAGGCCGTGATGCCTTCATGGGAAGCGGCGCTGGGCGGTGAAAAAGGGGTCGAAGAAGTGGCTACCTACGTGATGAAACTGGCCGGGCGCTCGGTTGATGAATCGCTGGCTGCCAAGGGCAAACAGCAGTTCGACACCCTGTGTGTGGCTTGCCACATGGCCGACGGCACTGGTAACACTGCCATGGGCGCGCCCAACCTGACCAACAACATCTGGTTGTACGGCGGCTCACCAAGGGCTATTAAAGAGTCGATCGCCAAAGGCCGTAATGGTGTCATGCCGGCACACGCTGAATTTCTCGGTGAAGCCAAGGTGCATATCCTGACAGCCTATGTTTACAGCCTGAGCCACGAGACTGACTAAGGCAGGTTTTGTAGCCCGGATGCAGCGCAGCGTAATCCGGGTATGTACGCAAGCAGGTGGCTCGAGAATTCGAAGGATCAGTGTGAACAGCCCGTAGCCTGGATGCAGCCAAGCAAATCAGGGTGATGAAGTTCGGCATACCTGCATCGCGATTATGTCGGATTGAATTAACAGCCGGGCTCCTCGACGCAAAACATGGGTATTTGTAAGCCACGGGCACACAAACCAAAGCGTGTCATCTCGAGCGCAAGCGAGAGATCTCCCAACGGCTGGCGTTAAGCGAAGGAGATTGTTGCTCGCAAAGCGCGTTCGAAATGATGGCGTGATGGACGATCGCTTTGATATGCGTCGCTGAAGCAGCGAAGCCAATTCCAGGGAATTAACATAAACCCTGTGTGACAGGGCCAAAACTTCAGGTAATATCTAACGTATGAACGAAATCCCCGTCATCCAGCGCGTTATCGCCGTTCTCTGGCCCTCATTCATCATCGCGGGCATTGCTACCATTCTTTTCTTCACCGCCTTCGATCCCAGCGTGGTATTTGTCGACTATGACATCAGCCGTATTGGCTGCCTACAGCTCGGCTTCTTCCTGTTCTGGCTGTTCGGTGCAATTACCGCAATAGCCACCTGCTTCTTTCTAAGACCCTGCGACAGTTTCAACGTACGCAAAACCGGGTCCCAAAATTAAGTGAATTTGAGATTCAGTATAATTAAGTGACCATCGTCACATAAGCAAATAACAGAATCCGGTAATATTCTAATAATGTCTGAAGCCGAAAACGTACAAACTGCAGCAAGCGACGAAGTCGAACAGTCGTTATACGCCAAGCGGCAAAAAATCTACCCGCGTGAAGTACATGGCATCTTCGCTGCGCTCAGAACATCCGGTGTGCTGGCCCTGCTGGGCATGTATTACATTATTCCGTGGCTGATGTGGGACGGGCACCAGGCGGTGCTGTTCGACCTGCCTGCGCGCAAATTCTATATCCTCGGCCTGGTGTTCTGGCCGCAGGACTTTTTCTACCTGACACTGCTGCTGATTGTGGCCTCGTTATCATTGTTCTTTTTCACCGCGCTGGCCGGCCGCTTGTGGTGTGGTTATGCCTGTCCGCAGACGGTATGGACCGAGGCCTTTCTCTGGATCGAACGCAAGATCGAAGGCACCCGCCCGCAGCAGATGAAGCGCGACAAGCAGCCGCTTACCTTAAACAAGTTTCGAGTAAAAGCTACCAAGCATATGATATGGATCGTATTTTCCATATTTACCGGGCTCACGTTCGTGGGTTATTTCTCGCCCATGCGGGAACTGGCGGCCAACTTCATCAACTGGAACCTGGGCCCCTGGGAAACCTTCTGGATCTTCTTCTATGGCTTCGCGACCTACGGTAATGCCGGCTGGCTGCGTGAGCAGGTGTGTACCTACATGTGCCCGTACGCGCGTTTCCAGAGCGCCATGATCGACCACGACACGCTGATCATTTCCTACGATGAGGAGAGGGGAGAGCCACGTGGCGCACGCAAGAAAAGTGTTGATCCGAAAGGTGCCGGGCTGGGGCACTGCATCGATTGCACCATCTGCGTCCAGGTCTGTCCCACCGGCATCGACATCCGCGATGGCCTGCAGTACGAGTGTATCGGTTGTGCGGCCTGTATCGACGCCTGCGACGATGTCATGGACAAGATGGGCTATCCCCGCGGGCTGGTGCGTTACACCACCGAGAACATCCTCTCCGGCAAGGCCACGCACATCTTCCGCCCGCGTATCTTCGTCTATGCCATCATCCTGGCCGTGATCACCATCGGCTCGTTCTACGCCATCCTGAACCGCTCACCGATTGCGCTCGACGTGATCCGCGACCGCAACTCGCTGTTCCGCGAAACCAACGAAGGCCTGATCGAAAACGTCTACACCCTGAAAGTCATCAACATGGACCAGGCCGACCACGAATACAGCCTGTCGGTGACCGGCATCGAAGGCCTCAACATGAAAATGGATGCATTTGAAATCGTGGTCAAGAGCGGTGAAGTCATCGAGTTGCCGGTACGGGTGAACATCGATCCCGAACTGCTGCAGGCACGCAGCACCGAAATCAGCTTCCACCTCAACGCCATCGACGGCGATGACCTGTCCGTCACAGAAGAAGCGCGGTTCCTGGGGCCGAGGCGTTAGTCTTTTCTAGAAGCCATGTCATTCACCGCAGAGGCACAGAGGACGCAGAGGATTATATTGGTATTGTATGTTCTGGTTCAACGCTGTATTCACTGGATGCCAGTTTGATCGACTTATCACTAAAGCTGTTTCCCTGGGCACGGTGCCAACAGGATAAGGCGGCCGTGAAGCTGCATGTTGGCCTCAACCATGGCAACATGATTCCAGAGTTCGTTGCCTTGAGCGATGGTAAGGAAAATGATCTGGTACAAGGCATGCAATTTGATTTCCCCAAGGGCAGTATCGTCGCCTGCGACAAGGGTTATGTGGATTACGGCTGGTATAAGTCACTAACGGATGTGGGTATTTTCTTTGTAACCTGGTTGCGGCCTAACTCGATTTATCGAGTGATTGAGCGTTGCCCGGTGCCACAGGGTAGTGGTGTTACGAGTGATCAGCAGGATCGGCTGAACAAGAATGTCGTTTGTTAACCGCCTACAAATAAAAACCCATAAGATGGCAGGGCTGAATTGTATAATATTTGTCCGACACTAAACTTATGTTCGTATGGATGGGACTGATGTCTATGACATAAAAAACGAAAGTTATTTTTGGACAATCATATCGAAATCTGAAGAAAGTGATGCTGTAATAGATGATCCTGTTTCTCCTACACCGAGTTTTTTTGCGGATGTACAAGGAGACTATGTCATAGAGCTTATCGTTACAGATGAAAAAGGATTTTCTAAACCGCCCGCCATATTAAAAATAGGAACAAGCCCGCCTTACTGGAATACTGATGATGTAACTCCAGAAGAAATGATAGAGATAATTCTATCTTCCATAATCGGAATTGTATTATTAGGTGCTCTTGTCTTGTAGCATCGGACTTTACAATCTATTTCTTAGAATAAATTGTTAGTTCTCAATAACACTACCTATGCGTTGACAGCAGATTTCGGTACTGGAATAAGTCTGTTTTCACCCTGAACTTCCGAGTACGGCTGTCGGCTCAACCGGTCGATGCAACACATGCATTAAATCTTTCTGCTGGTGTTTCAAAGTCTAGCGTCTTTCTTGGTCTTTCGTTTAACTGTCTCGCCACCCCACTGAGCTTGGCTTGTGAGTGTACCGATAAATCCGTTCCTTTAGGGAAATACTGTCTCAGAACGGCCAATAGCGGATGGTCAGCACAAACAAAAACAGCTCCCGAAGGAGCCGCGTTTGATTAACATTTAATCGTTATGCTTTCTTTCTTCTAGCAACACCAATCAAGCCAACAAACCGGATCCGAATAACCAAACCGCTGTTGGCACAGGTACTGCGGAAATAAGGAATGCATGATGCACACCATTGATGTATCCCTCGCCAGTTATATCGCCACGATCATTGATACTCCGTCCGGAAACAAGACTATCCCAACCATTAGCTATGCAGTCCGTCAGCACACACAAGTCCATAATATTTTCGCCGTCATACAAAAAAGCAGCAATTACCTGTGTATCGGCGCTTTCAACGCCCAAACCTACAATTTGACCGCTGTTATTGATATCTAGTGCCTCCACAGCAGTAAGCATCTCTCCCTCAGTATTCAGATCATGCATGGTGCTACCATCGTAGAAAAAGGCATGATGACCAGCAGATCCTTCAATATCGCTAGTTCCAACCACCTGTCCAATGTCATTGATACCATAGCCGCGCGACAACGCGCCGCCCAGCGTGCCAAGATCCTGCATGGTGCCGGCGTCGTAGAGAAAGGCGTGAAACCGCTCATCTCCAGGGATAAACGTGCTCATACCAGCCACTTTACCGCTAGTATTAATAGCGTGAGCCCACGATTTGTCACCCCCCAATGTCCCAAGATCCTGGTGGACAGCGTCGTAGAGAAAGGCACGGACATTGGAATCAGCATTTCTGGCATATCCAACTATCTGTCCACTGGCATTGATGGCCAAACCATCCGAACTTTTACCCCCCAGTGTGCCAAGATCCTGCACGGTGCCATCATCGTAGAGAAAAGCGTGAAATTCTGAGTCGGCAGAGCCAGTAATAGTCATATCCAACTATTTGACCATTGTCATTGATGGCACGTGCAGGATCTTGGCACACTGGAGGAGTCAAGTTTGGGATGGTTTGGCCATCAATGCCAGTGGACAGATAGTTGGATATACCAGGATACCTAATTCCGAATTCCCATACCTTTTCTCTACGACGCTGGCACCATGCAGGATCTTGGGACATTAGGAGGTGACAAATCGTGGGCTCACGCTATTAATACTAGCGGTAAAGTGGCTGGTATGAGCACGTTATACCTGGAGATCAGCGGTTTCACACCTACGACGCCGCACCATGCAGGATCTTGGGCGGCGCGTTGTCGCGCGGCTATGGTATCAATGACATTGGACGGTGCATTCAAGTCACGATATTGAAGGATCTGCTGGTCATCATGCCTTTTACTACGATGGTAGCACCATGCATGATCTGAATACTGAGGGAGAAATACTTACTGCTGTGGAGGCACTGTATCCGAAATAACAGCGGTCAAATTGTAGGTTTGGGCGTTGAAAGCGCCGATACACAGGTAATTGCTGCTTTTATGACGCGGAACCGTGTGCTGTACTAGACGGACTGCATAGCTAATGGTTGGGATAGTCTTGTTTCCGGACGGAGTATCAATGATCGTGGCGATATAACTGGCGGACAGGGATACATCAATGGTGTGCATCATGCATTCCTTATTTCCGCAGTACCTGTGCCAACAGCGGTTTGGTTGTTTGGTTCCGGTCTACTTGGACTGATCGGTGTTGCTAGAAGAAAGAAGCATAACAATTAAATGTTAATCAATAGCAGCTCCTTTGGGAGCTGTTTTTTGTTTGTGCTGACCATCCGCTATTGGCCGTTCTGACAGTATTTCCCTAAAGGAACGGATTTATCGGTACACTCACAAGCCAAGCTCAGTGCAGTAGCGACAGTTAAACGAAAGACCAAGAAGACACTGACTTTGAAACACCAGCAGGAAAGCATTTAATGCATGTGTTGCATCGACCGGTTGAGCCGACAGCCGTACTCGGAAGTTCAGGTAAAACGGTTACTCCCATACAAAATGTGCTGTCAACGCATAGGTAGTGTTATTGAGAACTAACAATTTATTCTAAGAAATAGATTGTAAATTCCGATGCTACAAGACGAGCACCTAATACAATTCCCGATTATGGAAGATAGAATTATCTCTATCATTTCTTCTGGAGTTACATCATCAGTATTCCAGTAAGGCGGGCTTGTTCCTATTTTTAATATGGCGGGCGGTTTAGAAAATCCTTTTTCATCTGTAACGATAACTTGTTATCATGATTTATTGTACATCG
>CAWEEC010000059.1:0-6706 GCA_963807785.1 uncultured Gammaproteobacteria bacterium | reverse complement strand
GACCAGTTATTGCTACCATGAACACGAAAATCAGCAGGATCGAGGCGAGTTGGCCGGCCGTGGTGCGGTCGCCGAAGGCAATCCAGGCGCGCACGATGCCGGTCGTGAAGTTGGGGACGCCAAAGAAGGAGACAGTACCGAAATCGGCCAGGGTCTCCATCAGCGCCAGCGCCGTGCCGGCGATAATCGCCGGCCGGGCAAGCGGCAAGGCAACGCGGAAGAAGCTGCTCCAGGGGCCGCAGCCGAGGGTGCGGCTGACGTCGAGAGCGCAGACCGACTGGTCGAGGAAGGCGGTGCGCGAGAGCATGTAGGCGTAGGGGTAGAGCACCAGGACCAGCATGGCCACGGCGCCGCCGAGTGAACGGATCTCCGGAAACCAGTACTCCCGATAGGTAAGGCCGGTGATATCGCGCAGGAGGACCTGAACGGCGCCTGCCGGCTGCAGGAAGTCGGTATAGGCATAGGCCATGACATAGGCCGGCACCGCCAGCGGCAGGATCAGAGCCCATTCGAAGAGGCGACGTCCGGGAAAGCGGCACATCGTCACCAGCCATGCGGTCCCGGCGCCGATCACCGGTACGCCGACCCCCACGCCGGCCACCAGGACCGCGGTGTTGAACAGATAGCGCGGCAAGACCGTGGTGGCCAGGTGCGACCAAGTGCCGCCGCCTGTCTGGGTCAGGCTGAAGAGCACGCTGGCGACCGGGAACCAGGAAAAGCGTGGCGACGAGCACCGAAAGCCAAGTCAGAGCGCCCAGCGCCGCCGTCCGGCGCCCAGGCTGCGTGCGCCCATGCGCGCGGGTCAGGCGCGCCGCCCGGGTCGAGAGGCTGATAAAGCGAGGGTTCGCTGGGCAATCGTCTCACCGCCGATAGCTGGTCACTGGCAATCCTGTCTCACATCTACGCGCCGTCGGCAAGGTCGCGGGGACGAAAACAGGTCCGCGGCAACCTGGCAAGCGGCCGACGCCCGAGGGCATCCTTCGGCGGGTCGTCGTGCCGATACCGCCGAGTTTGGTCTAGTCGCTTTGCTCAGGTTCGCGGTCTTGCCTGTTCTTCGCCGGAGCCTGAATTCGCTCAATAATGCACCTCCTCAGCTTTGCTTCAAATGCCCTCTATGCGGCAATTCCCTTGCCGTTACTGGGAGTTAAGTAAGGGGTTCTTAATTTATGTTTGGCACTGTTCACCGTCATTTCGGGGGCGTTGATTAACTACGGCGATCACCCCGGACTAAGCGCCTGATCGATGTGGCAAAGTGGGACTTCGGCGATGGATGATCTTCTAAGCGAATTTTTGACCGAGACAAACGAGAGCCTCGCGGAACTCGATGTCGAACTGGTTCAGCTTGAGCAGAACCCGAACGACAAAGATCTGCTGGGGAACATCTTCCGCCTGATGCATACCATCAAGGGGACCTGCGGTTTCCTTGGGTTGCCGCGTCTCGAGAGCGTGGCCCATGCCGGCGAGAACGTTCTCGGCAAGGTGCGCGACGGCGAGTTGGACGTGACCCCGGACGCGGTCACCCTGATCCTCGAATGCCTCGACAGCATCCGCGCCTTGCTGGAGCAGTTGGAAGCGACGAAGTCCGAGCCGGAAGGTGAAGATTCCGAACTCATCGCACGTTTGAACGCCTTCGCCGACGGTGGCGATGCGCCCGCCGCCGCCGCGGCCCCTGCTGAAGCAGCTGCGGCGCCTGCAGCCCCGGCAGAAGAAGCCCCGGCAGCGGACGCAACGCCCGAAATCGTCAGCAGCACCGGGGCCGCCGAGCTGGATGCGCTGGAAGCAGCCTTCGCCGCGGCCAAAGGGCCGGCGGAACTGGCTGCAGAGAAAGAAGCTCTGGAAGCTGCGGCGGGTGAAACCGCTGAGGCCGCCGCCGAGGACGAGGCCGTGCCGGAGCCTGAAGCCGAGGCCGCCCCCCCTGTAGAGGTTATATCTTCATAACTAAGTAACTGACAACCGGCCGCCTCCTTTACCAGGTTACTGTATTCCTGCATGTCCATTTGCAGTATCTCTGCAATCTCGCTGTCTTTTGCATCTCTGCCTTCCCTGTCTTCTACCTCGCGTATGGCTTCAGACAATTGCCGTGACTTGCGGTATACCGATCGAGGTGTCCAGTCGCCACGACGTACTTCATCGATCATCGCGCCTCGAATACGAATACGGGCATATGTCTCGAAACTGGCACCGCGAGACATGTCATATCCCTTTAAGGCCTCGAACAGGCCGATCATGCCGGCCTGTACCATATCATCCAGTTGTACATTGGAAGGCAAACGACCCATCATGTGGTACGCAATTCGTTTAACCAACGGCGCATACCTGGTCATCAGTTCATCATAGTTGTTTGGGTCATTGGTCAGTGAACCAATTTCCGAGTAACTTGACATCAGCGTCATCAGTAAACCCCGCTGCTCACGTCATTATTAATCAAACGCTCTATAAAAAATTCAAGTTGCCCACCCATCTGTCCCGTCTCCGGCCATTTATTTACCTGCCTGGCGATTCGCTTCAGCGCAAGTGCCGATGGACTTCTCGGAAAAGCCTCAACAACAGCACGTTGATGTTGCACGGCCTTTCGCAGTCGCTCGTCGTACGGTATTGTGCCGATAAAAGTCAGCATCACATCGAGAAATCGATCAGTTGCTTTTGATAATTTAAGGAACAACTCACGACCTTCGTGTGTTGTATGTGTCATGTTGGCAAGGATCTGAAAGCGCTCAACCTTGTGTTCGCGGCTCATCACCTTGATAAACGCATAGGCATCAGTAATCGATGCGGGCTCATCGCACACTACAACTATCACCTCCTGTGAAGCACAGCAGAAATTAATCACACTTTCGGATATGCCTGCAGCCGTATCGATAACCATCACGTCGATGGCATGGCCCAGTTCGCTGAATGCGTTTATCAAACCAGCCTGCTCTGCTGCCGAAAGATTTGCCATACGACTGACCCCTGATGAAGCGGGAATCACTTTCAGGTTTGACGGTCCATCAATCATCACCTCTTCAAGGGTACATTCGCCGGTAATGACATGTGATAGGTCATAAACCGGGTTCAACCCTAGCAGGACATCTACATTTGCCAGCCCCAGATCAGCGTCCAGCAGCAATACCTCCTTACCTTCATTTGCCAGTGAAGTTGCGAGATTGACAGATACATTGGTTTTACCCACACCACCCTTTCCACTACTGACCGCTATCACTTTCACCGGTTTTGGACTCACTATTCTTCTCAATCCGGTCGCTTGATCCATCATTGCTTCAGACATTTGCATTACTCACCATCCTGCCAAATGTATATGCCAGTTCTTCCTGTGAAGGAGATCTACGTTTTTGTTGCATCAGCTTAACTGCCTCTCTAACCAATAATTTACCTCGCGCCTGATGCAGATTATCAGGCACCTTCTGACCATCGCTGACATAAGCAACCGGCAGTTTGTGTTCTATAAGCACCGATAGCACTTCGCCAAGGCTTACTGCTTCATCTATCTTGGTAAGAATGCAACCGTGTAATCCGGCCCGACTGAATGACCGAATAACATCATCCTGCAAGTTCATCTGGCCAGTTGCTGACAATACGAGGAAGTTCTTTATTTGCATGCCACCTACATCCAGCATGGCCAGTTGTTCAGATAACCTCAGGTCCCGATGACTGACACCCGCGGTATCGATAAGGGTAAGTTTGTGCTCACCGGTATGCTCGAGCACGTTCCTCAACTCGTCACAATCAGTGGCCACCTGTACCGGCACACCCAGAATACGACCATAGGTACGTAACTGTTCATGCGCACCTATACGATAACTATCCATTGTAACCAGTGCCACGCTGCGTCGACCATGTCGTAATGCAAAGCGCGCTGCGAGTTTGGCTATGGTGGTCGTTTTACCCACGCCAGTTGGCCCGACAAGTGAAACTATACCGCCCTGTTCGAGCAGATCTTCATTTGCAACAGGTATCAACTGTGACAACAGTTTCAGTGCTTCCAGCCAGTTATGCTTATGCAAGCCCTTATCTATTATTTTCCTGGATATTTTTTCGCATAACTGGGGGTTGATACCCAACATCATCAATTGTTTCAGCAAACTGGCATATAGCGGCTGCACGCGATCCATCTCACCCCAGGCGAACTGCATCAGGGGTGCCTCCATAATATTTCGTAATCCTTTCAGTTCATCTTTTATTTTACCGAGAGCCGGATCGAGACCAGCCGTAGCTACGGATGCATCTGTGGTAGCGTGCGCTATCGCTGCATCTACAGCTGCAGAATTCAGATTTGACTGTGAATGTTTAGGTCTATTCGGTGACGACGATACGGTAGAACTGGTTGATGTTGTGACATCACCCATCGGATTCCCAAGTGATGTATTCACCAGGGCGTCTTCATAATCCATTGCAGCGATAATTTCCACGCCACCTGGAACGCGTCGGTTCGATAATATTACTGCGTCAGGTCCCTGCTCTTCACGCACCTCGCGTATAGCCTGGCGAGCATCTGCAGCAAAATAACGTTTCATCTTCATATTCTCACCCTTTCACTTGTTAAACAGCTGCCGTCGACTTGCTGCCTACTGCTGCCACGACTTTGATCTGTTTACTGTCTGGAACTTCGTTATATGCAAGTACATGCAGGTTTGGTGCCAGATTTCTCAACAACCTGGCTAAAGTCGGCCGTAGTGCCGGTGCTACCATCAAAACGGCTGCATTGTTGTTTGCTTCCTGTTGTTGAACGCATTGATTGAGTTCCTTCAAGATCTGCTCCGCGAGGCCAGGTTCAATGCCTAAACCCGATTCTGGCGCGGTTTGTACAGACTGCAGCAATATTTGCTCGAGCTCGGGATCGAGTGTAATGACTGCCATCTCATGCGCCATGCCATTGATGTACTGGTAGATCTGGCGCGATAGTGCAGCACGTACTGCAGCTGTCAGCACGTCAGAGTTTTGGCTACCCGGGGCGTGTTCCGCCAAAGTTTCGGCAATAGTGCGCATATCGCGTATCGGCACACCCTCAAGCAACATGTTCTGTAGCACCTTCAGCACAGTGCCCAGTGGCAACATCTTGGGCACCAGGTCTTCTACCAGCTTCGGTGAAGTCTTGGCGAGCATATCCAGCAGATGCTGAACTTCTTCATGACCAATGAGTTCGTGTGCATGCTGATGCAACAGATGACTCAAATGTGTCGCAACAACGGTACTGGTATCAACCACGGTGTATCCCATGGTTTGTGCTTCATCACGCATGGTGTGATCGATCCATACCGCTTCCAGCCCGAAGGTGGGATCCCTGGTTTCAATTCCCTTGAGTTCACCAAACACCTGGCCGGGGTTGATGGCCAATTCCCTGTCAGGGTAGACTTCGCCTTCACCAAGCGGCACACCCATGAGCGTGATGCGGTAAGCCGTTGGCGGCAGATCGAGGTTATCGCGTATATGCACAGCCTGGATGAGAAAACCCAGTTCCTGTGACAGTTTTCTGCGCACACCCTTGATACGTGCCATCAATTGCCCACCCTGGGTCTTGTCTACCAGTGGTATCAACCTGTAACCCACTTCGAGGCCGACAACATCAACCATGGGTACATCATCCCAGCTCAGATCAGCGAACCTGGTATCAACTTCGGGCTGTTCAACTTCTTCAGCCTCAGCCTGTTCTACATTGAGCTGGCGTTGACTGATGTAATATGCGACGCCGCCAAACATCGCTCCAAGTATCAGGAACACAACATTCGGCATACCCGGAATCAAACCCAGGCAACCGACGATGGCCGCAGTAATCGCTATCGGACGCGGTTTGTTCAGAAGCTGGCCAATGACCTGCTCGCCCATGTCTTTCGCCGCGGATACACGTGTAACCGCAATCGCAGCTGCAGTCGACAGCACCAGCGAGGGTATCTGTGCAACCAGTCCATCACCGATGGTTAGCAGTGTGTAGTTATGGGCGGCCTCCATGAAGGCAAGATCATGCTGGATTATGCCGATACCCAGGCCAAAGATAATATTAATGAACAGGATCAGGATACCGGCTACAGCATCACCACGAATAAACTTGCTGGCACCATCCATGGAACCATAAAAATCCGCCTCAGATGATATTTCCTGGCGGCGGGTACGTGCCTCTTCCTGCGTGATCAGGCCCGAATTCAGGTCGGCATCCACAGCCATTTGCTTGCCCGGCATGGCATCCAGGGTAAATCTTGCATTCACCTCTGATATACGCCCGGTCCCCTTGGTCACGACAACAAAGTTAATAATAGTGAGTACCGCAAATACCACCAGGCCGACGGCATAACTTCCGCCGACAACAAACTCACCGAAAGACTGGATAACATTACCAGCCGCATCCGTGCCGGTATGACCTTCGAGCAATACGATACGGGTAGATGCAACATTCAACGCCAGGCGTAACAATGTCGCCGCCAGTAATACCGTTGGAAACACATCGAAATCTAGTGGCCTGGTGGTGTAAATCACTACCAGCAAAACAACCAGCGATAATGCAATATTGAAAGTAAAAAACAGGTCGAGCATGACAGGGGGTAATGGTAAAACCATCATCGCCAGCATGGCTACCAGCAGGACGGGTATACCGAGCCCAGAAAATGCCACGGCACGGACATTTGATAAAGCAACACTATAACTCATCGAACATCTCCCATTGTTTTACTCCTCATCTTTTTTCTTAAGCACATCGATCAACTCATCAGGTATA
>CAWEEC010000058.1:0-54875 GCA_963807785.1 uncultured Gammaproteobacteria bacterium | reverse complement strand
TAAATACTCGTTGCCGACCGATAGTGAACCAGTACCGTGAGGGAAAGGCGAAAAGAACCCCGTTGAGGGGAGTGAAATAGAACCTGAAACCGTGTGCGTACAAGCAGTAGGAGCTCTTCGTGAGTGACTGCGTACCTTTTGTATAATGGGTCAACGACTTACTTTTAGTGGCAAGCTTAACCGTTTAGGGGAGGCGTAGGGAAACCGAGTCTTAATAGGGCGTCAAGTCGCTAGGAGTAGACCCGAAACCGGGCGATCTAGCCATGGCCAGGCTGAAGGTGGGGTAACACCTACTGGAGGGCCGAACCCACTTATGTTGAAAAATGAGGGGATGAGCTGTGGCTAGGAGTGAAAGGCTAATCAAGCCCGGAGATAGCTGGTTCTCCTCGAAAGCTATTTAGGTAGCGCCTCGTGTATAACTGTTGGGGGTAGAGCACTGTTATGGCTAGGGGGTCATCCCGACTTACCAACCCATTGCAAACTCCGAATACCAACAAGTTCAAGCACGGGAGACAGACGGCGGGTGCTAACGTCCGTCGTCAAGAGGGAAACAACCCAGACCGCCAGCTAAGGTCCCAAAATTGTAGCTCAGTGGGAAACGATGTGGGAAGGCACAGACAGCCAGGAGGTTGGCTTAGAAGCAGCCACCCTTTAAAGAAAGCGTAATAGCTCACTGGTCGAGTCGGCCTGCGCGGAAGATATAACGGGGCTTAAGCTACATACCGAAGCTGCGGGATTGCACTTATGTGTAATCGGTAGAGGAGCGTTCTGTACGCCTGTGAAGGTGAATCGTAAGGTTTGCTGGAGGTATCAGAAGTGCGAATGTTGACGTGAGTAACGATAATGCGGGTGAGAAACCCGCACGCCGAAAACCCAAGGTTTCCTGCGCAACGTTAATCGGCGCAGGGTTAGTCGGTACCTAAGGCGAGGCCGAAAGGCGTAGTCGATGGAAAACTGGTTAATATTCCAGTACCGAACATAACTGCGATGGGGGGACGGAGAAGGCTAGATCATCCGGGCGTTGGTTGTCCCGGTTCAAGTGTGTAGGCAGAGGACTTAGGCAAATCCGGGTCCTTAATGCCGAGACACGATGTCGCAACTCTCTTCGGAGAGCCAAGTGGTCGATGCCATGCTTCCAGGAAAAGCCCCTAAGCTTCAGGTTATGTTTGACCGTACCCCAAACCGACACAGGTGGGTGGGATGAGAATTCTAAGGCGCTTGAGAGAACTCTGGTGAAGGAACTAGGCAAAATGGTACCGTAACTTCGGGAGAAGGTACGCCCCTGTTGGTGATTAGACTTGCTCTTTGAGCTGGTGGGGGTTGCAATAAAATGGTGGCTGCGACTGTTTACTAAAAACATAGCACTCTGCAAACTCGTAAGAGGACGTATAGGGTGTGACGCCTGCCCGGTGCCGGAAGGTTAATTGATGGGGTTATCTTCGGAGAAGCTCTTGATCGAAGCCCCGGTAAACGGCGGCCGTAACTATAACGGTCCTAAGGTAGCGAAATTCCTTGTCGGGTAAGTTCCGACCTGCACGAATGGCGTAACGATGGCCACACTGTCTCCACCAGAGACTCAGTGAAATCGAAATTGCTGTTAAGATGCAGTATACCCGCGGCTAGACGGAAAGACCCCGTGAACCTTTACTATAGCTTTGCACTGAACTTTGAGCCTACTTGTGTAGGATAGCTGGGAGGCTTTGAAGCGGTAACGCCAGTTATCGTGGAGCCAACCTTGAAATACCAGCCTGGTATGTTTGGAGTTCTAACCCAGGTCCGTTATCCGGATCGGGAACAGTGTATGGTGGGTAGTTTGACTGGGGCGGTCTCCTCCTAAAGAGTAACGGAGGAGTACGAAGGTGCACTCAGCGCGGTCGGACATCGCGCAATGAGCATAATGGTAGAAGTGCGCTTGACTGCGAGACATACACGTCGAGCAGGTACGAAAGTAGGTCATAGTGATCCGGTGGTTCTTAGTGGTAGGGCCATCGCTCAACGGATAAAAGGTACTCCGGGGATAACAGGCTGATACCGCCCAAGAGTTCATATCGACGGCGGTGTTTGGCACCTCGATGTCGGCTCATCACATCCTGGGGCTGAAGCAGGTCCCAAGGGTATGGCTGTTCGCCATTTAAAGTGGTACGCGAGCTGGGTTTAGAACGTCGTGAGACAGTTCGGTCCCTATCTGCCGTGGGCGTTTGAGACTTGAGGGGAGCTGCTCCTAGTACGAGAGGACCGGAGTGGACGTACCTCTGGTGTTCCGGTTGTCACGCCAGTGGCATTGCCGGGTAGCTAAGTACGGAACTGATAACCGCTGAAAGCATCTAAGCGGGAAGCAGGCCCCGAGATGAGGTCTCACTGGACCCTTGAGATCCCTGTAGGTCCGTCGAAGACTACGACGTTGATAGGCTGGATGTTGAAGCTCAGTAATGGGTGAAGCTAACCAGTACTAATTGACCGTGCGACTTGACCATATAACCCCAAGCATGTTTATTCATGTTCAAGGGACATATGTGTGACATAACACTTGAATGAACTTGGCTTTCCTTTTTTATAGAAGGGTGATAGATACTTCTTCGTTACCGAAGGAGGTCCCGGATCAAAGTCCGGGACGGTTTGAAATCGCTTCGCTCTTCAAACCGGTTTGCCTGGCGGCAATAGCAAGTGGGAACCACCTGATCCCATCTCGAACTCAGAAGTGAAACTGCTTAGCGCCGATGGTAGTGTGGGGTCTCCCCATGTGAGAGTAGGACACCGCCAGGCTTTAAATACAAAACCCCCGCCCAAAAGGCGGGGGTTTTTTATTTAAGCGGTGTCCTACTCGAACGCAGTGATAAAAACGCCGGGAGCGTTTTTACATGAGGCTGCTACACCACTTAGTGGTGTGGCAGCGAGCCCGAAGGGAAGCGCCAGGGATGGCGCGCATTGAGAGGACACCGCCAGGCTTTAAATAAAAAAGCCCCTGTCGAAAGACGGGGGCTTTTTTATTTTAAAGCAGGTACCAGGTACTAGGTACTAGGAATACTAGCGCGCTTGTGTGATGTCCTGCTCGAATGCAATTATCACAAAGCGCTGAGTTGAAAGCACACCGCCAGGCTTTAAATACTAAACCACGTCCAGAAATGTACGGGGTTTTTTATGGTCAATAGTACTCAGATTTATGCCGTCATTTCGACCAGCCCTTATGTTGTGTTGAGGATAGATTTCACATGGAGAAATCTCCAGGCCCACGGGAGATCCCTTACTATGGTTCGGAACGGCAGCAATTGCTTCCGTTTTGACTGTAAGGAATTGATTTAGGTCAATAATTGCGCATTCTAGAGATAAGTATTCGAGTTAATTCGTTGTAATATTATTTTTGAGTAACAACTCAATATCATTCACGAACATCAGCTACAGAGAGTATCTATCATGAAAAGACTGTTCTTGACGTTTATATTTACAATTGTGACCAGTGCCGCAATGTTCATACCTACCCAGGATGTGCAGGCGTGGTGGAGTGATGATGACGATTACTACGATCGCCCATGGCGCGGTGGTTATGGTGGTTATCCCTATCGCGGTTATGGCGGTTACCCTTATGGCGGTTACGGTGGTTATCCCTATGGCGGCTACGGCGGTTATGGTGGTTATCCACAAAGTGGTTATGGTGGTTATCCACAAGGTGGTTATGCCAATCCGTATGGAACGACAGGCACCACAGCACCAGCAGAATCGGCAACCACAGCACCAGCAGAATCGACAACCACACCTCAGACATATCCGTATGGTGGTGGATATGGGGCTTATCCCTCTGGCGGCTATGGCGGTTACCCGCAAAGTGGTTATACCGATCCATCTGCAACGACAGGCACCCCAACACAAACAGAATCGACAACTACCACACCAACATATCCAGCATATCCATCATACCCGGCATATCAAGGGTATTGAATATAGTTATGTAGCTTATTCGTTTAATGTAGTAGCTGATTCCGTTCATGCAATTGAATAGCACCCGCAAACAGCGCGTCAATGTTGGCGCGCTGTTACTTCCTGGCGCTAAATTTATATCGGATTAGCGTCCGGGTAGTCTCGGAATGTTGGAAGTGCGTTTGTAGGTGGTGGCAACATATAAGTAATTTCTTCCTGCCATTGCAGCGCGGGAAGTTGCCCTTTCTCTATTAGCAACAGATTTTTGTTCATACGCTTGATGTTGTGGCTGTTTTTATACGGCTGTTCGGCAGCAAGCGCGCTGCGCATATGCTCTGTCGCCAGGGGATAATTGCCGGCAGACGCGGTAGCCAGTGCCAGTAGTTCAAGGTTTACCGGTAATGGAGTGGTTTTGTACATTTGTTCGGCACGCGCCAGTGCCAGTTCGCTGTCACCAACACCTGTTTCCTGGCTAAGCGCAAGTAATAATACCTGTATGCGCTTAATTGAAAACAGGTTCGGTGCACGCCCGGTGATTTGTTGAGTTACAGCAAGCAGTTCTTTATCCGTGGCACTGTCACCCATCATCGCGACAAGCTTAAAAATTTGGGCAGATACATTTTTTTCGTTGTGTAAAGTCACTACCCCGTAATGCCTGATTGCGCATTTATAATCCCTGGCACGTAGGCAGGCGTTGCCGAGAAAGAAGTGAGCACCTTCATGAGAGGGATTCAATGTAAGCACGCGACGGTATAGTCTTACAGCCTCATCTTTGTTGTTTGATTCATCATCGATTAATGCCAGCAGAAATAGTGCCAGGGATTTATCAGGGTCCTGGTTAATGACCTGCTTGAGTTGTGTGCGCGATCTTTCCCTGTTGTTGTTGAGATACAATACTCGCGCATAACTGGTGCGTGCAGAGGCATTATCAGGTTCATATTTCAGGCCAGATTCAAATTCAGTCTCGGCCTTGTCGAGTTTATCTCTTAATACGGCCGTCATCGCCGCGGCAAAATGTCGACTGGCTGGATCCTTCAATGCTTCCAGCGCATCCACAAGAGGGTCATCGATAGTTAATTCATGTTTGGCGTACTGCTTTAAATGCTGTTTTGCCAGCTGGGTCTTGCCGGCGGCGCGTAATGACAGCGCAAGCGGGTAATGTATGCTGGTTGCTTCTGGCGCAAGCTCTAGTGCCTGCATAAAGTTTTCGGCAGCATTGGTGTAATCCCGCTTCATCAGAAGAACCTGGCCGAGGCCATTGTAGGCAGCTGCTTTGAATGCAGGCTTGCTCAATAGCGCATTAAACGTGTTATATGCATCATCGAGAAGGTTAAGGTCGAGGTAAACCTGTGCCAGCCTGTATTGAACAGGTGCATATTCAGCATCAAGTTTCGATGCGTACTTGAAGCGTGACAGGGCTGCTTGCATGTCACCGTTCTCCTGGGCCAGGTATGCCGAGTAATACCTCCAGGGGAAATGTTCAGGTGCCAGTTGAATGGCGTTGTTATAACACGCTTCAGCACTGGTATAGAGTTCGTGGGTTAAATAAAAGTTAGCCAGTTTGCCGTAAGCAGATGCAAGTATTTTTAAGTCGGGTTGTTCTGGCGCAAGCAGTGTGTCGACCTGTGTTCGTGCCTCGTCGATAGCTTGTTGCTCGTCCTGCTTCAGTGTCGAGACATCGATTTGTGCTACCGTTTTGAGCTGCTGTTGCCATTGTTCTGGTAACTTATCAAGACGATCGGCGAAGGCCTGTGGACAGAAAACGCATAGTAAAATTATTAAACAGCTTGAGATATTGAAATGCATTGTCTTACATCGATGGTTGAGATATGGTTATTTGCTTGTCTACGGCATCAATGACTACTGACTGTTTTTGACCTCCAGGCCAGGTAATCATCAAATTATCGATTTTATCTGTCTTGCCGAGACCGAATGTAACTGGAAATTCAAGTTGTGATAAATAGCTGCGGCCCGATGTAATCTGGCGCCGTTGAGTTACATCATTTGCGGTAAGCTCGATAATCGCGCCTATTGCATTGCGATTATCTGTGGTCCCGATGAGCTTGACTCGTAACCAGTGATGACCGCTTTTCAGGTCATTACGGAACAGTTTTGCCTCACGGCCTGGTTGGGTAAGCAGTACATCAAGGTCGCCATCATTATCAATGTCTGCATAACTGGCACCTCGACCTACTACGGGTGTACCAAGATCTCCGGTATTATCAACAAGGATGAGACGGTTGCTGCAACCATTGTCGGTAGTATTGTTTTCGTTGCTGGCGCAATTCCAGAAAAGCTGTACTGGCTGCTCATAATGTTGACTCGGCTGCACCTTGTTGATTTCGTTTTCAAGGTGGCCGTTAGCCTGTAGCAAATCAAGCCTGCCATCCAGGTCGTAATCAAAAAAGAACACACCGAAGGTCAGCGCCAGCCTCGATTCTGCTCCCAGTCCTTCGATTAGGGCCTCATCTGCAAATGGTGGGTGTCCGTCGACTGTTACATACAGTGAACTCATTTCATTGGCAAAGTTGCCGATAACAACGCCAAGCTCATCGTCATTTCGGTACCATGCTGTATCGATACCCATTGCACCCGTGGCCTTGCCATTACGATTAAACGCGATCCCCTCCAGCGCGCCCACTTCTTCAAAGCGGCCATCACCCAGGTTATGAAACAGGAAATTCTGAACGACATCATTGGCGACGAACAAATCGAGCAAGCCGTCATGGTCGTAATCGATTGCAGTCGCAGCAAGGGCTTTCCCCGCAATGTGAATACCGGAATCAAGCGATATATCAGTAAAGCGCCCACCGCCTTCATTGCGATACAGGCGGGAGCGTGCACCGGTATAATGTAAAGGTGTGCTGTAGGATTTACCTATGCCGGTCACGCGAAAGTCTATTTCCAGATTAACTTCCGCTGTCCATTCGATATAGTTGGCGACATACAGGTCAAGGTCTGAGTCATTGTCAAAATCAAAAAAAACAGCGGCGGTACTCCAGTCATCATCAAAACCTGCAGTGCCCGAGGCTTTGCTAACGTCGACGAATCTACCTTGTTCATTATGAAGCAGAAAGTTCCTGTTTAACGTTGTAATGTATACATCGTCCCAGCCATCGTTGTCATAATCGCCTACAGCAAGCCCCATGCCATAGCTATTTATTGCCAGTCCGGTAGCATTCGAAACGTCGCTAAAATGCCCGCTGCCATCATTGTTGTAGAGGCGCGTTACTGGTGTGTCATCTTGTTGTTGACCGGGCCAGTGGGTCGCATTGACGAGGATGATATCCTGGTCGCCATCATTATCGTAATCGATAAACCCACCGCCGCCGCCCATGGTTTCAGGCAGCAGGCGATCACCATAGGCGCCATTGGTATGCACGAATTCGATATTGGCTTCACGGGTAATGTCCGTAAAGTGGACCGCGGGAATTTCCACAGTTGATTGTTGTGTTATTACCGGGCCAGTGACCTGCTGCTGTGTAATTGATTCCTGCTCGACCCGCTCACGAGTAATATAATAAATAATAAAGCCGGCAATTACGGCCATTATGATCGTCAATAATGAACGGTAAAAGGCTTTGCTGATCACTGCTTCATCAGCGTGTCGTTTGTTACTCATGGATGGCTTGGCTCATGTGTGCTGGATGATATAGATTTCGATGCCAGTGGCGAGATGATGTCATGCATGCCATACGCATCTGGCCGGTTCAGGTCGTAAATAACAAATTCAGCTGCAGCATGGTCAGCCGCAGGGTTGTTCTGTCTATGCCGTGTGACGGCGGTCTCGATTGCGTGATCGTCAGGGCGGAACCGGTCGTGCTGTTGCCGATGATAGTCAGCCTGTTGCAGTTCACCAAGTTCGGAGTACACCAGGGCGAGATTATAATGTGCAGACAGATTTTCCGGATCTATTTGCAGTGCTTTATTAAACCACAGCCGTGACTTTTGCAGGAATGCATTGCGTTGCTGGCGTCGTTTTGTACCTCGCTCCATGCGAGCACGTTCAAAATTGGTTCTCCCCAGTTCGTTTAACAAGTTGGTGTCATAAGAAAAATCGAAAGCTTTCATACCTGCTTCTTCAAACCGGTTGTGGTAAATCTGCTCGAGACTTTCAATGGCGTTATCGAGAAAACCATTTTCATGATCAATACGTGCACTGAACCATGTCAGAGTCCAGGGTGGTGCCGAGGGGCTGGCTTTTGATGCCCTGTGGATGGCCGCAGCTGCTTCATCAAGACGGCCTTCCTTGAAGTAGACGCGCGCGAGGTTCAATGCACCCAGTCCCGGCTGCATTGCTTCAACGCGGCTAAATACCTGTTCCGCCTGTCTTAATTCACCTTTACTTGATCCGCTGTTGCCTTCGCGCAGCAGTGCAATACCATAGTCATTCCAGCGCTCCCATTCAGCAATGGTGCTGGCGGCATTTGAATCTACAGCTGCGCCACCTGCAACAGGCAAAACGACTCGGTCACTTGCCATGGTGGTGATCGGAAGGTGGTTGCCGTCGAAGTCATCACCCTGGATATATTGCAGGTATTCACTGTCGAATTTCCGGTATTTCAGCTTTGCTTCTATCACTACAGGGCCCTTGAGGCTGTCCGGTAAGGTCAATTTGTAATGCACCACATCGGCTGCGCCCGGCGGAATCTGATGATCATACAGTGGTACGAAGATGTCCTGTCCATTGCGCCGGTTAATGCGTCGTCCCACACGGTCGAGTACATAGCTGTTGACGAAATAGGACCATGGATCAACCTCGCCTTCAGGGTTCATACCACCGTTGCGTGCAATCAAATGCCCGCCATCATAAACGCTGAGTTCCAGCCATAACTGGTTGGAATCAGATGTGCCCTGTGTGAGGTGGTGGCCGACACCCAGTGTTCGAATCACGCTTTCTATCAGGTAGCTGTTTCCCGGTTGCAGTTCAGGAAGCACGCTTCCCAGCGGTGCATGAAGCTTGCCATCTACAGTACCATCCTGTTTGAGGCCGAATATATCCACCCGTGTCACATTGCTCAGCCGTTTTTGATGAGCCTCAACAACCCAGTCAGGAAGCCCCAGCAACGCGGGAATTGCGGTATTGGCCGCCGGGAACAGATGACTGTGGATACTCAGGTTGCCGCTGCCATCAAAATCGCGTGCTGCCGGATCGTCTGACACTTCCAGCGGCATGTGGCATGTGGCGCATTTTTCAATCGCTTTTGGCGGATAATAAAAACTGTCGACGCGATGGCCGGAGACACCACTTTGCAGGAAACTGTCGTAGTGGTTTTGCGCGCGTAACCACTTGTAATGGTTTACCTCGTAAGGCAGGTTGGCCTTGTGACAGCCGGAACAGAATTCGGCTGTTTTATGCATTGGTTTGAGCAGGATTTTTTTATGATAGGCCGGTTTTGCCTTGATCAACTGGTGATTGATCGCTTTCAACAACGGTGAGTCACTGAATGCAAACGGATATCGTGCGGGATCGGCAATGGTAAAATCGCTGTTGCCGGTGGTGCTGTTGACTGCGGTGATGGCGTGACAGGATGTACAGGTGAGACCGGCCATGGCGGCAGGCTCATTATCAGGATCAAAATCTGCCTGTTCGAAACGGCCACTCAGCAGCGGTACAGTGTCATGACAACCAGCGCAGAAGCGTGATATGTCGGCATCGCCGTCGCGTTCCATTACTACCTTGCGTGTTTCCTCGACGCTGAAACGGTAGGCCGGGTTGGTAAAAGAGCTGTGGCGGTGCATGCTCTGTTCCCAGCTGCGATAAATATCAGCGTGACATTGCTTGCACTCCTGGTCTGTCATCAGGTGTTCGGCCGGTATCAGTGCCTTGCCGGCGATTTTAAAACCGGATGGAGAGAAGTCATGTGACTGTGCAATACTCGTGTCTTGCTGCGTCAACATATGTACCGCGAGCATGATGAGCGCAAAACTGCTGGCGAGGGCCAGCCAGCGATAAGCCAGATGATACCGAATCGGGCGCCCGGCGAGTCTGTGCAGGATAAACAGCCATACAATCACAATCGGTAGAATCACGTGCAGCCAGTAGAGCGGTACCCGAATGCGTGGATCATTGACCTCAAAAAAACCAAATCGTGTCAGTACGATTCCGGACAACAGTAACAGCAAGCCGCTGATAAACAGGGCGAGACCGGCACGTATGGCGTAGCGATTGTCGCGCTTGATTGCGCGCCGGGCATGCAGCAACGCGAACACGCAGAAAGGCAGCACCAGCAACAGGCCAAGTAGCAGGTGTAACAGGAACATCAACAGGTAGAAATAATCCTGGTAAATCAGTCCGCTGTAATACTCCAGCAGCGTTATGCTGCTGAGGTAGATCGAGTTAACCACGATAATGGCGAACAGGGTAAATACCAGGGTCAGCAACCAGTGAAAACCCTGGCTGATAACAGCTGTGCTGGAAACTTGTCCGGTGCCGGTTGTGCTCATGCTGGTATTGTATAAAAGTCTTTAAATTCAGTAACTTGTTCTGATTGAATGGTGATTTTAATGTAATTGCACTGAACTTGCATTGAACTAGGGCAAGTTAGCTGGATTAATTAAACAACTGGAACAGGGACAGAAGGCGAGTACATCGATTTCAGGCATTTCACAGCTGCCCGAATTTGGTAACATCCACTTCCATGCTGACCTTCCCCAATATTGATTCCCTCGCTTTTTCGATCGGTCCATTAAAAGTCCACTGGTACGGCCTGATGTACCTGTTCGGCTTCATTGGCGCATGGATATACGGTATCCAGCGTAGCAAACGCGCGGACCTGGACTGGACGCGAAAGCAGGTCGAGGACGTGATATTTTTCGGTGCACTTGGGGTGATTCTCGGTGGCCGTCTCGGCTATACCCTGTTTTATGGCTGGGATGTTTTTATCGACAACCCGGTTTCGATTTTTTATATCTGGAAGGGCGGGATGTCGTTTCACGGCGGTATGCTCGGTGTTTTTCTTGCCATGCTTTTATATGCCCACAAGAATGGAAAACCCTTCTTTGAGGTGACAGACTTTATTGCGCCATGGGTACCCATCGGGCTGGGTGCTGGCCGCATCGGCAATTTTATCAATGGCGAACTGGTCGGCAGGGTCGCAGACCCGGGTTTGCCCTGGGCGATGGTATTTCCGTTTGTAGATCAGCTGCCGCGTCACCCATCCCAGTTGTACCAGGCACTGACTGAAGGCTTGCTGCTGTTCCTGATCCTGTGGTGGTATTCATCAAAACCTCGCCCGCTAATGGCGGTCTCCGGTGTTTTCATGATCAGTTATGGCTGTTTTCGTTTCACTACGGAATTTTTCCGTACCCCGGACGTCCATCTCGGTTTCATCGCTTTTGACTGGTTAACCATGGGGCAGTTATTGTCGCTGCCTATGATCATCGTTGGAGTGCTTCTTTTTCATCTGGCGATGAAAAAAGGTACTAGTGACGAGGAGCTAGGGACTAGGGAAAGCAAAAACCAAAATAAAAAACTCTGAGCTCTGTGGCAAAATAAGTTTTAATCAATATAGTTATCATTCATGAAACAATATCTCGATCTGATGCGTCACGTGCGTGACCATGGCAATCAAAAGGAAGACCGGACCGGAACGGGTACGCTGTCTGTGTTCGGGCATCAAATGCGCTTTGACCTGAGCGAAGGGTTTCCGCTGGTGACAACGAAAAAATGTCACCTTAAATCCATTATCCATGAGTTGTTATGGTTTCTCAGCGGCGATACCAATATCAGGTATCTACAGGACAACGGCGTCAGAATCTGGAACGAGTGGGCCGACGAGAATGGCAACCTGGGACCGGTCTATGGCTACCAGTGGCGTTCCTGGCCGGCTGCTGATGGCCGCAACTTTGACCAGATATCCCAGGTCATCGAACAGATCAGGAATACGCCGGACTCAAGACGCATGATTGTCAGCGCCTGGAATGTAGGCGAGATCGACAACATGGCATTGCCGCCATGCCACATGATGTTTCAGTTTTATGTGGCAGATGGCAAGCTCTCCTGCCAGCTGTACCAGCGCAGTGCCGATATTTTCCTGGGCGTGCCCTTCAATATCGCGTCCTATGCCTTGCTGACCCTGATGGTCGCCCAGGTATGTGAACTGGCGCCTGGTGATTTTGTGCATACCCTGGGTGACGCGCATCTATATACCAACCACCTTCAACAGGCAGACGAGCAATTATCCAGAAAGCCTTATCCACTGCCAGTGATGAAAATCAATCCCGAGGTTAAATCAATATTCGATTTCAAGTTCGAGGATTTCGAGCTGGTTGGCTATGAAGCGCACCCACACATCAAGGCCACCGTTGCTGTTTGAATTTTTCCTGTAAAAGTGATCGGTTCGAAAGTATTTGTCCGCAAATAACGCAAAAAGCGCAAATATTATTTAGAATCACAACAACATTTATATTTTTGCGTTATTCGCGTTCATTTGCGGTTAACAATCTTCATGTCTCTGCCATGAGGTTATCCGGTTAAGTGCTTGTTTCGATTATTGCGGCGATGGACCGTAATCGCCTGATTGGGAATCAGAACCAGCTGCCGTGGCATTTACCTGCTGATCTTGCGCATTTCAAGCAGGTGACCATGGGCAAGCCTGTCATTATGGGCCGCAACACATATGAGTCGATCGGCAGGCCGTTACCAGGTCGCACCAATATTGTATTAACCCGCTCAGCTGATTTTCAGGCACAGGGTGTGTTGACTGCGAATACGCTGGAACGGGCGCTGGAGATGGTGGCCGGGGAGGCTGAAGTCATGATTATTGGCGGTAGTAGTATCTACGAGCTGGTGTTACCTAGAGCTGACCGGCTCTACATGACCTATATCGAGAATGCCTATGAGGGTGATGCCTGGTTTCCCGAGTTCGATCTTGCACAATGGCGGGTTTGCGCCAGTGAGCAACACACCGCGGATGAGAAAAATCCCTGCAAATACAGCTTCGTTACCTACCAACGAAAATAATTTTCAGAATTCATGAACTAATTCAAACCGGGCCAGTCGTACTATCTGAATCATTTATCCTCAGATTCATTTTTAAAAGGCAAGCAATAGGCTCCATTGCTTGCCTTTTTTTTAACCTCGATTCAGTCAGCCATTGACTGCCTGGCCAGTTTTGGTTTCTGCGACTGAGGACAATCGATACTGGTTCTGGTAAACGGCTTGTCGTCAATTCGCATCGCCGTGAGCTTCCCACCCCACAGGCAGCCGGTATCGAGCGGATATACATTAATATATTTTTGATCATTGACCAGTGTCAGCGTAGACCAGTGGCCAAATATGATGTGGTTGTTTTTGCTGCGACGGTGTTCAATTTCAAACCATGGGTGTAGTCCTTTCGGCTGGGTACCGGGTGCGCCCTTGGTATTCAAGCTAATGGCGCCCGATGCGTCGCAATAACGCAAGCGCGTAAAAACGTTAGTAATAAAACGCAGCCGGGCCCAGCCTTTCAGCTTGTTCGACCACTTGCGCGGTTTATCGCCATACATGTGCTTGTAATAGGCGATATGCTTATCACCGCGTATCATTGATTCAACCTCGTGTGCCAGCGCTAGTGCCTGATCAATCGTCCACTCCGGGTGCAAACCGGCATGTACCATTACCAGGTCCAGGTCATCGTCGACATGCATCAGTGGTCTGAATCTTAACCACTCATACAGTTTGTCCCTGTCCGGCGCGGTTAATATGTCGTCGAGCGTGTCTTTCCTGCCGGGTTTAAAGTGGTCATAGGCAGTTGCCAGCAGGTGCAGATCGTGGTTCCCCAGGACAACAACAGCGTTTGCGTCCATTGCCTGGATCATACGCAGGGTTTTTAATGATTTCGGACCGCGGTTAACCAGGTCGCCCGTAAACCACAACCGGTCCCTGTCCTGTTTAAAATTTATTTTGTCCAGGAGCTGTTTCAAATCGTCGTAGCATCCCTGGATGTCACCAATGGCATAGATCGCCATAGGGGCCCCCATTCCGTTTAATCAGGTTGTTTTGACCAACTCTATCAGCCGGAACCAGCCACCCGCAAGTGCCGGTTCATCTTTGACCACATGCAAACTGGTGTTGTGTTTGAGTACGTCTTCAAATACAACATCGGTGCGAGTTGCTATATGACGAAGAACCGTATTCAAGCCGCGTCTAACAGGTGCAAGCTGGCCTGGCCTGAGAAATTTATCAAGAATTAAAATGTGGCCATGTTTTTTCAGAACTCTGTCAGCTTCCTGTAATGCGTGACGTGGACTTGGTACCACGGCCAGAATCAGGTGCATAATTATGATATCGAACGCCGCGTTTTCAAATGGCAGGTGTTGGCTGTCGGCGCATTCAAGCCTGATATCAATACCCGTTTCCCTGGCTCGCTTTTGTGCGCGTCGCAACATTAATGGCGTGATATCTGATCCCGTATAACGGGCGCCATGTGGCAAATAGGCCAGATCGAGGCCGGTACCAATGCCGTTGATAAGAATATCCTTGTCCTTAATGTCTTTCAGGCGCGCAAGGCTCTTTCTACGCACGCCGTCCAGCGGTCCTCTGACAACCGCGTCATACACAGGGGCCAATACGCTGTAACTGTGCTTGAGTGCCATGTACATCGGCCTTTAGCGCTAAATATTAATGCAGCATATTGGGTACATTGAGGCTGAATGAGGGAATTTCAGCATCGAAATTAACACCATCATCTGCAACCATCTGATAACTGCCGTGCATGGTCCCGATCGGAGTTCGCATCATTGTGCCCGATGTATAACGGAAGTCTTCTCCGGGTCTCAGGTACGGCGTTTCTCCAACGACGCCCTCACCCTTGACCTCCTGTATTTCGCCGTCACCGTCGGTGATCACCCAGTGGCGTGTGAGTAATTTTGCAGGAATGTTACCGTTATTCTTTATAGTAACCGTGTACGAGAAAACATAGTGATTGCTATCGGGGTCGGACTGCTCTGCAATATAGGCCGGCTGTACATCGATACTAATAGCGTAGGTATTGTCAGACATAATCGTACTCCTCCAGCTGAAGGTAAATTATATCATTTGTCACTGAAGTAGATATATCAGCCAGCAAGCAGTAACAGAAATTAATGTAGCTGATGGAGCAGCTTGATATAGTCAGTGACGCCCAGCTCCTGGGGTCTTTTACCGGGGTCAATACCAGCAGTCTCCATCTGCTTTGTATCACACAGGCCTTTCAGGGTGTTTCTCAAGGTCTTGCGTCGCTGGGAGAATGCCTGCCTGATCAGTGCTTCAAATGTTTCGAGCTCATCGCTATTGATGGGCAGCTCGGCTGTGGGAACCAGTCGGACAATGGCGGAATCAACCTTGGGCCTGGGAGTGAAACATTGCGGCGCAACGGTGAATAACGGGCTGATTTTGAAATGTAGCTGCATCATCACCGAAAGCCGGCCGTAGTTATGTGATCCGGTAACTGCGGCGATGCGTTCTACCACTTCTTTTTGAAGCATGAAGTGCATGTCCTGAATTACGTTTCTGTGTTTAATCAAATGAAACAATACCGCTGTAGAAATGTTGTAGGGCAGGTTGCCGATTATTCGCAACTTGTGCTGGTTGTAACTGGCCTGAGAAAGTTCCGTGAAGTCAAAAGTGAGCACATCAATATTATGGATGTGCAGCTTGTTGGCGCCATCCAGGTTTCTTAATTCAGGAATAACATCTCGATCGAGTTCGATAACATCAAGTCGAGGTAATGTTTTTAATAGTGGTTGTGTGAGGGCGCCAAGTCCAGGGCCAATTTCAATTACATGGTCTCCTGTTTGCGGATTAATGCTGCGTACTATTCTTTCTATAACATTGGCATCAACAAGGAAATTCTGGCCAAAGCGTTTCTTTGCACGATGTTGCATTGCAGGTGTTATTGCTGCTGTTTTTCCGGGTCAAGGCTGGCATCTACATACTCAATATAGGCTTCATCACGGATTCTGCGTAGCCATAGTCGCAGCTCCTCATCAATCTTGCGTGCTCGTATCGCCTGCATCGCCTTGGCTTCCATAACTGCATTGGTCATGTCATGATCGCGGCGCTCGAGCACCTGCATCAAGTGCCAGCCAAACTGGCTTTTAAACGGTTCGGATATTTCACCATCGGACAGCGACGCCATAACGCGTTCAAATTCGGGTACAAACATACCGGGACTGGCCCAGCCAAGATCACCGCCTTGTATTTTTGACCCGGGATCTTCCGAGTATTCATTGGCAAGATCCGCAAAGTTCTCACCTTGTTCAATTCGCTGCTTGAGTTGTAATAGTGTCTGGCGTGCGTCGTCGTCACTAATATCGGCACTTGTTCTGATCAGTATATGGCGTGCATGGGTTTGTGTGACAATTTCTGCATTACTGCCTGAACTGGCCAGCTTTAATATGTGGAAGCCACTGGCGCTTCGTACAGGCTTACTGATACCACCCTGTTTCAGTCCTGCAACAGCATTCAGAAACAACTCGGGTAGCTCATTAGCTTTTCTTGTGCCAAGGTCACCACCGTTAAGTGCGTTACTTCCATTGGACTCGCGTATTGCAAGCTGCTTGAAATCTGCACCTTGTTTTAACTGCTGATAGATGTTTTCTGCTTTCTCCTGTGAAAGCTGGATATCTTCCGATCCGGCATTTTCCGGAGTGGCAATCAAGATATGCAGCAGGTGGTATTCGGTGCCTTTGTTTTCCTGTTGAACATTGCTTTCTATCAACTGTTTGACTTCCTGGCTGGTGACATTGACTTTATCCGCTACCATACGCTTTTGAAGCTCCTGGATAATCAATTCATCACGTGACTGACTGCGGAAGTCAGAAAAATCAATGCCTTCGCTCTCAAGTGTTGTGCGCAGTTGGCCTATGGTCATATTATTTTTCTTTGCCATGGCATCAATCACTCGATTGAGGCTTATATCATCGACTTGTATACCAAATTGCGTGGCTTTCTGTAGCTGGACCTTGTCACGAATCATGCGCTCCAGTACCTGTTTTTTCAGGCTGCTTCTGTCAGATACAGAGCCGCTACTCAATCGTATCTGGTTTTCAAAATATGCTGTCTTGGCCTCGAGTTCGTTTTTCGTTATTACATCTTCATTTACAACAACCGCAATGCTATCGAGAGGTTTGAGCACGCCTGCGCTGCTATTGAATGCCAGGATAGACAGGATGAAAGTGAGTAAATATATTTTTATCGTCAAAAGCAAGTGATTGTACATAAGAGTCAGGTATCGTATTAGTAGTCGTTTCTGAAACCAAGAATCGACTGTTGTAATTTGTCGACAGCGCTGTCGCCAGAAACACTTCCCAGGCCTTTTAAAACCAGCTGGAAAAGTATCGTGTTGTTATAATCCTCGTCGATAGTGCTTGACTGAACAAGATTACGCTCAAAAGCAAGAATCATGGACCAGCAACAGCTTTCATATGAAATACCGGCAATCGTCTCCAGATCACGTGATTGTTCAAGTGAGTAGTTCCATCGGCCGATAAGCGTGAAATTCCTGCCTGCAGGTGCGACAAATGAAAGATCAGCCTGTTCAAGCTGCTCGGGATTGGTCAATGTTTGCCGTCTTTTGCTGTAGCCAAGATTGAAAATCGCGTTATCATCGGATTTGTATTGTAATGAGGCATTATTTCTTGAGCTGTTATGCTGCACAATGTCCCACTGTATACCCGCGTTTGCGCTCCAGTTTGATAGTGTTCCGTTTATATTGGCTATGACATCAGATGTTTTGTTGGTTTCGGGAGTGCCGGTCAGTGTTATCCTGCGGTCATCAAAGTAATATATCTGGCCAATCGTGGCGCGCATATACTCATAACCCGTTGCCGGGTTAATAATTCGCGAATCAATTGCAGCCGTCATTTGATTTGCATCACCTATGCGGTCACCGCCGATGAATCTGTTTTTCCTGAACATCTGAATGAGTGTGAACTCGGGCAGGATTGTGTCAAAAATCGGCAAGTTGCTCTGGTCTTTATAAGGTATATACACGTAGAACAACCTGGGTTCTAGTGTATGAATCAGGTTGTTAGACATATTGCGTTCGAGAAACAGTCCGCTGTCTATAGACGTGATCGCCAGGTTTCGATCATTTGTATTGACTTTTGTTCCGTCACCGAAGGAAACATTATATTGTGTGTGGTTGAACTCAACAGCCGGTTTCAGAAACCACGCGCTGCTTTGAAATGCAAGCTCAACACCGGGTTGTACAATAAATCGAGGACCCTCTATGTTGATATCAGCTTCATGTACAAAATTGACCCATTCAGAATCAAGTGTCAGCTTCAGGCCTTCGGTTAGCTCTTCGCTGCCTGCAAGTGTGATCTTAGGCAGCATATTGTATGGCCTGTCGCTTTCTAAGATGGTCAGGTCCAGAGTTTCATATGTTTGCAGTAATGCGCCCATGCGCCAGTTTATATAGCTGGCGGACAGGTCTACATTTTGGCTCAGATGTGTCGTGCTCGACCCTAGCAGGCTATTGGAGAAATCCTGCAAGTATTCAGGATCAGAAACATCCTTGTAATCAACATTGAGCCTGACGTTATTATTAATTCGGGTTTGCTGTAAGTATTTCAACGAATAGCGTTTCTCTTCAGTAATTCGGTCCTTGTTTAGATAATTGACATCGAAGGTTCCATCGGTGGATTTTGTTAAATAACGGTATTGTGTATCCAGCTGCATCCCGCGTCTGTTCATATAGTGTGGGGCGATGGTTGCGTCCTGGTTAGGCGCTATATTCCAGTACCAGGGTACGATCAGCTCAAAGCCACGGGATGATGATGTTCCAAACGAAGGTGTCAGCAAGCCGCTACGACGTTTGTCGCCAACCGGAAATTCAATATAAGGTGTATACAGAAAAGGTACGTTATGAAACCTGAGAACAACACCGCGTGCCTTGCCATATTCGTCTTGTAAATCAAGTTCTATGGAGTCAGCAGATAACAGCCAGTCAATATCATCGGGGGGGCAGCTGGTGATGCTGGAGGAAGTCAAGGTTGCAGATTTGTCGCTGTCGGAAATAACCTGTTTGGCGTTTCCGCGTAATCTGCTCTCGGGGATAAAAAATTGTATGTCGTTGAATTCGGTTTTCTTATCATCCAGGAAAAATCTGCCGCCAGCCGCATCGACTGACATTGAAGTCGTGTCCAGATGCACATTTCCAGTGACAGATACTTCCCTGCTTGTATTGTCGAAATTGGCCATATCTGCCTTGATTCTGAGTTCATGCCGTTCGATGACGACGTCACCTTCAAACGTAGAAGATCCATCCTTCTGGGTAATTGTTTTGTTTGCGCTGATATCAATTTTGTTCCGCGCCGCCTCACTGAACAATGGTGGTTGTTGGTAAGAAGTTATTGACGGGTACCTTGCGGCGCAGTAATCAGGGTCTTGAGCAATAGAAGCACGATGAAACAGCAGCGCAAAGACGCAGAGCAATAAGGTGAAAATCTTGTGCCTTGGTCTAAACGAAAGCAATGCGTGGTTACTCGATAAGCAGGAATTCGAGTAGAGCTTTTTGCGCATGCAATCGATTCTCGGCTTCCTCCCATACAACACTTTGCTTGCCGTCAATGACGTCGGCACTTACTTCTTCACCACGGTGTGCGGGAAGACAATGCATGAACAGTGCGTCAGTATTGGCGGCGCTCATTAGTGTACTGTTCACCTGGTATGGCGCAAAAGCAGTTTCACGCTTGCTCTGTTCATCTTCCTGGCCCATGCTGGCCCAAACATCGGTAACGATAAGGTCTGAATCTTTACAGGCTTCAACAGGATCAGGCATTAGCTCAATATGGGTCGAAGTCTCGTCGATAAACCTGTTTGCTGGAGTATATCCCTGCGGGCAGGCAATGTTCAGCTTAAAGTCGAGCAGCTTTGCTGCATGCATATAGGAGTGGCACATGTTGTTACCGTCACCAATCCAGGTTACAGTCTTGCCCTTGATATCGCCCCTGTGTTCGACAAAGGTCTGCATGTCAGCCAGTAGCTGGCATGGGTGGACTTCATCGGTAAGGCCGTTAATTACCGGCACAGACGAGTATTCCGCGAAACATTCAATCTTTTCATGTTCAAATGTGCGTACCATTATACAGTCCACCATGCTGGAAAGAACACGCGTGCTGTCTGCTATAGGCTCGCCCCGTCCAAGCTGGGTATCTCGTGGCGACAGAAAGATGGCATGACCGCCAAACTGGGCCATGCCTGCCTCAAAAGAGACGCGTGTACGCGTGGATGATTTTTCAAACACCATCGCGAGCACGCGGTTCTTGAGTGGCTCGTAGACTTCATGTTTTTTAAGCAGTGTCTTAAGCTCTATTGCGCGATGCAATAGAGCTGTTAATTCACCACTGGATAAATCTGTGAGTGTTAGAAAATGGCGCACGGTCATAGCATGATCTCATCGATGTATGCACTCAGGCAGCTTCTTGTTGTAAAAATGATATAACAAGCGAGCTTAGTGTATCGGTTAAAGTATCAATTTGTTCTTCACTAATGTTCAATGGTGGTAGTAGTCGAATCACGTGTTCAGATTGCACACTGATCAGAAGCCCTTGCTGCAGTGCTTCCGTCATTAGTTGTTTGCAGGGTTTGTCCAGTTGTATCCCAATCATCAGTCCCTGGCCGCGAATCTCTTTGACGCCATCAATACTACCCAGTACGGTACCGAGCTTGTCTCTAAGCAGCTTGCCTGCCGTTGCTGCCCTTTCAACAAGGTTTTCCTGCTCTATGGTTTTGATAACAGCAAGCCCGGCTGCACAAGCGAGCGGATTACCGCCAAATGTCGATCCGTGACTTCCTGGCTTCATAACCTCGGCAGCCCTGGTGTTTGCAACGCAGGCGCCAATAGGTACACCATTGCCCAGGGATTTTGCCAGGGTCATGACATCAGGAAGAATGCCGTTGTGCTGGTACGCAAACCATTTGCCAGTACGCCCCATGCCGGTCTGGACTTCATCGAGCATTAACAACCAGTTGTTATCATCACAGAGTTTACGAAGCTTGTTCAGGTAATCCGCCTCAGGGATATTGATGCCTGACTCTCCCTGTATCGGTTCCACCATGATTGCAACGACATTGCTGCTGTTGCTGGCAATGTTTGCAATGGCTTCAATATTATTGAAGGGCGCGCGAACAAAGCCCTGTACCAGTGGTTCGAATCCGGCTTGAACATGACGGTTGCCGGTTGCTGATAGCGTAGCCATGGTGCGTCCATGAAAACTGTTTTCCATGACAATGATACTGGGTGATGAAACGCCGTTGGCGTTGCCGTACATTCTGGCGATCTTGATGGCCGCCTCGTTGGCTTCGGCACCGGAGTTGGAGAAAAAAACACGATCCAGTCCGGATATGCGACACAACTCATCGGCCAGAAGCTGCTGGTTTTCTATCTGATACAGATTGGATGTATGTACCAGTTTTGAAGCCTGCTGCGAGACCGCTGCTGTTACGGCCGGATGTGCGTGACCAAGTCCGCATACTGCTATGCCCGCAAGTGCGTCCAGGTATTGCTTGCCGTTGGTGTCCCACAGAATTGTCCCTTCGCCATGATCGAAGGTGACATCCATGGCTGCATAAGTCGTCATCAAGTGCTGGTTATTGGACATCGAAATAGGTAATTGTGAAATCAAAAACGGCAGCCTTGGCTGCCGTTAAATAACTGATTATACGTTATTTTGATGTGTGTTCAAGAAAAAAAGGCGGATCTGAAACAGATCCGCCCGCTGGATTAACTGGCTTACCCCGGTGCTTAGAACGGGAACCCGCCATGGCCGTATGCTGTCATTGAAAGCAGCATGGGAATGGATAAAGCGGTGTTGGTGCGCGAAGCCATCAGTGCGATAAGCTTGGCTTTGGCGATTTCATCGGCACCGTGTTCTTTACCGTCCAGGCCAAGGATTTTTTTCTGGTTCGGCCAGATCAGTCCCCATACATTGAACAGCATGATAGTACCCAGCCAGGCGCCAACGCCGATCACGGCCGCACCTTGTTTAAGCATGAATGCGTCAGCAAAAATTCCCATCTTGAATAATGCGGCAGCGCCGGATAGCCAGGTCAGAAGAGCAGCCCAGCGGAACCAGAGCAGAGCGCGCGGCGCTACATACTTGTTGATTGCAGCTGCGCCTGGTCCACCACTGTCCGCTTCAGACAGGGCAGTTGCGACAGCTGGAACCTGGACGAAGTTGAAATAGTACAGCAGGCCGATCCAGGTTATGCCAACAACAACATGGAACCAGACGGTCCATTCGATTGGAGCTGATACGCCGTCCTTGTAGATAAGCATGATCACAGCTGACAGCACGATACCTGTAATTATCGTACCTGATATGGATTTCAAAGGATTCATGTGGTTTCCCCTAGATTTATTTTCATGATTTTGGATGGCGCTAACGATAGAGCAGGGGCATGTATAATGCAATATCTAAAGTGAAAATTGCTATGTTTATTACCAGTAAAAACAACAAATTCCATACATAACACAGTGTTATTTAAGCGTGAATCCGGTTGAGTTAAGTATATTTGCAAACCGTATCGAGGCGGTATGCGATGAAATGGGTGCAGCGCTGCAACGTGCTGCTTTTTCGCCCAACATTCGCGATCGACTCGATTATTCCTGTGCCGTGTTTGATAGCAACGGCGAGCTCTGCGCCCAGGCCGCGCATATTCCGGTACACCTGGGAAGTATGGCCTATGCCATGCGTGGCATCATTGAAGGCATCGACTGGCAGGATGGCGATATGATCATCCTCAATGATCCCTACATGGGGGGGACCCATCTGCCGGATGTGACGCTGATCGCGCCCGTCTTTATTGATATGACGTTGCTGGGATTTGTTGCTAATCGTGCTCATCATGCTGATATTGGTGCCGATTTGCCGGGATCGATGCCCCTATCGACCAGCCTGCATGAGGAAGGTCTGGTCATCAAGCCGCACAAGCTGGTCGAGCATCACCGCATCAATGCGTCGCGCATGCACCAGCTGATGCGCTCCATGCGTAACCCGGCCGAGTCAAAAGGCGATTTCAGTGCACAAATTGCCGCCAATCGCCGCGGACGCCATCGGCTGGTCGAGTTGATCCGGCAGATGGGTGCGGTGCACTACACCAGCGCCCTTGGGGCACTGAATCATTATGCCGAACAGCTGGCATTATCAAGCTTCAGGTCCATTCCCGATGGTGACTACCGTTTCAGCGATGTGCTGGATGATGACGGCCTGGGGCATGAAAACATAGCGATACAGGCCTGCATCATGGTCGAGCAGGGAAAAGTGGCAATTGATTTCAAGGGTAGCAGCAGCCAGGTCGGAGGCAACGTTAACTGCCCGCTGTCGGTGACAGCTGCTGCCGTATATTATGTGTTTCGTTGTTTGCTGCCGGCGCAGGCGCCGGCCTGTGCCGGCAGTTTTCGTCCGATTTCGATCACAGCGGAGCACGGCAGTTTACTCAATGCGAATTACCCTGCCGCGGTCGCTGCCGGTAATGTCGAGACCAGTTCGCGCATCGTCGATGTGGTACTGGGTGCGTTGGCGCAGGCAATACCCGGAAAAATACCAGCCGCCAGCCATGGCAGCATGAATAACCTGGCAATGGGTTCGACCGGTAAAGAGTCAGTACAGGCATGGGATTATTATGAAACCATCGGCGGTGGGATGGGTGCCTGTTCTGTTGCAGACGGCATTGATGCTGTACAGACACATATGACCAATACGTTAAACACGCCGATCGAATCACTGGAGATGTCATTCCCGATACGCATTAATCGCTACCAGATTCGAACAGGATCTGGCGGTAGTGGAAAATATCAAGGCGGTTCGGGTATTGTGCGCGAGTTCGAGTTTCTCCAAGCAGCCAATGTAACGCTGCTTACAGAAAGAAGAACACATAAACCCTGGGGACTGCAGGGGGCTGATGGCGGCAAGAGCGGGCGAAACCTGCTGAATCAAAATATGATTACAGCCAAGCAAAACATTTCGCTTCAGGCCGGCGATATTTTAACCATAGAAACCGCGGGTGGCGGCGGCTGGGGTAAGGCAGGGGTGAGGGATGAGTAACCAGGGGCTAGAAAATGCTGTGGCTAATCGTTCACTTCCAGATATCGCGCTATGAGTACCTGCAGAGACCGGATGAGATTTAAAGGCGAAGAGTAATGAAACTGTTGTTCAACAAAATGAGGTCGAAGACGGTGATGTTAATTTTGAGCTGTAATAAGGTTTTTTTCCCTCGTCCCTCGTACCCTCGCCCCTCGTAGCTGATTTATCATGTGCGGCATATGTGGTGAAATCCGCTTTGATCAAGCGTCACCTGACGAGGTGCGCATTCGTCGAATGATGGACCGGCTGGCCAGGCGCGGACCGGACAGCGAAGGTAGTTACATCAGTGGCAATGTCGGCCTGGGCCATCGCCGCCTTGCCATAATTGATCTGTCTGATAAAGCCAGCCAGCCGATGGTCGATACGCAGCACGGCCTGTCGCTGGTATTTAACGGCACGATTTATAACTATCCTGAACTGCGCGATGCGCTAATAGCTAAAGGCCACCAGTTTGTATCCAGTGGTGACACCGAAGTCATTCTCAAGGCCTATGCCGAGTGGGGTGTCGACTGTCTGCAGCGCCTGCATGGCATGTTCGCTTTTGCCATCAGGGACGAAAAAAATAGCAGGCTCATACTGGCGCGCGATCGTGTCGGTATCAAACCACTGTATTTCTCTCATGACAGCAACCGCTTGTTGTTTGCATCAACCACGCAGGCATTGCTCGCGGCTGATGCATCGATTGATACATCCATCGATGCGTTTGCACTGCATAACCTGTTCTCGCTGCATGCCGTGGTGCCGGCACCGCGCACGATACTCAAGGGTATACGCAAGCTCCGTCCTGCGCATTACATGGTTGTTTCTGATGACGGCAGAGTAGAGGAAAACCGCTACTGGGCATTGAAGGCCAGGCGTCCGCACAAGCCGATGGATGAGGGCGAGTGGATCAATGCCATACATGATTCGCTGAGAAAGTCAGTTGAGCGTCGCCTCAAAATCGCAGATGTACCGGTGGGTGTATTGTTGTCGGGCGGTATCGATTCAAGTCTGCTGGTTGCGTTGCTGAGCGAGGCAGGTGTGACAGGCCTGAAAACATTCTCCGTCGGCTTTGAAGACCAGCCCGAAGAAAAGGGTAACGAATTTGAATATTCCGATGCGGTAGCCAGCAAGTTTGCGACCGAGCATCATCGCTTCATGGTGCCAAATGACCAGGTGCTGCCGAGATTACCCGAAGCTTTCGCGCACATGAGCGAACCCATGTTCGCCCAGGACGCAGTCGCATTTTATCTGCTTTCCGAGGTGGTTTCGAAACAGGTCAAGGTAGTACAAAGCGGGCAGGGTGCTGACGAAGTATTCGGCGGCTATTTCTGGTACCCACGAATGCAGCATTCAATAACGCCGGGTATACGCAGGTTCAGTGAGCAGTATTTTGATCGAGACCATGATGAGTTTCTTGACACCGTTGATAGCCGATTCCACGGCAGTGATGTTAGTTCTGACCTGGTTGAAGCATTGCTGGATGATGTTGATGCGGACGAATACCTTGACCGGGTGCTGGCGCTTGATGTAACCACGCTGATTGTTGATGATCCAGTGAAGCGCGTTGACAACATGACCATGGCCTGGGGGCTGGAAGCACGTGTACCGTTTCTTGATCAGGAGCTGGTCGAGCTGGCCGCATCAATGCCGCCTGAGCTCAAGCTGGCCGATGGAGGCAAGTACGTACTCAAGCAGATATCACGCGGTTTGCTGCCGGACAGTGTGATCGACCGCAAAAAAGGTTATTTCCCTATGCCGTCATTGAAGTATGTCCGCGGTGATTTTCTTGAATTCATGCAACAGATCCTGCTGTGCGATGCAGCTAAAAATCGCGGCTTGTACAATCCGGCCTACGTGGAGAAACTCATGGCCGAACCCGAGGCCTACCTGACACGACTGCAGGGCAGCAAGCTGTGGCATCTGGCAGCACTGGAGCTATGGCTGCAACAAAACGTCGATAACCATGATTGAGCCACAGTGTCCACTGTGGTGAAAAATATTGGTTAGATACCAGAAATAATGTGGGTTTATTGGCGGGCAGGCAGAGAGTAAAATTGGTACAGTTTCATATTAAAGTAGCAGGTAGTCTTAATGGCAGATGTAATGGATCGAATTGACGAACACGTCAAGAAGAATTCGGTAATCATTTTTATGAAAGGTACGCCCCAGTTACCGCAATGCGGCTTTTCGAGCCGCGCGGCAGAAATGCTCAAGTCCTGTAACAAGGAATTTGCCTATTTTAACGTGATTGCTGATATGGAGGTTTTCCAGAACCTGCCGCGTTATGCTGACTGGCCAACCTTTCCTCAGCTGTATGTAAACGGCGAGCTGGTCGGTGGCCACGATATCATGCTGGAAATGTTTGAAAAGGGTGAACTGCAGAAGCTGATTGATGAAGCTGCAGCCTGAAAGTTATAGCAGCTAGTTGTGTATATAAAAAAACCGCCAGGTCGAGGCGGTTTTTTTTATGCCTGTTGTTCGATGTTGAATGCATCAGTAAGCGATGCTGTTATTTCCCATGTCTACCGCTTCATTAAGTTTGCTCATAGCCTGCTTTAGCATCTCGTTGGCCGAAATTATTTCTTCATTGCCTCGATAATATACAACCCCAATCGATGCGGAGATCCTGATGTCATCAATGGATGTTTTAAATGGACGTTGATTGATGCCGGCACGTAGTCTTTCCATTGAAGACTCTCTATAGTTGTCCAGGTTGGTGTAGTGCATGAGTACAGCAAAAAGGTTGCCGTCCAGTATTGAAATGGCATCAGTCGGCCTGATTGCTCTACGTAAGCGACGTTGCATGGCAACCAGTACTTCATTTGCCACCTCTGCTCCATTCTGGTCATGTATCTCCTTGAGTTGATCAATCTCCAGAATGGCAAGACAGACACCGCCATTACGTGATGATGCTTCCAGTAGATGCGACTTGAGTTGTGACATCAAAAAGCGCCTGTTGCCGGCACCTGTAAGAGGGTCAATCATCGCGATTTCTTCAAGATTCCTGATGGTGTCTTGCATCTGTCTTGAAGTTTCCAGCAGGTCGTTTTGCATCACGGCAATGCGTGCCGCCGCGTTTACTCGTGCAGCCAGTTCATGTGGATTGGGTGGCTTGCGCAAGTAATCATCAACACCGTGTTCAAAAGCCTCTACCAGGAGATCGATGCCTTCATTAGCCGTGAACAGAATGATAGCGGTATAAGTGCCGATCTCTTCGTCGCGGTGACGAATCCGGTCAGTGAGTTCCAGGCCATCCATCTCAGGCATCATCCAGTCAGCGAGGACGACATCGGCGGGCTGTTGTTGCAGCATGTTGAGTGCCTGGGTGGCGCTATCAGCAAGACGAACGCCATCGTAACCGGCCTTTTTCAGTGCGGTTTTTACCACAATTCTGCTGAATTGCAGATCATCTACAATGATGATTGATAAATCTCTGTTTTTCATGCTGAATTTTGCCTGCGTATACTGCTTTCCATGGCTGGATTTGGAACCATTGTAATCAATATATACCTATGAAATATAGACAATATTTGATCTGATTGGGCTCTGGGCAGGAAATTTCCTGTCTAAATCCAGACCGGCCCGACAGCATCGCGCCATTGATTTACGATTTTGCAGAATAATTCGGCTGTTTTGGTGGCGTCATACAGGGCTGAATGTGCCTTTTCGCTGTGCCATTCAATCTCGGCTGCTTCAACCGCGCGTGACAGCACAGTCTGGCCATAAGCCAGCCCGGCAAGGCTAACGGTATCAAAGGTGCTGAACGGGTGAAATGGATTTTTTGAAATGTTATTGCGTTCTGCTGCTGCGTTGATGAAATTCAGGTCCATCGTGGTATTGTGGCCGATCATGATTGCACGCGTGCAACCATTCTGTTTCATTTCGGTGCTGACAAATTTGAAGAAATCACGAATCGCCCTGTCTTCAGGCTTGGCCATGCGAAAAGGATGAAACGGGTCAATGCCATTTATCTCGAGTGATTTTGGGTCCATGTTGGCATCAGGGAACGGCTCGACATGGCAGGCAAAGGTGTCATTGATATCAAGATGACCATGATCATCGATCTTCAGCGTAAGTGCCCCGATTTCGAGCAAGGCGTCTTTTTTTTCATTAAAGCCACCGGTCTCGACATCAACTACCACGGGTAGAAATCCGCGGAAGCGTTTCGACATCAATGGCTTGTTGTATTCATCAGGCATTTTCAGAGCTGATTTTCCATGCAATGGTCTGGCCAGCCATCAACGGGACAACGCATTGATCCGCCATCGGGTAGCTGTCGGCAATGGTTTGGCTGGTTTTTTCCAGCGTGATGGTATCGCTGTTCCTGGGGAGGCCATAAAAATCCGGGCCATAAAAACTGGCAAAGGCTTCCAGCTTGTCGAGCGCATCGATCAGCTCAAAAACGGTAGCATACAGTTCGATGGCTGCATGGGCGCTAAAAATCCCGGCGCAACCACAATCGGATTCCTTCTGATTTTTGGCATGTGGTGCACTGTCTGTGCCAAGAAAAAATTTAGCATTTCCCGAGGCAACGGCGTGTAACAGTGCCTGCCGATGGGTTTCGCGTTTGAGCACGGGCAGACAATAATGGTGTGGCCGAATACCGCCTTCGAACATCGCATTACGGTTATACATCAGGTGGTGGACTGTGATAGTGGCGGCAATCTGAGGCCCCATGTCGAGGACAAAATCAACAGCATCTGCCGTGGTAATGTGTTCGAATACGATCTTGAGCTTGGGAAAACGATTCATCAACGGCATTAATACGTGGTCAATGAAGACTTTCTCGCGGTCGAAAACATCAATAGAGCTGTCGGTGACTTCACCGTGAACCAGTAGAGGTAAACCCGCACGTTGCATTTCCTCGAGTGCCGCATCACAATTGCGGATGTCGGTCACGCCCTCATCCGAGTTTGTGGTTGCACCCGCAGGATATAATTTAACACCCTTGATAAAACAGCTTTTATGGGCCGCCATAATCTCTGTAGCGCTGGTGTTATCTGTCAGGTAGAGCGTCATTAACGGTTCGAAGTCGCTGCCTGCAACAGCCGCGAGAATTCGATCCAGGTAATCAACGGCCTGTTTGACGGTGGTTACTGCAGGCTTTAGATTCGGCATAACAATCGCACGTCGAAACTGTTTTGCCGTGAATGGAGCTACACTATTAAGTACATCACCATCGCGTAAATGCAGGTGCCAGTCATCCGGGCGGGTAATAGTGATGGATTTGGTCGTCATGGTGAGGTGTATTATGTACTATGCCGTGTGTCGCATAAAGTCGAAAGGAATATTAATGTTGCTATCTTATTGTACTCAAGGTCATTCATAATGCCGGTGGCGTTGCGTATCCTGGCGATTATATTCCTCAAGGAAGTGCCCCAGCATTTACCTTATTCGTTATCGTTGTTAGTGAAAGTGACTGTTCTTTTTCTCGCGAGTGGCGTGCTGGTGCTAACTACAGCGATGAGTGTGAGTCAGGCTGTTGCCAACATGGTACTGGACGTGGCGGTACTTTTTGCCTTCAGTTACTTGTGTCTGACATTGCTGGGCTTCAAGGCGCGGTTTGTGCAAATGGTGTCTGCACTGGCTGGAATCGGCGTTGTTTATCACTTGCTTGCCTGGCCATTATTTATCCAGATTCATGCTGTGCAGCCCGAGCAACAAGGCGTTAAAATCCCTGCTTTGTTGATGCTGTTATTAATCAGTTGGCAGGTACTTGTATTTGCACATGTATTTCGGCATGCGATGCAACTAAGCATGGGACGTGCACTGGCACTGTCTTTTGGTTATTTGTTCTTATCCATGGCTGCGGCTGAACTCATACTACCGGGAAGTTAAAAGATTATGCATATCCATATATTAGGCATTTGCGGTACCTTTATGGGCGGAGTCGCCCTGTTGGCAAGACAGGCGGGACATATCGTCAGTGGGTCTGATCAGAATGTTTATCCACCCATGAGCACACAACTCGAATTACAGGGTATCGAATTGTGTGAAGGATATAACCCGGATGATATTACCGACGAAGTCGACCAGGTCGTGATTGGTAATGCGATGTCACGTGGCAACCCGATGGTTGAATACGTGCTGAATAATAATTTGCCCTATACGTCCGGGCCGCAATGGCTGGCGGAGAATGTACTGAGTAATCGCTGGGTGCTGGCAGTCGCCGGCACACATGGTAAAACCACCACAGCCAGCATGATTGCCTGGATTCTGGAATATGCCGGCCTGAATCCCGGTTTCCTTATTGGCGGTGTGCCGGCGAATTTTGGATTATCAGCCCGATATGGTGATTATCCATTCTTCGTGGTCGAGGCTGATGAATACGACACCGCCTTCTTCGACAAGCGTTCCAAGTTTGTGCATTACCAGCCACGCACCTGTGTACTGAATAATCTTGAATTTGATCACGCAGACATTTTTGAAGATCTGGATGCTATCAAGAAGCAGTTTCATCACCTGGTGCGTACTGTTCCCGGTGAAGGCAAGTTAATCGTTAACGGTGCTGACCCAAACCTGGATGATGTGATCGAAATGGGTTGCTGGTCGCCAATCGAGAAATTCTCCGTCGCCGGCGAATACTGGTCTATTGGTGCGTGCAGCGAGGATGGCAAGCAGTACGGCGTTTGTGTTGACGGTAAAGTTGCAGCTCAGGTCAACTGGGATATGCACGGTGCACATAACCGGCTGAATGCACTGGCTGCAATAGCGGCAGCAAGACATGCGGGTGTTCCGGTTGAGCAGGCCTGCGAGGCACTTGGCCAGTTCAAGGGGATCAAACGTCGCATGGAAGTGCTGGGAGAGATTGGCGGTATTACCGTATATGATGATTTTGCCCACCACCCGACTGCGATCATCGAGACCTTGTCTGCAGTAAAGGAAATTTCAGCTGATGGCCGCATACTGGCGGTACTGGAGCCACGCTCAAATACGATGCGTATGGGCGTGCATAAAAAGGAACTGCTGGACTCATTGCAACAGGCTGACAACGTATATCTTTACCAGCCGGAAAATATCGACTGGAGTCTGGATGATCTGGCACGGCATTCATCGGTGTCAGCCGGTGTCTATGAAGATGTCGCCGATATCATCAATGAAGTAATCAGCCAGGCACAGCCTGGGGATCATGTTGTGATCATGAGTAATGGCGGTTTTGAGTCAATTCATACCAAACTGCTGCAAGCGCTGGAAAAAAAGGCAGCCTGAACATGCCGGCAATCGCAGCGCGGAACAAGACAATTGCACTGGCAATGACGGGAGCATCCGGCGCCCAGTATGGCTTTCGTTTGCTGCAGAACTTGCTCGCCGCAGACCATAAGGTTTACCTGATGATCAGCAAGGCTGCGCGGGTCGTTATCGGCATGGAGACAAATATTTCATTGCCGGGCCGTACCCGAGAGATTGAGAAATTCCTGGTTGAAAAATACAGTACTGATATTAAACAGCTGCGCGTGTTTGCTGAAGACGAATGGACCGCACCTGTTGCCAGTGGCAGTAATGATGTTGATGCCATGGTCGTATGTCCCTGTTCCATGGGCGCATTGTCTGCGATCGCGCATGGTGCCAGTAATAATCTACTGGAACGTGCGGCCGATGTCATGCTTAAAGAACGCAAGCAGCTGGTGCTGGTTCCGCGTGAAACACCGTACTCGGATATTCACCTGGAAAATATGCTCAAACTGTCGCGAATGGATGCAGTCATCGTTGACGCCAATCCCGGCTTCTACAACCATCCTCAATCAGTGGAAGATGTTGTCGATTTCGTGGTGGCAAAAATTCTTGATCAGCTTGGCGTTGAGCATGCGCTGCAGCCGAGGTGGGGCGCTGATTAGTGAAAACTTTTTAGTCGGCAAAAACGCAAATAACGCAAACAGGAGTTTAAGGCCTGAACATTATTTTGCGTATTTCGCTTTATCCGTGGCTAAGATCTAAACGCTAGCCTGGATGATACAAAGTGGAATCCGGGCCGACACCTGGTGGAATATGTGGCTGTTGTGCTGGGTCTGCAACAGCCCGACATGCTGATGAATATTCCCGGTCGGCCCCACCCTGGCGCTACAAAATCGAAAATTAACACACCACCTGTCGGAAAAGTTGTCATTCTGTGTTGATTTCTTTAACACTTCTATCTATATTATGGGACTGAAGTCCCATCTCTTAAGGATGGCTTGTGAGTAATTAGTATGTTTAATTATTTCAATTGCTTACCTGCTTCTCAAATGTCTCCAAAATTCGCTGAAATCCATTAATCCGGGATTTCAGACCAGCAAATGCACCAAATCACCCGGTAAATCACTGAGGTTTACCCGGCACATGCGCTTCCAGGCGTAGCTATCTTTCTATCTAGCAGTGGTTGTTCACTTATGGTGACTCAGAAAATGTACAGAACACTTATTGCCTGCCTTTTTGCCTGTTTGCTGGTTGTCTTTGTCTCAGGCTGCGGAGGTGGGTCCGGAGATCCAGCCGCAAACCAGACAACATCAGCATCAACAGCAGAAAATTATATTGAGATTGCGGCCATTCCCGGACCCATCGTTGCCGTTAGAGTGGGTGAGGTGGTTGTGCTGGATGACAGCAGATCGTTTGCCTTATCAACTGAAGCTCTGAGTTATCACTGGTCCTTCTCCTATAAGCCAAATGGCAGTAATGCCAAATTGCAAGACGCCACATCAGCGACGCCCAGTTTCATCGCCGATGTTCGTGGTAGTTATATGGTGCAACTGGTGGTCAGTGCTGAAGGCGTTTCCAGTCAGCGCGCCATTACATCTATCGTGGCCACCATTCCACCCGAAAGTTTCACCGGCCCTTTTCATCATCAGGGATTGTCGTCAAATTGCGTGAATTGTCATAATGATGATTTCTCTACGATTCAGAGTAAATCGCTGACTCACATCGCTACCAGTAATACCTGCCAGAGCTGTCATACCCCTCAGGGATTTAACAATATCCCCTTTGCCGATCATCAGGAAGTTTTTGGAAATTGCAGCCAATGTCACAATGGTGACCTGGCCATCGGTAAATCTGAATTTCATATGCCGACGGACGCCGAATGCAATGAGTGCCACAATACCACCCATTTTCTGCAGCTCGAGCCGGACGGCAGCTTTGATCATACGAATATCACTAGAGGATGCACCGGTTGCCACAACGGTGCTGTGGCCACTGGTAAGACGCCAACTATTCTCGAGGGCGGCACCCACCCGGATACCGGCTCTGAATGCGGTTACTGCCATACCACTGCCAGTTTTCTGGGTGCCTACCCGGACCACACTGGCCCTGAAGTCGTCGGTGCCGGTATAACGTGCGATTCCTGCCATGTTGCGAATGGGTCTGGTCCAGCCCTGGGCCAATCGCTTGGCCATCCTGTAACAAACGTCGACTGCGCTACATGCCATAGCATCGTGAGTTTCAAAATGCCCGGTGGTGTTTTCAATCACAGCCTGGTTGACCCCACGGTGCAATCGTGTGAGTCATGCCACAACGATAACACCAGTATTAACGCACCCGCCAAGTCATCCGCGGTGCCCACCCACCCGGCTACCACGGCTGATTGTGGGTCGTGCCATAACACCGAGAGTTTCACTCCGGCGTTTGGCGTTGATCATACTGGCATCGTGAGTGGTTGTGGCGACTCCTGTCATGTTGCAGATGGGTCTGGTTCGGCCAGCGGTATGCCGCTTAGCACTCCTTTCTACGCCCACATGCCAACCCCTGAGGATTGCAGTGCTTGCCATACCCCGGGGACTTTCAGCACTGGTACCTATGATCATGCCGGTATCAATAATGGCTGCAACTCATGCCACGACGGAAGGATTAGTGTGGCTAAGCTACTGAACCACATACCCACCAATCCCGATAATCAGGATTGCGCCGTTTGCCATAACACTACGGACTTTGCCGCTGCGATATTTGACCACGTGGGTATAGATAGCAGCAATTGCGCGTTATGCCATGACGGTGATATCAGTCCTGGAAAGCCTGTAAATCATCTGCCGACAAGCCTGGATTGCTCTTCCTGTCACATCACCAACAACTTTGTCAGCTTTGCAGGTATAGCTTTTAACCATCTGGGTATAGATAACAACAACTGTGCGTCCTGCCATGACACGGGTATCGCAACGCCCAAGATAGTCAATCATATCCCCGCTCAGGATGACTGCAGCGTCTGTCACGATTCCACAAGTGTATTCACATCGACGATGTTCCTGACTTCGGTCCATCAAGACATCACCAGTGGTTGCGAAGGTTGCCACAGTGGTCAATTCAGCACGATCTCTGGCATGCTCTATGGAAAACCAGGTAATCATTTACCAACGTTACAGGACTGTGACGTTTGCCACACGGTTGCTGCATTCACCCCCACGATTTTTGCTCACACGGGTATTAGCGGTAATTGTGTCTCGTGCCATGATGGAACTCATGATAATGATGGGACCGGGGCCATAGGAATGACGCCTGATCATCCTGCCACGAGCGGTCAGGATTGCGGTGTGTGCCATGGTATTGGCGCCAGTTTCGCCGGTGCCAAGTTTAACCATCAGGGTATCGTGAATAACTGTGCTTCATGTCATGGTGATGGTGGCACGGCGACGCCGAAGAGTAACGGCCACGTTCCGACCACTCAGGATTGCAGTGTCTGTCACGTACCAGGCAGTTTTTCGACAGCGGTATTCAATCATACCGGCATCGTTGATAACTGCGCCTCCTGCCATGCTGGTTCTGGAGCAATAGCGACCGTCAAGAATAACGGCCATCTACCAACGACCGAGGATTGCTCCGTGTGCCACATCACCACGGCCTTCGCCGGAGCCAAGTTTGATCACCAGGGCATCGTTGATAACTGTTCGTCGTGCCACAATAGCATTACCGCCAGAGGCAAAGCGCCACCGCCTGACCACGTGCCGACCAGCGATGATTGCAATGTGTGCCACGTTACCACGGGTTTCGTACCGGCAACGTTTGATCATGCAGGAATCGTGGATAACTGCAGCTCCTGTCATAATAACGTATTCGCCATAGGTAAAGCAGTCGGGCATGTATTAACAAATCAGGATTGTGGAGTCTGCCATACCACCGGTAGTTTTATCGGGGCAGGGTTTGATCATACCGGCATCGTGGACAACTGCTCATCATGCCATGGGGTTACGGCGACCGGTATGCATAACGACCACGTTGCGACTGCTCTGGATTGCCATTTCTGTCATACCACCGCAACCTTCGTAGGCGGCACGTGGACTCACGATGCCAGCAGTGCCGGTAGATGCGATGACTGCCACAATAACAATGGCGGCGGCGCAAGCTTTAAACCGCAAGGTCATTTAAGTACGAATGTGCAGTGCGACGTGTGCCATTCAACAAACGGCTGGGCACCGGACATCTTCAAACATGATCCTCAAGGGGACTACCCGGGTGACCACAGAAGGAAGCCGGGATGCAGTGCCTGCCATGGTAATAGTGTGACCAGTTCGATTCCGTATCCCTTTGCGCAATATGCGCCTTTCTGCGCTGCCTGTCATGCGAATGATTTCGAAAGTGAAGGCGATCACATTGGCGGAAAAAGCGGTACTGTCGAACAAAACAAGAATTGCGGCTCTAGTGGATGCCATAGAGTCACTAGTAGTGGTTTTTGATGATTGCAGAATGATCGCAGGGTTTTTCTCAACGCAGAGGCGCTATGACGCAAAGGGCGCGAAGTAGAATTTAGTCCGAAAATGAACGCGAATATTTTTTATCACTCTTGTGAATGAATGAGTCTAGCGTATAGAAACGTGTTACTTTTACAAAACTACGATGACATGTCGCTGGATCACTGAATTCGCAGGGATCAAACATTAGAATTTCTTTGCGGCCTCTGCGCCTTTGCGGTGAAAAAAAATAATAAAAAAACGGCCCCAGATGGGGCCGTTTTTATTTCAGCTTGTTTAGATCGCTCAGGCGCTACTGACATCAACCGCCTGCAGACCCTTGTCGCCTTCGGTAACGGAGAACACGACCCGCTGGCCTTCGCCCAGCGAGCGATGGCCCTTGCCCTGGATAGAGCGGAAGTGTACAAATACATCGTCACCGTTTTCGCGGGTGATAAAACCAAAGCCTTTTGCGGCATTGAACCATTTAACGGTTCCCACTTCCTGTCCTGCGCCAACCGTTGCGGTGCTTGAGTGGGGGCTGCCGAGTTTGACTGCCAGCACGCAGGCGATAAAAATGCAGATGAATGTTGCCAGCCAAAGTGGCAACAAATCCATGGAAAACAGCATGGATGCGCTTTGCATGATGGTCGAAGACTGACCGCTAAGCAGGTGATAGCTGGACAATGTTGCCATGCCAGTGAAAATAAAACTGATGATGAGTATCTTGGTTATTTGACGAGATGTAAGCATTGATTTACCTCTAGTATATTTTTAGTAACATTTTATGGGTTAACGCGAAGGTTGCTGGCGACGGTATATGGTTACCAGCAACATGCCTGTTTATGTTGCAGATTGTAGGACAGGCTCAAAGATTATAACTGAGAGCCGTTGCGGCTAATACCACAGAGAAAGTAAGCTTATTCAGACCTTGCTGCTGGCTATCTTCGACATTATGGACTCGACCGTGGTGTCGCCGGGTAACTGCAGGTGAAAGCCCTTTGCGTGCAGGTTTTTCATCACGCTGGATGCATTTTCTCTGGCCAGTTTGCTGTCTGCTGTGAGTTCGAGTTCCAGGGCAAATTCGATGATCCCAAGGCTGCGCATGATGTCGGCAGGCACACAGGAGAAATCATCTTTCTCGGTAATATAAATGTACAGGTCCTGCTTTCTTGAGCAGCGGTATATGTAACAGTTCATGTTGGATTTTTCGACAGTTCTTGCCGGGACAGTTGAATCATATATTACATGATTTAATTTTATTGCAGGCATGGGCTTATTAGCTATGCGCGAAGGTCCATAGTTTGTTGACGATGTAGTTCCACAACAGCACGACACAGGTGGCAAATATTTGTACCACCAGGTAATTGATAGTGGTATTTTCAACGCCGATATACATGATGTAGCCGTTAATGCCGGCGCCGATAGTGGCTACAAGCAGAAATTTTGTCAGCGCTTCCGCATGCCGCTTGTTACTCTGGAAGGTAAAGTGATAGTTGAGTATGTAGTTAATGACAGCGCCGACAACAAAACCAAGACTGGATGCAAACACCGGGTCAACCAGCCATAGTTGTACCAGTATGATCAGGGTGGTGTAGTGGCCAACAGTGCCTATGGCACCGACGCCGGCAAATAACAGAAACTGGCCAATCGTGCTTCTACCTGTTCTCATGCTGACTGACAATATTGATTTTATTGCTGGTGTAGCTGGCGTTCAGCTGAATCCATAGTCGGCCGCCTGTTACTGGCCTCAAGGCTCGGCAGGTATTCATTGACAAAGTAAAGCGGGCGCCGTTTTGTTTCGTTAAATATTCTGCCAAGGTATTCACCCAGTATGCCTATCGCAACCAGCTGTACGCCGCCCAGCATCAGTATGATTACAATGAGTGAAGGGTAACCGGGAACCGGGTTACCGTAAATCAAAGTTTCTATTACCATGTAAATGCCATAGGCGAATGCGCCAGCGGCTGTTAACATTCCGAGGTAGGTCGAGATTTTTAACGGCGCTATGGTGAATGAAGTAATACCATCCAGCGCAAGATTCCACAGCTTCCAGTAACTCCACTTGGTTTTACCCACGAGCCTGGGATCGCGCTGGTAGCGTACCGCTTTTTGCCGGTAACCGATCCAGGCAAATAGTCCTTTCATGAAACGATGTTGTTCGTTAAACGTATTTAATGCATTGACTGCGCGACGACTGAGGATGCGAAAATCCCCGCTGTCTTCCGGAATGGTGATCTTGCTGATACGTTGTATGATGCGATAGAAAAAAAGTGCCGTAGTTTTTTTAAGTAATGATTCACCGCTGCGGTGTGTGCGCTGTGCATACACAACATCATAACCGTTTAGCCATTCGCTGATTAATTCAGGGATAAGCTCTGGAGGGTCCTGCAGATCTGCGTCAATAACAATAACGGCATCACCGACAGCTTTATGCAGTCCTGCAGTTAGTGCTATTTCCTTGCCGAAGTTACGGCTTAAATCAATCAGTGTTACCTGCCTGTCTGATTGCCTGAGCTGCTTGATGATATTCAGGGTGTTGTCGGTACTGCCGTCATTGACATAGACGATTTCAAAATCAAAAGGCAGTTCGGATACGACCTGAGAGATGGCCTGATGAAATTCAGGCAAGACGGCTTCTTCATTAAATACTGGTGCTACGATTGAAATCAGTTGGCGTTGATCAGTACTCAAAAACGCGTGCTCCTGGCACTTATATACAGGTGGGATTTGTGCTGCATACTATGCCATGTTGCGCAATACAGGCCGCGCGGCTTCAACGGTACGGTCCAGGTCGTCAATCATGTGGGTACTCGAGACAAATCCTGCTTCATAGGCAGAAGGCGCCATGTAAACACCTTCGTCCAGCATGCCATGAAAGAACTGTTTGAACTGCTCGATGTTACATTGTGTTGCCTGTTCAAAACTGTTTACCTGCTGATCGCTGAAAAACAGTCCAAACATGCCGCCAACACGATTACATGTCATTGCAATACCGGCAGCTTGTGCCTCAGCCAGTATGCCGTTGGTAACATACTCGACTTTTTCGAACAGTACGTCATAAAAGCCGGGTGCGGAAATCAGCTCCAGTGTTTTCAGTCCGGCTGTCATCGCAATGGGATTACCGGAGAGTGTGCCGGCCTGGTATACCGGGCCCAGGGGTGCAATGTGCTCCATGATTTCGCGCTTGCCGCCAAAGGCGCCGACCGGCATGCCGCCACCAATGATCTTACCCAATGTGGTCAGGTCAGGCTTGATACCATAGTAGGCCTGCGCACCGCCGAGTGCGACACGAAAACCCGTCATCACTTCATCGAAGATCAGCACGATGCCGTGTTGTGTACATAGCTCGCGTAGACCTTGAAGAAAGCCTTCAACCGGTGGAATGCAGTTCATGTTGCCGGCTACCGGCTCGATGATAACGCAGGCCACTTCATCGCCAATATCGTTGATAGCATCGCTCAAGGTATTGAGGTTGTTATAGGGCAGGGTAACGGTATGCTCTGCCAGTGCCGCAGGTACACCCGGCGAGCTTGGGGTGCCCAGGGTCAGTGCGCCGGAACCGGCCTTGACCAGCAGCGAGTCGGAGTGGCCATGATAGCAACCCTCGAACTTGATGATTTTGTCACGCCCGGTATAACCTCGCGCCAGTCGAATCGCACTCATGGTGGCTTCAGTGCCCGAGCTGACCATGCGTACCAGTTCCATCGATGGTACCAGCTCGCAGACCTTGTCCGCCATGGTGGTTTCAATCTCGGTGGGTGCACCGAAACTGAGGCCATTATCGGCTGCGGCCTTGACCGCAGCGATTACTTCGGGATGGGCGTGACCCAGGATCATCGGGCCCCAGGAGCCGACATAGTCGATGTACTGTTTGCCCTCGGTGTCATATATATAAGGCCCGCTGGCTTTCTGGATAAATACCGGGTCACCACCCACGCCCTTGAATGCGCGTACCGGTGAATTGACTCCGCCTGGAATATGCTGCTGTGCGGCCTGAAACTGGTCTGACATCGTGCTGACTTCATGGTTTGTTATAGAAAAGTGAGATTCTACCCTAAATCACCTGTCCTGATCGATGGCACTTAACCCGGTTGAGACAAGCACGCTGCATAGCGCGCCAGCAATAAGCAAGGATATGTTACAGTTGCGGAATCAGAAAAAAGCGCAAATCAGATAAATGATGTCGGCAAGGGCGTGATAAATACAGGGTGTTGATTCATTGCGCCTGGGTCTATTGTATTACTTATGAAGTTATTTCAGGATTACAACCTGGCAAGGATCTCTGATAGGCAGGGCTGTTGTTAAATGGTGTCTCTGTTTTCAAGCGTTGATAAAGTCATCATGCAACAATATTTGCATACGATGTTCCGCTACCTACTTTTCAATTCATGTCTCGCAGTTCTGCTTGCAGGTTATATGGCCAATGCCAATGCAGCTGACTATGTTGGCAGGGACGTGTGTCAACAATGCCACCTTCAGCAGGATAAGCTATGGCAAGGTTCGCATCATGATCTTGCAATGCAACACGCTGATGCAGAGTCTGTGTTAGCGGATTTCTCCGATAGGAAATTTATTCACGCAGGCATTACCAGTACTTTTTTTAGAAAAGACAGTCAATTCATGGTGCGTACCGATGGTCCGGACGGCAAGCTGCACGACTATGTGATCAAATACACCTTCGGTGTTACTCCGTTGCAGCAATACCTGGTCGAGCTGGATGGTGGGCGCTTGCAGGCTTTGGCTATTGCCTGGGATACGAGGCCGAAATCTGAAGGCGGTCAGCGCTGGTTTCATTTATACCCTGACGATGAAATCACATACAGGGACGAATTACACTGGACGCGTTCGGCTTTTAACTGGAATGGCATGTGCGCAGAATGTCATTCGACCAATCTTGAGAAGAATTACGACTCGGCTACTGATCGCTTTGATACATCATGGTCTGAAATTAATGTCTCCTGTGAGGCCTGTCACGGACCTGCGTCTGATCATGTCAAATGGGCCAGTAAAAAACCGGGTTGGGAAGCGCACAATAGTAATAAGGGTCTCGACATCCTGCTCGATGAACGCAAGCATGTTTCATGGAAGATGAATGCGCAAACAGAGACTGCCAAACGCAGTCATAATCGTGCCACTAGAAAAGAAATTGAAGTGTGTGCACAATGCCATTCCCGCCGCAGTACGATCTCGACTGATTATTCACCCGGCAAGAACTTTCTGAACCATTATATGCCGAGCCTTATCGACGAAGGCATGTACTTTGCCGACGGCCAGATACAGGATGAAGTATACGTGTACGGCTCTTTTCTGCAGAGCAAGATGTACCACGTCGGTGTTACCTGCAGCGACTGTCACGAACCGCACAGCTTGAAGTTGCGACAGCAAGGCAACAGTGTCTGCCTGCAATGTCACAAGGCTGACAAATTCGATACCGAGAAACATCATTTCCATGCGATGGATTCGGCGGGTGCGCAATGTGCCGAGTGCCATATGCCACCACGGACCTATATGGTGGTTGATCCACGCCATGATCACAGCTTCAGGGTTCCGCGACCGGATTTGTCCGTCAAGCTGGGTACACCAAATGCCTGTAACCAGTGCCATGTTGACAAGGATGCTGCCTGGGCCGATATGCAGGTAAAAAAATGGTACGCGAAACCAGCGGCAGGACATCAGCAGTTCGCGCATGCACTCGATGCGGCATGGCAGGGTAAGGCCGGTGCGGGCACTCTGCTCGCTGACCAGGTTAACAATAGAGCGACACCGGATATCGCACGTGCTGCGGCGATAAGCAGCCTGTCGCGCTATATTGATCAATCAACTTTTACTGTTATCCAGCAGGGCCTAGTTGACGAGGATGCCATGGTGCGCATGGCGAGTGTTGCTGCAGTGCAAGGTCTGCAGCCCGAGATACTGGTGCAGCTGGTGTTTCCGTTGCTGGATGACCCGGTCAGGTCGGTGCGCATCGAGGCCGCCAGGGTACTGGCACCTGTCCCTGTCGGCCAGTTACAGGGCGACCAGATGATCATTTACGAACGTGCAGTAAATGAATATATAGATTCGCAGCTTGCTAATGCCGAGCGCCCTGAAGCTCAACTTAATCTTGGTATTTATTATGCGGCGACGGGTGATGTCGATAAGGCAGTAAAAGCGTATATGAAAGCCATCAAGCTGGAAGATGCGTTTGTGCCGGCATACATTAACCTGGCAGACCTGTACCGGGCTCAGCAGAATGACACTGAGGCGAAAAGGATTTTAAACAAGGCAATCGAGATCGCACCTGATAATGCCGCTATCCATTATGCGCTTGGCCTGTTACTGGTGCGTCAACATCAAAACGACAAGGCGGTCCACATGTTACAGCGCGCCGCGGAGCTGGATGTGTCCAGTGCCAGTTACAGCTATGTCTATGCGGTAGCGTTGAATTCAACAGGTAAAGCTGATCGAGCTATTGAAATTATGCAGGAAGCACATCACAGGTTCCCGAACAATACAGAAATTCTCAATGCGCTGGTCGCGTTTCATCGCGATGCCGGTAACGAATTTGCTGCGCAAACTTATCTGAAGAAACTAGACAAGATCAATCAAGGCCTACACTAGTTTCTCAAAAAGTTATAGGCACGCGCCATGCTTGAAAACTATTTTCCCAACCATAAAGTTATTGCGGGCTTGCTTGTGTCGGCTGTGCTTTTACGGGGAATGTAAAACTGAAATAGTCGCCGACAGCTGTTTCCATGTCGGATACAGTAAAGTTACTGTCACGGGTGGTGGCCCATTCCTGGCATGTCAGCTTGATAACATCCGTGCCTTTGTCAGAGAGAAGATGAACATCAGTGTAATAACGAACTATGCCTGCTTGTGAAACCATGGTCATTCCATCTTCGGTGCGGTGAATCTTGAATGTTTCAGGCTACGATAGTTCGCGGCCCGAATTTTTTTACATCAAAACGGCAATTCAGTTTGTATTCATTCCTGTCTCTATCTGTCGTTATTTTCCCGTATTGCAGCAGGGCGTGCGTTTTGTCATCAGGGATATCCAGGTTCTTATTAAGTGACAATGTCGAACCCTTGGGTATGCTGAATGAAAGCAGTGATGGATCAACTGATTGCGTTGTCTGACAGGAACTGAGCAGTAGTACTATGACAGGTAGAAATTTTGGATTCATGTTGAGTGCCTCGTTGGTTCGAGATTGAGCCATGTCTGCTATTTATCGCATGCAGGAATTATTCATCAAGGCAGGGATAATTACAAGGCGTGCTGTGCTAGAGCCACTATGGCCTGCAGGTGTTTCTGTATTTGGTTTTTAGGGTGCAGGCGAAAGGACTATCCTGCCCTTTTCCCACAAGTACGCCTGATCTGCATCATTCAGCTTGTTGTAACTCATAATAGCGTGCAGGCTTTTAACATAACCAGTGCCGCGTTCAGAGTACTTGTCCAGTGTTTTGGCCAGTTCCCACCCGGTTGGTTTCTTGTTCTGTTTGCGAAATTCTGCACGTTTATCTCGCATACGTTCATAAGCGCGATGAGTGTTCAGGTTAAGCATGTAAGCTTCGATCGAAGCCTGTGGTGACTCAAATGCAGCGATACCATAGTTGCCAAGTTGTGCGCGTTGCTGTTCAGGCTTTATGCCTTGTCCACTGAAGTCCCATTGTCCGAAAAGCGAATTACCCTTGATGGCGAAACGTGATGTGCCCCAGCCGCTTTCTTCTGCAGCCTGAGCCAATGCCAGAGAGGGTGGGACAATATCGACACGTCGAATTAATCTGTTTAATGCTGTTTTATCAAGTTCATCAGAGTTCTTTTGTATCACCTTGTATTTAACTGCAAGAGCTGTGAGCCAATTGTTATTGTCAGTTTTATTGCTATTGATTGCATCTAGCAGCTGGTTGCGCTCGTTGGCAATATTTTCGTTAACCTGTAATATGCCAGAGCCGACGAGACGGAAGAAAATATTTTTCTTGTCACTAACAGGAATGGTCTGTGTTTCTTTTTGCCAGCGTTGTGGGATATCTGTAAGTTCTATGCGTGGTACAACGCGAATACCGGCTTGCCATTGTTCAGCGGTATAGCCAATATCGTCAAATAATTGCAGTACATCACTATAAGTTGATGTCTCGACAGTGCGGATAACTTTTGTGTCGCTAAAAGCAGTCTGCATCAAGCTTAAGATCGTTAATGTAATGATGAGTAGATATTTTATGGATGACATGGATAATATTTCCTGATTATTCTTTATTCAGAGATGCAACCTGTTTTTCCAGTTTACGCACTTGCTTGCGCAGCTCAACCAGTTTATGTGCCGCGGCTGTGTTTCTGAAGTAGTCTTTAACCGGTTGTGTGGGTAAGCCTGCATAGGTGCCGGGTTGATCAATATCGTTGATGACACCGGCCCGTTGCACCAGTATGGTCTGGTCTGCTATTTTTATATGGTCAAGAACGCCGGTCTGACCGCTCATGATTACGCCTTTGCCAATTATGCTTGATCCTGCGATAGTTGAATGCGACAGGATAATGCAGTCTTCGCCTATATCAACATTGTGTGCGACATGGACCAGGGCATCGAATTTACTGCCGGCATGAATGCGTGTTTCTTTAAAGGCTGCACGGTCAATATTGCAGTTAGTGCCGATCATAACGTCGTCCTCAATCACAACCTTGCCGGTCTGAGGAATGCGGTGGCTTCGGCCTTGAGCATCCTGCGCGAAACCAAAACCCTCCATGCCGATCACGCAGCCGGATTTCAGGATGACGCGATTGCCCAGTTTGCAGTTATAGGAGACAACAACATTGGGGTGCAGCAGGCAGTCTTCGCCGACGACAACATCCTGTTCCAGTACGCTGTTGGCCTTGATGATGCTGCCTCGGCCGATCTTCACATTACGACCGACAACAACACCTGGTCCAATAATGACAGCTTCTTCAATGCTCGCACTTTCGTGGATTGTTGCTGCAGGATGAATTGCTGGCCACTCGATGTCACGGTGATCGTGGTCAGCGTAGGCCTGGCGTATTAATGCCTGCGCAAGGCGAACGTTTTTACTGGTCAATATTGCAGTCGATGTTAATGCTGAAAATCGCTCAACCAGTTTTGCCTGTGTAACGATGGCTGACGGCTTTGATCTGATTGCATGGTCTGCGAACTCAGGACTGTCGACAAATATCAGTGAGCTGGAATTACTGTTTTCAACAGGATCGATGCTGGAGATGTCAGTGTCAGGGCCGATTAGCTCATCGAGCAGGCCCTGTGCATGAAATGATTCAAATATCTGCTTTGCCTTTACATTCATTGCGGGTCTTGCTGGTAGTCGGGTGGTGTGCTGGATTGTACCAGCATTACTCGAATAACCTCGAGATGCGCTCAGCTGTGTGGTGAATGTCCTGTTCGGCAAACAGGCCGCTGATGAGGGCAGTCATATCGGCACCAGAATCAATGACCTGCGCTACATTTGTTTTGTCTATGCCGCCGATTGCGCACACGGGTATATCGAGCTGTGATTTTGCCTGAGCGATCAGCTCGCAACTTGCCAATCGGGCACCGGGCTTGGTGGGTGAAGCAAACACGGCGCCGAAAGCGACATAGTCAGCACCTGCAGTTTGAGCATCAAGTGAACGTTGCAACTGGTTGTAACAGGATATACCGATGATGAATTCGTTACCGAGAATCGACCTGGTCTGTTCAATCGATATATCATTTTCGCCAAGATGTACCCCATCCGCGGCGACAGCTTTAGCCAGCGCTATGTCATCGTTGATGATCAGGGTGGCTGTGAATTCATTACACAGGGAGCGTAATGTCCTGGCCTGCGCAAGCCTCTTGCTAACGTTCGTGGACTTGTCACGATACTGGATAATAGAACAACCACCGCTTAGTGCCTGTTCAATAGTTTTATCGAAGTCAGATTCAGTAATCAGTTTTTCATCAGTGATCGCATAAAGACCACGCAGCTTCGTATGGATCACTTGTTTTTATGCTGTGCCCAGAAAAACCGGTCAGGATGGTACTGGCCCATGCCAATGCGTTTACCATGAACAAGCGTTTTATGGGTGTAGTCAAGCGCCTGGTGTACTGCGTTCTCGATTTCTGTATCAGTGGTCATCATTGCAGCCAGGCTTGCTGCAAGCGTGCATCCTGAGCCATGATATTTGTGTGGTAGTCGGTCATACGAATAGCGTTTGAGTTCACGGTGATTGCCATACAGAACATGAACCACGTTGGGTGTTTTACCATGAGTGCCGGTCAACAGTACGTACTGGCAACTGCTCTCCAGTAATCCCATGGCAGCAGCAGTGGGCGTGTCCGAACCGGGTGCAAGTGCATGTACTTCGAAAATGTTCGGTGTCAGCACGGTTGTCAGTGGCAGTAACAGGCTGCGTGCTGTTTCAACCAGGTCGGGTGTGCTCAGTGCGCCGTCTTTCTCGGTGCTGAAGACCGGGTCGTATACGACCTTGATCGAAGGATAGTCAACGAGTATGGAGTGAATGGCCTCGGCAATTTCAGTGCTGCCGACCATGCCTATCTTTATGACGCTGACCGGCATGTCCTCCAGTACGGCTCTTGCCTGTTCAATCAGCAAGTCGGGCGGCATCGGTGAAAAGGACATAACGTCCTGTGTATCCTGTACTGTGGCAGCAGTTATGATGGGCGCACACAGTGCTCCCTGGCTGCTGATAGCCTCAATATCCGCAAGAATACCGGCACCACCCGATGGGTCGAGGCCGGAGAAGCAAAGGACAACAGGTGTGTTTGTTTCAGTCACGGGGTACAGTTTATTCCGGAAAGTAGCGAAGGCAAGCTTATTTTTACCTGTCAGTGATTAATTATACCTCTGAACTAAGCTGCTAATTTCAGTCATTTGTGTTGTGGTTTATTGACGTACTTTGACGTGTACAATAACCTATCTTTTAAATAATGGGAAATTCAAATGGCATATGCAAAATGGGTCTGTATTGTTTGTGGTTATGTATACGACGAAGAACTTGGCGACCCTGAGCATGGTATAGCTGCCGGCACCGCGTGGCAAGATGTGCCTGATGACTGGGAATGCCCTGAATGCGGTGCGGCCAAATCCGATTTTGAAATGGAGCAGGTCGGCTAACGGCGACAGAATGTCAGACAGCAGCCTTAAACATGCAGTATTTCTCGATCTCGATTCGATTGATCGGGGAGATCTGGATTTGTCCAGGCTCAAGGCAGCAGTGAATACCTGGCGATGGCGTAGTCTGGCCAGAGATGATGAACTGCAAAATCTTCTTGCCACTGTCGAGGTTGTTGTCAGCAATAAAGTGGTGCTGACAAACGAACACCTTGCAGCGGCAAAAAATCTTAAACTGGTTTGCATTGCTGCAACCGGAACCAATAATATCGATCTTGAAGCCGCTGTTCACAATAACATAGCCGTGTGTAACGTACATGGCTATGCCACGTCTTCAGTCGTACAGCATGTATTCACATTACTGTTCACCCTGACGACGCGCTTCACTGAAGTCACGAACGCCGTCAAGCAGGGCGCCTGGAGCAAAAGTGAATTCTTCTGTTTGCTGGATTACCCGGTGCGCGAGCTGGCAGGTAAAACCATGGGAATCATTGGTTATGGTGATCTGGGTAAAGCAGTGGCAACGGTTGCCGAAGCCCTTGGTATGACAGTAGTGCTGGCCAGGCGCAACATCGAAGATCAACGCCCGGGCCGTATTGCATTGCATGATTTGCTGCCACAGGTCGATGTGCTGTCATTGCACTGCCCGTTAACCGAGGAAACCAGGGGAATAATAGGCGCTGCCGAACTGGCACTGATGAAAAAAGACGCCGTGTTGATCAATGCCGCTCGCGGTGGGCTTATCGATGAGATCGCTTTGCTAGATGCGCTGATGCAACACCGGCTGGGAGGGGCGGCGCTGGACGTTATTGAAATCGAACCGCCCCCCGAGAATTACCCGTTGCTGAAGGCATCTCTGCCAAACCTGATAGTGACACCGCATGTTGCCTGGGCGAGTCGCGAATCGAGACAACGCTTGATCGATGAAGTTGCGTTGAATATCCTGGCTTTTAAGGCGGGGCAGCAAAGGAACCTGGTTTAAAACATTATTTACCGCAGAGGCGCAGAGAGCACGGATTGATACTCTTGTAATGTAAACATTTTAATTACTCTGATATCGTCATACCCGCGAAAGCGGGTATCCAGCGACATGTAGGTATGTTCGCTGAACAAGACACTGGATTCCCGCTTTCGCGGGAATGACATTTTATACAGATTAATATTTACCTATGCCCTCTGCGTCTCTGCGCCTCTGCGGTAAAGCCATTTCAATCACCCATCACTGTCACGGTAACTGTGCGGTTATGCGGACGTGTGCGGTGCTCCCATAGATAGATGCCCTGCCAGGTGCCAAGCGTGTCTGTACCGTTATCAACGGGGATAGACAAAGAACTTTGTGTGAGCACGGTACGAACATGTGCCGGCATATCGTCCAGGCCTTCATCGATGTGCTGAAACATGCTGTCACCATCAGGCACGATCTTTTTCATAAACGTTTCAAGATCCGTGCGTACCGTCGGATCGGCATTTTCACACAATATCAATGAGGCGCTGGTGTGGTGAATGAAAATCTGGCAGATACCCTGTTTGATGCCAGAGTTATGAATGACTTCATCGATCTGCTGACTGATGTCAAAAGTACCGCGGCCGCTGGTGGAAAAATGAAGCTGTTGCTGGTGAACCATAGTGGCGAATTACTCGTACAGAATTCAGGATGAAAGTGATAAGGCGCAGTCTAACAAGTTTACAGGCAGGATTCGTAGGCCTCGGCCAGGGTGTTCATGATTTCAAACCAGGCGTTTGTGCCCGCTTCGAACCGAATACCAATCGCATCGAGTTCAACCACTTTAACCGCGAGACCACGCGTCAATGTATCGACCAGCGGCGGGCGCACCGGTGCTTCATAAAACAGGCACTGCAGCTGCTGTTGGTGGATTATGTCGCGCAACGCATGCACATATTTCGCGCTCGGGCTGATTTCTTCGCCGCTGCTGACAAAGCCGGCCTGGTTAAGGCCATAGGTGTTTTCAAAATACTGGTAAGCGTCATGGTAGCTGAGAAAAGCAGATGATTTGCCGGACAGTTTACGACCAATGCGGTCATCGGTTTCATTGATACGCCGGTGCAGACTTATCCTGTTTGCGTTATAGGCCGGTGCATGCGCCTGATCCAGCTTGCTGAGTTCATCGGCGATGACATCAACCATGACATGTGCATTGTGTGCAGACAGCCAGATATGCGGGTCAATGCGTGAATGCGACCTGGTATCGGACCCGATGGAGCGGGCAGGTAATAGCATCATGTCATCGGACTCAATAAGCGCAATGCTTGTCGTGGATGGATCTAGATTGTTGAGCAGCCGCGGCATGAAGCTTTCAAGTTCGGCGCCGACCCAGAATATCAGGCTTGCCTCAGCCAGTGCGCGCCGTTCCGATGGGCGCAGGGTGTAATGGTGGGGAGATGCGCTGCTGCGCATGATCAGCACGGGTTCGGCGACGCCCTGCATGATGCCTGCAACAAGCGAGTGTAGCGGTTTTACAGTCACGGCAACGCCGGGCGCGTCGGTTGCAGATTCAGCTGGCTGCAAAAACGACACGGTTAGCAAGATACAGAGAACAAGTGCCTGACGCATAGCGGTATGAGTGATGTATTTTTGTTATGTTATAATATAACATTGTATTTTACCATTCAGTATTGCCCTGTAGTGCGATTATGACCGAGCCCTGTTCACACTCCGCTATCACCAGCTGCGCATCGCCGTCATCGCAGCAGGTCGCAATTTTTCTGCAACAGGCCGAGGCGCTGTGTGAACAGCGCAATCTGCGTTTCACCCAACTGCGCAAGCAGGTACTGGAGCTGGTGTGCAAATCCAGGCAACCGGTGGGGGCCTACCATTTGCTGGATGAGCTGCGCGACGCCGGTCGCTCAGCGGCGCCACCGACGGTTTACCGCGCACTCGACTTCTTGCTGGAGCAGGGTCTGGTGCATCGTCTCGCAACCAACAATACCTACCTGGCGTGTGCGCATCCGCAGTATCCGCATACCGCAGTATTCCTCGTCTGCAGTCAGTGTGGCCACACCCGGGAACTACATAACGCGGGCGTGATCGATGATCTCAGGCAACAGGCGCAGCAGATCGATTTTTCCATCCACCATGCCGCGGTTGAAGTGACCGGTTTGTGCAGTCGATGCAGCACGGATAAATGAACCGGGACATCGATAATGAAGTGCTACTAGCCGCCAGCAAGCTTGGCTATAGCATCAGGGGCCAGCTGGTACTGGACGGTGTGGACCTGCAATTACGCGGTGGTGAAATCGTCACCTTGATCGGACCCAACGGCGCCGGAAAAACCAGCCTGGTGCGCATTCTGCTCGGACTGAAAAAGGCAAGCAGTGGCGAGGTTTACCGCAAGCCCGGGGTAAAGATCGGTTATGTCCCGCAAAAACTGCACATCGATCCGGTGTTGCCTTTACGGGTACGAGACTTCCTGCTCACTGTCGGCCGCTTTGATGACGCACAATTAATCACGGTGCTCGAAGAGGTACACATATCACATCTGCTGACATCGGCGTTGCAGACATTATCGGGTGGTGAGTTTCAACGCGTGCAGCTGGCACGGGCATTATTGAGTCAGCCGGACGTACTGGTGCTGGACGAACCTGCGCAGGGTGTAGACATCATCGGGCAGCAGGCACTGTACCAGACCATCAGGCATATTCGCGACCAGCATTCGTGCGGCGTGCTAATGGTATCGCATGACCTGCACCTGGTGATGGCCTCAGCCGACCAGGTGGTATGTCTGAATACGCATATCTGTTGTACCGGCCATCCTGATGATGTCAGCGCACACCCGGAATACCTGAAGATTTTCGGCCAGGCCATGGAGGGGCTGGCGCCGTATTCGCATCACCATGATCATGCGCATGATGTGCACGGCAACGTGATCCCGCTGGAGCATGATCATGAACGTGAGGCAGGTCCACATGATCGATGATTTCATCATCAATGCATTACTTGCCGGTATCGCGGTGGCACTGGTTGCCGGCCCGCTGGGCTGTGTCGTGGTATGGCGGCGCATGGCGTATTTCGGTGATACCCTGGCGCATTCCGCATTACTGGGTGTGGCCCTGGCTGTCTCGGTGGAACTGGTTCCCATCCTCGGCGTGGTTTTTATCGGCGTGGTGCTGGCCGCGTTGTTGTTCTGGCTGGAGCAAAGACGGGAACTGTCAGCAGATACATTACTCGGCATACTGTCTCACAGTGCGTTGGCACTCGGCCTGATTGTGTTTTCATCGATACAGGCGCGGGTACCGGGTATAGACCTGATGGCCTACCTGTTTGGCGATATCCTCGCAGTTAATCAAACCGAAATCATGTGGATGTATATCGGTACGCTATTTATATTGCTGGTGTTTGCCTGGTTGTGGCGCGCGTTGATATCCATTTCCATCAATGAAGACATGGCGCGTATCGATGGCATTAGCGTTTCACTGGTGCGCTTTGCATTCATGCTGCTGCTGGCCATGGTCATCGCTGCTGCGATTAAAGTGGTTGGTATTCTGCTGATAACAGCCCTGCTGATTATACCTGCAGCGAGTGCGCGCGCATTTTCCAGCACGCCGCTACAGATGGTGATATTGTCCAGCCTGATCGCCGTGCTGGCAGTGGTGGTTGGAGTGGGCGCCTCTTTCTATCAGGACCTTCCTGCCGGTCCTGCTATTGTCGTTGCTGCAGCACTGGGCTTTTTTCTGACGCGCCTGTCTAGTGCAAGGTACTAGGTACTAGGTACTAGGTTCCAGGTACTAGGTTCCAGGTACTGGGTTCCAGGTACTGGGAGTTAGCTTTCAAGGATCCTGCGCACCTCGGCTTCGGCATACCTGGCGAGTTCATCACGAGTTTTGTTTGCTGCGCTTATGGGTTCACCGAAATGAATCTCTACCTGCAGTTGCCTTGCTGCAAGCATTCGTTTGGTCGACTCGGCAAATGACATGTCTTCGATAAACAGCGCGGCAGGATGCACCTTGTTGCCATCAGGACATGGGTAGCGAATCGCAACCGGTTGCACGTGGGCGTTGCTGTCAACCGCGCTCTGTATCAAGCGGCTGTGAAACCTTTTTATATTGCCGTCAGTGGTGGTGCCTTCGGCAAACAGTACAACGTTATGTTGTAATGACAGCACGTCGGCCATGACATTGTTTGTTTTGGCCGCGGCTTCCCTGCCACCGCGTTCGATATATAGCGTGCCGGCACGTGTTGCCAGCCAGCCCATCAGTGGCCAGCTTTTGACTTCTATCTTGGAAAGAAAGCGTACCGGCAATACGCTACCCAGTGCTGCAATATCAAATGATGAGACGTGGTTACTGACAAACAGGGTCGCTTGCTTGCGCGGCGCACCCTGAACGTGCACTGCCACGCCAAGACTTTTTGCGATATTGCGGTGCCACCAGCGTGTTATCCGGCTCTGGATTCCACTGGGTGGCAAGGTGCCGCGCTGAAACAGCACGGTTAGAACGCTGCCTGTAGATATCACCAGACTGAGTAGAATCATGCGGTAACCGATTCTTATGGCGTGCATATAAAAAAACTACATTGAAAAGCGCATGGATACATCGATGGCAATAATATCCTTGGTCAATGCACCTGTTGAGATGTAGTCGACGCCAGTGTCGGCATAATCGCGAATGTTTTCCAGGGTGATGCCACCCGACGCCTCAAGCGGGACCCTGCCGTTGCTGAGCTTGACCGCTTCACGCATAGCATCAGTGGTGAAGTTATCCAGCAGCACGCGGTCAACGCCGGCGCTAATGGCATCCTCCATCTGGGCAAGGCTTTCAACTTCGACTTCAACCGGGTAACCCGGACTGTGAAACCTGGCTTCATCGACCGCAGCCTGTATGCTGCCGGCTGCGAGAATGTGGTTCTCCTTGATCAGGATGGCGTCGTAGAGTCCCATGCGATGGTTGTGGCAGCCGCCGCACGTCACGGCATATTTTTGTGCGGCGCGCAGACCCGGAATGGTTTTGCGTGTATCCAGCACGACGGTGTTTGTTCCGGCTACGGCGCTGGCGTATCGGGATGCCCGGGTAGCCGTTGCAGATAAGGTTTGCACAAAATTCAGCGCAGTGCGTTCGCCGGTCAAAAGAGAACGGGAAAGGCCGCTGAGACTGCAGATGGTTTCGCCGGCCTCGATGCTGTCACCATCCTGTACATGCCATTCTATAAATACCTGGTCATCGACTTGTCTGAACACTTCTTCAAACCAGTCCATGCCACAGAATACACAGGCTTCGCGGCTGATAACGTTGGCAAGCGATACTGCATCTTCCGGAATCAGCTGTGCGGTAATATCACCATCACCAACATCTTCTCGCAGTGCGATGTGTACAGTCTCTTCGATAGTGCTTTGTGCAACAGACATATAGTGAATGGCTCGATACTAGCCCAGGTGTTTACGTAACACTTTTGACTTGCGCTGATAGTTATACAATGCTTTTTTCTGCATCGGTAAATCATCCGGACTTGTATCGGTAAAGCCGCGCTCCAGGAACCAGTGCATGGTTTGTGTCGTCAACGTATACATCTCTTCCATGTGCTGCTTACGTGCCTGCCATTCGATATGCTGCATCAGCTCACCACCACGACCATGTTCCTGGTAGTCCGGGTGTACGGCAAGACAGGTAAGTTCACAGGCTTTTTCGATATCGAAACAGAACAGCGCAGCACAGGCGATGATCATACCGTCGCGCTCGATGACGGTGAAATTATGGATATCAAGTTCAAATTGTTCGCGTGAGCGCTTGACCAGAGCGCCCTGTTCTTCCAGCGGTGAGATCAGTTCAAGTATGCCGCCAATATCATCAATCGTTGCCGTGCGTAAGCCTTCATAGTTATCGGCTGTCACCAGGGTGCCGACACCGTCGCGGGTGTACAGTTCGAGTAATAATGAGCCATCGATATTGCGGCTGATCAGGTGTACACGACGAACACCACCACGGCAGGCGTGCGCAGCATTGTCCAGATGCGATTGCGTGTCGCGGGCCTCCTGCGCGGTAATCCTGTTGTTGCCTTTGGCGTGATTCTTCGACCATTGTTCAGCCTGTGGCAGATTGAGTTGATGCAGAAGATCGCCATCGCCGTTGATAACGCCGATACTTTCCATGACAAAAATCAGTTTGTCTGCGTGCAGGGCTATCGCAATATTAGTAGCGACATCTTCGGCACGCAGGTTGAAAATTTCCCCGGTCGGTGAATATCCAATGGGTGATGCCAGCACCATATTGCCCTGGTTTAATTGCTCCTCGATGGCTTCGGCATCGACGTTTCTGACGTTGCCGGTCTGGCAGTAATCAACGCCTTCACGTATGCCGTAGGGCTGGGCTGTTACGAAGTTGCCGGAAACAACGCGTATTGAGGCTTCTGCCATGGGTGTATTCGGCAGACCCATCGATAGTTGCGATTCGATATTCATTCTCACCTGGCCCACAGCCTGTTCCACGGCGGGCATCATTTCTGTTGTTGTTACACGCAGGCCGTCATCAAATACTGATTGGATATCGAGGACTTTGAGCTGGCGTTCGATTTGCGTCCTGGCGCCATGTACGATCACCAGGCGCACACCCAGGCTGCGCAGCAGGGCGATGTCATTGATCAGGTGGTGAAAACTTTCGTGGTCAACAGCTTCACCGCCAAATAACACGACAACGGTTTTCCCCCTGTGTGCATGAATATACGGCGCCGAGTTTCTGAACCAGTCGCGCCGGGGAATTCGACCCCGTTACCCGCCGGAATGGGCCGAATCGGCCGCCGCCCACCTCAGCAGGGGGTACCTTTTTATATTTCCGGCGGTGGGGCACGGCGTGCTCGACAGCCACATCTGTGCCGCGGATCTGGTGCGTAGCTTTCTTGCCGATCCGGGGGTCGGCGAGGCCGCCCGGGGATCCCTTCGAATAGTCTGTAGTTTTGGCCAGACCGGCGACCTTCGTGAAACTTGGGGTTGATTCTGCCCGCAGGGTAGGCTAAAACGCCGCGGCCCTAAGCAATCTTCGGAGTTTGAAAAGCATGACGGTGGAACTTCCGGCCGATTACGAGCCTAGCCCCAAAGAGGAGTACATGAATCCTGGGCGGCTCGATCTTCGGCGCCAATTGATTCGCTGGCGTGAGGAATTGATGACCGAAGCTCAGGAGACACTGGACAATCTGCGTGACCAGTCCTACCAGGAAGTCGGTGATGAGGCCGATCGTGCGAGTCGTGAGAGTGAGCA
>CAWEEC010000057.1:0-19700 GCA_963807785.1 uncultured Gammaproteobacteria bacterium | reverse complement strand
TTAACCAATTGGTCGAAGGTTCGAATCCTTCACGGCCCACCATACATTCAGTGGCGAGGGACTAGGGCTTAGGTGCTAGGAACTGCTCGACAGGATATCAATAGACATATTATGGCCGTTGATATTCAGAAATAAAAAAACCCCGGCAAGCCGGGGTTTTTTTTGTGCATAGCTACAAGTGTTACTTGCGCTGGCTTGGGCCATTAACTTCCATGCCATTACTCATGTAGGTATGGAAGTACTCGAGTGCCTTGTATTCATCACTTTGAGCCTTGAACGGCTTGGCGCGTACCTGCTTGTTACAGCCACCGTAACGGCGGTGCAGTGTGCCCATACCATCACCCTTGGCTGAGGCCCCGGCCCACTTGTTACGGTAGACAGGGAAGCCGGTGGGATGACCCAGTGCCGGGCTCAGGATGTCCGCACGGATTTTGCTGCCGGCATAGTGATAATGGCAGTCAGCGCAAGACATGTTCAACTGGCCGCGTTTGGCGTAGAAGTGCTTTTTGCCGCGGTTATAGGCAGCCAGTGCCTTGGCGTCGTTGGGTACCTTGATGTTGATCTTGTTGCCGCGTGACATGTAGGCCAAGTAAGCGCCGACATAGGTAATGTTACCGGTTTTAAGCTTGTAAGGCTTCTCGCCATTATCTGTCAGGCACTTGTTGATGGCACCTTCCAGGGTTACTAACTCACCCGACTTGGTGTCGAAGTAAGGATAGTTTTGACGTACACCTCTTTTATAGTTAGGGAAGCAGTCAGCAAAACTTTTGCCATTGGCAAATTTTTTGTTGAACAGGTCTTCGCCTTTGCCGACGAAAATTTCGTAGGAAGGAAATTCTTCGAAGGCCTCCCACTGTTCGCGAGATGCAGGATCGATAGAATATACACCATTGATGAAATCATTCTTTGGTGTTCCAGGAAACTTCTTGAAGTAGTGTTCCCTGAATTCTTTCAAATCCTGATCAGGCGTCGCCTGCGCAGCAAACGGTGTTACTACCAGGAATGCAGCGGTTAGGACGTTAGCAATTTTGTTCATTGTTCACCCTTAATTTGTTATTGATTAGTACCCTGATGGATTACTTGATTTTGCCATCAAGAGAGTCGCTATTGCCCTTGTTATCAACCCAGCTAATCTTGATAGAGTCACCGGACTTGGCACCGCTAAACTTGAATGACAGGAACGGATTCTTTGAAATCGCGCTGCCCCACTGTGCACTAAGAACAGTTTTTCCAGCAGATTCACATGTAACTTCCTGGATGAATTCAGCCGGGATTGGCTTGCCTGATTTCTTGTCTTTGCGCAGACCTGTTTCCATCGGGTGGCTGATCAGGGCCTTGACAGTAGCAACACCGTCTTTTGCTTTCGCCCTCAGTTTGATTGATTTTGCCATGTTTCTAATTACCTCAAATTTGCTTGTCGATTAACCGCCACAACCACCGATGGTGACCTTGACTTCTTTCTTGGTACTGTAGAGCTTGCCGCCAGCTTTGACGACAGCGATAACATCAGATGTCTTGCCCATCTTGACGCGAGTCGAGATGTAAGCTTCTGTGTTAGGGCCAAGTTCATAGGTTGAAGTCAGCGGGGTGTTGTTTTTTGCGACCAGGATACTCATGCTGGTTGTGCCACTGATATCACTGCTAACAGTAATAGGTACAACAGCACCGTTTTCTGCGATATCTGGGGCTTTCAGTTTGATCTTGTCACTGGCAGCTACATCAGCGCTTCCCATTGAACCCGTCAACGCGGCGTTGACTTCTTTCGCTTCAAACGCATCTTTTGCCCAGGCGGCCATTACGGCTTTAGGCGTCAGTAGCCCGGCACTTACTGCTGCGCCAACTGCGCCAGCTGCCAGGGATCCTTTCAGCAGTACTCTTCGATTGTGATTCATCTTCATATAACCTCTAACTACAATGTGTAAACAAATTGTGAAACCAGTTCGATTTCCGCCGCAGAAAGCACGCCGTGTGGACCGAACGGGATCATAATTGTGTTCGGATTATTTACACGTGGATCAGCGATCTGCGCTTTCATTTTTTCATAGTCAGGAAATCTTGCTTTCATCGCTACCAGTGGCGGTCCTATGTTGCCAGCTAGCGTGCCGCCTTCGATCATGTGGCAGGCAAGGCAGTTACCTTTCTTTCTGTCAAAAGACAGTTTTTTTCCTTTTTCTATAACTGCGGCATCAGCTGCGCTGGCTGTAAGTGGTGCGATCATTCCGAGACAGCCTATCAAGGCTGCTACAGAGACCGATGTTTTGATCAAATGTGCGGTTCGCCGCATTTGCTCTCTCCTCCGAAAAATGTGTGTCAACGATAATGTTCCTAAAGAACAAGGCCCTATAGCATACACTCTAGAATGTGTATGACAAGCGTATAAAGTAAAAAAAAGTAGGGAATAAAATTCTTATTAACAATGTCTTATATTAGAGAAAAATAATATAGCTTGTGTTCCGCTAACTAATACTTTCTTTGCTTGATGACTTCCAGCAGTTCTTTTTTCTTTGTTTCAAGCCGTGCTTTTGAGGTCTTGCTCAGGTCCTTGTGATTGAGTGCATTTTCATACTGCTGTAACGCCAGTTCATTAAAACCTCGCATTGCATACTGATTACCGGTTGCTTCCAGTGCAGCGCTTATCTGTCCGTTAAGGTGATACGCCTGTGCCAGAAGTTGGTAGACTTCTGCGTATTGGTCATATTGCAGTTGACGCAATAACAGCTCAATGCTTTTATCAGGCTGCTTTGTTGTGTTTAACACCTTTACATAAGCAAGGGTAACAGGCAGGTGCCCTGGATAAAGGCCATTCATTTGCTCAAGCAACTTGACTGCTTTGCCCATGTCGTTATTGGTGTAATAGGCATCTGCCAGCGCAAGCTTGATCCAGGGGTGATCATGCTGAGGTGATAATTTTTCGAGTATAACGATGGCCTCCTCGGCCTGGCCAATCTTGGTTAATGCAAGGGCGCGCAGGTAGGCTGCAATCACACCATCCATGTGTTGATTGAGTTCGATCAGTTTCTTCAGGCTGTTATTGTTATTTGTCAGCACAGCGAGACGAGCTTTGGCGAACTGAAAATCCTCGCTGTTTTTGGGAAAATCTGCATGCTCGTTTTTGATGCGGTTTTTCGCTTCGGTTACACGGTTGATATCTAGCGGGTGGGTTCGAATATATTCGATTTGCAGGCCGCTGCTTTGGTCCAGCAGGTGTTCAAAGAATTCAACCATGCCATCGGGATTGATGCTGGCCTCAATCAACAGGCCAATGCCGATTCTGTCGGCTTCATACTCGTTGGCACGGGTAAAGTTAATCGATGACTGTTGCGCACCCGCCAGTCCGCCCATCAGTACTGCCTGGCCTGCATCCGAATTCTGCGACCCTACCAGGATAGCGGCAAGCACGGTGGCGATGTTGATAGCAATCGAATTGCCGGATGCATCGATCATACGCGCCAGGTGGCGCTGGGTGACGTGGGAGATTTCGTGAGCCAGAACGCCTGCAAGTTGACTTTCATTATCCGCATCCAGGAACAGGCCGCTGTGCACGCCTATATAGCCTGCCGGTAAGGCAAACGCATTAATGACGGGTGACTGTATGATGAAAAAGGTGAATTTTCTGCCGGCTTCATCAGACTGGGTAATCAGTTTCTGTGCCAGGCTTTCCAGGTAATAATTGAGCTGTATGTCCTCGATCACAGGCAGGCTGGCCCTGAGTGAGCGGTAATAAGCCAGTCCCAGCTGTTCCTCCTCACGGGTGCTGATGCTGCCGAGTGTCGGGTCGCCCAGCGTGGGCAATTCGGCCAGGGCAACATTTTCACTGGGCAGCAAAGGCAACAGCAGCAGGAGGGTGGCCAAATTGGCGCGTAATCTGGTGTATCTATTCAACATATTCAGTAAACAGACAAGCCCTGACGGTAAAAGTTGTGTAATCAATCCTTGCTTGCCTTTTATCAACGTATCCTTTATATATATGGCCTCTTTTGCAGCGCGCAAGTGCTGTTCGAACAATCACACGATTAGGAGTCTTAACAGTGGCAGATTATGACGAAGAGCTTGATGCAAGCGGCCTGAATTGTCCTCTACCTATTTTGAGAGCTAAAAAAGCCCTTACCGGTATGGATGCAGGCAAGGTGTTGCGCATTGTGGCAACTGACCCGGGTTCTGTAAAGGATTTCGAGGCATTCGCCAAGCAAACAGGTAATGAACTGCTGGAATCAACTGAGGAAGGCGGAAAATTCTGCTTTTTGATGAAGAAAGCATGATCGATTACTCCATTGAGCACACAAAAAGCCCGGAATAGCCGGGTTTTTTGTGCCCATTAGTAAATTATTAAAAGATAATTTACTAATAAGCGAATGTCGATTGTTTTTTGGCGTAATTCGAGTCATTAAATTGACAAGCCTTTACCGCTCATCTATTTAATGCCTAGTTCACACACAATAATTATAAGTTGTTAACAAGCTACATTTAATTCATTTCTTATTTCTGGAGACCGTTTTTCATGAATTCAACAATCCGTAAATCCCTGCTCGCCGTTGCCGTGTCAGGACTCTTAACTGCACCGCTTGCGCATGCAACCAATGGGTATTTCATGCACGGCTATAGCACCAAGAACAAGGGTATGGCCGGTGCCGGCGCCGCTTTTTCACAGGATGCCATGGCCGCTGCCCTCAACCCGGCAGGCATGGCCTTCGTTGAAAAACGTATTGATCTGGGATTGCAGATCTTCAGCCCTTCTCCACGTGGTTATACCGTGACCGGCACGCCGCCGGCGCCTCCAGGATTTGCGCCTGATGTGCTCGATTTCAGTGCATTCCCTCCAACCATTGGCTGTAACTACCCGCTTCCGTCAGGCGCCTGTGCACCACCATTCAGTGTCAATCCCGGATCGGTCGAAAGTGAAAACGATGTCTTCCTGATTCCGCACTTCGCCTACAATCATCCACTGAATGAGATGACTACTATTGGTATTGCCGTCTACGGTAACGGTGGCATGAACACAGAATACAAGAGTGGCAGCGCCACCTTGCCCAGCGACGGTGGTGGTACCACACCGACATTACCGATCACAAACTTACCCGGCGTTTATGGCGCAGGTAATGCGGGCGTTAACCTGGAGCAGATGTTCTTCAACTTCAACTCCGCTTACAAGCTCAACGCCAAGCATGCTGTTGGCGGTAGCCTGATCTTTGTCGGTCAGCGTTTCCGTGCCTCGGGCCTGGAGAATTTTGGCCAGTTTTCACTTGACCCAAGCAAGCTGTCCGGGAATGTTAACTCGCTGTCCTGGGGGTTCGGTGCCAAGCTCGGTTACCAGGGTGAAGTGGCTGAAGGTGTTCGCGTTGGCGTCAGCTACCAGTCCAAGATCAGCATGGGCGAATTCGATGAATACAAGGGCCTGTTTGCCGAAGGCGGTGACTTCGATATTCCATCAACCTATACGCTGGGTGTGTCGTTTAACGTGGGTAAAACCGGTGTGATCGTTGCCGATTACCAGCGCATCAACTACACCGATGTCGCAGCCATATCCAACCCGATTTCCAGGCTGACCGATGGCAGCTGTATTAATGCATTGAATGCGACACTGGCCGCCGGTGGTGTACCATCGGGTGCCTTTGGTGCCGGTTGCCTGGGTGGCTCCAGTGGTGCCGGTTTCGGTTGGGAAGATATCGGCATTATCAAGCTCGGTTACCAGTGGAACATGGCCAATATCGACTGGCGTGTCGGTTACAGCCATTCGGATCAGCCGATTCCGGAAAGCGAAACCCTGTTCAACATCCTCGCGCCGGCGGTTATCCAGGATACCGTTACTGCGGGTATGACCATGCCGGTTGGCAAGAGCCAGGAATTCAACCTGTCACTGATGTATGCGCTGGAAGAGAAAGTCAAAGGCCCCAATCCCTTTGATGATGGCGCTACCACGATTGAAATCGAAATGTCGCAGATCGACATTCAGGCCGGCTGGGCATGGAAGTTCTGATCTGAGTTAATCCAGCTTCGGCATAAAAAGCCCCGCCTTGCGGGGCTTTTTATTGCTCGCTTGCCGGGTCGACCCGGTGCAAATAAGCCTATGTATAGATAATTGAATTGATTGATGTTTTGGTCGTCAATTTTCTTGCATAACAGCATTGATTTGCATTACATTAACGGGCCGCGAGCTTGTAATGTGGTCGAATATTTACACGCTAAATGTCCATCTACCCATTTACACGGCCGTCAATAATAACAACGTAACAAACTATGACACCAATCGGAGAACCAGGCATGATTCAAGTTAATACCAGACCAGTGGCAAGGTGGCTGGCTTATGTTGCCGCCGCAATAATGGGCGCGACCTCGCTGGCAGCGCAGGCAGCCGGCGAAATGAAACCTTTCATTCTGGCTGCAACCACCACAGGTAAAATCGCCGATCAGGTTGGTAGTGTCAAACGCGCAGTGGCCGGCAAGGGATTTGAAATCGTGGGTGAATATTCGCCTTACCCGACGGCGCGCATCATCATCGTTACCAATGCCGCGCTTAAGCAGGCCGGCGCCAGCCATGAGCGTGCCGGCTACATCGCCGGCCAGCGCGTGACCGTCACACAAGTGGGTGACCAGGTGCAGATTGCCTATACCAATCCCGTTTACATGGCCGCTGCCTATCGCGTAACGACGGATCTGTCCGGCGTGGCTGATGCGCTCAAGGCTGCACTGGGTGCCAAGCAAGAATATGGTCCTGATGTAGGGCTTACAGCCGATGATCTGGCTGACTATCACTATACCTTTGGCATGGAATACTTCGATGAGCCCAATCAACTGGTTTCATATAAAAGTTATAACGAAGCTGTTGCGTCCGTGGAAAAAGCCCTGGCTGCTCACAAGGGTGGCACGAGCAAGGTGTACCGCATCGACATACCAGGCAGCAAGCAGACAGTATTCGGTGTATCAATGGCGGCTAAAGGCGAAACCGGCAACAAGTTTATGGATGAGGAATTCATTATGAAGGAAATTGATTTCAAGCCGTTACGTTCTACAGGTCATCTGCCATACGAAATACTGGTCACGGGCGCTGATGTCGAAGCGCTGCATGCGCGTTTCCGTATCGCGATCAACTTCCCGGACCTGAGCATGATGGGTGCTAACAGTTTCATGAATATCATGCCTTCTCCCGATGCGATCAAGGAGGCACTGACACTGGGATCCGGTGGAGAAATCGAGCTGGATTTCTGAATCCACGTTCAGACCTGAAAAAACCCTGGCCATGGCCAGGGTTTTTTTATGCCCGTGAAAATTCGGCCTGGTGCAAACCTGGCAAAAATACGGATGAAATTTTTCCATGAACAGTTTAGACTTCTCGGTTCGCGTAAATCGTGAAGCTACATAAAAGTACATGATTTACAAGGTTTTTTCATTTTACTGAGTAGCGAAAGTGGAATTGACTGGCGCAGAAATCATTATCCAGAGTCTCAAGGCCGAAGGCGTTGAGCATGTATTTGGGTATCCGGGTGGTGCTGTTTTGCATATTTATGATGCTTTCTACCAGCAGGAAGATGTGCAGCATATTCTCGTGCGCCATGAACAGGGCGCTACCCATGCGGCAGATGGTTATGCGCGTGCAACCGGCAAGCCGGGTGTTGTCCTGGTTACCTCGGGCCCGGGTGCAACCAACGCGGTAACCGGAATTGCGACGGCCTACATGGATTCGATACCAATGGTGGTCATTACCGGCCAGGTTCCCAAGCACCTGATTGGTAATGATGCTTTCCAGGAAGTTGACTCGGTGGGTATAACCCGCCCCGTGGTGAAGCATAACTTTCTGATCGAAGACGTTAAAGATATCGCAATGACATTCAAGAAGGCGTTCTATGTCGCTACCACGGGAAGACCGGGCCCTGTTGTCATCGATATTCCCAAGGACATCACTGCGGCGAAGTGTGAATTTCATTATCCGGCCGAGATCAAGATGCGTTCATACAACCCAACGGTGAAGGGCCATATCGGTCAGATCAAGCGCGCCACCGAGCTGATTCTTTCTGCCGAACGCCCGATGATCTATACCGGTGGTGGCGTCATTCTCGGCAATGCATCTGCACAGTTGACTGCATTTACTCAAAAGCTGGGTTACCCGATTACCAATACCCTGATGGGGCTGGGTGCCTATCCGGCGAGCGACAGGCAGTTTCTTGGCATGCTCGGTATGCACGGCACTTATGAAGCCAACATGAGCATGCATCAATGTGATGTTCTGATTGCCATAGGTGCGCGTTTCGATGACCGCGTAACCGGTAACCTGGAAAAATTCTGCCCGCATGCAAAGATCATTCATATCGATGTTGATCCGGCATCGATTTCCAAGAACGTCAAGGTCGATATCCCCATTGTGGGCCAGGTCTCGCAGGTGCTGGATGACTTTTTGCAAGTGCTCAACACGGGTAAAAAACAACCTAATGTATCTGCACTGGAAAAATGGTGGGAGCAAATCGATGAGTGGCGATCACAGGACTGCCTCAAGTATGATCACGAAAGTGAACTGATTAAACCGCAATTCGTTATCGAGCAATTGCATGAATTAACCAGAGGTGATGCTTTTGTTACATCCGATGTCGGCCAGCACCAGATGTGGGCAGCGCAGTATTACGGCTTCAACAAACCGAGGCGCTGGATCAACTCGGGTGGCCTGGGCACAATGGGATTCGGACTTCCGGCTGCCATCGGCGTGCAACTGGCATACCCTGACGAAACAGTCGTGTGTATTACGGGTGAAGCCAGTATCCAGATGTGTATACAGGAACTGTCTACCTGTAAACAATACGGTTTGCCAATAAAGATCATCTGTCTCAACAACCAGTACATGGGCATGGTCAGGCAATGGCAGGAGTTCTTCTATGAGAAGCGTTATGCCATGTCATATGTTGATGCGCTGCCTGATTTTGTTGCGCTGGCAAAAAGCTACGGGCATAGCGGTATACAAATTGACAAACCGGCAGATGTTCGCGCTGCGCTGGAACAGGCGCTGGGTCGCAAGGACGAATTGGTGTTCCTCAATTGCATGACAGATAAAACAGAAAACGTATATCCAATGATTCCTGCAGGTGCAGGACTCAATGAAATGATATTGGTGTAAACACGATGAGGCATATCATTTCCATATTGCTGGAAAACGAATCAGGCGCGCTATCACGCGTTGCTGGTTTATTTTCAGCGCGCGCGTACAACATTGAGTCACTTTCAGTTGCGCCAACCGATGATCCTTCATTGTCACGTATGACAATTGTTACCACCGGCACAGAAGAGATTATCGAACAGATCAACAAGCAGCTGAACAAGCTGATCGATGTGGTCAAGCTGATAGATATGACGGGTGATGTGCATATCGAACGTGAACTGATGTTGATCAAGGTGAATGCTACCGATGGTGAGCGCGATGAAGTCAAACGGCTGGTTGATATATTCCACGGCCGAGTGATCGATGTCACGGACACAACCTACACCATAGAAATTACAGGCAATGGCGACAAGCTGAATGCATTTGTCGAGGCACTCTCCAGTATCACCATACAGGAAGTAGTACGTTCAGGCTTGATTGGCATTAGTCGCGGTGAAAAATCACTGGTTTGAACCCGCACCAATAATTCTTTAACAGTTTTAAAAAATTAAATCAGGAAAACGAGTAATGAAAGTTTATTACGATAAAGATTGTGACCTGTCGATTATTCAGGGCAAGAAGGTCAGCATTATCGGTTATGGCTCACAGGGTCATGCACATGCCAACAACCTGAAGGATTCGGGTGTTGAGGTTATTGTTGGCTTGCGTGAAGGTTCTGCTTCTGCGGCCAAGGCCAAGCAGGCTGGATTGACAGTTAAATCAATCGAAGATGCTGTTGCCAGCACCGATGTTGTCATGATCCTGGCGCCCGATGAGCACCAGGCGGCACTTTATACCGAGCAGGTTGAGCCCAATATACAGCAGGGTGCTGCGCTGGCTTTTGCGCATGGCTTTAATATTCACTTTGGTGCGATCAAGCCGCGTGAAGATCTCGATGTCATCATGATCGCGCCCAAGGCGCCGGGGCATACCGTGCGCAATGAGTTTGTTAACGGCGGTGGTATCCCTGATCTTATTGCTGTTTACCAGGACGCTTCCGGTAATGCAAAAAACATTGCACTGTCTTACGCGTCTGCCATAGGCGGTGGTCGTACCGGTATTATCGAAACAACATTCCGTGAAGAAACTGAAACCGACCTGTTCGGTGAACAGGCCGTACTTTGTGGTGGCACAACAGCACTGGTTCAGGCCGGATTTGAGACCCTGGTTGAGGCCGGATATGAGCCTGAAATGGCTTATTTTGAATGCCTGCATGAGCTCAAGTTGATTGTTGACCTGATGTACCAGGGCGGTATTGCCGACATGCGTTACTCGATCTCCAACACGGCGGAGTACGGCGATGTTACACGTGGTCCACGTATCGTTAATGACAACACCAAGGCTGAAATGAAGAAAATACTGGGTGAAATCCAGAGCGGGGAATTTGCCAGGGAATTTATCGATGAAATGAAGTCTGGTGGTAACAAGCTCGAGGCGCTGCGTGAGAAAACACGCCAGCACCCAATCGAAGTGACAGGTGCAAAATTGCGTGGCATGATGCCGTGGATACAGTCAAACAAGATCGTCGACAAATCCAGAAATTGATGGCCGGTCTTGCTTGCAGATAGAAAGATTTGGTTTAACGCAAAGGCGCAAAGGACGCAAAGGAAAATCATTTGTTAGATCGGCTTCAAGATTGGTCGCAAGTACACCATGTGTCGTTCTGCCTGAATTACAACTGTCACGGCCCATAAAGGGCCGTGACTATCATCCATATATTCAATTACTCTGCGCCTCTGTGACCTTTGCGTTACCTCCGGCCATCTATATAGAGCTATATCACAATGGTTTCAGTGGCCATTTTTATATCAGTCGTGGATTAAATAAGCTATTCTTCGACTATGGATGAAGAGATTCAGAAACAAAAAAGGCGCGGCATTTATCTATTGCCAAACCTGCTCACCACGGCCGCGTTTTTTTCCGGTTTTTATGCCATTGTTGCTGCCACCAACGACAAGTTTGAACAGGCTGCAGTAGCGGTATTCATTGCCATGGTTCTGGATGGCCTCGATGGTCGTGTGGCGCGCATGACCAATACCCAGAGCGAATTTGGTGCCGAATACGACAGCCTCGCGGATCTCGCCTCCTTTGGCCTGGCACCGGCGCTGGTCATGTATGAATGGTCGCTATCATCAATGCGCGATATCAGCTGGCAGCTGGGTAAGCTGGGCTGGCTGGCCGCTTTCATTTACGCTGTCGCGGCTGCTCTGCGCCTGGCGCGGTTCAACACCCGGGCCAGCAGTACCGACAAACGCTATTTCCAGGGTCTGCCGAGTCCATCGGCGGCCGCCGTGATAGTCGGAATGGTCTGGGTCTGTTTTGATGCCGGCATCGACGGCGCCGAGGTTGCTCACCTGGCCTGGCCGCTGACCGTTATCGTAGGTATCTTGATGGTAAGCAAGGTGTCTTATTACAGTTTCAAGGATGTCGATTTTCAGAACCGGGTGCCGTTTTTCGTCATCCTGATGGTGGTACTGGTTTTCGTCTTTGCTGCCATCGACCCGCCGCTGGTGCTGTTTTCCGGCTTCTTTTTATATGTCCTGTCGGGACCCGTGATCGCTGTGCTGCGCCGTTTTCGCAAGCGCTCACAGAAAGCAGAATGAGGCATCTCGTACTTGTTTATTCAGAATAGAGTCGCTATATTTACTGCAACAGGTAATTTAATCGCAATAATACATTGATGAATGGTCCAACACGACAAGCTGTTTCCTACCATTACGATGCTTTGTCTTTCAATGCAGTGTTGTTTGCGCTCGCATTCCTTCCTGTCTTCCTGCTTGTTTACCTGCTACTGCCGTAAGGCAGAATAGCAAGCCCTGGCGAGGCGAAACGCAATCAATATAGTTTAAAATCGCAATATATGCGGAGCAGGACATGAGTAACGACAAACTTGTCATATTTGATACAACACTTCGTGATGGAGAGCAAAGCCCCGGCGCTTCCATGACGAAAGACGAAAAAGTGCGCATCGCCAAGGCGCTTGAACGAATGCGCGTTGATGTAATCGAAGCCGGATTTCCCATTGCCAGCCAGGGTGATTTCGAATCGGTCGAGGCGGTAGCCAGAACCATCAAGGACAGCACGGTATGCGGCCTTGCCCGGGCGCTGGACAAGGACATCACGCGTGCCGGTGAGGCCTTGAAGCCTGCCAGTTCCGCGCGTATACATACTTTTATCGCCACTTCACCCATTCACATGGAGAAAAAGCTGCGCATGCAGCCCGACCAGGTTGTCGAGCAGGCGGTAAAATCGGTCAAACTGGCGCGCAGTTTTACCGACAACGTGGAATTTTCGCCGGAAGATGCCGGGCGATCTGAGACTGATTTTCTGTGCCGGATCATCGAGGCGGTGATTGATGCAGGTGCCACTACCATCAATATTCCCGATACCGTTGGTTATAACATTCCGCACCAGTTTGGGGAATTGATCAAAACCCTGATCGAGCGCATACCCAATGCTGACAAGGCGATTTTCTCGGTGCATTGTCATAATGACCTCGGCCTTGCTGTGGGCAACTCTTTGGCCGCCGTGCTCAATGGCGCGCGCCAGGTAGAATGCACCATCAACGGACTGGGCGAACGTGCCGGCAATGCCTCACTTGAAGAAATCGTGATGGCAGTGCGCACACGTCAGGATATCTTCAGCTGCGATAGTACGCTCGATACCACCCAGATCGTGCCATGCTCGCGTCTTGTTTCCGGTATCACCGGTTTTCCGGTGCAACCTAACAAGGCCATTGTCGGCGCCAATGCATTTGCGCATGAATCAGGTATCCACCAGGACGGCGTGCTCAAGAGCAGGGAAACCTATGAAATCATGCGTGCACAGGACGTTGGCTGGGCGGCCAATCGAATCGTTCTTGGCAAACACTCCGGCAGGAACGCATTCAAGACCCGTCTTAAGGAACTCAATATCGAGTTCAACTCGGAAAATGAACTCAACGCTGCATTCACGCGCTTCAAGGATCTTGCCGATAAGAAACACGAGGTTTACGATGAAGACCTGCAGGCGATCGTGGCTGACAGCAACTGGTCCATCGAAAATGAGCGCTTCCAGCTGGTCAGTCTTCATGTGTGCTCGGAAACCGGCGAAACACCGAATGCAACCCTGGTGCTCGGTATTGATGGCAAGGAAGTTAAAGCTGCATCCGATGGCAGTGGTCCCGTGGATGCGGCCTTCAGGGCAATCGAAGCGGTTGTGCACAGCGAAACCAGTCTGCAGCTTTATTCGGTAAATAACATAACCAGTGGTACTGATGCCCAGGGTGAGGTGACTGTCAGGCTGGAAAAATCGGGTCGCATTGTAAACGGGCAGGGCGCTGATACAGATATTGTGATCGCATCTGCCAATGCCTATATCAATGCACTCAACAAGCTAATGCAGTCTGAATCACGTGAACATCCACAGCACGGTGATGTTTAAGGTGGACTTTTGATGTCGTCAGGCGATCAGATTCACTCAGGCTGTATGCTGGCAGAAGATATACGACGCTATTACCTCGATGCCATGGGTATCCAGGTATGGCAGTCGCTGGCAGAGCAGGGTGATAATATCGCAACGGATGTGTCGGCAAACAGTAATACAGTCTGGCAGCAACTCGAACGGGCGGTGTCGGGTTGTACAAAATGCGAGCTGCATACATCGCGCACTCAAACCGTATTTGGTATCGGTAATAACAACGCCGACCTGCTGATTATTGGCGAAGCGCCGGGCAGGGACGAGGACCTGCAAGGCGAGCCATTTGTGGGACGCGCCGGACAGTTACTCAATGCAATGCTTGCTGCAATCGGTCTGCAACGTGATCAGGTGTATATCGCAAATATACTGAAATGTCGCCCACCCAATAACCGTGATCCAAAAAACGAAGAAGCGGATGCCTGCAATCCATGGTTACAGCAACAAATAGACTTGATACAGCCAGATGTTATTCTCGCGCTCGGGCGTATCGCGGCGCATCAACTGTTGAACAGCGATCAAAGTCTCGGCGCATTACGCGGCATACAGCACAACTATGCTGGTATTCCCTTGATAGTGAGTTATCATCCTGCATATCTGCTGCGCAAGCCGGTAGATAAGCGTAAGTCGTGGCAGGACCTGAAACAGATAAAATTGATATTACACAACAATGGCAGCTCAACCTGACAGTCTGAAAGCGCAACTCGCTCGTAGCGAGAATATTCGCGAGATGACAAACGATGATCTGGGCAGGATCATCGATATAGAAATTGCGGCCTACGAACATCCATGGACACTGGGCATTTTTCGTGATTGCATACGGGTTGGCTATAACTGCTGGGTTTATGAGGATAACGGGTCTGTTGTTGCCTACGGCATAGTCATGCTCAGTGGTGCCGAGGCTCACGTGCTCAACCTGTGTGTGCATCCCGATTATCAACACAGGGGCATTGGTCGTTTGATGCTGAATCATCTCACGCAGACTGCCAGAGAGATGGGTGCAGATACCATACTGCTTGAGGTCAGGCAGTCCAATGTAATAGCGATCCAGTTATATACTTCTTGTGAATTCCATGAACTGGGTGTGCGTGCCGGGTACTATCCGGATCACGATGGTCGTGAAGATGCAATCATACTTGCCAAGAGTCTGATTTCTGATTTTGATCCCATGCTTGGCATCTAGCCTATTTTGGTTCCATGGCTGGCGTGCTGCTTCAGTCTAATCTCAAAGCCTGGCTGTAAAAAAGTTCTTCTTTGCGTGCTTCGCATTTTCGCCTTGTTTGCGTTAACTGCTATACGCATGCCCACAACAGCTGTATACCGGTTGATCAACCCGCGCTAGCATGAGGACACGGTGTATCTGCGTCCACAGTCGTGTTAACAGTCCGACATGCCGTTCATATCAGGAGTTTCAACCGGCGATTAACGCTGTATAATGCCCGGCCCATGTCATACCTAGAAGAAGTCAATCGCCGGCGCACTTTTGCCATTATTTCGCATCCCGACGCAGGTAAAACCACGCTGACTGAAAAGCTGCTGTTATACGGTGGCGCCATTCAGCTGGCTGGTACGGTGAAGGGACGTAAAGCTGCAAGGCATGCCACGTCTGACTGGATGGAGCTGGAAAAACAACGTGGTATTTCGGTGACATCCTCTGTTATGCAGTTCCCGTACAAGCGCAGTATCATTAATTTACTCGACACGCCGGGACATGCTGACTTTTCCGAAGATACCTATCGTACCCTGACTGCCGTGGACTCGGCCTTGATGGTGATCGACGCGGCCAAGGGCGTGGAAGAACGCACTATCAAACTGATGGATGTGTGCCGTTTACGCACCACGCCAATTATCACCTTTGTCAATAAAATGGACCGTGAAGCACGTGATCCGATTGATTTAATGGATGAGATCGAGGATATCCTGAATATCAGCTGTGCGCCGATTACCTGGCCAATCGGTATGGGAAAGCAGTTCAAGGGCGTATTTAACCTGGTTGAAAACAGTGTGCATCTATACAGCGCGACACATGAAGGAAAAGTACAGCAAGGTGATGTCATCGAAGGCCTTGATAATCCGCAACTTGATGAAGTGCTGGGCACGGTAGCAGAGGAACTGCGTGAAGAGATCGAGCTGGTCAGGGGTGCCAGCCATGCGTTTGATCTGGAGGCTTATAACCGGGGTGAGATGACACCGGTGTTTTTCGGTTCCGGCATCAATAATTTCGGTGTTAAGGAGCTGCTCGATGCACTCGATGAATATGCGCCACCACCGCGCAGCCGGGAAACACAAAGCCGTGTAGTCAAGCCCGAAGAAGAAAAATTCAGCGGTTTTGTATTCAAGATACAGGCCAACATGGATCCGGGTCACCGTGATCGTATCGCGTTCGTGCGTATCTGTTCCGGCACCTATAACAAGGGCATGAAGGTCAGGCATGTGCGTATTGGTAAGGATATCAAGCTGTCCGATGCACTGACCTTCATGGCATCCGACCGGGAGCATGTCGACCAGGCTTATACCGGTGACATTATCGGTTTACATAATCACGGTACCATGCGTATTGGTGATACATTTACTCAGAGCGAGGAACTGGCTTTTACCGGTATTCCGAATTTTGCGCCTGAGCTGTTCAGACGTGCCCAGCTGCGTGACCCGCTGAAGATGAAAGCCCTGCAAAAAGGCCTGATACAATTATGCGAAGAGGGTGCAACGCAGCTGTATCGACCGTTGAATAACAATGACCTGATACTGGGTGCTGTCGGTGTGCTGCAGTTTGAAGTGGTCAAGCATCGCCTCAAGGATGAATACGGTGTGGATTGCAGCTTCGAGAATGTCAATGTGACCACGGCGCGCTGGGTGGAGTGTGATGACGAAAAGGAGCTGGCCAAATTCAGAGACAGGCATAGTACCAATCTTGCGCTCGATCATGCCGGCGATCTGGCTTATATCGCGCCAACCCGGGTAAACCTTGAAATGGCCATAGAAAAATGGCCGCAAATCAGCTTCCTGGCTACCCGCGAGCACGGCATCTACGCCTGAGATCGGAAAAAATTCTGCTTTTTCGCAACTGCCTGCTGTGGGATGTGTCATCCTGTTGTGATACAACTAAACAGGACATACAGCAGAGGGGTGAGCAGCAGCGTATGGAATATATCGGGAATATTTCATCAAGACTCGATTTTCTTGATGACACGCTACATGGTCTCGGTGTGGATATCCCGGCGATATTTGCAGCAGTGGGTGTAGACTACCAGCGGGTTGTTGATACCGTGCTTGCGCGCAGCGGTGAAATACTGCAAACGCTGGCGTTACCACGCGCTGCCTGAAGCGAAGTTGATTGTATAGTACCGCCACAGTCAATTCTGTGGCGGTTGTATTGATACGCATGCGTACCACAAATGATCGGCTAGCGAGGTTATACGATGTCAGTTTCGGGTAATTAGTAAATGACTGATCCCGCAAGAGACAGTGCAAAACTTGTCGCTACATATGCGTTAGCGCTATCGGTATTCAGTCTTGCAGGCGCGCTGATCTATTTCACCCTGGAAGTAACCAGTGTCAGCCGGCAAATCCCGGGTATACTCGCCAGCGTTGATCATAGTAGTGACAACGTTGAGCCGATTATTAATGAAATCGGCGAGATTCGGCTGTTGATTCCGGACATACTGGATGAAGTCGAGCAAACCAGGAAGCTGGTTCCATCTATACTCGAGGAAGTAGCGCAAACGCGCGAGCAAATCCCGCCGATATTGAAACAAGTAGAACAGACACGCCGGCAGATACCGTCCATCTTAAGCGAAGTTAAAGCAGTGAGGAAAGAACTGCCAGCAGTACTTGCAAGTGCTGACAAGGCTTCGTTGGCTGTGATAGATGTTGCTAAGGAGATTGAGGCTGCCCGACCATTAATTCCGCAGGTTTTGCACGAGGTTGAAATTACGCGAGAGTCGATTCCGCCGATGCTGGACAGGGCTGATGACATGATCAGCAAGGCACGAGTAGCGGGTCAGGAGGCGAGTAGCGGCGCAGTATCCGGTTTCTTCAAGGGTTTGATAACCACACCGTTTGTGCTGGTAGGCGATGCGGGTAAGAAAATTTCAGGTATGAGCGATAAAGAAATGAAGAACCATACCGATGCCGACTTCAAGTTACTTGAAGCCGCAGCGCGTGATTTATTGAACACGGGCAAGGAGGGTGACACCAGAGAGGTAAATAATGCCGACAGTGGTTATGCTGCCAAAATCAAGCTGCTTCTAAAGTATACAAAAGAAGGTGACTTATCAACATACGAATGCCGCACCTTGCAAATCGAATCATTTAAAAACGGCAATAAAGTCAAATCAGTAAAAAAATCGTTATGCAAGAATGACGATGATAAATGGGATTTTGATGATTAGGGTGGTGGAAGATTTCACCAGTCGCACAGTTGTTTGCTGTCAGCTATTAGTGCTTTTTTTGTAAACAGATAGATTGTATTCCGTTTTTCGCTAGTTATCCTGGATTGTATTTCGTCTTTCGCTAGTTATCCTGGTGATGGTGTTTTATTGGTTATGTTCGGCTATGCGGATGGTTTCAATCCCGCGTTTGGTTTGTCGCAGCTATTTGTTATCTCTTGTAATTGAATGTTCGTTTCGCTCCAGCAGGAGCGAAACGAACATTCAATTACACGTGATAATAAACAAATTAAAAAACAGGGCAGACGGCCATGTGTGTGTCAATATTAATCAAGCTAACAAATTAGTGAACTTCCAGTTTTCCCAGCTCTGACAGTATCTGCACGATCAGCGATTCGCCCTGGGGGCCGACCTTGTCGCATAACTTGTCGACATCGCGTTCACCGTCAATCAGGTCTTTCATGATGGCGCCGATGTTTGCCATGTCGCCACCGGCCATGGACATCTGTTCTGCCATGCCACCTAACATGATGACAGCATTATGATCGCCGCGCCGGGCATCATTGATCAGTGACGCCAGCATAGGGGCAGCCAGGGTTGCGTCAGGTTTGTCTTCTGGTTTTGGTAAGGTGTTAGGGTCCTGCAATCCGCGCAAGATGGCGGAGGCTATTACAGCATCTTCATCATCCAGTCCGTTGAGTATGCTCTCATCGCGGCTGCCGTTGAGTATCTTGCGAATAGCGGCAACGAGACTGCCCCAGCCGTTTTGTTCCGATATCGTCAGGGCCTGGTCCATTTGCGGTCTCAGGTCGGAATTCTGCATACACTGAACCACGCCAAGTATCAGCCCTGCATGGGTCTGTATGATTTGTTGTTGCTTGTCTGGAGTTTGCATCACGTTACCGTCGCTCAATCAATGAATCAATGATGGCTGCAGATTACAGCGACAGCGCATCGATGTGCAAGTCCTGATAGATTCAGCCAATGTTACAGCGCGCGTATTTTTTCTGCCTGCTGTTCCAGCTGATTTCTGGCCTTGTCCAGCTCTGCAACGCGTTGTCGTTCTTTCTCGACCACGACCGCGGGTGCCTTGTCGACAAAGCCCGGGTTTTTCAGCTTGGCATGTCCCTTGTCCAGGTTGGTCTTGAGCTTGGCAATTTCCTTGTCAAGGCGGGCAAGCTCGGCTTGCTTGTCAATGAGGCCGGCAAGAGGAATAAGAATCTGCATTTCACCAACCAGTGCGGTAGCAGATTCGGGTGCTTTACTGTCTGCAGCAAGCCATTCAGTTGATTCCAGTTTCGCCAGCGTATTGATGAATGCAGCGTTGTTGTTAAAAATGTCCCTGTCCTGCTGGCCGGCATTTTGCAGTAATACCGGGAGCGGCTTACCCGGGGCTATATCCATTTCGGAGCGAATCTTGCGCACGCCACTGATGAACGTTTTCACCCACTCGAGTTCTGCTTCCGCCACATTGTCAATTTTACTGTCATCGGCCACAGGGAAGGGTTGCGTCATGATGGTTGCGCCGCTCGCGCGCATTTGACGGCCTGCCAGTGGCGCAACCATCTGCCACAGTTCTTCCGTGACGAACGGCATTAGCGGATGGTTGAGCCGCAATATTGATTCAAGCACACGCACCAGCGTACGTCGTGTGCCGCGTTGTGCTACTGCAGGCGTGTTTTCGTTAAACAATACCGGTTTGGACAGCTCCAGGTACCAGTCACAGTAATCTTCCCAGA
>CAWEEC010000056.1:0-99570 GCA_963807785.1 uncultured Gammaproteobacteria bacterium | reverse complement strand
GCGCAACCGGTCCGGGCTGATGATCAGGCCAAACAGTTTGTTACGATACGGTTGCAGCACAGGTGGAAGTTTGACGTAACCGGCATCGACATCAGTCAATGGATAGTTGGCCGCGCGAATGCCGTACTGCAAACCGAGGTAAAGGCAGGTTGGAGTTTTACCACTGCGCGATGCTCCGATGAGGATAATTTCGGCACTATTGAAATGCTTGGTGGTAATGCCATCATCATTGTGCAGCGCATAGTTGACGGCTTCAATGCGCTGCATATACACAGCCTCATCACTTATACCGTGCGACAGGCCGGAGGTATGCGTCGACTGCACACCAAGTTCCTGTTCGAGCGGCATAATGAAAGCATCGAAAAAATCGATGATATGAGCATCACACTCCGCGATGATCGGTTTGAAATCATCTTTTACCATGGTGCTGAAGACAACGGGACGTTGTCCACTTTTATCGCCTTCTTTTCTGATTTGGCGAACAGCGCTCCTGGCCTTGTGTTCCGAGGTAATAAACGGCAGCGAGAAGTACTCGAATGTTATTGAACTGAATTGCGTCAGTAGTGCATGACCGAGCGTTTCCGAGGTAATGCCTGTACGATCAGAAACAAAGAACACCGGGCGTTTTGGCTGTTCGTCGCTCAAGCCATCATATTCCGGCAAGATGCGTCCAGGTATCAACCACGGTATCCGGGTTAAGCGAAATACTGCTTATCTGCTGCTCGAACAGCCAGGCTGCAAAATCCGGATAATCGGATGGCCCCTGACCACAAATACCAATGTATTTACCCTGCTGATGACAGGCATCAATGGCCATCGATAACAGTTTCTTCACAGCCGGGTTACGCTCGTCAAATAGATGTGCAACCAGCTCTGAGTCACGATCCAGGCCCAGTGCAAGCTGTGTCATATCATTTGAGCCAATTGAGTAGCCATCGAAGTACTCAAGGAATTCGTTTGCAAGCACCGCATTCGACGGGATCTCGCACATCATGATGATGCGTAATCCGTTGTCGCCGCGCTTGAGCCCGTTCGCTGCCAGTGAAGCGATGACCTGTTCCGCCTCCCCCAGCGTACGGCAAAACGGTACCATGATTTCGATATTGGTCAGGCCCATATCGTCTCGAACTTTTTTCAGCGCACGGCATTCGAGCTCAAAACAATCGCGAAAATCTTCGGATAGATAACGCGAGGTACCGCGCAAGCCGATCATCGGGTTCTCTTCTTCCGGTTCGTATTGCGAGCCGCCTACCAGCCTGGCGTATTCATTGGACTTGAAGTCCGACAGGCGCACGATAACAGGATTGGGCATAAAGGCCGCACCGAGCATGGCAATACCTTCAACCAGTTTTTCTACATAAAAACTGACCGGATCGGCATAACCCGCCATGCGCTCATTGATGATTGTCTTTATCTCATCAGGCTGCTGGTCGAATTGCATCAACGCCTTGGGATGAACTCCAATAGTGTTGTTGATGACAAATTCGAGCCGGGCCAGGCCAACACCGGCATTGGGTATTCGTGCAAATGCAAATGCTCTACCGGGATTACCAACATTCATCATGATCTTGGTTGGCAACGGCAGCATCTTCCCGGTATCGGTGCGTATAATTTCATACTCGAGAATGTGCTGGTAAATATTTCCGGTTTCCCCTTCTGCACATGAGACGGTGACCTCTTCACCATCTTTTAGCAGCTCGGTTGCGTCACCACAACCAACGATTGCCGGTATACCCATTTCTCGCGCAATGATGGCTGCGTGACAGGTACGCCCACCACGATTGGTAACGATGGCCGATGCCCGCTTCATGATCGGCTCCCAGTCAGGGTCGGTCATGTCGGTCACCAGCACATCGCCCGGTTGCACCCGCGACATTTCACTGGGGTCCATGATCAGGCGGGCAACACCTGCGCCGATACGCTGCCCGATTGCACGCCCTTCTGCCAGGAGCTTGCCTTTTTGCTTGAGTTCATAGCGCTCCATTATGGTGTCACTGGCACGGCTTTCCACGGTTTCAGGACGCGCCTGCACAATATATAGCTTGCCATCGATGCCATCGAGCGCCCATTCGATATCCATCGGCCGGCCATAATGATCTTCAATCGTTACCGCCTGGCGAGCCAGCTCCTCAACCTGGTCATCGCTGATGCAGAATTTATGCTGCTCTTCGTCAGAGACTTCAACCGTTTTTATCGTCTGACCATGATCCATGCTGTCGGTATAGATCATCTTGATCAGTTTGCTGCCGAGTCCGCGATTCAGAATCGCCGGGCGCTGTTGTTTCAGTCCCGGTTTATACACATAAAACTCGTCCGGGTTGACCGCACCCTGCACCACGGTTTCACCAAGGCCGTAGGCACCGGTAATAAATACAGCATCGCGGTAACCGGATTCGGTATCCAGGGTGAACAGAACACCACTGGCGCCGATGTCGCTGCGCACCATGCGTTGTATACCTGCAGACAATGCGACCTTGCTGTGATCAAAATGCTGGTGCACGCGATAGGCGATGGCGCGATCATTATAGAGAGAAGCGAATACATGCTTGATTGCAACAATCACATTTTCCAGGCCACGCACATTGAGGAAGGTCTCCTGCTGGCCGGCGAAAGATGCATCCGGAAGATCTTCCGCTGTGGCAGAAGAGCGTACAGCGACGGCGATTTCACTGCCGCCCTCTGCCTCCATTTTTTTCCAGGATGCTGTTATGGCACTTAGCAGCTCATCTGGAAATGGTGTATCAATCACCCAGGCGCGGATTTCTGCACCGGCTTCTGCCAGGGCAACCACATCATTGATATCAAGCGCGGCCAGTTTTGCATTGATCCTTTCAGACAGGCCGCCGTGCCGCAGAAAACGCCGATACGCTATTGCCGTGGTAGCAAAGCCGCCAGGTACACTCACACCCAGTGCCGATAGCTTGCTGATCATTTCTCCCAGCGATGCATTCTTGCCGCCAACGCGGTCAACATCATTCATCCCCAGCTTATTCAGCCAGACAACCTGTTCATTCATAGCGGGCTCTATCCGATCAAAAATATATTACGCAAATATCATAAACTGTTTGATATCCGATGACGCCAAACAGCTGACAATATACAGCAAACAAAGGCAGACTTGCACTACACGATTATCCGTAATAGCGTCAGCCAATACAGACAACCCATGGTGAAAGCATGATTTCAGTCATCTATGCAATAATCTCAGCGATATTAATCATCTACCTGTCTTTTAACGTAATAAACACGCGCAGAAAACACCTGATCAGCGTAGGTGATGGCAATAACGAAGAGTTGCAGACCGCGCAGGGTGCACAATCCAACGCCATCGAGTACCTGCCGATAACCCTGCTGCTGCTTTTCTACCTGGAATTTAACGGCGCCAGCAACTGGATGATCCACCTGGCAGGCATCGCACTCATCATCGGCAGGATTATTCATGCCTATGGCCTGTTACATAAAAGCATGCGCAAGCGGGTACTGGGTATGCAAATCACGATATATATTATGATTGGCCTGTGCCTGCTCAACCTGGTTTACCTGCCTGTGGATAAATTGCTTCAACCCTGACAGGCTTGATCGACGACTACTTTTCAGCAACTAATTATTGACGGAGAACATAATGTTCGAATGGATTACCAGCTCGGAAGCCTGGATTGCACTGGCAACTCTCACCGCCCTGGAAATTGTGCTGGGAATCGACAATATCATCTTCATATCAATCCTTGTCGGTCGTCTGCCGCAAAAACAACGTGAGTTTGCGCGCCGCCTGGGTATAGGCCTGGCCATGGTATCCCGCCTGGCACTGTTGTTTTCAATCGCATGGATCATGAAACTGCGAGATCCCCTGTTCAGCCTGTTTTCAAACGAGATCTCGGGCCGCGATATTATTCTTATCGGTGGCGGTCTGTTCCTGCTGGCAAAATCAACCCACGAAATACATAACAACCTCGAAGGCGGTACAGACAGCGCACCGGCAATTGCAGTAACCAGCATGGGCGCTGTACTGGTGCAGATTGCCATACTCGATATTATTTTTTCACTGGACTCGGTGATCACGGCAGTGGGTCTGGTCGAGCACGTCTCCATCATGGCGATTGCAATCATCATGGCGGTTGGCATCATGTTGCTCGCAGCCAAACCGATTGGTGACTTTGTTGACACCCACCCGACGATCAAGATTCTGGCGCTAGCATTTCTGATACTGGTAGGTGTCACCCTGATGGTCGAAGGATTTGATGTACATGTACCCAAGGGCTATATCTACTTCGCTATGGCGTTCTCGGTTTCGGTGGAAATGCTGAATATCCGTATGCGCAAGAAGCTGGAGCCGGTGAAGCTGCATAAAAGGCTCGAATGACTATGGTCTCTGCGATGTCGCTGCGCAGCCTGATTGCTGCATTCGCATTATTGACGAGCCTGACCTGCCTGGCTGACGACTCTACCGCCCGGACCAGTGAAACCGATTCCGGTGAAACGCGGGTACAGCTGTATTTCTTCTGGTCACAGAACTGCCCGCACTGCCTCAGGGCGGTTCCATTTATCGACTCGATCAAGCGCGAGCATGCCTGGCTTGAAGTGCATTCGGCTGAAGTCAGCCAGGACCGGCACAACCTTGAGCGTTATATCCAAATGGCGTCGTCGCTTGGCCAGGATGCCAGCTCAGTGCCTGCATTTTTTATCTGCGGCCAGATGATAACCGGCTATGACTCCGCACAAGGTGTTGGGCAGCAACTACTTGATATTGCATCCGCCTGCCGCGAGTCACCGGCAAGCGTATTATCTGCTGCTGATAACAAAGAGCTGTTGTTACCCTTTATTGGCAGCGTTGATACCCAGAGTAACTCCCTGCTGATGTTTACCCTGATCATAGCGGGCATGGATTCATTCAACCCATGTGCGTTCTTCGTATTACTGTTTCTATTGAGCCTGATGGTACATGCACGCAGCCGCACACGCATGTTGCTTATTGGTACAACATTCGTCGGTATCTCTGCATTGATCTACTTCATGTTCATGGCAGCATGGCTGAATCTGTTCATCATGATCGGGACCATTCCAGCGATTACCCTGGTTGCAGGCATGATTGCAATTGTCATCGGCGTGATAAACACCAAGGATTATTTTCTTTTCCGGCAAGGACCATCGCTTTCGATTCCTGAATCAGCAAAACCTACACTGTTTCGTCGCATGCGCGAACTGCTGAAGGCGGACAATATCACAACCATGCTTGTGGGCACGGCCACGCTGGCGGTTGCCGCTAACAGCTACGAACTGTTATGCACTGCAGGCTTTCCAATGGTGTATACGCGCCTGCTTACACTGAACGAGCTGAGTAATCTTCAGCACTATGCCTATCTTGTGCTTTATAACTTTATCTACATCATTCCGTTGATGGTGATCGTGCTGGTTTTCTCCTTCACACTGGGCGCCTATAAACTCAGCGAGCAACAGGGCCGTTTTCTGAAACTGCTATCCGGTTTGATGATGCTAGGTCTCGGCACGGTGATGCTGCTGGCACCGAATGTGCTGGTATCAGCTGTATGGCCAGGCTTGCTGTTACTGTTATCTGCGCTGGTTGTCGCATCGAGCATCCACTGGCTTGCAAATAAAAGCTGAACTGATAGCGTTGAAACACGGCCAGGCATTGTGCTTCAATTCAGGTCCTGTACACCAGGTACAACTGTCTGCTCAAGGCACCGATACCCGCAAGCATCACAGCCCAGATAATCAAACCACCCAGCAGCGGAACCAGGTTGATGATGGCGAGTGCGAGTATCGCAACCGCCAGTGATGTAGCACGTAATGCCTTACTAACTTCAGTTTTGTGCAGCATATTCAAACCCGCATTGGCTACGAACATGGCACCGGAAAAATAACCCGTCAGCAACATGACAAGATAAAGTGCCAGCAGTATTAACGCCAGCCATACACCAATGCCGGTGGCTAACAAAATAATCATCAGCACCGGCGTAGCGGCAAATACAGCCAGCCCAACCCCTAAAGACAGCCAGGGCTGCTTGCGCAGCGACTGGCTGACCTGTAAGGAAAAATCCGGGAACAACAAATAGAGTACAACTGCAGTGAGCATAGTGCTGAACAGCAGTGCCAGGCCGATAAAAATAACAGTGGCTACAACAGGTTTAATGTCAACATCGACCGGCGTATAAACAACTTCACCATCGATGCGGGCACCACTGACGATGTTCGCTTCGTTCGGACTTTTATAATGCAGATTACCGGTTATCACCGCTGTTTCTTCAATCACAATCTGCTCGGCCCAAAGCTCAACGTTACCGTTTACTTTTCCCGTTATTACCACCCTGCCGCCACTGGCACGCAGTTCCTGCATCACCTGACCATCAACGCGAATATCGCCGCCGCTCAACCAGGCACGACCACCTATGCTTGCAACAGGACTCAGGTGTATGCGCCCGCCCGCAGCCACCAGGTCATCACCAATCCTGGCCGAGACACGGAGTTCGCCGCCGGCAATGCGTGCATCATCGGCCACACTGCCGCGTAATGTAATCGAGCCGCCCGCAGCTATCAGGTCCGCCTTGATATCACCTTCCAGGTTAAGCTGTCCGCCAGCGACTACGGCATCACCATTGACAGTGGCATACAGGTCAACCTGCCCACCTGCGAGATACACATCATCATCAATCACGCCATGTCTGACCACGACTTCGCCCACCTGCTGCGCAGGCGCCTGGGCCGCAAAGGACTGGTTGGCAATAGTCGTTAATGACACAAGCAGCAATAAAAGAAAACGATGAAACCGATTAGAATTGTTCATAGCCAGTCCTCAAATACAGGTGAATTATTTCAGTCAGCGGTGATAGCATAAAACCAATGGAGAATCAGTAGTCCATTACAACACAGAAACCGCACTAGTTGCGAGCAGCCTGACAATATGAAATCAATGAAACCACACGCAAGATTCAGGAGATTCCTCAGTGATATCTCGGTGCACACGCCATTTACACAAATGATACTGCTGTTGATCGTACTCTGGCTAACGTTTTCCGCCGGCATCTACCTGGCAGAGCAAAACGCTGTTAATGCCACTATTAATTCGTATAGCGAAGCGCTGTACTGGGGAGTTGCCGCATTTTCTACTGCCGGCATTGCAGACACGCCTGGTTCCGGCCTGGCCCAGCTGATCGGAGGCATCTGGATCGTCATCGGTTCCATGCTTTTTTTCGGCACCATAGTGGCAACCATTACCACCTATTTCATGCGCCCGATGCTTCGGCCGCACAAAAAAATTATTGAAACCATTGAATACAACCTGGAACAACTCAATGACCTGAACCTGGATGAGCTTGATTTATTGAAGGACACCATTGATACACTAATCGTCCATGTTGAGCATCTGAAGAAAAAACAGAAGACTGCCCGATTCTAGCAATGGGATAAAGCAGGCTGATGACAGTCTCATGGTCGAAGATGAGACTGCCATAAGCCCGACGCGATCAACTTATGCGAATGACTTCTTTATGGTCTTGACGATTGCTTCACATGCCTCGGCACAATCACGGCACTCATGGTGCTCGTCATGTTCCCGACATTCTTTTGCACAGTCTTCACATACGGCAGTACATATACTGGCATATTGCTTGGAATACTCCGAGTTTGCCGCCAGCAGGTAGGAAAAGGCGCCGCATATGGCCTGCATTTCGTGCACTTTGCTGGCGCATTTTGCCAGCTCGGTATCGCCTTCGACGAAACTGACGAGACAATGCGCAATACAGCGCTGTCCCTTGTCCAGGCACTCATTGGCTGCATCCAGTACATCCGGATGCTGCGCTGAATGCTTGCTGTGATCGTGTCCGGACATGGCAGCCGTTGCTGACCCGGTATAGGCTAGCGTTGCCGCGGCGCCCATTGCCAGCAGCATATCGCGGCGACTAAACCCCTGATCTGCTTGCAGGTTATTATTTGCTGTTGAATCAAGATCTGTCATAACTTTCATCCTGTGTTCGTTAAACGGGTAAAATACAGCGCTCATATCAATTAAACTTCAGTGTTAATGAACATGCATCAACACAGGTCTACATTTAATCATAGCGAATAATGAATACAAGGGATTGAGCCAATAATGCCATACCGAACAATACTGCAAACGACAAGGCCCGCTTTTCTGATCCTGTCACCGATTTGTGTGTTCCTGGGCATGAGCACGGCTATCGCAGCACAGGGAACAATTGATAGCACCGCGCTGATTCTCGTCGTCGTCGGGGCACTGTGCGCACACATCAGCGTCAATATGCTCAATGAGTACATTGACTTCAGGAGCGGGCTGGATTTGATCACGATTAAAACACCGTTCAGCGGCGGCAGCGGCGCTCTGCCTGCTGATCCTGCCATGGCAAACAGGGTACTGGCTGCCGGTATGATTAGCTTGACGCTCACCTGTGCTATCGGCCTGTATTTCATCAGTCATCATGGAACACTGGTACTGCCCATTGGCATGATCGGCCTGGTCATAATCCTGACGTACACCAGGTGGATCAATCGCTCGCCACTGCTTTGCCTGATTACACCAGGCATCGGCTTTGGCATCCTGATGGTTGTCGGTACACATTATGTATTAACCAGCGAGAATTCCATAACACCCTGGCTCGCGTGCCCTGGTTCCGTTCTTCCTGGTTAACAACCTGCTGCTACTGAATCAGTTTCCTGATATCGAGGCCGATAAAAGTATCGGGCGCAACCATTTACCAATTGCATTTGGCACCAGAGTCAGCAGCTATGTATATGGTGTATTTTTTTTAGCTGCCTACGCAACGATTCTGTTCGGGATTTATTTTGCGTATTTTCCGTTATTAAGCCTGATTGCTGTTTTACCCCTTGCACTTTCAATGTTTTCGCTCAGCGGCGCTTTCAAACACGGGGACAGGATCGGATCATATCCACAATACCTCGGCGCTAATGTGGCTGCCACGCTGTCAACGCCGCTATTACTGGGTATTGCAATGACCTATGGCTGATCGTGAACAAGCATCAAGGTTTTTGATCAGAACCAGGGCGCGCTGAGGCTGTATCAACGACCTGGTTACAGGATTGTAGAAAAGCACCGGGTTGTGCCGCATTCACGCCACCCTTATGATGGCAACATACTGTTACTGTCACGCGATGTAGAGCGCGCATAATTTTATCTCTGCCCAGGCTCAAGCAATCATTCGTACATGCCAGAAAATAATAATCACATAGCACCACCACACATACCCGACTGGGCTCTGCTGGTAACCGTGTTTATAACAGGTGCGTGCGTGCTCATTATCGAACTCATGGGAACGAGGATACTTGCACCCTTCTTTGGCAGCGGTATCTACACATGGAGCGCATTGATTGCGATTACTCTCGCTGCCCTCGCCCTGGGCTATGCATTTGGCGGGCGCCTTGCTGACCGCCTGCCTCGCGCAGACATATTATTCAACCTCTGCCTTGCAGCAGGTCTGTGGACATTATCGACACCAATGCTGGCGCGCCCGTTACTTCCCATGATGATCCAGCTTCCGGATATGAGAGTCGGCGTACTGTTAGCCAGTTGCATATTGTATTTTCCCAACCTGTTTCTGCTCGGCGCCATCGGACCTTTCGTCATTCGTTTAATGACACATCAGCAGGATAAAGCCGGCAGCACCAGCGGCCTGGTATTTGCTGTTTCAACCATTGGTAGTCTACTAGGTGCTCTCGGTACCGGTTTTTTACTGCTACCCAACTACGGTGTACAGGCCATATTCGCATTCTGTGGCGTCATACTGCTGTCCGTGGCCATTGCGGGTAATTTTCGGCCCAGGTTCATCGGCTATGCATTGATACTGATAAGCCTGGTTGTCTCGTTAATGTTGTTTGCCGGCAAACGATCCGGACCAGGCGCTTCGTTCGAAATACTAGAACAAACACCAAGTTTTTATGGACAACTGCAGGTTATACGCAGGTACGGCGAAAAATCATTACTCGTGGACGGTATTGGTCAAAACTATGTGTTTGATAACGATCTTTACACCACAAAATATATAAACTTTATTGCCGCACTGCCTGAATTGAGACCGCCACCGACCCGTTCCAGCGGCAAGGCTCTGGTTATCGGCCTCGGCGCCGGCCAGCTGCCGATGCTGCTGCAGCGCAAAGGACTTGATGTCGACACGGTGGAAATTGATCCTAAAGTAGGCGCATTGGCAGCCAGGCATTTCGATTTTAGTCTTCCGCCTGGGCAGGTCCATTACATGGATGGGCGTCTTTTTTTGCTGCGCAGCAAAGACTTTTATGAATACATCGTTATTGATGCATTTAGTGCAGAACAAATTGCATCCCACCTGCTTTCAATGGAGGCATTAACAGAAGACAAAAGCCCGGCTGACTGAAACCGGCGTGCTCGCGATCAACGTTACCTCGGTTACAACGGGTAAAGACATTGCGGCGTTACAGCATACACTGCAAGCAGTATTCCCGCATGTTCGCACTTTCAGTACTGCTGATGGAAATGAGCTGGCAAGTATCATCTTTGTCGCCTCCAGGTTGCCGCTGCAACTGTCAACTACGGATCATTTGCCGGGTAAATTACAACGCGCGGACGTGAAAAGCTTGCTTGCAGGTGAATTGCCTGATCTTGCCAGCGATGTGCTGCTCACTGACGATTACAATCCGATCGATTACCAGCGCAGGCAGGTACAGCTTTTATGGCGAGATGCGATGATTGACTACCTGGGGTACGAAAACCTGGACTGGTTGATGCTGTAAACCGTATTTGCCTGTTACCTTCTTTTGCCTGAAAATACACGTATTCCCAACTTTGAACGAGAATGACTATGACAATGTCAGTAGAACGTACTTTATTTGCCTTTGGCGGTACCATGGTAATGGCAACCAGCTTGCTAGCCCTGTTTCATCATCCGTACTGGACCTGGTTCACACTATTCATTGGTTTCAACTGCTTTCAAAGCTCGTTTACAGGCTTCTGCCCACCGTCATGGCTGATGAAGAAGTTTGGTCTCAAGAGCGAGGCGCAGCTGGCGTTAGGGGAATAGCCAGGTCATAAGATTTTTTTCACCGCAAAGGCGCAAAGTTAGTTAATAGTTAACCGCAGAGGCGCGGAGACGCTGAGAAAAATATTTTAGTTAATTCCATCCCGGGAATAGAATGACTTTGTAGGATCGTCTTTGGCCGCGAACAGTCATCATCCGCTGCTAACAATGTACCTGCATAAAACAAAAAATCTCTGCGCCTCTGCGGTAAACAAATAGTTAATGTCTTTCTTTGCGTACTTTGCGCCTTTGCGGTGAATTATTATTGCGCCTTTGCGGTGAATTATTATTTAATTAACGCCGCTATTGTCCCAGCATTAAACCGCTTCGCGTGAGGCGCGCTTGCGCTCGTGTTCCTTGAGGAATTTCTTGCGCACGCGAATGGCATTCGGGGTCACTTCGACCAGTTCGTCGTCATCGATAAATTCCAGCGCCTGCTCCAGTGAGAAGCGAATCGGCGGCGTCAGGATGATATTCTCGTCGGTTCCGGCAGCACGTATATTGGTCAACTGCTTGGCTTTCAACGGGTTAACCACCAGGTCATTATTACGCGAATGGATACCGATAATCATGCCTTCGTAGACTTCTTCACCGTGGCCAATCATCAGCTTGCCGCGCTCCTGTAAATTGAACAGCGCATAACCAAGCGCCTTGCCCTGTCCGTTTGAAATCATCACCCCGTTGTTGCGCTGACCAATGCTGACATTAAGGTAGGGGCCATAGTGATCAAACACGCTGTAAATCAAGCCCGTACCCGATGTCATGGTCAGAAACTCGGTGCGAAAACCGATCAGGCCACGTGCAGGAATGATGTAATCAAGCCTGACCCTGCCTTTGCCATCAGGTACCATGTTTTTGAGTTCGGCCTTGCGCTCACCCAGCGCCTCCATCACCGCACCCTGGCTTAGCTCCTCGATATCAACGGCGAGCTGCTCGTAAGGCTCCTGCTTGTTGCCATCCACTTCATGAATGATCACTTCAGGTCGGCCGACTGCCACTTCATAACCTTCTCGGCGCATGTTTTCGATCAACACCGACAGGTGCAGTTCACCGCGGCCTGAAACCCGGAAACGCTCGCCCTCGAGTTGCTCGACCTGCAACGCGACATTATGTTTCAGTTCCTGCTGTAACCGGTCCCAGATGTTGCGGCTAGTCACGTACTTTCCGTCCCTGCCCGAAAACGGCGAAGTGTTGGGCTGGAAGGTCATGCTGATGGTGGGCTCATCAACCGACAGCGCCGGTAAGGCCTCGACATTATCCGGGTCACACAGGGTATCGGATATATCCAGCGGGTCGATGCCGGTGATCGCAATAATATCGCCCGCCCAGGCTTCGGTTTTTTCGACGCGCTCGAGGCCATGAAAACCCAGTACCTGCAATACCCGCCCCGATCTGATCTTGCCATCACGGTCAATAATTTTGACCTGCGTATTGCCAGAGACCTTGCCGCGCTTGATGCGACCGATACCGATAACACCGACATAGCTGTTGTAATCCAGCGTTGAGATCTGCATCTGGAACGGGCCTTCATCGTATGCATCCGGTGCCGGTACCTGTTCAACGATGGTCTCGAACAACGGCTGCATGTCGCCTTCGCGCACCGTCGAATCCAGCGAAGCATAGCCATTAATGGCAGAGGCGTAGACCACGGGAAAATCGAGTTGCTCATCGGTGGCGCCGAGGTTATCAAACAGGTCGAAGGTCTGGTCCAGCACCCAGTCGGGACGGGCGCCATCACGATCGATCTTGTTGATCACCACGATCGGCTTGAATCCCATGGCAAAGGCTTTCTGGGTGACAAAACGTGTTTGTGGCATGGGGCCATCGACAGCATCGACCAGCAGCAATACCGAATCGACCATCGACAAAACGCGCTCAACCTCGCCGCCAAAATCGGCATGGCCCGGAGTGTCGACGATGTTGATATGGTAGTCGCCCCAGTTGATGGCCGTATTCTTCGACAGGATGGTGATGCCGCGTTCTTTTTCAAGGTCGTTGGAATCCATCACCCGTTCGGTAGGCGCTTTACGGCTGTCGAGCATGCCGGATTGCTGCAGCAGCTGGTCGACCAGGGTGGTTTTACCATGATCGACGTGGGCGATAATGGCGATATTGCGTAGTTTCGCGCTCAAGGTGCGCTCCGGTAATTCAAAAGGCGGGTATTATATAGTGCAACTCTAATTAAATCTCATAAAGTTCCGCGGGCTTATACGCCCGCCCTGCAGGACGCGGCAAAGAAGCATTTATACACCCGGCAGCGCAGGCTATGACCGCAGCAGCAATGACCGGGGGGAGTTACTTCTCTGCCCTGATTTCAGCGGCAACGGTTTCCAGATCCTCGTGGCGCACATCCTTGCCCTTGACCAGGAACACCACGTAACCGCCGATATTTTTCGCATGGCCGCCAATGCGTTCCAGCGCACGCAACCCGAGCACGGTTTCGACTTGGTGATATCCGGATGCTCGACTCCCACGCCTGAGCAGAACAGTTTCATACCACCGCCAGAACCTGTCGATTCAATCTTCGGTGTCTTGAACTTTGTGCTTTTACCAAACTGTTCAGCAACTACAGATGCGAACGGGTATACCGTTGAAGATCCAACGATAGATATATAATCGCGAGATGCGGCGTTGGCCAATGTTGAGAAACAGATTACCGCTGCTGATGCCAGGACAAGGTATTTTCTGTTCATAATTTCCTCTGATAATTAGATCACATGATTGTGAGCGAGGATTATGGGTATGGTATGTCAAGATAGTGTTACGAATAAATAACAATAAAACGACGGCTTATGACAGCCTATATCAGCAAGAACTTCGACTTTCTAACTGGTGCCGGATCTGTATTTCCAGCGCTGGCTAGAAGCCGATCCAGTTACTCACGGCTTCACGCGCAATCGCATTATCGGGCCGCGCGACCAGGCCGTTGCGACTGATGCCGATACTGTAACGCGCAGCATCAATCATCGGCAGGTATACAGCGCTGCCATAGGTTGCATCCACCATGCTTAGCCAGTTTCTGTACTCATTTGCATAAGACCACAAATCAATGCGTTGATCTGCACTCAGGCCGTGTACGGTATGTGGTGCTGTGCGTTCTTCTTCAATGTCAGTATAGCGACCGGACAGGCGGTGCAACCTGTAATTGGAATCCAGCCCCAGCAAGTTAGCATAGCCATGCCAGGTCAGTATCTGCGCATCGAGTTGCCATTCATCACCACGTAACTCATAGAACCAGCTTTCACCTGAACCCATTTGCTTTAATTCAACACTGAAATGCTGCGGTGCAATTTGATGAAAACTGATACTGGCAATCGGCTGTTCATATACCAGGCGTTCATAGGTATGTATATTGGAGGAAACCAGGAACAGCATGGCAGCGACTGCGAGTAAAGCAATGCCCGTGATCTCGTACCTGACACTGCTCATCATCAGCCTTTTGGTGAGCTTGGCGATACCAAGCACGCACAGTAGTACGCCGATACTGCCGATTACGATGCTGGTTAGTGTCAGTGTCTGCACGAATAATTAATCGGGCGAACGACGACGAGGTGAAATCACGAATTCACTTGTGAAAGCTTTTCTCTAGCTGCATCCGCTGCTGCGAAGTCACCGGCGTCTTCGCAGATACCGACCAGTCTTTCCAGTACGCGCTCGTTGGTCTGATCTTGCGCCAGTGCTTTTTCGCAGAATTCACGCGCCTTGGATAAATCACCGCGCGCATGTTGTGCACGTGCAAGGCCGAGAAATGAAAACACATCGGCACCATTTTTCAAACTGGCCTCATAACGAGCAATGGCTTCATCAGTCTTACCCAGACTTAATAATGCATCGCCAACACGTGTCCACAATGCCTGGTTTTCAGGTTCGTGCTCGAGTATCTTGTCCCACCATTCTACGGCCTTGTCCATGTTTTTCTTGCCGCGATAGCAATCACCCACACCATAAAGGGCAAAATTATTGCCCGGCTCCAGCTCCAGTGCCTGCTGGTAATGATCCATTGCGCGATCAAACTCCTTGCGTCTGCGATAGATGTTACCCGTCATGGTCATCACCACCACGTTTTGAGATTTGTTCATCAACAAGGTCTCGAAACAGAGTAACGCCCTGGTATCTTCATGCTGCGCGTAATAGACATTACCCAGACCGAGTAGTGCAAACGGATCATTGGTACTGACCTCGAGTGCCTGCTCATAAAACGCAATCGCGTTCTCGGTATCATGCAGCTTGTGATAGGCATCAGCAACACGCACCATAACGTGACTGTCTTTGGGGTTGATTTCAAGATAACGCAACCAGAAAGGTATTGCCTGCTGCGGGTCTTTCATGCCACGACGCGCATCACCTGCACCACGCAATGCGAACAGGTTCTTGTTATCCCCCTGCAGGATGGCGTCATAGTATTTTGCAGATTCGTCGAACTTACTCAGTTTGCGATACACATCGCCCAGGCCAGCCAGTACATATGGATTGGTATTGTCGAGCTCGTAAGCTTCAAGGTAGGTTTTTTCCGCCGCATCAAACTCCCCATTGCGAAACAGGCGACTGCCTTTCTTGGAGAGATCAATGACGGACTTTTTGGATAATTCGGTCATTTTGATATTTTGTTATTTTCCGCGTACTTAATAATACATTTTACACTAGTATTAGCAGCAGATTAATTGTATCGCAACTAGAATGGACCACTAATTTCAAATGTCATACCATCCAGCGGGTCACCACTTTTACCGCGTTGCGAACTGAAGTACAGGCGACTGCCATCCGGACTGAACGCCACGCCCGCAATTTCCGACTTGTCATGCCCTGCCAGCTCGATGACCGGGTATATACTGCCATCATTGGCAATAACCACAACCTGTATATCCCCCCCTTCTTCAGCAACATAAAGCGAGCCATCGGATGACACCGTGATATTGTCAACACCCGTCAATACCGGTGTAATGTAGGCACTGTCATCGTACAGAACACTCACGCTCTGGCTGGTTATATCAAACACCCAGACACGGTTGTCGCCCTTGGTGGTGAAATAAACCTTGCCGTTATAATAGGCAATACCCTCACCGCCGCTGAATCTGCTGGCATTTGTCTGCAAGCGCGTTTGTTTTGTGCCTGGCTGCCGGATCCTTGATCTCCTGCCATTCGACCTTGCCGGTTTCACCGCTGACAACCCGCGCTGCGTCAAGCCTGCCCGTTGTCAGATCCGGGTAATGATCTGGCGTAAAGCGATAGAGACAACCATCGGGCTGATCCTCTGTCAGGTAAAGCTTGTGATTCAGCGAATCGACGGCCACCGCTTCATGCCTGAACATGCCCATCGCCGGCTTCACCTGTGCTGCCTCGACACCCAGCGGGTCGCACTCCCACACTTGCCCCCTGTCAATCTCTTCGCAGGAAAGCCAGGTGCCCCAGGGTGTGGCACCACCCGAGCAGTTTCGACTGGTGCCACGCAGGATGGAATAGGCATCGATCAGCTTGCCGCTGGCATCGAAGCGCAGTGCGCCTGCACCACCTTCATGATCATCCAGCTCACTGTTGGAGACATAAATCCAGCCGTCACCATCGGCAAAACAGGCACCGCCATCGGGCGCTGCATGCCACACGTATTCACAGCCACCCAGCGGCGAAACCGCCGACTCGGCAATAATGCGTGAGCTGAATCCTTCGGGCAGGCGTACACCATTACGGTCTGGCGCCAACAACTGGATCTGACCCTGGGCAGCACGACTGTTGCTCACGACCAGGTTGGCCCAGAGCGCACCGGCACCATACAGCCCCAGTTTGATGAGTTCTCTTCTGTTCATATTATCGAATATTATCAAGCACCTGACAGGCCCGGGTAAGGTTTGTGGCCAGTTTCATCAATTCATTGATTTACTTTCAAAAGTCGTCACGTAAAATGTCAACGATGGCAAAGAATAATAGCAATAAACGCGCCTACCTGGTCGACTCCAGTATTTATATCTTCAGAGGCTGGCATGTCTACCCGGAGCACATCACCGATATAGACGGCCAGCCATCAAATGCAATTTATGGTTTTACCGAATTCCTGCACGAACTGATCCAGCTCGAGCAGCCCGAGTATATTGCCTGTGCTTTCGATGCAAAACAAACCAATTCCTACCGCAGGGAAATATTTCCCGAGTATAAAGCCAACCGCCCGCCTGCACCCGCAGAGCTGAAACGGCAGTTCAGGCATTGCCGCGATTTTTGCCGTGCTGCCGGTATTGCCGATTACTCAAGCAACCGCTACGAAGCTGATGACATCATCGGCACCCTGGCGACACGACTGCGTAATGACGGCTACGCAATAACGATTATCAGTGCCGACAAGGATCTGACGCAGTTAATCAAGCCCGGTGACATCTGGTGGGATTTTGCGCGCAACAAAATCATGCATTACCGTGATGTTGAGAAAACATTTGGTGTGATACCAGAATTGATCGCTGACTTGCTGGCACTTTCGGGCGATGCAATCGACAATGTTCCCGGGATTCCGGGTATCGGTTACAAAATGGCATCGAATCTTTTAAACAAATATCCGGGTGTTGAACATATTCTGGAGAACACCCATAAGATTGCTGAAATGAAATTCAGGGGCTCTGCACGCATACAACGCCTGGTTGAAGAACATAAACACATGCTGCCGATGACCAAGCAGCTGACAACGATAGTTACTGATGCCGAATTCAAGGGCCCGAAACAGGACCTGCGCTGGCACGGCGTGGATGAAAACAAGCTGCACAGAATGTTTGATCAGTTGAATGCCGGCCCGGGACGGCGCGAGCGCTGGTTCAATCTGCAGCCGGTTTAGCCGATCGAGTCCAAATCAAGGGCGTTGCAGATTCAAACCTGACCAGCCTGATTGACAGGATTAATTTTAGCCGCGAATCACGCGAACAACGCTAAATGAATTTCTGTATACATTGAATATCCATTGTTTGATTTGCGCCCTTTGCGTTTTTTGCGGCTGATTAAATGTCTATGTTTACATCTACTTGACCATGTCGAAAATCATTCTGTTCAACAAGCCGTATGGTGTTTTGTGCCAGTTCACTGACAAGCAGGGCCGGCCCACGCTTGCTGATTACATTGATGAGAAAAATGTCTATGCGGCGGGCAGGCTTGATATGGACAGTGAAGGTCTCGTGGTACTGACTGATGATGGCAAGCTGCAACACAAGATCTCCGATCCGAAAAACAGGATGCAAAAAACCTACTGGGTGCAGGTGGAACACGAGATCAATGGCGAAGCACTACTGGCTTTAACCCAAGGTATCGAACTCAGGGATGGCACAACCCGACCTGCCAGGGCTAAACGAATCGAACAACCTGAAATACTATGGTCGCGTAATCCACCAATCCGCGAGCGCAACAACATACCAACATCATGGATCGAATTAACCATCGAGGAAGGCCGCAACCGACAGGTGAGACGCATGACCGCAGCACGTCGGTTTTCCGACATTACGCCTGATACGCTATCGCGTCGGCAGCTGGACCATTGATGGTATCAGCAGTGGTGAATACGTCATTCTAAACAGCGGGGATTAACCGCAGAGGCGCAGAGAAAAATCCTGGTTCTGGTTTTTGTCCCGGAAGCACGTTAGCTTCAGTCATCTAAAAACGATTTGCACGAAGACACTGGACTCCTGCGTTACTTCAGGCTTCCTGCCTTTCGCCGTTGCTCCACCCATCCATGGATTTCGCCCTTCGGGCCAGCCTTCGGCTGTTCAAATTCGATCCAGTCGAATTTGTCGGGCCGCACTTCGTGCGTTCAAATCCGATCCATTCGGTTTTATCGCAGGAGTGACATAAAAAGTTGCGAACATTCGCTTACTTGAAAACCTCAGCGCCTCTGCGCCTCTGCGGTAAAATAATTGATTGTTACAACGAACTATTCAGAAAGCAGATACAGAGAGCGAGCGCAGGCAATCATCGAGCTCGGCAGTACTGACTGTTTCAAGCTCTGTGTGGTCTGACACATTGAATACGCCGCACAGTTCTATCCAGCCGGCACCGGCTACTCTTGGCGCCACTGTTTCACTGCCCTGCGGTATGCGCGGTAACACATAACAACGACCTGGACGACAAAGCAGGTTGTATGGCTGATTGCTGATATGGCATTGATCTATCATCTCCCAGCTATCCTGCGCAGAACCAAAAGCAAAACAATTCAGCGGGTATTGATCATCACCGCCATTATGCTGCCACTGTTGCTGTTCAATCGGCAGCAATTCAGTGCTTACGAAACTCTGGAAGTGAAGCTGGTTAACAGAAGCACAGGCACCAAGGCTGTTATAGCCAGCGCCGAAGCCCGGAAGCGCGTATTGCTGCTGTTGCAGTAAATCCCACATCATACTGTGATATTCAGTTGTTAGATACTGCGGCAACTGCAACTCCGGATCGGGAACGATAATCAGGTGGTATGGCGCAAATGGAAACTTGTTATATAGCACACGGATCTGCCTTCCATGCCAATCACTTTCCCATAATATCTCAGGGCGAAGAAACGGCCTGTTAAAATTAAATTTATCTGTATCGAACGGTTGATTTATCACATCAATCACTTCAACGGATGCACGTGCGGGACGCAATGCACGCATTGGATTGAATAGTATCTTCCATGGATATTTGTTTTTAGATTCCCATTCCGCCAGACATTTGATGCCCGTTTTCTCCAGTCCCCGAAAAACCGCCAGGTCATCATCAGTTATGTCTATGTTGTTATTGCTGATATTTAACTGGACTTCCCTGAAAACAGCATCAACTTCGTCTCCTAACTCATCCCTTAACGTCTATCCTGCATGCTGTTGGCAACTACGAGTATAAAAGCCCCGGCTTCATGCGGAGACAACATATCACGCAGGGTATCAGCGAACAGATGCTGAAACGCATCTGCGCTGTCTGTTATAAACATCTACTGAATCAGCTTCTGGATTTGAACTTGCGCTTGTATAGATAAACAACAAATGGATAAACAAACCATGATAACTCCCACATCCACATACCCGCAGCGAAGGGTATGGTAATTGCTGCCGTGATGGGCTCAGCCTTGATTCGCTCAGTAATTGATTTAGCCTCATCAGCTTCAAGCTCATCCGTTACCAGCTTGCCTTTGTGCAAGGCGTAATACCATGCAAGAAATGAAAACACACCTACCAGGCACGCCATCGAGCTTTCAAAGATACGCGTACTCGCGTTCGCTTCGAATCCAATACCCACCCGTATTGCATACAGGAACAGCAGCAGTGAAAACACTTGCGCAATCGAAAAGCCAATATGCCAACCATCAGTACGAACCAGGTATTTGAACAACAGGTTGCTCTGTATCCAGTAAATAATCACGATAACCAGTGCGATCACGGCGACTGCGAAATTAAGTCCGCTGTCTACCAGCATATCAATTAGAGACGTCCATTCCGGATTCTCTTCCGGACGTGGTAACAGTGTAAACAAACGCCAGATGGTGATGCCATAAACAACATCTATTAATGTTTCAAGCCGTCTTAGCTGTCTTTGTTCACGTTCTTTTATTGGCATGGCTACGTGTTCCTGATTTATTAATTAATCCTGCTCAGCACATCTGCTGTTATCAGTCATCCAGCTAACGAACAATCTTCGTCATCTTTGATCCTTCCAGTGTCAGGTTATACATCAGACCCTTGTTGGAAAACACAAAGCCGATGATCGGCTCCTGTGCCGTGTTCGAGCTCAACTCACCACCGGCACCTATTTCAGCTACTGCGACACTGCCATCAACCCCCGCTTCCCAACCGTCACTGTCACGGAATTTTTTCAGTACTTCATCGTTCATGAAAAGAATAATCTGAGACTTCTGTTGCGCCCCCAGTTGAAAACCAATCGATGCGGCCGCGGTACTGTAGTATTGCACCGTCCTGCCTTTTACCAGCAACGCCCCTTCACCGTACTCACCGCCGATACCAAGGCCTGCCTTGATTACCTTTGGAAACACCAGCATGCCCGAGGCCTTTTCAGCCAATATCTTGCCAGCCTGGGATTTCTTATAGAACTCGGTGATAGCCGCTGTTACATCTGCATCGATTTCAGCTTTCGTTGCTGAATAGGCAGGTGCCATAATCAACATGCCCAGCAACATACATACTATCGTAAACCTGTTGTTGATCACATTTTCCCCAATATGCCAGAGTAATCCATCAAAACCTGGCAGACAGGCTGAGCGAACCCGAGGCTGCGCCATCAACACTCACACCACTACCGACCAGTATGTCCTGATAATCACTTTTATCCCTGAGCGAGAGCACAAAATCCAGTGCGACACTTTCCCAGTTATAACCAAGACCACCACTCAACTGCAGGCCGTTGAATGACTGATCAGCGCCTGCAGTCTCCCAGCTTTCTGTGAAAACGCCTCCGCCACCGTAAATTTTAAAACCTTCTGTCATAAGGCCTGTACCGAAATAAGCGACGAAATCAAAACCGGTATCATCGATATTCGAGAAGTCATCATGATCGAGTACAAAATAGGTCGCACGCAGAGCAAACATATCCGATACTGCATACTGTCCCGAAATGCCGAATCCCGACAACCGATCATCATCAAATACGTTTGAATTGTTTACAATGACCAGGCCGTAAGTACCGATACCGACACTGAATTTTTTCGGCGGCCCGGCTGACTGTGCGGCGAGTGGTATGGCGATCAATACTAAAATCAGTGATAAGCGAAACATAGTTAACTCCTTAAGATTAAACATAAGATTATTGAATCATGCAGTGAACTGCTCTCGTATAATTCGTTCCTCGAGGGAATGATCTTTATCAAACAGCATTTGCACATAATGTGATTTGTCTTCGCGAACGGTAACCTCTACTACGTTCATGATATCCCTGAAGTCAGCCGTGGTTACAATCGGCCTTTTCTGCGGATCAAGATTCTCCATGGTGATAACAGCGGTATGCGGCAGCAACGCACCCTTCCACCTGCGCGGACGAAACGGGCTGACCGGCGTCAACGCAAGCAGGTTGGATCCCAGTGGAATGATTGGACCATGCGCAGACAGGTTATACGCGGTACTGCCTGCAGGTGTTGATACTATCAGGCCATCACCGATGTATTTTTCCAGGCGCTCGACACCATCAACCGACACACGGATATTGGCCGACTGGCCCGAGCCTCTGATCAGCGCAACTTCATTGAAGGCCAGCGCCTGTTCTTCGATACCATCAGTCGTTGTCGCTTTCATCGCTATCGGGTGCAGTACAAACGATTCAGCAGACTTGATTCGCTCTGCCAATTGTTCCGTGCTGAAATCATTCATCAGAAAACCAACCGTACCGCAGTTCATGCCATAAATCGGTTTCTTCAGTTGCATGTGTGCATGCAGCGCATGCAACATCAAGCCATCACCACCCAGCGCCAGTATTACATCACTTTCTTGTGGCGAAACAAAAGTATGGATGGCGGACAGTTCACTGAAATGCTGTTCCGCAATAGCTTCTCCCGAGTGTACGCAGGCAATACGCAAGTCCGAAGCGACTATATGCTCGAGTGAACTCCCATTCTGATGCATGTATTTTTCTCGCGTAACTACATTGAATACGGATTAGGGCCTGCTGCGTTTACTATTGAGCCACTTGACCAGCGGATCCCAGTCTTCAACGTCCTGCCACACCTGCGAAGGCGCCATCTCATAAATGCCAACACCACGCTCTTCCGCCTTGATGTAATTTTGAGTATCACGCAGGGTCGCTACGTAAGGCACATTGAGTTTTCGCAGAAACTCATATAGCTCGGTAAAGATGATGGTGTTCTCACGCACCCGGTTGGCGACCACGCCAATCCTGGCTTCTCCACGCTGTATCCGCCCGGTCGCTTGCAGCTCCTGCATGTAAGCAGTCGCAGCACGCATATCAATTGGCGACGGCAACACAGGAAACAGTATGGTTTCCGGCTTGCGCACGAGCTGGGTCAATTCAGTGCCATGTACGCGTGCCGGCGCATCCATGATGACAACATCGGTATCGCGAGCCGGGCGCACCGGGTCTTTCCAGGCGGCAACACCCTGAATCTCTGGCCATTCTTCACCGCGGGCTTCTACCCAGGCCATGCTCGAACCTTGCGGATCATAATCCGCCAGCACCACTTTTTTTTCTTCTTCCCAGGCATAGTAGCTGGCCAGATTGGTAGCTATGGTGCTCTTGCCGCAACCGCCTTTGGCGTTCAAAACCAGAATGGTGCGCATAATTAACCCCTTGTCAGTTCCGTGTTTAAATAATTTCCAGCATATTACACCGATATCAAAAACGCTTCATCAGAACCCTGAAGATGCACCAAAACAATGCAGTGCGCACAACTTTTGTGCATCTCAGGCCTGGTTTTCAACGTGCTGACGGCGTTCATGAAAACTTCAAAATACTGTAACCGTATTGTAATTACTAAGTTTTATAGTTTTTACCAGATTCTGGCCCGGAATTTGCTGCCAGAAATACCGGTTGGCATTTAATTGATAAAAAAACAGGAAGAAATAGCATGAACACGCATAACAGAAACCTGGTTCTGATGATGTTTATGGCGGCTACACTGGTCAGTCTGAATTTCTTTGCAGTGACCAGCGGCGCCGCAGATGATTATTACGGCCGGCTGACTGAACTACTGCAGCCAATCCTGCTAAGCAGGAACTAGGTTCTAGGTTCTAGGCACTAGGTACTGGGAAAATCTTTAACGCTGTTTCTGCATCCCGTATCGGAAAGCTGAATGCTCAAATAATTGGCTAATCTTAAACCCTAGTACCTAGAACCTAGTTCCTAGTCCCTGTTTTACAGTTGCTTGACGCCGGCGATGAGCTCACCCACAGCCTTCTGGCCGTCACCGTAGAGCATGCGGGTGTTGTCGGCGTAGAACAGGTGATTTTCTATTCCGGAAAATCCAGCACCCTGACCGCGCTTGATGACGATCACATTCTGCGCCTTGTCGGCATCGAGTATCGGCATACCATATATGGGGCTGTCCGGATTGCTACGCGCGACCGGGTTGACGACATCGTTGGCACCGATCACCAGCGCCACATCGGCCTGCGGGAATGAGGGATTGATTTCATCCAGGTCATGAATCTTATCGTATTCGACCCCGGCTTCGGCCAGCAGCACGTTCATGTGCCCGGGCATACGGCCGGCAACCGGGTGAATCGCGTATTTCACATTCACACCGCGGGCCTCGAGCAGGCCTTCGAGTTCCTTGAGCTTATGCTGCGCCTGCGCAACCGCCATGCCATAACCGGGTATGATAATCACATTGTCGGCATAAGCCATCATGATGGCTGCATCCTGTGCCTGGATTTCTTTCATGCTGCCTTCGATGTCTTCTTCCACGGCAGCACCGCCATCACTACCAAAACTGCTGAACAACACATTGGCCAGCGAGCGGTTCATCGCTTTCGCCATCAACTGTGTCAGCAGGGTACCGGATGAACCTACCACGGTACCGGCAATAATCATGGCCGCGTTATTGAGCACAAATCCTTCAAATGCGACCGCGAGCCCGGTGAGGGCGTTAAACAGCGAAATCACCACCGGCATATCGGCACCACCAATCGGTAGTGTCACCATGACACCGAGTACAACAGCAAATATAAAGAACCAGATAACGTGATCGAAACTGACCGGATGACCGCTGGCAACCAGGAAACCGGTTACGCAAACGACGGCAAACAAACCGAGATTGATGAATTGATGCAGTGGTAAACGTAAGGTCTTTTTCATCAAACCCTGCAGCTTTGCAAAAGCGATCGCAGAACCGGAAAAAGACACCGCACCGATGACCGCGCCCAGTACCGCGAGCACCTGGACAACCAGGCCGTGGCTTGCACCGCTGGAAGACAGTTTCACCAGCTCTACCGCGGCGATCGCTGCTGCCGCGCCACCACCCATGCCGTTATACAAGGCGATCATTTGCGGCATGTCCGTCATGGCAACGCGTTTGGCTGTAATGTAGGCCACGGCCGAACCGGCTGCAATCGCAGTCAGCATCAGGATCATGTTGATGTCGAAAGCAAGGTGTATTTGCGGAACACCGAATGTGATCAGGGTTGCGGCCAGCATGGCTATACCCGCGAGCACAATACCGCCGCGCGCAGTCACCGGCGAAGACATTTTCTTCAAGCCGTAAATAAAGATGAAAGCGGTAATGAAATAGGTGATATCAACAACAAGGCTCATGATTATTTAGCCTCCTTGCTGCTCTTGAACATCTCGAGCATACGCACCGTGGCAAAATATCCGCCGACAGCATTACCGGCACCCAGCGCGACCGCAACAAAGCCGATCACCAGTTCAAGCGTGCCCTCGGCATGACCCAATGCAATCATGGCGCCCACCAGCACGATGCCGTGTACGAAGTTCGAGCCCGACATCAGCGGGGTATGCAGGATGACCGGTACGCGACTGATGACCTCGTAGCCGGTAAACGCAGACAGCATAAATATGTATAACGCGGTGAAACCTTCGATCATTTGTTCTGCTCCGCCCTGTATTGTTCGGCAATGACTTCGCCGCCGTGCGTGAGTACACAGCCAGCTATTACATCATCATCGAAATCGAGTTCGAGATCACCGCCTTCGGTAATAAACGGCGAAACCAGGTTAAATAAATTCTTGGCGTACATCTCGCTGGCATGCACCGGCAACTCACTGGGCACGTTCAGTGGCCCGTATATGGTAACGCGGCCCTGGTAATCTACAGTCTCACCGGGTTTGGTGAGTTCGCAGTTACCACCGCCTTCCGACGCCAGGTCAACGATAACAGCGCCCACCTTCATGTCTTTCACCATGGCTTCGGTAATAATTTTTGGTGACGGGCGTCCCGGTATGGCTGCAGTAGAAATAATGACATCAGCCTGTGCAACATGTTTGGCCAGCACTTCCTGCTGTTGTTTCTTTTCATCCTCGGTGAGCTCACGTGCATAACCGCCCTCGCCCTCGGCGCTGACGCCGGTATCGATAAACTTGCCGCCGAGTGATTCGATCTGTTCGCGGGTAGCGGAGCGCACATCAAAGCCCTCGACCATGGCGCCCAGGCGCTTGGCGGTTGCGATGGCCTGCAAGCCTGCGACACCGGCGCCGATCACTAGCACCTTGGCAGGACGAATAGTCCCCGCTGCCGTGGTCAGCATTGGAAAGAACACGGAGGCCAGCTGCGCGCCCATCAGTACACCCATGTAACCGGCAATTGAGGCCTGCGAAGATAGCGCGTCCATCGACTGTGCACGCGTGATGCGTGGCACCAGTTCCATGGCCAGGCTGGTGATGTTGTTCGCGCACAGGGTTTTGATCATGTCGGCATTCTTGTGCGCTGCCATGAATCCAACAATAACAGCACCATGCTTTATTTGAGACAACTCTTCAGCGGTCGGTGGTTGCACCTTGAAGACAACATCGGCATCTTTATATAAAGCAGCGGCGTCATCGACCAGTTCAACACCCTCGAAGGCTTCATCACTGAAATGGGATGCAAGAGCAGCGCCCTTTTGCATTGTAACTTTTACACCCATAGCGACCAGCTTTTTGGCCACGCTGGGTTCGAGTGCAATACGTCGCTCGTTGGGGGTAGTTTCTTTCGGTACAGCCAGCCTGATCGGCATGTCCAGCTCCAGCACTTGGGGGGGAAGAAAATTTTGCGTATGTTACAGCAATCTTATTTACGTTTGAATACAAACGCCTGAATTAGCAATGATATGCAGGCTTGTAGAAAATTGTTGAATCTGTCACGCTTGCAGCCTGTTCGAATTTTCGCATCGTTACCAGATTGAAAAACACAGAATACAGCTACCAACACGGTTCCAAGGAAAAGCTGGGCATCTTGCTGGTCAACCTTGGCTCCCCGGACGCACCGACACCATCAGCGGTACGCCGCTACCTCGCCGAGTTCCTGTGGGACCCGCGCGTGGTGGAATTTCCCCGACCACTGTGGTGGCTGGTGCTGCACGGTATCATTCTGCGCCTGCGTCCCAGGCGTTCAGCACGCGCCTATAAAAAGGTATGGAGCATCGACGGCTCGCCATTGATCGCTACCTCGAAGTTGCAGGCACAGGCGATCGAGAAAAAAATCCAGGAACGATTCCGTGGCAATGTACTGGCCGACCTGGCCATGCGCTATGGCAATCCATCGATAAGGAGTGGCCTGGAGGCATTACGCCTGGCCGGTGCCCGTCGCATGCTGATATTACCGCTGTATCCACAGTATTCAGCCACCACCACGGCCTCGGTGTTCGACGAAGTCACCAATGTATTACAAGGCTGGCGCTGGCTGCCCGACCTGCGATTCATCAACCACTATCACGACCATCCGAAATACATCAGCGCGCTGGCCAACAGCATCCGGCAGCACTGGGCAGAACATAAACGCGGGCAAAAACTGCTGTTCTCGTTTCACGGTATTCCACAACGTTATTTTGACCAGGGCGATCCCTATCATTGCCACTGTCAGAAAACAGCGCGTCTGGTTGCGGAAGAACTGGAACTCAAGGAAGGCGAGTGGCAGGTCGTGTTTCAGTCACGCTTTGGCCGCGAGCCCTGGCTGCAGCCCTATTGTGACAAGACGCTGGAACAGCTCCCGGACAGCGGGATTCGTAAAGTTGATATTGTCTGTCCCGGTTTTTCCGCCGATTGCCTGGAAACGCTGGAAGAGATCGACATGGAGAACCGTGAAATCTTTCTTAAAGCCGGCGGCTACGAGTATTCATACATACCCGCATTAAATGCCACAGCCGAGCATATCGACGTCATCTGCGAAGTATTGACCGCACACATGTTCGGCTGGCCCGAAACCATGCCCAACTGGGATGCCGGTGAGCGCGCGCTGGAAGAAAAACACTCGCGCGAACGTGCACTGGCGATGGGAGCTAAAAAATAGGGGCGAGGGAAAAGTGGCGAGTGGCAAAAAAATAGAATCTTTTTCCTGGACCCTGGCATCCCATCCCTGCAAATGAGATTACCCCCACAGATAACCTCACCCCGACAAATAATGTCATCCCCGCAAAAATTGTCATCCCCGCGCAGGCAGGGATCCAGCGTCCTTGTTTTTACCTTAGCCCTCGAACCTCGTCCCTCACCCCCGGTTTGTTTATGCTTTGCATGAATAAACCGCTTGTAGGCGTAAGCCAATGTCTGCTGGGACACGCGGTGCGTTATGACGGCGATTCAAAACCCGACAGCATTGTCATCGAACAACTCGCCGAGCTGTTCGAACTGGTACCCGTATGCCCGGAAGTCGAGGCCGGACTTGCGGTACCACGCCCGCCGGTACGCTTGACCGGCAACGTGGAACCACCACGCATGACCGGCCGCGATGATGCTGCGCTTGATGTAACCGAATTGATGCAGGATTATTGCCAAACGCGTCCCGCTCAACTGCAACACCTGTGCGGCTTCGTATTCAAAAGCCGCTCACCCAGCTGCGGCCTGTACAGCACGCCCATCTTTGTCGATGGCAACTGCATCACCGAAACCAGCCGCGGCCTGTTTGCCCGCGCCATGACCCGTGCCTATCCGTTATTGCCCGTGATTGAAGAAAGCGAGCTTGGCGTCGCTGACAGCTATCAACACTTCATTGATGCTGTCGCTCAATACACGGCTAACAATACGCACACCATGTGATTGCAGCGATAAACAAGATGAAATTAACCGCAGAGGCGCGGAGACGCAGAGAAAACTGCTCTATGCATGATGGTCTCTTGTTTTGGTAATGCACTCATGCATACGTGAAACCTTGCAACCAAATCGATAAAATGGCGGGAACGTCAAAGCCTTAACCCCGCCATGCTTCTATAGCCACTAATAACACGTCCTGTATTTCCTCTGCGTCTCCGCGCCTCTGCGGTTATCAATCATTCCGGACTTCACTTCCTGCCGCCAGCAACCTGCCTGTATAACCAGCCTCATTAGAACTTGACCAATATCAAAAGCAGCGTGTTTAGTCAGTGTTATTGATGATTATCAATGTTTATATGACCTTAATAGGTTAGGTTTCATTTATAGATGGTGTTTTTTTTAGCTGTTTCGTAAGGGTCAATCTCATACGAAGGGAGTGTATTGCACCTTGTTTTATGTCTTATTAATGGAGTTTTTATCGTGATTAAACGTCCTTTTATTAAAGCACTGGCAACAGCCGGTATTGGTGCCAGCATGCTGGTTTCTGTTGCAGCCACTGCTGTTTATACAGTAAACAACATGCCTGCCATTCAGAACGGTTTCCCGTCAAGCATGGCAGACTGGATGGCCAATCCGACCAAATACGCGTGGAATCCTGAGAACGTAAGGTTGGGCACGCATCCTGACCGCTCTTTGGGCGTGGTCTATATATTTCCCAATGCGGCAACGGCTAATGCCTGGTGGGATGGCGTGACTGGCAATCCTCCCGCCGGCATTCCGGATGACGCCGTCGCCTATATCCACTGGAAACTGGATAACAACAGTGGCATGTTCCCGGGCATCATGGTCATCAGCGATGACAAGAATTTCAAGAGCAACCACTGTTTCATGGCTTCTGGTACAACCATCCCGACGATTGATGGCACCAGCACCCAGGACAAAACCTGCAGTAACTACCAGGGTTCGTCCAAGCGCTTCAAGTTTGTGTTACTGAAAGCCGATACCCCGATCGACCTGGTGTTCAACACCACCAATACGGTGTTCAACAACACTGACCCGATACACAGCGCCGGTGAACCGACGCACCTGGATTACACAAACTACAGTGAACCTCCGGAACCTGGTGATCTCACCGTAACGGATGACATCTTTCGCATCTACCGTTACATCATGAAATTCGGCAACGGCACCGGCACCGATTCAGCAAATCAAGTCCGCGACGGGACCCGCCTGGTCGGTTTCAAGGTCCAGCTGGGTTACGGCGTTGGTAATCCTGGTATTTACACAAACAACTGATTTAGCCACCGACGGCATTGCCTATGAGCTCAGGTTGTGCATCCCTGACCGGTACTTTGACGAAAAGTCTGCTCAACCGAATCCGGGCACCAGCGACTGCCTCGCCGGTGAAACCGAAGTCTGGCTGGGTAACGAGTTCGCGACCTTCTCGCCCAGCATGTACTCGCTGACCACCGACAAGCGCACCACGCCGGTCGGCGGCTACTGGGACAAGAACCCGGCCGGTATCTATTCGCCGCAGAACATAACCTTCGGTGTTGAAACGGAAACCAATGAACTGGATAGCGGCTTCGCTGCGTACAAACCCAATATCAGCACGGATCCAGCCACTCAAGGGCAACCTATCTACGATCCATTCCTGCCAACCGACCAGATAGGCCAGACCACGACCAACTACTATGATGTTGGTCAAGCTCAGGCCGCCGCTGCACAGGGAATTTCAGAACACATGTTCGGCTACCTGATGTACTACGGTGTCTTCGCCGACGGCGATACCGGCAACATCTCCCGGGGCATCTACATCGATGACGACGGTGACCCCGCCACCGAAGGCAGTCTGTACGCCTGGTGGGATGGCAGCGACTTCCGCTGGGGTATCGATCCCGACAGGGACGGCAATAATGCCGGTGCGGGCACAGACCCGAATGCCTGGGGCATCCTCAGCGACGCCGAGCTGGCCGAAATCGCCGCACGCCCGATGTCCGAGACCCAGGTACTGACGCCACCGCGCTATGAATTCGGCTACATGGACGACCTCGGCGGCCTGAATTCCGATACCTTCATCAAGATGCAGCCCAATTTCAATGTGGCACAACACCCGAGCTTCACGATACGCTTTATTGCACAGTCAACGGCCGCAGCAAACCTGGATGCTAACGACCCGGGTGTACCCGATGGCCCATGGGTTGCCAATACGTTGCCGGCCGAGGCTGACTTCTTCGACGATGTTGTCATTCCGCCGCCGCCACCAGGTGACGATGACGGCGGCTGGTGTTCCTACAACCCGAATGGCCGCTTCGATCCCATACTGCCCGGACTGCTGCTGGCCGGACTGGCCTACCTCGGCTGGAGGCTGAAAAAGAAAAGCGCCAAGTAAGATCACACACGGAAGATAATATAGTGTCAAATACCCCCTCCCTCGTGGAGGGGGTTTAGTTTGAATAGCCATAATATGTCTGACCAAGCCGAAACCGATAGACCGGATACTGATAAACACGCTACTGATGTGCATGGCGCTGATTCATTCAAGCGCTCCTTTGTTATCGAGCTGTTGCATGAAACCGGGCTGATGCGGGCACCGCGCTGTTACCGAGACTACCGCTTCCTGCTTGCCCTGCTGGGGGCGATCTTCGTGCTGTGGGCAATTCATGACATGATGCCGCCGTTTGCTTCCAGTTTCGAGTTTCACTGGAAACTGTGGCTGTCGCTGGTGATCTGGCAGCCAGTAGTCGAGGAGATCCTGTTCCGCGGTATCCTGCAGGGACAATTGATAAAGACAACATGGGGGCCGCGTTCCTGGCTCAACATCACTGCCGCCAACGTGGTGACATCGATATTGTTTGCGGCCATCCATCTGGTCAGCAACGCACCGCTGTTTGCGCTCGCCGTGTTTGTACCTTCGCTGGTGTTTGGTTACTTTCGTGACTCCTGCAACAGTGTCTACCCATCGATACTGCTGCACTGCGCCTTCAATGCCCTGGTCATCGACGGCCTGTTTATTCATGGCAACTTGCTGTTGCCGTAACCAAGCGCTGCCAGCGGCGAACAGCGCTAGTACGAATCGATTTAGAAATGGTTTACCGCAGAGGCGCGGAGACGCAGAGGTTTTTAAGTAAGCGAATGTTCTCTACTTTTCATGTCACGCCTGCGACAAAACCGAATGGATCGGATTTGAACAGCCGAAGGCTGGCCCGAAGGGCGAAATCCATGGATGGGTGGAGCAACGGCGAAAGGCAGGAAGCCTTTAGTAACGCAGGAGTCCAGTGTCTTTCATATAAACGCTTGTCATGATTGATTATGCTAGCAACAACAAGACACTGGATCCCCGCTTTCGCGGGGATGACTGAGTAGGTGGGGATGACTGAGTAGGTGGGGTTGACTGAGTAGGTGGGGATGACTGAGCAGGTGGGGATGACTGAATAGGCGGGGATAACAGAGCAGGCGAGGCTAAGCTTCGTGGCGTGGATGACCGAGTAGAATGAGCTACCAGGGCAATAACGAATAACCAGGATATTTTCTCTGCGTCTCTGCGCCTCTGCGGTAAATCATTTGTTTAACAAGCACACGATCGTTGTCTAAGGTCGTTAGCTGGCGTTCACCAAAATCGGGATTCAGAACACGGTGAATTTCGAGGTGGATTCGTTGTAGCGAATGAAGCTGTACCAGATCACCAGCAGCGCATAGGTCAATAGCAGGCTGTATTCCCAGCCGCCGAACAGTTGCGGCATGAAGGCCTGGAAACCGAGACCGGTGATTTCGGCAATGCCATCAAGAAAGTCGATATCGAAGTCGGGCGTCAGCAAGCCGAAACCGCCGAGGATGGCGCCCGCGGTGGAGCCGCTCCAGGCAAAGAAGATCACCGCCACCACCAGCTTGAGGTGGCCCTCACCGATGCGCCACAACGAGCCCGAGGCACAACCACCGGCGAACACCATGCCGATACCAAAGATAAGTCCACCCAGCATCGAGCCCAGCCAGAAACGTGAAGGTATCGCGAGATAAGGATCGATGGTGCCAAATGCAATCAATGCGGCGCCAACCGGTGCGCCCAGCGCAATGGCCAGAATCATGGCCTTGGTCATTTCGCCTTCCGCGGTCATGAAGGGTTCGCGAAACACGCGCGAGAAACAGAAACGCGAACGATGCAATACAAAGCCGATAGCGAAACCGGCAACAACCAGCAAGGCGCGCACCGCCTTTTTATCTTCTCCCGAGTGCCACCAGTTCAGCGCCCACAGCAGGATAAACACGGCAACCAGTACACCGAACCAGGGATACCATTTTTTCAAGCGCGCCTGCCACATCGGGAACGGTGTACACCCCCAGGTAATATGCTCCATGGTCCAAAGCAGCAGCTTCAACCCGATCATGGCGCCGACCAGCAGGCCGACCCACATGGCCCAGCCTGAAGCCGAGGAAAATGTCAGTGGTACGAAAAAACCACCGGTGGTACAGCCGCCCGCCAGGGTGGCACCGATGCCCATCAGTGTACCGCCAGCAGCGGCCCAGATGTATTCAAGTGGCGGCGGACGATTGAGATGAAACTGGCGTGAAAGCAGGGCGGCACTGAAGGCGCCCAGCACCAGGGTGATGTTGGTCAGTGATATGCGGTGCAGCAACGGACTTTCCAGTTGCTCCTTGATACCCAGCACGGCACCCAGGCCGATGGCATTGTTGAGGTAATCGCCCCACAGTTTGATACCGCCGAACACACCCCAGAACAGCCCGGAACCCATCAGCACTGCCATGATGATCACCAGCAACACTGCACCGGTGTAAGCTGACCATGGCTCGACAAAGACCGCGTTATAGTCCTGCCTGAATCCCTGCAGCCACGCCGGCTTGCTTACCCTCTCATTCAACTGATTCGACCCGTGTGATTAAAGTGCAGAAAAACTATTCACAGCGCGATGGCTGATCGGAATCTTTTGCGGTGTGATTCAGAAAGGCCTTAACGTCTTCCAGCAACTGATCATCCGGAATTTTCAGCATCTTCGCTGCCGCACGGTTGCTGTCCTTGATGCTCTCGCGGAATTCGCGACTGACAAAGTAGCTGGCCGCATATTTTGCAGGCGCATCCTGCGGACCGTGCAGATTTTTCTCAAAGTAGTCCGCCCATTCAGCCTTGGTTTTTTCCGCCGGCGATATCTTGCCACCGGCCTCTTTCGCATGGCAATCAGTGCAGACCATTCGATAATAGATACGCCCTTTCTTCCAGTTGCCTTTTTTTGCGGCTTCAGCAACCGATGTCATGCCAAGCAGAATAACGACAACTGCAGTGATAAAGCTTTGATGATGTTTCATGTTATGTCTCATAAACCAAAAGTATTTGTTAATAATCGAAACCGTTACCTGCCCAGTAGCTGGATATATTCATTACTTTTCTTCAGCGTCCGGGTCGATCTCTTCCCAGCCGGTAATCATTGCCTTGGTGTGCGCCATTACCGTACGACCGGTGGTGATCAGGTACATATGTGCAATCAGAAAAACCAGCATCATGAATGCGGCGATGGCATGAAAAAATGCCACCTGTTCCAGTACCAGGTATTGATCAAGCCCCCATTTGTCCCACTTGGCATAGAACAGATAGGCCCAGCCGGTAAGCCAGATCATGGGTGATATCACCAGCCACAGGAACAGGTATGCCAGGCGCTGCAACGGATTATGTTTTCTCAGCATGGTCTGGCGAAACGGGTGCGGCGCACGAATAAATATACCGAGCAGGTAATACCGAACCATGGCATCAACTTTTTTCAGGGTTGGAATGTACTGCTTCCATTCGCCGGTGGTGAAATGCCAGAAGATAGCAAATACCCACAGCGTGACCAATGACCATGCCGCGGTCCGGTGTATCATTACGGCATTTTCAAAACCCAGTATTTTATAGGAACCGTGTATTTCAAATCCGGAAAATAACAGCACCAGGATGAACAACGCCTGCGTCCAGTGCCAGAAGCGCTCGAAGCGTTTGAAAATCATTACTCTGACGGACATGAACGTCTACTCCATAAATAACTGATAAAGCGCCCCAGGCCGTGCATCAAAACGCCGACCAGGGTCAGCAGGGCAATGACCCAGCCAATCATATCCAGCTTCTGGCTGGCATCGCGACTCGGAATATAGATGCCTTCGACATCTCTCAAGCGGCCATTCTTGATGTGGCACTCATCACAACCAACCGCATTTTCCGCCGGTGCCACCATGTGGGTAATCGGCCACGACATCTGGGTTTTGATGAAGGCCACTTTGCCGGAGAACGGTTGACCGGCACTGAGCATACCTGCGGTGATGGCCTTTTCCCAGTCAAAGTTTCTCCAGTAGGCATCTTCATTTAAACCGGTAGTGTGCGGCACCACCATGGTTCCCATGACCGGATCATAAGGCTGTACACCACGGAACACCTTGACCGGCCAGATACGCGATTTGCCGTCCTCGGCACTGCCGTCAAAACTGTTGATTTCTGCGTAACCCTCTTCATTGGGAACCACGCGTTCATTAAGCAGCAGATACCTGACATTACCATTAAACCAGATATACTCCGGCTCGATGTTTTCGCCATAGGTGAAGCTGCCACGCTTGCCATGATAGACCAGGTTGCCATCTTGCCGCTTTTGCAGCGGTTCGCCATTTTCATCGAGCTGACCTGCGGTTGACCAGTCCCAGGTCATTCGGGTGGCGACACCGCCACGCGCAATGGCGGGTATATGACAGGTCTGACAGGCTATTTTTTTGGCATGATTGTTCAGCCTGGATTTATCGGCCTTTTTATGCGGCCGGTTGCCGTGGCAGGCGCGGCAGTGCGCATTATTTTCTTCCGCATATTGTTTTCTGTGCACATGGTAATCCTCGCTATGTGCCGCCATCGGAACATAGCGACTGCCGGCGACATCGTGCTCGACATGTTTGTGGCAGGTCGCACAGGTAAAGTCTTCACCGACTGCATCCATATGTACATCGAGTTCACGCTCGGGCACCGCCAGTGAGTCATCCATATCGCCGTGCTTGACACCGTTGCCGCCGCCACCAAAGAAATGGCAGGCGCCGCAGGTATCGCGGCTGGTTTTACCGACATTTTGTGCCACGTTGCGTAGATCAATACCGTGTTTAGGATAGCCGGCCCCGCCCGGTGGTTTAGAATAATCACCGGTGGTGTCATGACACACCAGGCAGTCGACATTCTCCTCGGAGGCAAAATCGAATTTCTCATCCTTCCAGCCAAAACCCACATGACAGGCCGTGCAGTAGGCAAAATTGGACTGCGGTGTGATACAGAAATTATTCAGGATGTTGCGCTTGCCCAGGCGCTGCTTGTTATCGGGGTTGAGAAACTCCCAGGTCCAGTGCTTGGTTTTATGGATCTGTTTGGCCGCTTCGGTATGGCACTTGATGCAGGCTTTAGTGACTTCAGGGCCGGATTTGAAGTTCTTCTGCAATTCCTTGAACTTGGTGTGATCAGCGGTTGATACAACCGCCATTGTCGGCATGCTGATAACAGCAAACACAATGCATACTCTGACAGCAACGACGGCAATGCCATTTAACATCTTTATTTGAAACACCCTCATGGCACCCGTATGACTATTGGAATAACTCCGATGCATTAAAACTTATAGCCCATTTTCTATTAACACCATTGCCATGTAATTGAGATATCGCAAGAAAACTTGAATTAAATCAATAACGCTATTAAAAAAGTGGTTAAGGTAAGTATACTTGGTTTCATCTTATAACGGTTTAATACCAATCCATGTATCCTGGCTACAAATTGCCGCTGTCGTTTGTGTTCATCTTGCTGCTATTCAGTGGCATACAACATGCAGCCGAACCTGATGAGTCCAGCGAAATCGTAGCACCCGTTGAAACCAGCCCTGCCGATAGCACTGCAGCCGGAAAGGCAAAGCATGCCTTTAAACCGGCAAACCCCTGTGAAGGTATGGCCCAGGGCGACTACCTGGGTGCGGATGTATGTGCCGATTGCCACCAGGACAAGATCGAAACCATGCAGGCCAGCCCGCACGGAGAGGCGGCTGACCCGCGCTCACCTTTCGGTCGTCAGGGCTGCGAGACCTGTCACGGCCCGGGTGCGCTGCATTTCGAGACCGAAGGTAACTGCATTATCAGCATGACCGGGCGTTATGGCGAATCGGTTGAACAACGCAATGGTATCTGCCTGCAGTGCCACCAGAGTGGCAATCGCATGCACTGGCTATCGAGTACGCACGAAGCAGAAAACCTGGCCTGCGTCAGTTGCCATTCCATTCACAAGCGTAATGACGTTACGCATCGCACCACGCAGACAGAAGTGTGCTTCACCTGCCACAAAAACATACGGGCACAGACCTTACGCGCGTTCTCTCACCCGATTCGGGAGAACAAGGTGATATGCAGCGATTGCCATAACCCGCACGGTTCGGCCGGGCCGGCATCTTTGAATCAGCTCAGCATTAATGAAAACTGTTATGGCTGCCACGCTGAAAAACGCGGGCCTTTCCTGTGGGAGCACTATCCGGCCAGTGAAGACTGTACGCTGTGCCACCGTGTGCATGGCTCAAATCATGCAGCCCTGCTGAACAAACAGGGTCCTCAGTTATGCCAGCAATGTCATGCCAATATCACTGCTGCCGATGGTGGTCGGCATTTCAGCAATTTCCTCGATTTCAGAGATACTGATCCGGGTCGCGCTCGCTTTGTTGCTGCCATGAACTGCGCCAACTGCCATAGCAAGGTCCACGGCTCCAACCATCCCTCAGGTGTTAACTTGCAGCGTTAACCAATGTACAAATGCACTGAGCAGACAGTATGAGAATAATAAAGATAAAAACATCACTGCTGGTTGTTTATATCGCAAGTTCAGGTATTACATCGAGTGTTGCCTACGCGCAGGAAACACCCAAGCAGGGCGATGATCCGATTGTTCCTGAAGCACTTATTTCCGAACCTGTTTACAGCGAAATCGAACTGGGCATCGGCTACGTTTCCGATGATGCCTACAAGTTTGGCCGCTACAACGGCCTGCAGACAAAAGGCGCCTACCTGCTTGGCAACATCGATGCCGCAAAATTCTTAGAAGACGGCCGCTTCTGGAGCGCACACGGTACCCGGCTGGGGCTGGAATCACGCTACCTGCGACTGGAAGGCGGCAAACAGGGTAGTCACAAGTTCTTCCTCGAATGGGACGAGCTACCCTATTACAAGAACAACACGGTAAGCACACCTTTTAACGGCATCGGCAATGACAAGCTGACACTGCCATCCGGGTTTGATATCAACACCAACCTGGATAGCAACCTGAGCGGTTTCGAGCTCAAAACCAAGCGCGAGCGCATCAGTGCAGGCGCGATGTTTGTCCCCAAACAGCGCTGGCAGTTCGATGTCGACTTCAGTCACGAAAACAAAACGGGCGTTGATGCAACCGGTGCGGCAATAGCCAATGGCGCTACCATGGTGGTTGGCAACACCACCACATCATTGCTGCCTGAACCCATCAAATACGACACCGACCTGGTTAATGCAACACTGCGCTATGCCGGCGATGTTGGACAGCTCGATGTTAGCTATCACATGTCATTGTTCAATAATAGCTACGCCGCGCTGGGCTGGCAGGATCCTTTCAATCCAGCGTCGGCTGGCGGCAGCATGTCGCTGCCGCCGGACAACGAGTTTCACCAGCTGTCACTTACGGGTGGCTACACGCTACCTTACAGAAGCCGCCTCACAGGTGTGTTATCGATTGGTCGCATGACCCAGAACCAGGCTTTTCAGCCCTACACGGTCAATACTGCAATATTGACAGCACCGTTACCGCAGAGCTCGCTTAATGGTGAAGTCTGGCTGTCAACGGCCACGCTTAAACTGTCTTCGCGACCAATAACAAAACTGCGACTCAATGCCGAGCTGCGGCATCACGAACGTGATAATAAAACACCGGTCAACACCTATAACTATGTTGTGCTTGACTCGTTCACCGGCAGTCCGGTACAAAACCGGCCTTTTAGTTACAAGAATAACCGCGTCAAACTGGATGCCAATTACCGTTTCAACGCCATCTCAAGCCTGCGCGGTGGTTACAAGTATGACAACATGCAGCGCATCTACATCGATACAGAACGTGAAGACACAGCGGAAAACACGCTGTTTGCGAAGTGGAAAGTAAAACCGCATTCAACCGTTGATGTTGCGCTCTATGGCGAAGCAAGCAGCAAGGATGGCAGCGAATATAATCCGCCGGTCAACCAGAACCCGGCCATGCGCAAGTACAATCTGGCAGACCGCGATCGCACCAAACTGGGCGCCTCCGTCGATTACATGGCTACCGAAAAACTGTTGCTGAGTGCTCGTGCCGATTACAACCAGGATGACTACAAGAACTCTGCTATCGGCCTGACTGAGGCAACGCAACCCGTTTACACCCTGGATTTCTCCTATCAACCACGCGGCAACATCACGACCTACGGTTACTATAGCTACGAGAACATCTACTCCAGCCAGAACGGCCTTGATATATCGCCGTCGCCAACAGCCGGTTGGGTAGCGGATTTTGATGACACTTTCAATACCCTGGGCGTAGGCGCGAAAATATCTGCTATCGGTAGATGGGATGTCGGTGCGGACATTATATACAGCAAGTCCAGCGGTTCTATTGTGATGAAAGATCTCGTCCTGCCCGGAACAGAAGACCAGTATCCCGACACCAAAACCGATTTAACCAGTATCAAGCTGTGGACGGATTATAACTACAGTAAACAACTGGTATACAAGCTGGGTTACTGGTTTGAAGACTACAGCGCAGACAACTGGGCAGTAGGCTACGCGCCTTATGACCCATCGGTGGTGGCCAACACATTGCTTCTAGGTAGCACGACCCTGGACTACAGCGTGCACGTCGTTACCGTGTCGGCAAGCTATCGCTACCAGTAATGACTACAGGGGCGAGGGAAAAGTGGCGAGGGGCGAGATTCAGTAGCCAGGGAATCATGTTTTGTTTTTGCCACTTGCCACTGCTGACAGCAACCAGGTGACTGCCGGTTATTTCAGGTGACTTCTAAGTTAACCACATCCGGTCATTTAACATGGCACAGCTTGCACTTCTTTTTTACAGGTCCGGCAGTCTGACCGCCAGCAACCGTGTATTCATGACAACCGATACAACGCGTGTGAAAAGCTGTTTTGGCCTTGGGTGTGTCCTCGGACTTTTTCTGGTGACATTCATGGCAAGGTTTAACCACGCTATCATCGGGCTGCATCTTGTGATGGCATGTCGTGCATTGCGTAATACTCAATCCAGCGTGTTTTTGATGGGCAAACGTAACTGTTCCCAGCTTGGATTCAAACTGGATCACTGCTTTATCTGCAGGAATAACCAGCTCATGTGCCATTACATTACTGGCAAGCAATGACAACAAAGCAATGATAAAGATATTTATACGCATCAATTTAACCTCTATAGAAAGCAATAAAATACAGCAGGCCATGTCTCACTACCATGATGCTTGTCAATTTTACAAACTAAATTGAGTCAAACAACGAATCGCAGTTACAGCTCTGACAGCACCCGCTCAATCATACTGATGGCCTGGCCATGGTATCCACCACCGAATAAATTGAGATGGTTGATGATGTGGTAAATGTTGTAAAAAGTTTTACGCACTTCATATCCGTCATCCAGCGGCCAGGCATCGTTGTAAGCGGCATAGAACTGCCCGCCAAAACCACCAAACAGTGTCGTCATTGCCAGGTCGGCTTCACGATCACCGTAATAAAATGCCGGATCAAAGATCACTGCTGTACCATCACGCAGAGCGCCGTAGTTTCCGCTCCACAGATCGCCATGCAGCATGGAAGCCAGCGGCTGGTGATTTACAAATAATGCAGGCATATCGACCAGCAGACGCTCTCCCAGCCGTTGCAGCTCACCGCCATAGCCATTACGCGCTGCGGTCTCAAGTTGAAACCCAAGGCGCTGCTCGCGCCAGAATTCGATCCAGTCAGCTGTTTGCGCATTGGGCTGCGGTGTAGAACCGATGGTATTATCGATACGCCAGCCGAAGGTGTCTGCAGTCACCCTGTGCATGGCCGCAAATTGCTTGCCGAAGCTGGCCATGTTCGCACTACCACCCAGTTCGAGGTGCTCCATTACCACGTAGCACTGCTTACCGTGCTCACCATAACAGACCGGTTCGGGCACCCGCACTGTTGCCGATGACGCCATTTCGCGTAAGGCCTCGGCTTCGGCTTCGAACATGTAGGCATAACGCACGTCATTCGTTTTTATGAAATAGCACTGCTCATGGTCGAGCCACTTTAAATGCCGAATTGATACAGCCACCACCCACACCCTGGTTTTTCTCAATGTGAAAGCGCTTGCCGGTTGCCCGTGAAATGTGTTGTTCGAGATGCTGCCAGATATCCATGAACCCATACCGCTTCAGTCATGGCGACCCAGCCTAACTGAATTTATTATGAGCGCCAACAGTCAATACTCAAGATAAGCCGTTGTTCTGCAAAGCGTAACAATTCAGGAGTTGTACACAAGTAAATTACCAGACTCTAATATTGATCGTACGCTTATCAGCGAAGTCAGAATATGCCCCCTAATGGGCCCGTACATACCCGCCAAGCAATTGATAATAAGGGTTAAAAATAGATTGTTCATTTTTTAGCCAGATACGCAATTTATACTGTTTTTTACGTGCTTTTGTGTGCATAAAAAAATCTTATCCACAAAGTTATCCACAGAAAATGTGCGCAACATCACTTTTATATATAGAATTAGTAAGTTATGGATATAATGTATAAAATTTATCAAGAACATGACATAAATACTCGCGAATATGGTCTGCAACATGGAAGGTTATACACAACACATTTTTATCAAAAAATCAAACCGAGTCTAAATACGTTTTCACCCTATTATAATAGCGCTGTAGTTTGCTACTACCTGATTTATATCGTTTTTTTGTTATGGTCAAAATATGGCCAATGTATGGCAAGCGGCCTTACAGTGTGCGCTTTTTCCATTTGATAAACTTTTTTCCACAGAGTTATCCACAGATCCTGTGGACAAACTCAGCAAATTTCTGAGTATTGATCTCCGAGACGATTTCGAAGATACATTATTCATCATTTTTTTAGCTAAATTATCCGGCCTGTAACAATCCAAAATCAGCTATAGTGCGGCCTGCATGCAACACTCCGGTCACAATAAAAAACCAGCGTATAAAATCGTTCAAGTCGCCGTTCCTGCACCGCTGTATTCCATCTTCGACTACCTGCGGCCGGCGGATGTCGATGATAAAACGCTGCATCCCGGCTGCCGCGTTCGCGTGCCTTTTGGCCGCCGCTCCCAGATTGGCGTTGTGCTGGGAAACTCCGATCACACAGAAGTCGCAGCGCATAAACTCAAAGCAGTACAGTCAACATTCGATGTGGAACCGGTGCTGCCGAACAGTCTGCTCAAGTTATTGAACTGGGCAGCAAGCTATTACCAGTATCCCATTGGTGAAGTTGTTAATACCGCAATGCCTGTATTACTTCGACAAGGCAAGGCAGCCTCCGTCAAGGGTCAGGCGTTATGGCAAATTGCATCAAGTAACATCGATCCTGACACGGCATTCAATCGTGCGCCCAGGCAACAACAACTCTATGCGGTTTTGCAACAGCATGAGAGGGGTTTGACCGATGATCAGCTGAATCAGAAATTTGAAAACTGGCGAGCCGCAATCAATGCACTTGTCGCAAAAGGCCTGGTCACAAAAACTGAACAGCCCTGTTTACCTGATGCTGTCGCTGAAGCCGAGCCTGGCCCCAAACTCAATGCACAACAGCAATCGATCATCGATGCCATCCAGTCACAAGCGAAAGCATATCAAGCACATCTGATTCACGGTATAACCGGAAGCGGCAAAACGGAAGTATATATAACACTTGCCCAGCAGCTACTGGCGGCGGGCAAACAGGTGCTGGTGCTGGTGCCGGAAATCAGCCTGACACCGCAACTGACCGAGCGCTTCAGATCAAGACTGGGGGTGCCTACCGCCGCACTGCACTCCGGATTGAATGACAGCCAGCGCCTGTGTGCCTGGAGTTCAGCTGCAAATAACATGGCACAGCTGGTGATCGGTACACGCTCAGCCGTATTCACTCCGATGCCACAACTGGGCCTGATAATAATCGATGAAGAACACGACGGCTCCTACAAGCAACAGGATGGCTTTCGCTATAACGCCAGAGATCTGGCCCTGGTGCGTGCACAACAGGCCGGGGTGCCGGTTATCCTCGGCTCCGCCACACCATCACTTGAAAGCCTGTTTAACTGTTATAACGGGCGTTACCAGCTGCACACGCTTGATCAGCGTGCGCGCACCAGCCAGTCTCCGCGGCTTGAACTTGTTGACCTGCGCAATCAAAAACTGCAGGAAAGCCTGTCGCCAAAACTGATTACCGCTATCGACAGGCATCTGCAAAACGATGGGCAGGTACTGCTGTTTTTAAACCGGCGCGGATTTTCTCCCCTGCTGATGTGCCACGAGTGCGGCTGGACGACATCATGCAAGCGTTGTGATGCACATATGACTTACCACAAAAGCAGGCAGCTGCTCAGGTGCCACCACTGTGGCGCCGAAGCCCCGGTACCGCAAGCCTGTAGTGAGTGCAACAGTAGCGAATTAATCACCATTGGTGCCGGCACGGAACGCATCGAACAGTTCCTCAATTCACGCTATCCTGAAACATGTATTGAGCGTATTGATCGGGACACAACAAGACGCAAGGGTTCATTACACGACAAGCTGGAACAGGCCCGTAGCGGCCGTGCAAAAATACTGGTCGGTACCCAGATGCTGGCCAAGGGCCATGATTTTCCCAATGTCACCCTGGTGGGTGTGCTGGATACCGACCAGGGATTGTACAGCGCCGACTTCCGCGCCGCGGAGCACCTGGCACAGCTCATCACCCAGGTTGCAGGGCGTGCTGGGCGAGCACACAAGCCCGGCGAGGTACTGATCCAGACACATCACCCGGATCATCCGTTATTACAGACATTGTTGCACCGGGGCTATGATGGCTTTGCCCATGCCGCGTTGACAGAGCGAGAGCAGGCCGGATTCCCCCCCTACCGTCATCTTGCACTGCTGCGCTGTGAAGCTATCAAACCGGAACAGGGCACGGCCTTTATGGCGTCCGCACGCGAGTTATTGCCCGCTGATGATGCGATTGAAATTTTCGGGCCCATACCGGCACCGATGGAAAAGCGTGCCGGGCGCTACCGTATGCAGCTGATTCTGCAATCAACCCAGCGCAAGGCATTACACCACACCCTGCAACCGTGGACGCAATCTCTGGGTACTCTTAAAACCGGCAACAAGGTTCGCTGGTCGCTGGATGTTGATCCCTACGACACCTATTGAGATCAGTTAACAGTTGACCGCCATATACGTGTAAAATCGCGCACCTGAATCTCATCATGCAGTCTGCGTAAAAAATCAGTCACAACAAATAAAACATCTTGAAAAGCAACATCGAGAGCCTGATCAAACAGGCCATAAACAAGTTACAACAGCAAGGCGTGCTGGATGCTGAACTGGAGCCGAAGATCCAGGTCACGCGTACGCGTGATGTTAGCCATGGCGACTTTGCCAGTAACATCGCGATGCTGCTGGCAAAACCCGCGGGCAGGAATCCACGTGAGCTGGCCATGGCGCTGATCGATGCCCTGGCTGATGATGAGCAAGTGCACAAGGTAGAAATCGCCGGTCCCGGGTTTATCAACTTCTTCATTCACCAGCAAACCACGCTCGACGTTATCCGCACCATACTTGAACGTGGCGATCGCTTTGGTACCAGCGAAATGGGTCACGGCGAAAAAGTACAGATTGAATTCGTTTCGGCCAATCCAACCGGCCCTTTACACGTTGGCCACGGTCGCGGTGCCGCCTATGGTGCTAGCGTTGCCTGCTTGATGCGTGCAGTCGGATACGATGTCGATTGCGAATATTATGTCAACGATGCCGGACGGCAGATGAATATACTTGCTGTCAGCGTGTGGCTGCGATACCTGCAACAGCTCGATGTCAGTATCCCGTTCCCGGTGAATGGATACAAGGGTGACTACGTGCTCGACATCGCAACCGATCTGGTCAACACGCACGGTGATATTTTCGTTCATCAGTCCAGCCAGGTGATGAACACTGTACCGCCCGATGAAACCGATGGTGGCGACAAGGAACTACATATCGATGCACTGATAGACCGCGCCAGGCAGCTGCTGGGTAACGACGGCTATCGCATTGTGTTTGAAGCCGGACTGGATACTATTCTTGCCGATATTGCTGAAGATCTAGAAGCGTTCGGCGTCCACTATGATGTCTGGTATTCTGAACAGACCCTGGCAGACAGAAAGCTGATCGAAAAAGCTGTCAAACAATTGCAGGATGCCGGCCATATCTATGAGAAAAACGGCGCGCTCTGGTTTCGCTCGACCGAATTCGGTGATGAGAAAGACCGTGTCGTTATACGTGATAATGGCCAGGCCACCTACTTTGCTTCCGACATCGCTTATCACATGGACAAGTTTGCGCGCGGTTTCCAGCGCGTGATCAATATCTGGGGCGCGGACCATCATGGCTATGTACCTCGCGTCAAAGCCGCAATCAATGCATTGGGTGAAGATGAAAACAAACTGGATATCCTGCTGGTCCAGTTTGCAATTCTTTACCGCGGAGGTGAACGAGTTCAAATGTCCACGCGCTCAGGCTCGTTTGTGACCCTGCGTGAGTTACGTGAAGAAGTCGGCAATGATGCTGCTCGCTTTTTCTACGTGATGCGCAAGTGTGAACAGCATATGGATTTTGACCTCGACCTGGCCAAGTCACAAAGCAATGACAATCCCGTGTATTACATTCAGTATGCACACGCACGCGTGTGCAGCGTATTGCGCCAGCTGGCCGAGAAAAACATGACACACGATATTGCAGCCGGCAATCAAAGTCTGGAGCTGCTAACTGAATCACATGAAACGGACATTACCATTCAACTGGCGAAATATCCTGAAGTGGTGGAAAAAGCCGCAATCAATGCTGAACCACACTTGCTGGTACATTATCTGCGGGAACTGGCAAACCAGTTTCATACCTACTACAACGCGCATCAGTTTATTGTTGAAGATGACGCCATACGTAACGCACGTTTAAACCTGATTACTGCTGCCAGCCAGGTTATTTACAACGGGCTCCACCTGCTGGGTGTGAGCGCTCCAGAGAGTATGTGATTCCATGCCTGCCGATTACAAATCACACGTCAACAGAAAGAAGAAAAAACCACTGCCCGGTTTCATATGGATGATAGGAGGGCTGAGCATCGGTCTTTTCATCGCCTTTCTGGTTTATCTTGACAAGCAACCGGCGACTGAAATCAGTTTTGGTGATGCGGTCAAAACCGAACTGGAAAAAATCAAGCATAAGAAAACCACGACCACAGCAAAAACGGACACACCGAACAGGCAGGAACCTAAATTCAACTTTTACACCATTCTGCCCGAACTCGAGGTGTTGATTCCGGAAGAGGAAATCAGGCCGCCGCAAAACAAGAATACGCAGGGCAATGACGTCAGTAAACGCTATATCCTGCAGGCAGGCTCTTTCAGAAACCGGCAGGACGCTGAAAAACTCAAGGCCACGGTTGCACTGCTCGGGCTGGAGGCCAGTATCAACCAGGTTTCCATCGACAGGGAAAAATGGCATCGCGTGCGCATTGGACCGGTGAATAACCGTCGGGAACTCAACCAAAACCTGAACCTTCTGCATCGAAACAACATCAATGCGATGGCCATGGAACTGAAATAGCAGCCGCAAGGCTGGGCATATACCCCTTCCGATATAGATTTTTGTGTGCTACTATCCCGCCGGCTATATTCGGTGACTTTATAATAACTAATAACAGGCACTTACACTGGATGCTAGTGATGGTCTTACACAGCGACCAATAACGAGCGGGCCTACAGATGCCCTATTAAGAACGACTCCGGAGGTTTACATGGCTTTATTTGATGATGCCTGGATGAAAGGTTTCCAGGAACAGTGGAATGCAGAACCTGCATTGAAAGACGCTCTCGCAAAAATCGACTTCAACTCGGTTATTGGCTATGGGTACCCTGGCGATGCCACATGTCTTGGTTATATTGATGTCAGGGCAGGCGAATGTGTTGAATCGGGAACGTATGACGGTCGCGATCTCAACTGGGACCTGCGCGCTGAACAGAAGAACTGGGAAAAATGGCTGGCCAAAGAAATCGGCATGACCGGGCTGGGACTTGCGTTTTCAACAGGCAAACTGAAATTCAAGAAAGGCGACTTCAAGGCGATGATTTCAGATCCGCGCATGGCAGGTCCGTTTATCAAGAGCTTTGCCGCAATGGGGCGCGTGTAGATTTCTATTCGGATCCGAGTGAATCATAAGGCCACCGCAAGGTGGCCTTTTTTATGTATCGACCGCTGAAGCGCGATAGATTGTTCACCACAGAGGCACAGAGGTCACAGAGGTTTTACTGTTGTTGTAGGGGCGACTTTAGTCGCGAACTGGATTAGTTTTCATACGCATCTATTTTGTTTGGATCTGTTATGTTTTTGCAGTTATTTTGTTATCACGAGTAATTAATCTTTCGTTTCGCTCCTGCTGGAGCGAGTTACCTTTTTTGCTCGTGCAAAAAAGGTAACCCAAAAAACACGCCCCGGGCGCTCGTGCTACGCATACCCTCAGCCGACTTCACTGCCAACGGGTCGTCTTGACTCGCCGTCCGGGCTCGACAAGACTCGATTGACCGTCCCTGGTCAATCGACCCTATCAGTGCAGCCGGCTTCGGCGAGCTTGACGGGGATCTATCCTTCCCCTTGAAGTTTGCCGAGGCATTTGGCTTTGGTAGGGAAAATCCGACACGGACGTCGGATTTAGTCCTGTCGAGCCCGGACGGCGAGTCAGGACGGCCCGTAGGCAAAGGCGAATGCCGAGGGCACCCGAAGGGCAAACTGACCGGGGTGCCTTTTCTTTTGGTTACTTTTCTTTGCCAAAATATATCTCATGGGCAAAGAAAAGTAACTCGCTCCAGCAGGAGCGAAACAAAATGTTAAGTTACACGTGATAACAAAATAACTGCTATAGCCCGAATGCCATCGCAGCGAAACCAAAGTTTGAATACACGAAAAAGCCAGGGACTTCCTGGGTAAATAAGAAAACCCGTTTACAAATCCATATCTCAATTAATATTCTTCTCCCGTAGCATTCGCGTTAAACTGGTCTAAGAATAATAAATCAATAAAACATTCAGGAACGCCATCAATGAACAAAATCAGCATCATTGGCGCAGGTCGTGTCGGTGAGTCCACTGCACAATTTATCGCCGCAAAGAATATGTGCCGCGAAATCGCTTTGCTTGACATTAACAAGGGTGCTGCTGAAGGCGCTGCTCTTGATATCCAGGAAGTTGCGCCGCTGTTTAAGTACGATACCCGTCTGCATGGTGGCAGCGATAGCGCGCTGATGGCTGACTCTGACCTGATTATTGTCACTGCCGGCCTGCCACGCAGACCTGGCATGTCGCGTGAGGATCTGCTGGTAAGCAATATCGATATCGCAGACGGTATCCTTGATGACGTCATGAAATATGCGCCTGACTGCCTGCTGTTATTTGTCAGCAATCCGGTCGATGTTATTACCTACTACGCATGGAAAAAAACCGGCTGGCCCCGTAACCGTATTTTTGGCCAGGCAGGCGTGCTTGACTCAAGTCGTATGGCCAGCTTTATCGCCATGGAAACCGGCTATTCAACCCTCGATATAAACACCATGGTGTTGGGCGGTCACGGTGATACTATGGTTCCGATGCACCGTTACACCACGATCGCCGGCATTCCTATCTCCAATTTTCTCACCAGTGACAAGCTTGATGAAATAGTCGAGCGTACCCGCCATGGCGGTGCGGAGATTCTTGCCTTGCGTCAGAACAGCAGTGCTTACGATGCGCCTGCCGCCTCTGTAGCTGAAATGGTCGATGCTATCGTGAATGACCGTAAGCGCATCTTACCTACTGTTTGCGTACTCGAAGGTGAATACGGCCGCAATGATATTGCGATTGGTGTGCCCGCTGTACTCGGAAAGGGCGGTATGGAGGAGATCATATTGCTGGAAATGAATGATGAGGAAACCACGATGTTTCATAATTCCGCAACCCTGGTGCAAAAACACATCGATTTACTCAACCAGTTAAAGAGACTGTAATAATGTTGCTTAGAAAACTCGCTCCTCTGTTGATTATAATCACCGTTACAGCCTGGAATACTGTGTCTGCAAATGATGCTTACAGCATCAAGAACATCGGCCTGGATCTGGCTACTGATATAGCTGCTGAAGCTATAAAAGAATGCCGCAAACAGGGCTACCAGGTCAGCGCTGTTGTGGTTGATCGCAATGGCTTGTTACGCGTGGCCATGCGAGATGATCTGGCTCCCCGTTTTACCTTGCAAATATCGGAAGAAAAGGCCAATCTTGCTGTTATGGCAGGCACCAGCAGCGGCGATTTTCGTAACAGAAGAAACGACATAAGAGCCGAGATGAATCATGTTGATGGTATTATCGTGATGCAAGGCGGGCTTGAAATTATTGCCGGTGGTGCCCGTCTGGGCGCCATCGGCGTATCCGGTGCACCGGGTGGCGATATTGACCAGGCTTGCGCACAGAAAGCGCTCGACAAGTATGCAGAGCGCCTGGAATTTATCGAATAAATTACTGACGACAGTGGAGTACCGACATGGCAAATGAAGGCTACCATGAACCAATAAACGAGCTATCTGATGAAACGCGTGACATGCATCGCGCGATCACTTCGTTGATGGAAGAACTTGAAGCGGTTGACTGGTACAACCAGCGCGTTAACGCATGTAAGGACAAGGAGCTAAAGGCAATCCTGGCACACAACCGTGATGAAGAGAAAGAACATGCCGCCATGGTCATGGAATGGATACGCAGAAAAGACCCAAGCTTCGACAAGGAACTGAAAGACTACCTGTTTACCGATAAGCCGATTGCACACGAGTAGGATTCTGAATCTCAAGTTGCATAGATAATGAATAAGAGAACAGTTGTTTCAAAATCCTGAACACTGCCTGATTGCATGAGCTGTAACCATGAGTACCGTTACTGGCTTTCCCCCAATAGCAGATAGCGACGCGATCATTCTTATACTGGGCTCCATGCCCAGCACCAGGTCACTCGAAGCAAGTCAGTATTACGCGCACCCGCGCAACAGTTTCTGGTTCATCATGACAACACTGCTGGGCGACACGACTGTCGATGATTACGATCAGAAAAAAACATTATTATTGCATAACAGAATTGCACTATGGGATGTATTGAACACCTGCCAGCGTAAAGGCAGCCTTGACTCATCGATCAACAACGATACAACCATCGTTAACGATTTCAACAGTTTTTTCACGCAACACTCATCAATCAAGGCTGTTTACTTCAATGGCACACGTGCGCAGCAGGAATACAACAAACATGTGCTGCCTGTACTCGATGTAAAATTCTCGGCTATCAGCTATCAACGTTTACCATCAACCAGCCCCGCGATGGCCAGCCTCACTCGCGAGCAGAAATTGCAGCAATGGAAAGTCGTCCTGCAGTATCTGTAACAATGTTCTTCTCATGAGCTTGTTTAAATGAATGATGAACCCGGAGCAGAGGAAATACTGGATTCGTTTCTGCTAGTTACATTACCGCAAACGGGTAAGGTTACACTAGTAGGTATATTATGAACTAAAAGGATTTAGCGTAATTTGCGTTGTTTGCGTTGTTTGCGGCAAATATATACACCCGGGGTTAGCCACGAAAAACGAAAATAGCTTTTAATAAAAAACTCTTCTCTGCGCCTCAGCGGTGAAATAATATTTTTTATAAAGTAAACGCTCTATATTTTTTACCTTGTCGGTAAGGTGCGGAACATATCCTGAATAATCGGCTCAATTCGCGCCTTGCGTTGCTCCTGACTTAATGAAAAATCAACCGCAGACTGCACAGCGGAGCGCCAGACCACGTCGCCCGTGCTGTTATCAAAAGCGTAAATCAGCAGGGTCCCTTTTTCATACAGCGGGTTATTGTCCGGGACTCTCATATTACCCGGCACCAGCCCGTAGCGACGCAATATTGCGGTGTCATCCAGTGATGATTCAAGTGCAGCGGTATAGGCAATTGTGTAATCTGCGACCGATTCAGACTCGACGAAGCGGAAACCCATGTCTGCCAGGTTGGCCTTGATGTTGTTTTCAATCAGGTACTGGATGGTGGTGCTGTCGAGGCGTTCATCCTGGTAAATATTTATTGCAGTTAAAAGCCAGGCAAACTTTGCACCCTGCGGAATTGCCATGCCGGGTGTTGATACCGAAATAATTGACGGTTCAATTTTTACACTCGCTTGTTGCACCTTGTCATCAGTCGATACACAGGCAGTTATCATCAGTGCAGTCAGGCTGAACAGCAAACTGCATGACGCCCTGAGTAGACAGGATTTAATTAGCATCACATGTTTCTCGTTCGAAATATTATTTAAATACTGTTTGAATCGGAATAATACATTAATTGATGTTTAAACAAAGGCAATTTCGGTCATATAATGCCTGTGCAACAACCAGCGCAATGAGTAGAACATGGAATCCATACTGATAACCATTGATTATCACGATCCGCTAATGTTAGCTGCCGCTTTCATCGCAGGATTTGTATTTTATCGTGTCGGCCTGCCGCCACTGGTGGGTTTTCTCGCTGCCGGCTTTGCGCTTGGTGCCATGGGTGCGGAAAGTACACCTTTACTGAGTGAACTGGCAGATCTTGGTGTTACCCTGCTGCTATTTACCATTGGGCTGAAACTGCGCGTCAGCACCCTGCTGAGAGCTGAAATCTGGGGTGTGGCCACATTGCATATGCTGATCACCGTCATTGTATTCGGCACCATAGTACTTGGGCTTGGTACGATTGGTATTTCCCTGTTTGCCGGCCTCGAACTTACGACAGCGTTGTTGATCGCTTTTGCACTTAGTTTCTCCAGCACCGTATTTGCCGTCAAGGCTCTCGAGTCAGCCGGTGAAACGGGCTCACGCTTTGGCCGCGTTGCCATCGGTGTACTCATCGTCCAGGATATTGCTGCCGTGGTTTTTCTGGCTGCAGCCGGCGGTAAACTGCCTTCACCCTGGGCCTTATCACTGTTTGCGCTGTTATTGCTACGCAAGCCCCTGTTGGCAATCTTAAAGAACACCGGTCATGGCGAGTTACAGATCTTGATCGGTTTTGTGCTGGCACTGGGTGGCGCCCAGTTATTTGAAATGTTTAACCTCAAGGGTGACCTGGGCGCACTGGTTATAGGTGCGTTGATTGCCGGCCATCCGCGTTCTGAGGAACTGGCCAAAATCCTGCTCGGCTTCAAGGAGCTATTTCTGGTGGCCTTCTTTCTCAGTATCGGGCTTGCCGGACTGCCAACGACAGAGATATTTATCGCCGGTTTCATCCTGATGCTGCTGGTACCACTCAAAGTTGTACTGTTTTTCTGGCTGTTCACCCGCTTCCACCTGATGGCAACCACGGCAAACCGCGCATCACTGACGCTGGCAAACTATAGTGAATTCGGCCTGATTGTTACAGCGATTGCTGTCAGTGTTGGATGGCTGCCATCCGAGTGGATGCTTGTAGTTGCGATCGCACTGTCACTGTCATTTGTATTTGCATCACTGGTCAATACCAGTCCCAACCAGATATTCATCAACTTCAAGGACTATATGAAAAGTTTTGAAACCTCCACATGGCTGCCTGAAGATGCGCCACTGGATTTGGGCGATGCCCGCATGATTATATTCGGCATGGGCCGCGTAGGTACCGGTGTCTATGATGCGATGAATAATAAAATACCCGGGTCTGTCATTGGCGTCGACTATGACAATATAGTCGTTGAAAAACACGTGCGTCGCGGCAGGAACGTTATTACCGGTAATGCCTCCAACCCCGAGTTCTGGGAGCGTGTGAAAGTGTCAAAGAGTGTGAAGTATGTTCTGCTTGTTATGCCTTACCACAGCGCGCAAGTAGCGGCGATTAAACAGATTAGAAAACACGGCTTCAAAGGTAAAATTGCTGCCTCGGCAAAATATCCTGATGAGCTGGAAAAACTGCAGGATCTCGGTGTCGATGCAGCCTTTAATATATATGCTGAAGCAGGTGCCGGCTTTGCTTCGCTGGCGAGTTCAAAATTCGGCTTATAGACGATTAATCAACAGTGGAGGCCACTATGACAAGTGTGCTCGTCCCCGTTTGTTCATGGTTATTATTGATCCTTGGCGTATCCTACGTGCTTCAGGCAGAAACCTGGATACGACTATCAAGAGACGCGCTGGCTAATGCGCATAAATATTATCCACTTTTCCTGTTTCTGCTTATATTTGGCCTGGTGATCGTGTTCGAGCATAACACCTGGTCAATGGACTGGAACGTCGTCATTACCATCCTTGGCTGGGGCATGGTCATCAAGAGTACGCTTTTCCTGTGCCTTCCCCGGTTAATGGATCCTTTTGCACAGTTAATTGAAATGGATTTTATAAAAAACTGGATTCGTATCGCCGGCGGCATGCTGGCAATACTGGGGGCTTTCCTTGTTTATCAGAATATACTCAGCAATTAAACCGTGATTTAGCCTGTCTATTGATCCAGCGCTGCAGCATCGGCTTGTTTACTTCGATAGTTTGACAGCTCATTATGCAGCCACGAAGCGCTGGTCTTTCTGCTGCCGTTGCAGGTGACATGATACTTGTTGCCGGAAATACTGCTCTCGGTGGCCGCATACTTGATGAAGTCTTCCGTCTGATCGACGCGTGACTTGGCGTATTCGTATTTTCTTTCGATATGCGAGCGCGCTTCCTTTGAATCATATACTGTACCGTTGCGCTCGAATTCGCAGCCTGAGTTTTCTACAAACTGCAAAAGATATTGAATCTCGCTTTGCATATCCGCCTGCACCAGTGCTGACGACAGCAGTAGCAACAAAGGTGCAAGAGTATTAACAATTATCTTCATCCTGCTCCCTCACGGCCAAATCATCATTAACAGTAAAATCGCTTATTACACGAAAGCTTACCCGGGTAGGATTATGGTCAGATGATGTTACATGCCAGGTATCATGCTCGACAGGTTCCAGTCCACGATAAAACACATGATCGAGTGCATTACCCATGAAGCTTGTTCTGTTATGGTTGGTATAATCAAGCGAGTCCAGTGAAAGTCGTTGCGCGAGATCATCGACTACCTGCATGCGCGCGTCACTCCATGTATTGAAATCGCCTGCCAGCACAACCGGTCCGGTATGATGTTTAATTATTTCATAGAGCTTTTCCAGTTGCTCCTTATATATATCAACACCGAAGGTGAAGTTGATCCCATGTATATTCGCCACCAGCAGGTGTTGATTCAATCCTGCTACCGGGTAATAACTGATCAGGCTCGTTTTAGGAAATCTGATTAATGGCTCAACAGTTTGATGCCCACAACTGTATGCAGGCTTGACTCTGGATGCTGTCATTACACCGGTAGCATTGTCCTGGTAATAAAATGCTGCATTCAGTGCCCAGTACCGATGCGCATCACTCAACATCGTTACCAGGTCTTCGCCCAGGTTTGCTTCCTGAATCATTACAACATCATGTTTATGACTGTAGCGCTTGAAATCTGTTACCCAGTTGTCACGCTGCCCCTTGAACACATTCCAGTTCAATACCGAAATCCGGTCAGGATCCAGCTGCGTTTTATCACTTAAGCCGGCGTGATTGATGTTCTGCACTATTTTATCGACATTACAGCTGGCGATACTTTCATCATCATAATTCACAGGCTTGCTTGGGGACGCCATTTGCTGCACGCCGGTAGAAACACAGCCGGCAAGAAATAGCATTATTGACAAACTTGAGAGTAAAGAAGTGAAGCGCATCGTGTATTAGAGTTATTTTTGCGTAAAACCGGATATTAGAACTGTAACTATATATATAGTTCAATTAAAAGGCTTGCTATACCGGTAACACCTGTAACTATGCTGTATCATACAGGGTGTTGATTTTATTATAAATACTCGACCACAGCAATGATGCGCTGCAATTCAGCTACTACTATTAAATGGCACAGCGATCATATATATTTCTGCATGATCAATACATTTAATGCAAAACAGTCGTAATCAGGCTACTTACAAAGGAAATGATGATGAGCACTGAGGGCAGAACTCGATTCCCACTCCAGGTCACGATAAGCGCGCTGTTCATCAGCCTGGCGATCTTTCTCGGCGCCCTCCTCAGTATACAGAATTACAAGAAAACATCCGACATACTGCTCACGTCTGCGCACCAGGTCTATGACAGGCTTACAGAAGAACTAATTCTTGACATTAAAGGCACGTATACACCACTGGCTGGTGTATTAAGAATGTTAGCCCTCTCGCCTATTACCACCACTGACACACTTGAACAAAGACTCGAGTACCTGGAGTTATTCAGCATTGCACTTGATAATCACCCTGCAGCAGCGAATTTACAGGTAGCTTATGCTAACGGTGATTATTTCATTGTTCGTCATCTCAGAAGCGACGACCTGAAGAAGAACTTCAAGGCCCCGATCAGTGCAGTATTTATGGCTGACAGCATTGAAACAAACATGATGGGAAAACGCAGGCTGGCGCGTTTGTTTTTCAACAAACAGCTCGATATTATCGCCAGGGAACCTGCCACAGATACAGAATACGACCCACGTCTACGCTCCTGGTATATCGAGGCCAGCTCCGAGCCTGTCGCGACCAAACCTTATCTATTCTATTTTTCAGAAAAAGTAGGTATTACCGCAAAAATAAAATCAAGCCGGCCGGGTGTTGTGATTGCCACAGACATCACGCTGGATAAACTTACCAGCACCATCAACAAATACCAGGTTACACCCAACTCGGAAGCCGTACTTATCAATGCGGAAGGGCAGACTTTTGCCTACAGGGATCCTGACAAAATCATCATAAGAACAAACAATGATCAACTCACACTTGCAAAGATGGATCAGTTAAACAGCAAGGTGCTGACGTTTCTGAGCAAGGACATGCAGGCTATTGAACAAAATCTAGAATTTAATTTCAATGGTAAACCATGGACGGGTAGTGCACGCATAATTGCCAGGCCTGGCGGTGTCGACCTGTTCGCTTTAATGCTATCGCCTGTTGATGAACTGCTCAGCGAAGCCGCTGAAATACGAAAACAATCATTTATTGTCACAGTCATAATAACGCTACTGTTTATCCCCTTAATATGGTTTGTATCAAAACGAATATCCAGACCGTTATATAAATTAGCGGAAGCTGCAGCAGCTATTACACAATTTGAATTTGATACGCCAATTAATACACATTCACACATCAAAGAGGTACATGAACTCTCTGTTGCCATGGACTTGATGAAGTCAACGATCAACCGGTTTATTGGCCTGATAAACTCACTCGCCGGTGAACAGAATCTTGACGCTCTACTACATCGCATCAGTCATGAAACCATGCTTATCAGTAACGCTGATGGTGTACTGACCTATCTGATGAATGAAAAGGAAGATGCACTCAACCCGGGAATAATCTGCTCTGGCGAGAATGAATACATAGAAACAGATCAGCTACCCGCGATTTCACTGCCTGGTAACAGTAAACTCATGAACTTGCTCACCAGGAACAGAAGCAGCGTAATCATTATCGATAAATCTTCTGATGATGCATTCAAACCACTACTCAAACTGTTCAACACAGATCACTTAACCATGATAGCCCTGCCCTTGCTAAACAGAAATTATGAACACATTGGCCTTTTATGTCTTTTATTCAAACAGGCCGAAGGTTTAACAAAGGAGAGCGAAAAAGCCAGCCTGTCATTTATACAGGCGCTGTCCGGCTTTGCTGCCGTAACCCTGGAGAGTCGACAAATGCTCCACATGCAGGAAGCCCTGTTGAATTCATTTATAAAACTGATTGCAGGCGCCATTGATGCGAAATCACCCTATACCGGCGGGCACTGCCAACGCGTACCCGAACTTACTAAAATGCTGGCACAGGCAGCCTGTGACTCAGCCGAAGCGCCTTTCAGTGAATTCAGCCTGACAGAAAAAGAATGGGAAGCACTCGAAATCGCCAGCTGGCTGCATGACTGCGGTAAAGTCACCACACCCGAATATGTTGTAGATAAATCTACCAAGCTGGAAACGATTTATGATCGTATTCATGAGGTTCGCATGCGCTTTGAAGTCATGAAGCGTGACGCCGAGATTGACTACTGGCAGCAACTTTCAACTGGAGGCAATAAAGACGCGCTTCAGGCCACGCTTGATCAGACATTGCGGCAACTGGACGAGGACTTCTGCTTCATTGCAGAATGCAATGAAGGTGGTGAATTCATGAGCGATGAAAAAATCGAACGCCTGAAACAAATAGCGCAGCAATCATGGAAGCGCACACTGGACGATACCATTGGTATTTCCTGGGAAGAAGCAGAGCGCAAAAAAAGGACTGAAAAACAAACGTTGCCGACAAGTGAAAATGTACTGGCTGACAAAGCGGAACACATTATCGAACGTGAAGATCGTGAGCGTATGCCTGAGGATAACCCATGGGGATTCAAGCTCGATGTACCCCGGCATAAATACAACCGTGGCGAGCTATATAACCTGTCAGTGAGTCGGGGCACACTCAGCGCAGAAGAACGCTACAAGATCAACGATCATATGACACAGACGATCATCATGCTGAATAAGCTGCCCTATCCGAAGCATTTACGTGCAGTGCCTGAAATTGCGGGTGGGCACCATGAAACCATGGATGGCAAAGGCTATCCGAAACGCCTCACACGTGACGACATGTCATTGACTGCGCGCATGATGGCAATCGCTGATATATTCGAAGCGCTGACAGCATCCGACCGACCATACAAGAAAGCCAAATCGTTATCGGAAGCAATCCGAATCATGAGTTTCATGAGAAACGATAACCACATTGATCCAGACCTGTTCAAACTATTTCTTACCAGCGGCATCTACAAAAAGTATGGTGAGAAGTTCCTCGGCCCGGAGCAAATCGATGATGTTGATATTTCAGAATATTTAAACGAATGATGAACAAAGGGATATCACTCTATCTGGATTCCATTCCAGAGCATCGCTTACAGCGTTTTCTATCAATTCATAATCTTATTCTGCGCTTATACCCCGATGCGATAGCTGATATGAGTTATAAAATGCCAACATACAAGGTTGGCGATGGCTGGGTAGCACTGGCTAATCAGAAAAGCTACATATCACTGTATACCTGTGGTGAATCACATCTCGAATCATATAAAAGCAAACATCCCGAGCAAAAAACCGGTAAGGGCTGTATCAATTTCAGGGAAAATGATGAAATCCACCTTGACCACCTGGAAGCGGTAATCAGGCATGCCATCGAAACGCCTAAACAATAAACAACATGCCAGATCATAGATTTCTCAAGCATGCTGGTATCCTGATTATTGAGTTAGCCTGTTAAATGGAAATCATCATTGCCGCCCTGACCCTTGGCATTACGGCAGGACTCAAACCCGGGCCGTTGGGAATCTATGTGATTCACCAGACAATTACACATGGCCCGCGTTCGGGTTTACTGGCTAGTCTCGCCCCGTTCGTTTCTGATGGGCCTATAATACTTGGCAGCTTCCTGCTGGTGAATTCATTCAGACAATTCGACATATTTATCACAGTCATTACCGTGCTGGGTGCGCTTTATATTGCCTATATCGCCGCCAGACTCCTCACTGCAGCCCCGGTAAGGCAAAACACAGCTGCAACGCCTTCGAGTTTTGTGACCGCGGTGAAGATCAACCTGCTTAACCCGGCACCCTATATCTTCTGGAGCACGGTTGGTGGCACCTACATGCTGCAAAATGATCTGCCCGAAGCCATAACATTTGCCATCCTTTTCCTTGCTACTCTTTCGCTATCAAAATTCATTATGGCCCTCAGCATCAAAACACTTGGCAACAGGTTTAGCGACAGGTACATCGCTTATGCTTTGAAATTCCTGGCGCTGTTACTGTTATTTTTTGCCTTGCGTTTATTTATCAGTGCATTTTCAACAGCCTGAGTATCATATGTTCATTTAAGTTTCGTGCGCTAGAGTGTTAAGATCTCCATCCACGATGACCAATGGGTGTTTAGCCATGAAACACATGAGTCGACTTGCAGGCCTCGCTGTTACAATATTACTGCTTGCATGCACCACGGTACCGACACAGGACATCCAGGTCGATGCTGATGTCGACCCCAAGGTCAATTTCTCCGGCTACAAAACCTATGCATGGCTTGCTACTGCCCAGATCGTGTTCGACCCTGAAGGCCAGTGGGAACCGAGAAACGTTGATATCGATGCAGAAGTCCAGCTTGTGATTAACAACGAACTACGCAAGCGCAACATAAAACAAGTCACTAACAAACCCGATATGCTGGTTGCCTATGCCGCCGGAATCGATATGGCTGCCCTTGGCCTGAAACAAGACCCTGAAGCAAAACAGAAGCTGCTTGAAAACATACCCAGAGCCGCCCTCGTGATCGCATTCATTGATGCTGAAACCGGCTATGTAATCTGGCTCGCTGAAGCCGTGGGTAATGTACAACAGCAGGCAGACGAGGCAACCGTGCGCGCACGTATCGATTATGCTATCAGGGAGATGTTTCAACTCCTGCCAAAGAACTGAATTCAGCTTGCGATGACGACGCGCACATGGATGTTATTTCATGCGCGACATGGACAAAAACACATTTGCTGATATAGAGGCATACTCATGAAAACTGGATACGGGGCCAAACTGGCCAGTACATTTCTGCCATTACTCTTATTGACTGCCTGCAGTGAAGAGGCGCCACTGCCACCACCGGAATCACGTCCGGTGAAAACCATACTTGTAGGTGGGATAAAGGCGGGCGATATCCGCCAGTTCCCCGGTGTCGTCGATGCCATCCAAAAAGCCGATCTGTCTTTCAGGGTCGAGGGCAAGCTCAAGCAAATCCTGGTAAAGGAAGGCGAAATCGTGACAAAAGACCAGCAGCTCGCCAGTCTTGATCCAACCGATTACCAGATCGTATTGAATGACCGCAAAGCCAGCTACGCAACCGCCAAGGCCAACTATGACCGCGCCAAGCAACTGGTTGAAAAGGGCGCCATATCAAGAGTTGAACATGACAAAATCAGGGCCGAGTATGCCTCCGCCAAAGCCAGTCTTGAAGCTGCGGAGCAGGACCTGAAATACACATCACTAAAAGCCACGTTCCCGGGCTATATTGCCAAACGCCATGTAGAGAACTTCGAGGAAGTCAGAAGAAAGCAGAAAATCTTTACACTGCAGGACATCTCCGAGCTCGAAATCAAGATCGACGTGCCTGAAAGCCTGATGATCCAGTTACGCAGGGCGATAGAACCCGGCAAGATTAAACAACCTGAACGTGAACTGTATGCAGCATTTGACCAGATCAAGGACGTACAGTTTCCACTCAGCTTGAAGGAAGTTCTCCACCACCGCCGACGTCAATACACGTACATTCCAGGCAACGCTAAAGATGAAGCACCCTGAAAACTACAATGTACTGCCCGGGTATGACGGCTACCGTATTTGCAGAAGTATTTACCAGTGAAAGCGGTGACAGTGTGTCTGTGGATCTGCCGCTATCAGCCGTTGTCTCTGACACCGACAAAAACGCCATCGTATGGATTGTTGATGACAAAACCATGACCGTCAGCTCAAAACCGGTCAAGGTAGGCGAGATGACAAGTAACAGCATCTCGGTAACCGGGACTGGAAACTGGGGAACGTGTTGTCATTGCCGGCGCCGCCTTCATGCGCGACGGCATGAAAGTCACCCTGCTGCAGACCGGTGAGCAACCGGACGACCAGCCATAACCACGGCACCCGGGAGTCGACAATGAATATCGCGGAATATTCTGTCACCAACAAGGTCACCACCTGGCTACTGGTAATCCTGGCCGTGGCCGGTGGTCTTACTGCACTGCAGGACATCAGTCGGCTGGAAGACCCGGAATTCACCATCAAGGATGCCAAGATCTACACCGCTGTACCCGGGTGCCACGCCTGCTGAAGTCGAACGTGAAATAACCTACCACATCGAAAATGCTATCCAGGAGCTGTCGCAGCTGAAACGCGTCGAGTCGATATCGCAAGCCGGTTTTTCGGAAGTCACGGTGAAAATCAAGGACAAGTACAAGAAGCACCAGTTTCCGCAAATCTGGGACGAGGTTAGGCGCAAGGTCATCGATATACAGAACAAGCTGCCACCCGGTGCCCAGACATCAGTCGTCTAAGATGATTTCGGTGATGTATTCGGCCTGTTCTATGCAGTCACCGGTGACGGCTATAGCTACCGCGAACTGAAGGATCATGCCGACCTGCTGAAAGAACAATTACTGCTGGTGCCGGGCATTCGAAAAATCGTCATCGACGGCGACCAGTCCGAAGTTGTCTACCTTGAAGTTGAACCGATCAACCATGGCCAATCTCGGTATTACCGGCTGGAGTTCAGTGATGTACTCGAATCGCAAAACCTGTATCCGATTCCGGCCATGTTCGCGTCGGTGATGACTACATTCGTATTAACCCGACCGGACAATTCAAATCGGTACAGCAGATCGGTGAACTATTGATCAGCGGCGGTAATGGCAGCCTGGTCAGGTTAAAAGATGTCGCAAGCGTGCGCCGCGGCTATGAGGAAGTGCCGAAAAAATATACCTACTACAATGGCAAGCCTGCACTCACCCTCGGCATTTCCTTCCTGCCCGGGGAGAACGTGGTTGCGGTAGGCGAACGTATCGACAAACGACTGCACGAACTGCTTTCATCAACACCGGCCGGCATGGAACTCAATGCCATCTACGATCAGCCCAAGATCGTTGATGAATCGGTTTCGGGTTTCGTGAAGAACGTCATTGCCGCACTGGTAATCGTGATCATGGTGTTGTTGTTCTTCATGGGGCTGACGACGGGCCTGATTATCGGTGCCGTATTGTTGCTGACCGTGCTCGCCACGGTCTGGTTGATGAATTCCTATGCCATCGATATGCAACGCATCTCGCTGGGTGCATTGATTATTGCACTGGGCATGCTGGTCGATAATGCCATCGTGGTCGCCGAAGGCATGCTGGTGAAAATCAGGGGCGGTGAAGATCCACTGGTCGCCGCACGCGACACCGTCGGTTCGACCATGTGGCCACTGCTCGGTGGTACCGTTGTCGGCATCCTCGCCTTTGCCGCCATTGGCCTGTCGGATGACTCCACCGGTGAATTCGCCAACTCGTTGTTCTGGGTGATCCTGATTTCACTGCTGCTGTCGTGGTTCACCGCCGTCACCATGACACCGATGTTCTGCGCATTGTTTATCAAACCGGATAAATCAGGCACGGCACAGGCCGATCCCTACGGTGGTTTTGTTTTCCGCAAATACCGCGGCTTTCTGCACACCTCCATCAAGTTCCGCTGGATTACCATGGCGGTCGTGATCGCCATGTTCGTGTCCTCTTTGTTCGGTTTTGGTTATGTCAAACACAGTTTTTTCCCGGACTCGAACACCCCGATGTTCTTCTTCGACATGTGGAACATCGAGGGCACAGACATACGTCAGACACGCGATGATGTTGTCAAAATAGAACAGTATCTGCACACCTGGATGGCGTAAAAAGCACAGCCTCATTTATCGGCGGCGCGTGCTTCACGTTTTACCCTGGTATACAATCCCGAATCGCCCAGCAGCAGTTATGGCCAGATCATCATCATGACCGAGAAGCGCGAAGATATTGCGCGCGTTGAGAAGCAGCTGCAGGATTATGTCACGACTAATTTCCCCAACTCGGAACCCAAGACCAAGCCGCTGCGTATCGGCCCGGGCAGAGATGCCAAGATAGAAGCCCGCATCAGCGGACCGGACCCGGTCGGTTCTGCGCCAGCTCTCGGAAAAAGCACAGGCCATTATGCACGCTGACCCGATGTCCAAGGACGTGCGCGATGACTGGCGCCAGCCGGTAAAAGTCATCAAGCCCATATTCAATGAGCAGGCCGCACGCCAGATCGGCATCACCCGCGATGACCTTTCTGCCGCACTGATGACAGCTTTCGACGGCAGCCAGATCGGGCTCTACCGTGATGGCATCAGGCTGCTGCCGATCAAGATATGGCCCCCCAAGGCGGAACGCGACAACGTCGAGTCCATGCGTGATATACCGGTTTCCAATCCATTACTGGATTTCTCAGTACCCATCGGGCAGGTGGTCAGCCGCTTCGACAAAGTCTGGGAAGATGCAAAAATCCGCAAGCGTAACCGCATCTACACCATCATTCCGTCCTGCAACCCACGCGAAGGACTGGCCTCGCCACTGCTTAACCGCCTGCGACCGCAGATCGAAGATATACAACTTCCCCCGGGTTACTTCCTCGAGTGGGGTGGTGAATGGGAAGATTCACGCGACGCCAACACAGCCGTTAACAAGTCGTTGCCGATGGGCTTCCTCACCATGATCATCGTCGTCATCCTGCTGTTCGGCAAGGTGCGCCAACCTTTGATTATCTGGTTGACGGTTCCACTGGCGATTATCGGTATAACCGTGGGCCTGCTGTCGATGAATGTTGCTTTCGGTTTCATGGGACTGCTTGGCGCCCTCAGCCTGACCGGTCTATTGATCAAGAATGCGATTGTACTGATTGAAGAAATCGATATACAAAGCGAATCAGGCAAGGAACCTTACCAGGCAATACTGGATTCCGCGGTATCACGCATGCGCCCGGTACTGATGGCTGCGAGCACCACCATTCTCGGCATGATCCCATTGCTCACCGACGTCTTCTTCCTCGACATGGCAGTCGTTATCATGTTCGGCCTCGGCTTTGCCTCAGTTCTGACCCTGATCGTGGTACCGGTGCTGTACGCCATTTTCTTCAAGGTAAAAACCAACGAGGAGGTTGTTTAGATCTCAACGCAAAGGCGCAAAGAACGCATAAGTTTTATATGTACTAACTCAGACTTGATCTGACGATCACTGTCAGATTTCACGTCGCGAGGATGCGTTGGTACTGAAGATTTAGAATCCTGTTATCTCGCAGAGGCGCAGAGCACGCAGAGGGTTATTGGGGTGGATAAATAAACCAGGATTTTCTCGGCGAGCCCTGCGCCTCAGCGAGAGAAAAAACGATGGAAATCTCGCCAGGGCGAAAACTACGCCAAGGTGTTTTCGGGTTTAAAACAACACCAGCATTAGTAGTTCTTGGCGACCTTGGCGCCTTTGCGAGAGCGGTTTTCTGTATCAAGTCGGACGATCTTATTTGCGCAAAGATCATCGTCCCGGTAAATCTGACGAACAATGTCAGATCAAGTCCTGACTATTAAATTTTATATTAGTTATTTTGTTTCTTTGTAATCAGCTTACCTGGATATGGTGTTGAATGATGTCGAGATGCGATATGCAAGGATGAATGAGTTAAAGATTCTCCACTGTTTTCCACGATCTCTCTATTATGGCGACAAACAATCAACTCCTCTGCGTTCTTTGCGCCTTCGCGTCTTTGCGTTGAATCGAGCCTTTTCTATCGACCGTTACTGTTAGAGAAAATCCGGTCTTAACATGTAGGCCAGGCGCCACTTGTTGTCTGTTTTTTCAAGGCAAAACAGGGTCCCGGGCATGGAGGCAAATTCTGCATCGCTCGCGCCTGTTAGAAGAATCGAACATAACCTGGAAACAAACGGCATATGGCTGGCGATCAGGATGTTATCAGTCATCTGTTCTATATCACCGACAACCACGCAAGGATCATCATTCGGACACAGGCCTTCAGTTGCTAGCGGCTCGAGTTCGGGTGCAAGTGTTGCTGCAATAAGCCTGGCTGATTGTTCGGCACGCAGCTTGCCGCTGTGAAAAATATTCGTCAGCTGCACGCCCATGTTTTGCATATGCAGGGCAAGAATCCGAATATCACGAATTCCCTGCTCACTTAATGCACGCTCGGGGTCAGTTTCTTTGGGCACAGCTTCGCCGTGCTGTAATATGTATAAATACAATTTATTCAGCAAGCGTAGTTAGAAATAATTGCTGTCTTCTTCCCACCAGACTTCGCCTTCGGCCAGCTCACCGCCAATATCAGACTGACGACGCGGTATACCGCTTCGGCAATCATAACTTGCGTGTTGAAGACGTTCCGGATTACGGCGGTCAGGTGTTAAACGCCTGTCACGCCAGTGTTTTCTGCGCTCTTCTTGATTGTCGCCCTTTATTTTATTGTGTTGCAACATAGCCGCGTTACCCCGTATGGGTAGAGATAAAAACCACGTCTACTAGTGCACACCCGCAACGAGGTGTTGTCAAGGATTCTTCGATTGAAGAATTTTATCAGCTGCCCGGGTGTAACAAGCGATCAAAAAGATATTGGGCAGCCGGCAATGCCGGCTGCCCGTAGGGTTGGGTGGGTTTTCCAGTAATCCTAGTGTTTTACCGGATCAGCCGCTGCTGCTTCCAGGCGATCATTCAGCACCATGTAATCACCACCGGTTTTAAACCGGACGATGGAGAATCCATGATTACTGACACGCTTAACTTCAACAACTTGCCCTGTACTTTTTATCCTGGCTTTAGCACCCTGTTGTAGGTTTTTTATATCCATGATTTGCTCCAGACTTTATTATTATTATTGAGTGGGCAGTCACCCTGAGTAGTTTATAGCACATAACTGTCAAAAGTTTTAGGTTAATTGTGTAACTTATTGATTAATTATTTAAATGGTATGGATTTCTTGTCCCCACAGCGGGTTGGGCTCGTCATTTTGCAAGCAAATGCTGCGCCCCACCTCGTTTTCATACCATCCCGAATCAGACATATTGGGCTCATGCTCGTATCCCCACCAGGTGCCATCAGCATCCTGCGCTATCCAGCGCACCCAATTCGGTAATTGACTACAATCAGGTAACATTTCTACTCGCCGAGGATACACTATAAACACCATGGGACGATACCGCCCACCGCAACCAGCTTCATCCAAATATATAACACCAGAGGGAAAACAACGACTTACAGAAGAAGTGGATAACCTGTGGAAAAAAAGACGGCCTGAAGTCACCAGGGCGCTGGCGGCGGCAGCGGCCGAAGGTGACCGCTCGGAGAATGCGGAATACATTTACCGCAAAAAAGAGCTGCGTGAAATCGATGCACGGGTACGCTATCTGCGCAAACGACTGGATGGCATCGTGGTTGTTGATCGCGGTCCCGATGACCAGAACAAGGTCTATTTTGGCGCCTGGGTTCGACTCGAACACAGCTCGGGCAGGCAATATGTCTACCGCATTGTAGGACCGGATGAATTCGACACCTCTCTGGGTTATATCAGCATGGATTCACCCATGGGCAAAATCCTGATAGGAAAATCACTGGATGATGAATTCATCCTCAGGCTAGACGAGGGTGAAGCCGAATACATAATCACCGAGGTGAGTTACGAAAAAATCGAATAAAGCTTTTTAACGCAAAGGCGCGGAGACACTAAGAACGCAGAGAAAAATTAATGTTTAATGCCAACAATTAATGAGGTGCGCGGGCGAGTTTGATAATGAATAAAATCATTGATGCCTCACCAGTGAAATTACCCATGAGTGATCACTATCTATTTTCTCTCATTCTCCTTAATAAGCTTGGCGCCCTCTGCGTGTTAGCGCCTTTACGTTAAATAGCCCTTTATCAGAGCAAGAAAAAGCCTGCGACTTGCGCAGGCTTTTGATAACTAACGGCTGTATTGCTTAGTAGCCGTAGCCGGGGTAGTAACCACCGCCACCGTAAGGTGGTGCGTAACCGCCGCCACCGTAAGGTGGTGCGTAACCGCCACCACCGTATGGAGCGCCATAGCCACCACCACCGTAAGGGTAGCCGCCGCCATAAGGGCCATAACCACCGTATGGTCCACCACCATAACGGTAATAGTCGTCATCGTCGTCGAACTCGTTTTCCATTTCTTCCATCCAGTAACGTGGATCCCACTCATCATATGGATTCCAGTCACCGCCCCAAGGACCACCGTAGTAGTCATCATTATCACTCCACCAGGCCATGCTGGTGCTAGCTGCAGTCAGGAGAACGACTGCCAGCAAACTGCTAAATAACTTATTCATTGCGTTTTCTCCATGTAAAGTATTTGATTTGCTTCGTCATTCTATATCAATAAATGTGAGTAACAAATAGATATAGATCAAGAATTAGTGTTTTATTATATTCTGATATATGTTATGAGATCCAGGAATTCATCAACGAAGTCGCGCAGGAATGAAAGCGGCTTCGCCCCGTGAAAACGGGCCTTTTCCTCGGCATTGATGAATAATATAACGGTCGGAAAGCCTCTTACCTTGTACTTTCCGGCGAGTTTCATGTTTTCACCCGCATCGACCTCAAGCCTGGCGAGTTTCAGTCTACCCGCGTATTCCTCGATTAACTCCTTCAATTTTGGTGCGATCACCAGGCATGGCATACACCAGTCTGCCCACAAATCGACCAGAATCGGTACTTCATGCGAAGCCGCGATGACCCTGTCATCATAATCCTCGAGCGATACATCGAATATATCCGGACTGCCTGTGGGCTGATTATGCATAGCTAGTGCCTGTACAATGACTGAATAAGCTGTTTGATTCACGGGGTGTCATTATGCGTGTACCTGAAATTCTGCTCGTCGCGGTATTCATCATGGCTTTTCCTGCCTTTGCCACTGAGCAAAAACAGGCTGAAACAGGCAGCTGGGTACAAACACCCTACCAGGAACAAAAAGTACTCTTCGATTTCTATTTTGACGAACCCGAAAAAATAAACTCGGCATTATACTGGATACGCTCACAAATGAATCCATTGATGGATGACCCGTACAACCAGGCACCCGAGCTGATGGAAACCGTGGTGGTAATACATGGAACAGAAATCGTCACCGTTGCTCACAAAAACTATCAACGCTACAAGGCGGCTGTCGAGCGCATGCGTTATTACGCAGAACTCGGCGTCAAATTCAAGGTATGTGGCCTGGCAGCTGAGGATTATGATTACTCGGTTGCAGACTTTTATGAATTTATCGAAGTCGTACCCTCGGCAATAACGGAACTGTCTCACTGGCAACAACTGGGTTATTCGTTGATAACACCAAATGTACTGGAGAAAAAACACGCAATCGAAGACATACGCTGATAAGATTTAACTTTATATTAAAAATATTGCAGCAATGAGCACTATCACGATTGAACACAATGTGACACCGGCCAAACTCGACGTGCTATATGTTGATGACTGGCCCGTGTGGACCAAGGGCATATCTGAATTCGACTGGGAATATGATCAACAGGAAACCTGTTACATCATAGAAGGCAGCGCGATTATAACCCCGGAAAATGAAGAGCCCGTTACCATTACAAGAGGTGACATGGTGGTTTTCCCTAAAGGCATGAAATGTATCTGGAAAGTTACTGAGCCTATCGAGAAACACTACAAGTTTGACTGACCCGGAAAATTGAAATGGAATTATGGGAACAATTAGTATTAGGTGCACTGGCCATACTTGTTTTGTTTATGTTTGGGCCCGGCATCAAGGCAACGATTGAAAGAAGTAAAAATGCCGAGGAAAAGCACTGGGGCACGGCAGCACTGCTTGCGGTTGTAGTGATTGCCTTTGTAATTTTTCTTATATGGTCTGTGCGCTAGTAATGCGATTATAGTCAGGGCCATACCGGGTTAATCACATAACCCCAACCTGTTAACCAGCAGTCGCATGGTTGGCGCCTGGATGAACAGCGTAAACAGAACCACACCAAAAGCTATCGACTGAATTGTCCACCAGTAATCCAGTGTTACGGGTATAGACAATGCAAGCGCAAGCGTAACCGCACCTCTCAAACCGCCCCATACCATTACTGTCTGGTTGCGTAGATCAACAGGATTCTTCTGCAACAGCCCGAGTAAGGACAGGCTGCCATATGTGCTTACCGCCCTGGCTATCAACACCGCCGCGATGGCAATCAGCATAGCCAGCCAGCGCTCCTCAAACATACTGAGCGTTATTGTTACGCCCATGATAATAAACACTATCGCATTGGCAATATGGCCGATAACATCCCACAAATATCCAATCTTCTCTACCGTACCCGTGCCCGGCTCCTGCCTGCGCATGAGTGACATGATAATGGCTGCTGTCAGTGTCGCCATGACACCTGATACTTCAAATTGTTTGTCAGCAAGCAGGTAAGATCCATAAGCAACAATCAGTGTAAGGATGCCATCCATTAATGTACTTTTACTGATTTTACTCACCAGTCCTGCCGTTATCCCTGTGACCACACCTGTCACGACACCTCCAGCAAATATTCTGAGGAATTCAATAATTGCTGCGGATGGTGTTACCGAGCTTTCGAGCGATAATGCCATTGAAATTAACAGGCCAAATAAAACAATTGCAGTGGCATCATTGAACAGACTCTCACCTTCGAGTAAAACGCCAAGCCGCTTGGGCGCCCCTATCTCGCGTAATCGCGCAACCACAGCTACCGGGTCTGTCGCAGCAAGTATAGAACCTGTAAGCAAAGCAGCTATTAATGGAAATCCAAGAGGATGCGCTATGGCGTAATACAATCCAATTGCGGTGAGCGCCGCGGTTAAAAGCAGGCCAATGACGGCGAGCACAATAACGGGGACAATATTTTCCAGCAGCAGTGTTTTATTGATTTTATATGCCGATTCGAAAACCAGCACAGGAATGAATACATAAAAAATCAGGTCATGAAAGTTTCCGGCTCGCACACCGGTATCAATTCCAGACATCACAGCCAGTTCTGAGGCTACAAACCCTGTTATTACCAGCACACTACTATAGGGCAGGCGGACTATTCGCGATACTGGTCCTGCTATAAACGCCAGCAGGAGCAATACTACCAGTGCCGCTATAACATGCTCGATAGACATGTCTACTATGACATTTGAACTGTCTGCCAGTTCTTCCAGTCCGACCTGTTTTCAGCGATATGGAATAATGCTGCTATCACATTTCTGTCAAAAGCCTGATCAGCCTGTTCAAGCAACGCATCCACCACCTGGTTTATCGGCAGACCCGGCCTGTATGCACGCGCGCTCGACATGGCAACAAATGCATTAGCAACAGCAATTATTTTTGCCTCCGGCATGATATTGTCCGCAGTAAGTCCCGCAGGATATCCTTTAGCATCGGGTCTTTCGTTCTTTTGTTCGATAATTTTAATCACCGGACCATCGAACTCCAGGCCTTTGAGGATATCGACCGAGTGCTTCACATGTTGTTGCAACACACGCTCTTCTTCTTCGGTCAAGGGCTCGAGCTTGGTAAGAATTTCCCGAGGCAGATACAACTTGCCAATATTGGCAAGCAATGCAGCCATTGATAACGCATTGATACTCTCATCTGACAGACCCATTGCTTGCGCAACAGCCACAGCGACCTCCTGTGTCCGTTCAGAGTGATGTGCACAATGCGGGTCGTGCATATCAGTCGCATATACGAGTGTTGCAATAATGCCTTCAAGTAAACGATTATGGCGGTCCTGTGTTTCTTTTAACTCAGTAATATCATGTAGCACGAACAATAAAGAATTCTTGTAGTCACCTTGCATTAATGGGACCAGCGACACATGATAGACATGCTCGCTATCCGCAATCGACAGCACCATTACTCTATTTCTTACCTCGTCTTCCTTGCTGAATTTTTTCAACTCGAGTAAACGTTCTGTCGTTTCTATACTGAAAATATGATGCAGTGACTTACCAACAATGTCTTCGTAATGAACACCTATACAGTCAGACAGGGTTTTATTAATAAATATAATATTTTCATCGACTCCGAGTAGAAATATATGATCACGGATATTATCGCCAACCGAATTCAGCAATGCCGTTCTTGCAGCAAGGCGCGCAGTTGTTTTCTGCAAGCGCACACTGGTCGAATGCCGCCAGATCGCAACAAAACCGACGGTAACGATAAAAACTGCCAGTAAAAAAACTGTAAGCACAAAACCCTGGTGTGCCCTTGATTCACGCAATGCTTCACTGGCATCGATTTTTTGCACCAGCACCCAGTCGGTATTGTCGATAGCGCGGCCTGTAACCAGAACATCAACACCACGGTAATCTCTTTTCTGCTCAAAGCCACCCGGGTTTAACCGGGCAAAATTGGCCGCCAGTTGTTCGTTTGACAAAGCAGCGCGATGAAGTAGCTGATAGCTTCCATTTAACGGACTCAGGTAAACGGTACTGACATCGTCGCCACTAACAAGTAGCGTCTCGTCTGTTGCTGTTGTCAACCAATGCTGGGATAGCAGTTTAAAAAGAGAAATGCGCGGATCAATGACTGCAACAATAAAGCCAGGAAAATCTTTTGCTTCTGTTGCCGCCTGCACCCATTGAACGGGAACAGCGATTACTAGCCTGGGTTCACGTTCATCACTACTGTAGATGCCATAAATACCTGCTCGCCGATTATTGACTGCAAGCTGCACCGCCTTCTCGATATGCCCATCTAATTCAGGGAAGTTACGCGTTGATATCAATAAGCGCGTCTCGGCATCAAGTATTGCAATACCCTCGTTACTAGACTCAACCTGGTTGGTTATTATTTTTCGTGTCTCCGCGAAAAGCCCTGATCGCTTTGCCGTTGCGACCAGCAGATTTCGTAAATGCGCCACCTGCCCACGTTCACTTTCAGTCTGTTCCTGTTCAGTCACCGCATCCATCGATAGATAAATCTGCAGCAACGGATTTTCTGCCAGCTCCTTGAGATTTTTTACCTGGTCATCAAGCCAGTCTTCTATTGAGCGTTTCTGGGATTCCGCCAGTATTGACAATCTGTCCTGCCAGTTGAAAAGGTCACGCTCACGCTCCCTGTCCACGTATTGCATGATCAACCAGATACTGGCGAGCAGAAATGCAGCCAGGAACACAATCAGTAATGTGCCGGCAGTAATTTGAGATCTAGTTTTATTCATTTCCACATCTCGGACACATTATTCAGGCAGATGCATCCACCATTTGTTCTCATTTAATGAGTAAACCGGCACATAATGAAAAATATTTTTATGCGAAATAATTTCTTCAATCTGGTTATCCAGAATCAGTATATCGTTATGCCTGTCAATTGACATTACAGCATGGGCAATTTGTTGATTAGTATCCTGCACCACAACGACACGCATCTTGTTAACATCAAACCCTAGCAACTTTAGCGACATCATCTTTAGGATCGCATAATCTTCACAGTCACCGTTATTCAGCAGGAACTGTTTTGGCGAAGCCCAGTAATCTTCCAGACCGTAATTTTCTATATCGAGTATATATTCCTTCCGATTGGCGTATCCATTCACGCTGCTTATTTGCTCATCGGCGCTCAAATGCCTGATGCTCTCCAGAAAAGACAGCCACTCACGCATATGGCAGCGATTGAAGATTCTTGCATCACACTGGCCTTCCGGTGTCATTTCCTTCATTTGACGCTCCAGAACTGACAGCCATTGCGGGAACAGACTGAGATTCGAGCGCGGCGACTCCTTGTATCCAAACAAGGCAAATGCTGGATTATTTGTGGCAACAGCGCTAAAACTTATTAATATAAGCGACAGCGCAATTATACGTTGCATGAACAAAGACATGGAAAGGTATAATACGCAACTTGAAAACATCATGCAGCCAAAAAAGATATGCTAACCAGAAAATTTACCCAACTATTGTTTCAAGCCGCAGCTATATGTTTCATAACTGCCGGTGATGCCATCGCTGAAGAAGCCGACCCGATCCAGTTACAATTCGACGAAGCCATGGACGAGCGCGAATCCGGCAAGGTTTATGATGCCATCAAGCTGTTCGAGAATATCCTGGCGACAAATCCATACCTTAATCGGGCACGACTTGAGCTCGCCGTCGCCTACCATGAGGCCAGCCTGTATGAGAAAGCAATGGAACAGTTCCAGGTTGTACTGGATGACCCGGAAACACCTGAATCTGTGCGTCTGGCCGTACTCGCCTATATCGGCCAGGTATACAGTGACGAGCTCAAACCCGAGAGCTCCCATCACTTTTCACAGTATGTAAAAGCCGGCATGATTTACAACAGCAACATCAACGTCGTGCCCGGTGTCGGCAATATTATTGTCAATGGTCGTGAATTCTTTTTGCCTACAACTGAAATTTCTTCCTTCGGTACAGATATCGTAGTCAGTGCATCGCACCGTTATCGCCGTAAAAAGCCTTTCAATGTCGGTGGCGCAAAAACGAGCTTTGAATGGCAAAGCCAGGCCTCTGTATCCAGTAACCTGTACACAAAAACAAGTGACTATGACCTGAATATTATCAGCGCCGATACCGGCCCGGCGTACATATCGGCAGGTCGCTGGCTCGGTGCTATACCTTTCAGAGTAGATTATGTAAATCTTGGCCACAGCTCGCTGGCAACGGCACTGTCAGTGAATCCGTATGTCAGTTTCGATCTGGGCAGTTATCGCAACATCCTGATTGAATCAAGCTTTTTGACACGCAATTACGCCGATGCAGAGAACGAACCCCAGGACGGTGATTTTGTGATGGCCGGTGCGGGCTACACGACCCTGCTGAGCAGTCTTAATACCGGCCTTGAAGCCGGTTTCAGGTATCGCAGCCGCAACGCCGAGGACAACCAGTTCGGCTATGATGGCTTCGCGTTTTACTTCAGTGGCTACACCTCCATCACTGATCACAGCAGCGTCTATTTCAAGGCCAACTACATGCTTTTTGATTACAAGGCGCCGGATACTATTATCGATAGCAGCAATACAACACTGATAAGAGATGATTACGAGATCATCGTCAGTCTCGGCTACAACCATGACATCAAGGATTTCGCGTTCCTGGGCAACTGGGCGTTGAATACAGAAATTGCCTACTCCGAAAACGTTTCTAACATCGACGCTTATGACTTCGACAGGTTGCTGGTTGCAATCAATCTTTCGAGGTATTTTCAGTAATCAGCTGCACACAATATTGTGTAAATTAATCCAACAAGAAAAATCCAGATTTTTTCTTGTTTTTGACTGAATGACGAGTTTCTGATCATTTTTAATCAATTAAACGCTCATTATGTAAATCATGTCGACAATTGTCGATATCCTTGACGCTGCCAATCTTGCACATAGCTGTATCCAGCATCAGCATACACGCGCATATTGTGGATTAAACTATGTATCGGCGTTATGCTTTATATGGATCTAGTGCTTGTAAATCCATGATAATAAAGAAAACTTATTGGCAGCGGGCTGAATTAATCGTGATCAACGGGTAAGCGCTAATTTTTGCTACCCGGACGAGGTAGTTACAACCGATAAGTTGTGTGGCAAATACTGTTTATAATTACTTACACATTTAACGTGTTTACCCTGTCAATACCGGCAAGCAGCAGCAGTAATTGCATTTACAATCTAGCAAGTAACTGAATATAATAGCTATTTAATGTTGCTGGCACAGTTTGTGCTATATTGTTACAAAATGAGATAAAAAATGATGTACTCGATAAATATCAAACGACAAAATGAATTCGTATACGGCCTCGCCTGCTTGTTCCAGTGCGTTGTATGCCTGCTTGCACTGTCATCAACTGCAGTAGCGGCAGCTGATGCCAACGACGCAGAAGCAGCCTATGTCGATTCCGTCTACGACTGGGGCGCGTGGGAACTCGGAATTGAGCCTGCATCAGCACCCCAGGCGCCTGCGAATAACGCGCAGAGCAACAGGTCCAGGAACCTGCAGTTCAGACCAAATGATAATGCCGCCTACATACCCAAGAGTATTCCGGTGCCTCATCTACTTTCACGCCGCCACCGCCGGTACCTGTTATACCGCCGACGGTAATACCATCCACTGCAACTCAGGGAGTTCCAGGGGCATTGCCAGGAAATGGTAGCTTGAGATAATTGCTACGGTCAAACAGCTTATGAAAAGAATATATCTGACAATCATATCAATATTTATCGCCAGCAACGTTCATGCTGTCACCATCGATATTGGCTATGAATTTGCAGCCATCGCAAATGGCGCAACGCTTTCTGGGACATTCACAACCAATGGGGCAGATTCAAATACTGCATCGATCATTGATAATTCAGCTGCAACGTATCTTTTGCCTGCGTCATCCGGTTCTGCAACTATTGATATCAATAGTTTTGGTGATGGCAGCAATAATGTAGAAATTTATACTGGTACAGGCATAGACCTTTCTATTTTCTTTGTTGATGCATCGCCACATATATTCGATCTACAAATAAGCAGTGGCGGGTCTACATATACCAGAAACTTTAGTAGCCTGACTCACGCCAATTGGGCATATACAGGCTATTGTTTAGACCTTAGCAGTACACCCGGATGTGAAGCTAATAGTAATGAAGACTTGCCTATATATGTTATGGGCATCAACCTGGATGCATATTTTACTCTTGGTCAGAGCCCAATAGACTCAGTCCTGTTAAATGTAAGCGATGCAAGCGCTGTACCCTCATTGATTGGCGCGCATCACCTGGCACCGGTACCATTACCTTTACCGATCATCCTGTTCAGCTCCGGCCTCGCCCTGCTTGGCTTCGTCGGCCGCAAAAAGCGCTAGGCGTTACAGCTTATCCAGCTCGACGGTTTCTTCTTTTACATCGAGTTCAGCCAGTACACCGTAGAGCGCGCCCTGCAGCGCTTCCTCGATAACCGGGTGGTAGTAAGGCATTTTCAGCATATCGAATACCGTCATGCCCTGCTGGATCGACCAGGCCAGTAGATGCGCGAGGTGTTCGCCCTTGACGCAGGCCATGGCCGCACCGAGCACGAGGCCGTCGGCCTTGTTCACATAAACTCTCAATACACCGCGGTTCTTGCCGATGATGAGTGCACGGCCAACAGGCCCGAACTGCATTTCGGCGATCGCGATTGTGCTCTCATCGAGATCGTCCAACTGGGCACCGACGCTGGCGATGTTGGGATCACAAAAAGTAATGGCGAGTTCGGTTTTTCGCCTGAAGCCGACGCTGGCCTGGCGCACCGCGTTGTAACCGGCGACACGGCCTTCGTGCCCGGCTTCGTGCAGCAACGGGCGATCCATGTTGACGTCACCGGCAATATAGATCGATGAACTGCCGCATTGCATGGTGTCGGGATTGAACACGGGTACACCCGTTTGATCCAGCTCGAGCGAAGTATGTTCAAGCCCCAGCTGATCAAAATTCGGTCGACGGCCGAGGCTGGCCAGCACCTTGTCAACCACGACCTCCTTGTTACCGGAACTGAGCCGAATACCGTCACTGGTTTTTTCCAGCCGGGCCGCTTCGCCCAGCCACAATGGAAATTCCTTGCTGATGGTTTCGATCGCCAGCCTGTTCACCACCGGGTCACTGAGCTTGGCGACGATTTCAAGCAAATCAACCCCGGTGACATCGACACCCAGCCTGGACAGGGCCTGGCCGATCTCGAGTCCAATCGAACCCAGCCCGATTACCGCGATCGACGCCGGCAGGTCCTCGAGCTCGAACAATTCATCGGTGGTGATGATGTCATCCCTGAAAGACTGCCATGCCTCAGGCACGATCGGAACGGTCCCGGTGGCGATTACAATACTTTTAGCCCTGTATTGTTCGCCATTCACCTCGATCGTATGGTCATCGATAAAGCGTGCATAGCCCTCGATCAGGTGCGCCTCATCCAGTGCATCGGTCACACCCAGAGTTTTATCGACGAACACATCGCGCAAGTCCTGCACGTGCTCCATTACCGCCGGCATATCCAGACCCAGCTCGTCAGCACCCTCAATGCCTTCGCGCTCAAAAATCGATTTGCGGTGGTAATCGTCTGCTACCTGGATCATCACCTTGGATGGCATGCAACCAACGCGCGCGCAGGTTGTTCCAAGTTCACCACCCTCTATCAATATGTAGTTATCGGTTTTCCTGCGCACTTGCGACAGCGCAAACAAACCGGCACTGCCTGCTCCGATAATGGCGACATCGACTTGGCGTGACATAAAGCTACTCCTGAGAAACTTGCGACTAGATTACAGCATGGCCTGGCATGTAAAAACCCAACACTCCAAAATAGTCATGCCCGAAAATAACGGCATTGTATATTTGATTGAGAAAAACAATCACACACATAGAGAAATACTAATTGTATATGAGTCGAATCATGATTATTGTTAATGTCATCTAATTCTGATGTAGAATTTCTGACCCAATTTAACCAAAGCAGGAGAAACACCATGGCCCTGAAAGGCAGTAAAACAGAACAGAACCTGAAAGACGCTTTTGCCGGCGAATCACAGGCAAACCGTCGTTATCTTTATTTCGCAGCTAAAGCCGATGTAGAAGGCTACAACGATGTATCGACCGTTTTCCGCTCCACCGCTGAAGGCGAAACCGGCCACGCACACGGCCACCTGGAATACCTGGAAGAAAGCGGCGACCCGGCTACCGGCCTGCCAATTGGCGGTACCTCTGACAACCTGAAGGCTGCAATCGCAGGTGAAACCCACGAGTACACCGACATGTATCCTGGCATGGCGAAAACAGCACGCGATGAAGGCTTCGATGAAATCGCTGACTGGTTTGAAACCCTGGCCAAGGCAGAACGTTCACACGCAAACCGTTTCCAGAAAGCACTGGACACTCTGGACTAATCACTATCGACCGATAGCTATATGCCGGGGTCATTCGACCCCGGCCACTCGCCACACTGAATAATAATTATGGCAACTGATCAACGCGAAGGCAGTCTTGAAGCGCCTACACGGCATCCTCTGGGACATGAAAAGCCCGAATTCTGGAACGAGAATGCGTTATTCCAGGAACTCGAGCGCGTATTTGATATCTGCCATGGTTGCCGCCGTTGCGTCAGTCTGTGCGGATCTTTTCCTACCCTGTTCGATCTCGTCGACGAATCCGATACCATGGAAGTCGATGGTGTCGACAGCAAGGATTACTGGAAAGTTGTAGATCATTGCTACCTGTGCGACCTGTGTTACATGACCAAGTGTCCCTACGTGCCACCGCATGAGTGGAATGTTGATTTTCCTCACCTGATGCTGCGCGCAAAAGCAATCAAGTTCAAGAAAGGTGATATCAAAACGCGCGACCGGCTGATCACCTCGACAGATGCCATCGGCAAGTTCGCCAGTATTCCGGTAATCACCCAGACCGTGAACGCGGTGAATGCCAACAAGGCAACGCGCAAGATTCTGGACAAGACCCTGGGTATTTCACCCGAGGCGCCAATACCCAGGTATCACTCCAGAACCTTGAAGAAACGCGATGCCGGACGCAAGCCACTTGAGACTGATGCCGTGAAAACCGCTTCAACCAGCGGCAAGGTTGCACTGTTTGCAACCTGTTACGGTAGTTACAACGAGCCCGAGATGGGCGAGGACCTTATCCGCGTTTTTGAACACAACAATATCCCGGTAATACTCGCCGAGGGCACACAATGTTGTGGTATGCCAAAGCTCGAACTGGGTGACCTGGATGCGGTAACAGCCGCCAAGGAAAACAACATCAAGGCGCTGGCCGCCCTGGTAGATGAGGGCTGGGATATCGTCACGCCCATTCCTTCGTGCACACTGATGTTCAAACAGGAATTGCCGCTGATGTTCCCGCAGGATACCGCTGTGCAGAAAGTAAAAAATGCCATGTACGATCCATTTGAGTACCTGATGCTGCGCCACAAGGAAAACAGGCTCAACACCGAGTTCAAAAACCCGTTAGGCAAGATTGCATACCATGTGGCGTGTCACCAGCGGGTGCAGAATATCGGCATGAAAACACGCGACCTGCTGCAGCTTGTACAGGAAACCGAAGTGGTACCAATAGAGCGCTGTTCCGGACACGACGGCATTTACACGGTAAAAAGCGAATTCCACGACACCGCAATGAAAATCTGTCGTCCCGTGGTAAACAAGGTCAAGCAGATTGAACCCGACTACTACACCAGTGATTGCGCGATGGCTGCGCACCACATCGAGTCCGGACTGGCTGACGGCAGCAAACCGGTGCATCCCATTTCCCTGATCCGAAGAGCTTATGGAATATGAACATCATGACCAAACTCAGTAGAAAAGACCTGTATTCACTCGAGGAATACTCTGAAATCCGCGATGACTTTCGTGCCCGTATCATGGCGCACAAGAAAAACAGACGCCTGAACCTTGGCGATCACCTGGTGCTGTTGTTTGAAGACAGGCTGGTTATGCACTACCAGGTACAGGAAATGCTCAAAGCGGAAAAGATATTCGATGCCGATGGTATCCAGGAAGAACTGGATGCCTACAATCCATTGATTCCGGATGGCACGAACTGGAAGGCAACGATGATGGTGCAGTATGCCGAGGTTACACAACGCCAGCAGATGCTGCATAAACTGGTCGGTATCGAAAACAGGGTCTGGATGCGTGTCGGTGAGCACGACAAGGTCTACCCCGTAGCTGATGAAGACCTGGAACGCGCTACCGAAGACAAGACCTCGGCCGTACACTTCCTGCGCTTTGAACTCACACCCGTGATGATTGCTGAAATCCACAAGGGCGCGACGATTTCCGCGGGGGTCGAGCACGAAAACTATAGCGTAACACTCGATGCCATCCCCGAGAATGTAGCTGCTTCCCTGGCTGAAGATCTCGAGAGTATTCAATGAACCACAGTAAGGAGTGAAGAGGGACGAGTGGCGAGGAAACCCCGGGTGTCCACTAGCATCTATGACCGGCATCTGAATGTTTCATTTATCAATATTTGAGCAATAAAAAAGCCTGCGTAAGCAGGCTTTTTTATTGCCATCTGTTTTCTGTATTCGGCTAGGCTTTGCTGCTGACTCGCAGGATCACGTTGGTATCCACGATGCGTGCACCCTCGGGTAGTTCAGGGACGGCGGCAATTTCGATTTCCGAGTGCATCACGTCATGCAGCTCACCACTGTCGATGTTGTACACATGATGGTGTTCAGCCCGATTGGTATCGTAGAACACCCGCTCCCGGTCAATCAGCACCTCACGCACCAGGCCCTTGTCGGTGAACAGCCCCATGGTGTTGTACACCGTGGCACGTGACACCCGATTGCTGTCTGCATTAACACCGTCGAGAATATCCTCGGCAGACAGGTGCTGGGGGCGTTGAAACAGATAGCCCGCAATCTCGATGCGTTGACGGGTCGGGGTGACATCGTGCTGTTGCAACAGCTTCACAATTTCGCTTCTATCCATGGGAAACTCATCCTTGTGTGATTGTGTATTGGTATCGAACATGAACGAATTATAAACAATAATTTTTGTTTGTATAGCCATTTCCTGCAATTTTGTCATGTCGGCCCCTGTGGCCAATTATTGTCCACAATGAACAGCCTGTCGGCTTCTGCTCCATTTTCCAGCCGGGTCACCAGCAATGGCAGGCGGTATTTTCCTTTATCTACAAGCCGCATCAGGCCTTCCGCCGAATACACTTGCGATACCTGCTGCGTCGGAATTCTTGCCATCCAGCCGCTACCGATCTGCGGCTCAAAGCGCACACTGGCGTCAAACGTTTGCAGCAGCTGATTCCGGCTCAGCCACTGGCCGCTGAGATGCGACGGATTGGCAGACTGCGGGTAGTGGCCGGGCCCGCCCTGCTGCCATGGATAGAACAAGCGGCCCTTGAGCACGACGGCACAGTCGTCGATTTCGATACCACGTTGTTGCAGCCGCGCTCTGGCCACCGGGTGTGTACTCAGCAAGGTCTGCCTGCTCAGCAGGTGATCGACCTTGAGGTCCAGCCGGTCCTTTTTTCCCGGCCCAAGCCAGGCATGGTGATTGACGGTGTTACCCGTACCCAGATAAAACTTGATGGCCAGCTCCCAGTGAGCATAACGTCCGGTTTCGTTGTCAACAACGATAAAGTCCATCTCTCCCAGGGTGCGATCACCATCCTGAATCTGCAAGTTACGCTCAAGCAGGCGGTAACGCGGACTGAGTTGCAGCGCGAACGACCAGAGTGTTTCGAAATAGTTACCCAGGCGCTGGTCTTTCTGTGCCGCCAGCAGGCTTTCCAGCCTCGCCGGATCATGGTCAAGCTCGTGCAACTGAGCTTCAATCTGTCGATACAGGTCCTGATACCAGGCATCTTGAAACCAGGTACAGGTCTTGCCTTCATAGTGCAGCAATGGCGGGCTGGATATCGCCCAGGCGAGATCTGCAACACAACGATGTTTAAAAAGGGTATCCGGTGTCATGTATGGAACGGTTCCATATTGTGTCTATACTCCTGTGATGCATGATACACAAGCGAAACACAGCACAAAAGGACGCTGCTAACACAGCGAGCACTGACGATGAAACACTTCTGGATGAAGCGCATGGATGCAATGGCCAATGGCTACCCAGGCCTTTATTACCTTACGGCATGGTTACTGGCTGTTATCGGTTATGGCTACCTGATACTGTTCCCGCTACTGGTGGTGACACCGATTGCCTACACTGGATACAGGATCGCACAGGTCACTCCGGTGCAATGGAGCGGGCAAGACTGGTTGATCGCACTGGTATTGCTCGTCATATCCGCCCTTGCAGCATGGACCACACGCGCAATAGCAACAACAAGACCCGAGCTGCCTGCAGGCAAACCATTGACCGCGAATGACTACCCGGCGCTGAACAGATACATCAAACAACTGGAAACGACCTATGATGCCCCTGCCCTGCATCAAATTAAACTGACAGCGCGGTTTGGTATCGAAATCATACAGTCACCGGTACACGGTTTCCCTGCCAGCTACCATTACACATTGCTTATCGGCCTTCCCGTGATGCTGTGCATGTCTGAGCCGCACCTGAAACTGCTACTGGCGAGAGAGATCGGTCACCTTGCTGTTAGCAGGAAGCGTTATAACAGGCGCATCGTGTACCTGCGCTCGGTATGGCAGCAATATGCACTGGAATACAGTCATGACTGGAAACCGGAAACCTTGCTGCTGCGGCTGTTTTTCAGCTGGTACGCACCATTGTTCTCGGCAACGACAGCATCCGCTGTCATCCTGGAAGAATTCATCAAGGACAGCTGCATGCTCGATGTCGCAGCCGCCGACAAGGCTGCCGAGGCGATTGCAGTGTTCGCCATCAAGCAGCGCTTTATCGACAGGGAATTCTGGCCTGAACTCAATGACATGGCCTATACGCAACCCAGGCCCGGCTGGCTGCCTTACAGCACCATGGATTCAAAGCTGGCGCAAAAACTCGACCGAGAAAAAATCCAGGCTTATTACAATGATGAGACCGGTCAATACGCAGCAACAGACATGGACACAACCCTGCTGCATCAGCGAATGAAGCAGCTTGGTCAGGATGAGTTCGTGATTCCGGCGGCACAGGGAGAAAGCGCGGCCACACATTTTTTGGGCGAGTCGCTTGAACAGGTGCAGAGCCAGATGGATAACATATGGTACCTGAAGAACAAGGAAATATGGCGCAAGCGCTATCAACAGGGTATCAACGAGAAAAAGCAGCTCAAGCAGTTGCGCGAGCGGGCGGCACAGGCGCTGCTTTCGAACGAAGAAGCGCATCACTACGTGCTGTTGCTGCAAAAATACATAGAACCACAGAAATCCAGGCCGCTATTGTACGAAATTCTCAAAACCAACTCGCATGATCCCTATGTCTGCTTCGAAGTCGGCTGCCTGCTGCTCAAATCCAGTGATGGACACGGTGTTGATGCCCTTGAAATAGCCATGGATATGACAGACGACCTGACGGTAGAATGTTGTCAGCAGATTGTTAAATACATGGTAGATATCGGCGATATGAATAAAGCGCAGATTTACCGCAGAAAGATACTGACACACCAGGTTGAAGCTTGAGCCTGATTCACTCAGACAACCGCTCCGCATTGTTCCCGTTGAATACGGTGCTGTTTCCAGGCTGCACACTGCCATTGCAGATATTCGAGCAGCGCTACCTGCGCCTGATCACAACCTGCCTGCGTGATAATCATGGCTTTGTGGTGATTCTTATCAGTACCGGCAAGGAAGTTGGCGATACCCCCGAAACCTACAGTATTGGCACTTATGTAGAGATCATTGACTGGGAAACACTGGAAAACGGCCTGTTTGGCATAACCATTGAGGCCCGGCACCGGGTGCGGGTGTCCAGTCCCTGCGCGCAGGATGATGGCCTTATGACTGGCGAGATTGAAATACTGCCATCCTGCGTCGAAGCAGATACTAATTTTGCCGGGAAAATACCTGACCTGATCGATACCATCAAACTGCTTGAGGATCACCCCTACATACAAACACAGGCTATGGAAGTTGACTACACTTCCGTCCAGGATGTGTGTAATAAATTATCCCAGTTACTTCCTCTCGACCCGCTGGTGAAACAAAGTTTGCTCGAAATCAACAACACTGCAGAAAAAATCGATAGACTTAGGGATCTCATTCAACAAATCCAGGGCTAGCCATGCAAACAACTCAGCATTTTGAATACAAAGTCTGGGACCTGCCAACAAGACTGTTTCACTGGATCAATTTCACTGCTGTTGTTATCTTGATCTTTTTCGGGCTTGTCATGCTATTCAAAAAAGAACTCGGCATAGAAAGCGTTGATGCCAAGATTGCCTTAAAAGTGGTGCATGTATCTGTTGGCTACGTGTTTGTAACCAACCTGGTAATAAGACTGGTGTGGGGTTTCGTCGGCAACCCGTATGCGCGCTGGCGCACAGTGATACCATCCAGCGGACATATGAATAAAATTCGTGACTACCTGACCTCCATCAAACAGGGCACGCCGATAGCGTATGCCGGACATAATCCGCTGGGGCAGATCTCTGTAGTCGTTATATTTTTATGCCTGCTGACCATGGCAGTTACCGGACTGATTCGTGCCGGTACCGATATTTATTATCCCCCATTTGGCTCGATTGCCGCTGAGTATGTTGCACAACCGGGGGTCGATCCAGCCAGTCTTGTTCCTTATGACACTTCTGCTGTCGATAAGGAAAAATATGACGCCCTGAAAACATTCAAACAGCCCTTCGGTACTATTCATATTTACACTGCGTACTTGCTGATGTTTCTCATCATCGTACATATCAGCGCCGTTATCCGGGTTGAGATAAAGCAAGGCGGCAGTATAATTTCCGCCATGTTCACCGGTAAAAAAATCCTGCGTGACAAAGCACGGGATACAGCAGACCAGGCCTGATCAACCCGCCTGATTACATACCATAACAACAGCTGAGAAACCTGTTTTGAGCAAGAGACACCTCTGATGGCATGGTGGGGGAAAATAATCGGTGGCACTTTTGGCTTCATGCTGGGTGGTCCGCTTGGCGCATTGCTCGGCGCTGCCCTGGGACACAATTTTGACAAGGGTCTGAAACTGTCCGATGAAGTCGGCGGTTTTGGATACGGCGAACAGGAGCGTGTGCAGGCGGCCTTCTTTACGGCCACATTCTCCATCATGGGTCACATTGCAAAAGCAGACGGAAAAGTAACCTCTGCTGAAATTGCCAATGCCGAAACAATCATGGTCGCGCATGCAGTTGGGTCCTGAACAACGCAAAGCCGCGATCAGGCTGTTTGATGAAGGCAAGGCTGATGGCTTTCCGCTGCACGATGTGCTGATACAATTCCGCAAGGAATGTCACCGGCGTGTCAGCCTGATCCAGATGTTTCTTGAGATACAGATAAACACTGCGTTTTCCGATCAGAAACTGCACCCGGCAGAAAAGGCCATTCTCTACAAGATTGCCGATGTACTCGGATTCCCCCGTAACCAGCTTGATCACTTGTTCCACCTTGCTGGCGGTGTTGCAGCGCCAAAAACCGAGAAAGCTGCAATCAATGAAGCTTACGAAATACTGGGTGTATCTAAAAACGCTACAGATGCTGAGGTCAAGAAAGCCTATCGCCGCTTAATGAATCAGCACCATCCTGATAAACTCGTTTCCAAAGGGCTGCCCGAAGAAATGATCAAGCTGGCAAATGAGAAAACCCAGCAGATCAAGCAAGCCTATGAGCGTATCAAGAAATCACGTCAGTAACACTGCGAGCCAAATATGGAAATTAAAGGACCTTTTAAAATCGGTGCCATGCAAAACGACATGGGCGGCCACGAGCTGCATCTCGATTTCACTGCTGAATTCAGGGCAATGAATAGCGCCCAGCAAAGCGATGCATTTAAGAACTATATCGACAGACTGATTATTGACATCAGCAGTCTCGATGAAAACGACCCGGAACGGCAGGGTATGCTGACGATCCTGCAAGTTGCTGAACAGTTAATGCCGCATATACAGGCGAATGAATTACCGCTGGAAGAAACGATTGTGATCAGCCTGCAGGTGGATAACCCTTTCGGCAACATCACTTTGCAAAGCTAGTCGATAAGGTTTAACGCAAAGCGCAAAGACACAAACGGCGCAGAGGCTTATTAAGTCCGCAAATGAACGCTAATAAACGCTAATAATATTTAGCTCACTCTTTTGAAGACAGTGGCGCAGGCTTGCATAAGCAAAACATTACAGGTATTAAAAACTATTAACCACAGAGATCACAGTGGAACACAGGGTTTCTTGCGTTGATTCAGATAATTGGCTTTGTCGCGAATAAAAGCAATTGGGTAATATCTTCCGGTTTAATAGAAAACCCGGAATCATGCTACAAAACTTAAAGGCATTTGCGTTTATTAGCGTTCATTTGCGGACTCAAATTTCTTTTATCTGATTGGCAAAATAGATGAAACCGGGGAACAGGATGGGGCAAACCGGGGCCTTTACTCTTCCTCGGCCCTCATTCCTCGAGACTAACCCCTGTGTTTCAGCACTTCGATGGCGTGGTAGAACCGCTCAGCTCCCAGGCGTAGGCACAGTCAAGCTCGGAAAGCACTGTAATGACGCCGGTTTCACCGTCCTCGAGCATGGTATGCAGCGGCGTGCGGTCCTGCATACGGCGATGAGGTGTGTTCATCCAGCGAGGGCCCATATTGACATTACGGGGATAGGTTGTGCGCAAGGCATCAATAATGCCGAGCAGGCGAATGACACGCGCATTGACCGACTCGACATCAGGCAATGGCGTATCCTTGCGGTATTGCTGTAAATGGCGACTACGATGCCCTTCAGGAAAATCGAGCAGAGCCAGAATCTGGTCACCGGACAGGCCCCATCCATCAAGCGACTCCATGATTTTCTGGGTGATCATGATACGTCTTTCGGGGCTGATGTTTTGCAGTGAAACGGCCACAGTATTATTCCGGCTAATGCTATAAAATCAGCATTTTATCATTAATACCTGCGAGAAAAAACCTGAGGTAGATTATGGCAATCCATCCCGTACTGCGCATGGGTCACCCGCTGCTGAACCTGCGCGCTGCCGAGGTAAAAAACTTCAATACGCCAGAACTCGATAGCCTGATCGAGGATATGCTGGAGACCATGCGGGCCGAAGATGGTGCCGGCCTCGCCGCGCCGCAGATAGGCGTCAGCCAGCGTGTCGTGGTGTTCGGCTTTGATGATAATCCACGCTACCAGGATGCCCCGGCCGTACCCGTAACCGTGTTGATCAACCCGCAAATCGTGCCACTGGATGAAGCCATGGAAGAGGGCTGGGAAGGCTGCCTCAGCGTGCCGGGCATGCGCGGCATCGTCGCCCGTTACCGTCATATAGCATACAGCGGCTTCGATACCAGAGGAGAACCCATCAGGGTGGAAGCCGAGGGATTTCATGCTCGCGTGGTCCAGCATGAGTGCGATCACCTCGATGGCATTCTCTATCCGCAGCGTATTCGGGATTTCACCCGCTTCGGCTTTATCGATGAACTGGCAGAAGCCGGGCAACTAGCGACACACGCGCCGGACGATCAGGCCTGAAACAGGATCAAACGGGGATAAATTACTCACCAGCACGGTCTATAATAATGATTAGCGCCGATATTCAACCTGGACCGATGACCAATCCCTTTCTTTCAAGAATCCCGTTGTTACTGATTTTATTGCTCTTGAGCCTGCAGGCTGCAGCCACTTCGCTACTACCGCTATCGTTGCAGCAAATGACACAGGCAGCCGAGGTCATTTTCCATGGCAGAACGATCAGCAACGAAGTGAAGCTTGACCAGCCTGGCGGACGGGTTGCCACCTTTACCCGCTTTGAAGTAATCGAGGTCATCAAGGGTAAACCGGAAGCCACGCACAGCATCAAGCAGATAGGCGGTCAAATGCCCGGCAGTCGATATCGTCAGGTTATCCATGGCGTACCCCGATTTACCATTGGTGAGGAATATGTCGTATTCCTGCCTAAAGCTTCCAGCCTCGGCTTTTCCAGTCCCATCGGCCTGGCGCAGGGTAAATTCGATATTCGCACGCGAGACGGGGTAACCACGGTCAGCAATGGCCGCCCGCTGGCTGCAATGCTGTCAGCCAGTACGCAACAATCCTTAGCGAATATACCGTCGGCGGTCACAGCCAGCCCGGCACCCGCACTAACAACGCTACCTGATCGACCTGCCAGTGCACGCCTGGCGGATTTCATGCAGACCGTGCGCAGCCTGCTCGAGGAATAACGGCATGCTGAAACACCTGCTTAGCTTGCTCGTGCTGTGTATACCTGCCTCGGTCATGGCTGCCGGACCACTGGTGCTGGAGGGTGCGAATGGCCATGTGCCTGCAAGCTATGAGAATCCCAATATCGTGTTCAATATTGAAACCGGTACTTTAGGTTCAACATCGAATGACGCTGCAGACCAGCTGGTCAACGATGCGCTGGCTATCTGGAACAACATCGTCACTTCAACAGTCAATATCACCCAGGGCGATGTTGTCCCGGTTGATATCAATCAAGACAACTTCACCAGCTATATCCCTGACCCTAACTTCATCTTCGTACACAATGATGACGATGGCTTGAATCCGATCGTCTATGACAACGACGGCAGCATTATTGATGCCTACTTCGGTGTCGGCCAGGGAACGGGATCTAACGCCTCGGTGGTCGGTTTTGCAGCTTCTTCAATCTTCATCGGCTCCAGTTTCTTCACCGAAGGCTTTGCGGTTATTAATGGCAACGACAGTTTGCCGATTAATGACAGTGAGATGACCCTGATTGTTGCGCACGAAATAGGGCACTACCTCGGGCTCGACCATAGCCAGGCCAATATCAACAATACAGAATCGCTGTATGATGCATGCCCGGCCGCAAATAATGATTACCCGTTGATGTATCCCTATGCCTGCAGGAACAACCCGGTCACGCATCCTGATGACAATGTATCGCTATCCACGCTTTATCCGACAGCCGGTTTTTTCCAGCAACAGGGGCAACTCACCGGCAGTTTTGTTACCAGCGATGGCACGCCGGTAAAAGGCGCCAACCTGTGGGTTGAAAATACACAAACCGGCGAGGTCTTCAGTATCGTTTCGGATTACCTGATGCAATGTACCGGTTACTTTGCACTGATGTTGCCACCCGGCGACTACACCCTGCACGCCAACAGTATCAACAATGAATTTTATGCCGGCTCCAGTGTAGGCCCATATGCAAGCAGCCCTGTTGATATCTCTTTCCAGTCACCTGCAAGCGTACTTGGTCCCGATATCGTGTTTGCTGCCGACGGCGCCCCACCGGCAATTATCAGCCTGGCAGCGGGCAAATCAGTGAGTATTGATTTTCGCACAGACGGCAGTGGCAGTATCACAATGAATGATACTCAAACTGATCTCGCGCAGATATACAGTTCAGCAGATGCTTGCGCCACTTCAACGAACAATGACAGTGGCGGCGGTAGTCCATCACCCTTATTGCTGTTTACCTTTCTGATTATTCCGCTTCTCAGGTTTTGTGCAAGAAGATTGAATGTAGCGGTCGTAACCTGATCTGACAGCCATTGTCTGATTTAGACTCTGTAGACATTAATATGAGTCCACAGATGAACTGTAGTCGTTCAGACTTGATCTGGCATTTGTTGTCGATTTTCGTATAAGCGGAAAATCAGCCTAAGTAGAAGTTTTAACATACTGTTTTCTCGCAGAGGCGCAGAGAACGCAGAGGTAATACCTGTTTTTTTCATTAAAAAATATCGTTTTCTCTGCGTGCTCTGCGCCTCTGCGAGAGTAAATTCTTTTTACTTTGCGGGCTTTGCGCCTCTGCGAGAGTAAATTCTGTTTACTTTGCGGGCTTTGCGCCTCTGCGAGAGTAAATATCTATAGCCTTTGTTTATATGGTCAATCCCGAGTGTACTGACAAATAATCATGGTCTGGGTTTGAGTTAATATGACACTGACTGTCAGATTAAATCCTGACTATTACAGATTAAATTAAACAGCTCATGCGGTGTTTGTTGACGCGATCCAGTCAGAGACTGTGACAAACTGTTTGAAATCTTCATAACGCATGGGTTTACTGACATAATACCCCTGCACGATCTCGGCGCCGCGTGACCTGAGAAACTCAAACTGTTCCTCGTTTTCTACACCTTCACCGATTACGCTCAAACCCAGGCTGTGCGCCATACTGATAATGGCTTGACACAACGCGGCATCATCAGGATCAACTCCAATATCCTGAACAAAGGCCTTGTCTATCTTGAGCACATCAAACGGAAATCGCTTGAGGTAACTCAGTGACGAGTAACCTGTACCAAAATCATCGATTGATAACTTGATACCCATCTCCTTGAACTGGTTCAGCGTGGTAATAACGTCCGGCACATCCTTCATCAACAGGCGTTCCGTTATTTCCAGTTCGAGACTACTGCCATGAAGATTATACTTGGACAGGGTGTCAGATATCTGGTTGGCTATACCCTTGCCTCGGAACTGGCGACCGGAAAGATTGATCGCGATATAGAAATCCTTGCTGTCCTGGTCAGCCCTCAAACCTTTAACATCACTACATGCCTTGTCGATGACCCATCGTCCAATATCAACAATAGCACCCGACTCTTCTGCAAAGGGTATGAAAACTTCAGGTGCTATGTTGCCAAGTTCTTCGTCTTCCCACCTGATCAGCGCTTCGGCACCTTCAAGACGCATGCTGCGTGTATTTACAAGTGACTGGTATTTGAGATAGAAACGCCCATCTTCAACCGCACGCCTGAGCTTGCTTTCAATCTCTACTCGCTTGACGATCTTGTCGCTCATTTCAGGCGTAAACTCTTCATACGTGTTTCTGCCCTTGCGCTTGCCGCGATACATTGCCGTATCTGCATTCTTTAACAGTATGTGCGGGTCATCACCGTCTTCCGGAAAAATAGCAATACCAATACTTGCGGTTACTGAGAACTCCATATCTTCTATCAGGCATGGCAGTGCAACTTTATGTAATATTTCGGCCGCCTTATGTTGTATCTGTTCTTTATATTCAGTGATGGGGATTTCACCTGACTTGTGATGCGTGCTGGTGAGTATCAGCATAAATTCATCGCCGCCAAGTCTTGCCACGGTATCAACATCACGAACTATACCTTTCAGTCTCTCCGCCATTGAGATAAGAAAGTTGTCGCCGGCATTATGGCCAAGGGTATCGTTGATATTTTTAAAATGATCGAAATCAATATACATAATAGCCAGCCGCTCTTTGTCCCTGATAGCATTGGCCAGTGCCTGTTTTAGACGGTCAAACGCCAGTGAGCGGTTTGGAAGGTCAGTGAGCTTGTCATAACTCGCCTGGTACATCAGCCGCTCTTCATATTCCTTACGTATTGAAATATCTTCCTTGATCGCAAGGTAATGTGTGTTTTTACCATTACTCGACTTGATCGGTGAGACGGTGACATTCTCCCAGAACAAATCCCCGTTTTTCTTTTTATTGTAAAGCTCACCACTCCACGACTGGCCTGTGGTTATGCTGTTCCACATGTTAGTAAATTGCGAAGGCTGTGTATGACCGGACTTGAGAATGCGAGGATTCTTCCCCATCACCTCTTCTGCTGTATAACCAGTTACTCGACTGAACTCGGGATTTACATATTCAATACTGCCATCAAGATCGGTAATCATTACCGATATGGGGCTCTGCTCAATCGCCTGCGATAATTTGCGCAGACTGTCCGCTGTCAGCTTGTGATCATCGATTTCTTTTTCAAGATCATTCACCAACACCCGAACGTTGTTTGTCATGTCATTGAAGGCGTTAGCCAGGCCACCTATCTCATCCCTGGTGTCAACATTGGCCTTTGTTTCCAGGTTACCTTCACCAATCTGCTTGACCACGTCTGTTAAACGCCTGATTGGCTCGAGCAGAATGCGTGTAGTACCTGCAACAATGAGTACAACCAGGAAAGCGATACCGCTGGCAAACAACAATGTCGCCTTGGTCTGCTGTTCTACCGGCTCAATCAATACTGCCTTGGGTTGCGCAAATATTACTTTCCACGGCATGGTGTTCAACCTGGCAATAGATAGCGAGTATTCATCTTCACCCATACCGAACAGGTTGATTTGCAGGTTCGAGTTGAGAAACCTGGTTTTTTCCAGCTTCTCGATTAATTCTGCATTTTCAGTAAACAAGCGCTTGGAATTGTGTGGTACCCGGCCATTAGACGCCAACACCTGCAGGTCAACGGCGCTGATATTACTTGCCATGGTGTATTGCAGATCACTTCGTCTGCCATGCATTAATCTAAGGTTGTTATCATCAATCAGTATTGCAAACGCACCGCGACCGATTCGTCCACGTGAATCAGACAGCAGGCCATTGAGTACACTTGCGTTATACCTGACCCGGAGCACGCCGAGGAAACGTCCGGATACATCCTCAATCGGGCTACTGAAAAATATTGAAGGCTCCTCAGACTTATTGAATATTACGGGCGACTGATAGGGTGATTGCTTTAGCAGCACTTCCTTGAAATAAATCTCACGACTCTCATCCCTGCCAATGTACTCATTGACAGTATCAACCATGTTGATTCCGTCCTTGTTGAGCACCGCATAAGACATGGTTTCCTTGCGTTGTCTTGATTGCAGCGCGATGAGAATTTCCCTGATCGTCTGGCTGTGATAGGGTTCGGCCCCTCTCAATTTTATATAATTAACGAAAGCGGGGAGCCTGGCTTCAGCTTCTATTGATTCCAGGTTGAACTCGTTGAACTGGTCAATGCGGTCCGCATACTGTCGTGCTGCCGCATCCAGAATCTTGTTGTTACTCTGCCTGAGGTTCTCGCTCATCAGGTAACTGTCCAGCGCGGCCAGCAGGCCCAGTGACAACAGCACGATAAACAGGAATGAGGTGAGCAATTTCGCGCGCAAGGTATACTGGCGCGCAATCATGATGCCGACAACCAGCAAGTAGCAAACCGGCGACAATCAACGAGACTGCGATATTGATCAGCATTTACGCACCCCGTGACGGTGCACGCTGGCTTGACCATTAGTGCAAAAGCAGCGAAATATGATTTGAATTAACATGTATTTATCAAGTATATGCACCGACGCAGAGTAATTCTATCAGAACCCCCTGTTTATACTGTTTAATATGAGCAAAAATATCGCACCCTATGGCAGCTGGCAGTCGCCGATTACGACTGATCTGGTCACATCCGCTTCAGTAACGCTGGAGCAGCTGCAAATTCACCACAACAGCATCTACTGGCTGGAACGCAGGCCTGACGAAGCGGGACGCTCCGTACTCGTGTGTTTCAGCAATGATACAAAAATGGATATTCTTCCACCGCCCTACAATGCACGTTCACGGGTACACGAATACGGCGGCGGGGCTTACTGCGTGTGTGATCACGGAATTTTCTTTGTTAATGACGCGAACCAGGATATCTATCGGATTGAAATCGGCAAACTGCCACAGCGCATTACTCACACCGGTAATAAACGCTTTGCAGACCTGTGTTTCGATAGCAGGTTTAACCGCATAATCTGCGTCTGCGAAGATCACAATAGTGAGAATGGCGAAGCTGTAAACACCCTGGTTTCAATTGATATCGCAACGGGTACCATCAATATTATGTGCCAGGGCTGCGATTTTTATTCCAATCCCCGCGTAAACAATGACGTCAGTAAACTTGCCTGGTTGAGCTGGAACCATCCCAATATGCCGTGGGATGGCACACAACTCTGGCTGTCTGACATCGATAGCCAGGGCTCGCTGTCAGATCCTGTGCCTATTGCAGGAAACGAATCGATATCGATCTTTCAGCCACAGTGGTCACCGGACAATAATCTCTATTTCGTCAGCGATGAATCCGGCTGGTGGAACCTGGCGCGCCACGATGGTGCAGGAAACAGCGCTGTAACTGCAATCAACAGCGAGTTTGGTCTACCTCAATGGGTATTTGGACAATCCACCTATGCGTTCAGCGATAACCACTCTATTATCTGCAGTCACATCACAGACGGCACGGGCCAGCTCTCGCGTCTGGATCTTGGTTCACTTGAATTAAGCGCTATTCCGCTGCCGCACCATACTTTTGCCTACCTTTGTGCCGAGCAAAATACGGCCTGCTTCATCGCTGCATCAGACACCAGTTACCCACAGGTCCTCAAGCTGGACATAGACTCACTCCAGCTCGATAGCATTGCCAGCTCGAGTAACGTAAAAGTTGATGCTGCTTACATCTCGACCGGTCAAAGCTTTCGTTTTGATACACGTCATGGCGATAATGTCTACGCAATATTTTATCCTCCAGCTAATAAAAATTTCGAAGCACCAGCAGATGAACTACCACCCTTGATTGTACTGAGCCACGGTGGGCCAACGGGTGCAACAGATGCGACCCTGGATTTGCGCAAGCAATACTGGACATCAAGAGGCTTCGCTATTGTTGATGTTAATTACAGCGGCAGTACCGGATATGGACGCAGCTACCGGGAACGTCTGAAACATAACTGGGGGATTCGTGATGTCGAAGACGTGTGTGATGCCGCAAAATATTTTGCACATAAGGGCATGGTCGACAACAACAGACTGATCATCAAGGGCAGTAGCGCGGGTGGTTATACCGTGCTGGCTGCGCTGACGTTTCAAAATATCTTTGCATGCGGCGCCAGCTATTATGGTATCAGTGATCTCGAATCACTGTTAACCGATACACACAAGTTTGAATCACGTTATACAGATCAATTGATCGGCAGCTACCCTGAATGTAAACAAAAATATCACGATCGATCACCCATCAACTTCGTTGACCAGCTGTCATGTCCGGTGATCTTTTTTCAAGGCATGGAAGACAGGGTTGTACCACCATCGCAGGCAGAAAAAATGGTAGCAGCCTTGAGGCACAAGGGCATCGCCGTCAGCTATGTGACATTTGACAATGAGCAGCATGGTTTCAGACATGCTTCCACAATAAAGACGGCACTGGAAGCAGAGTTATATTTCTACTCGGAAATCTTTGGCTTGAAACCAGCTGATAAGCTATCGAAGATAGATATAGCTAATATAGACACTCAGTAATGTTCAACTTGAATGGTTTTCGGATCCAGCTTGATGATCTCGCCATAGTGCGTGGAATATTTACCCGAGTTCCTGTCCTGGTAGTACAGCTTGAGGGTCTCGATAATGACCGGAAAAGACAGCTCATCCCAGGGGACCTCATGCTCGGCTACCAGCCTGACTTCGAGGCTTTCATCGCCGGGACTCGCCATGCCCTGGTGTAACACGCCGCGGTACATGGTATACACCTGACTGATATGCGGGATACTGAAGACACTGAAAAGCTTCATTTCACGCATTTCAGCATTGGCCTCTTCCATCGCCTCGCGTGCAGCACCAGACATACTGCTCTCGTTGTTTTCCAGAAAACCAGCCGGCAATGTCCAGGTCCCGTAACGGGGCTCGATGGCACGCCTGCATAACAGGATTTTGTCATCCCACTCCGGTATGACGCCGGTGACGACGTTGGGGTTTTGATAATGGATCATGCCGCACGCATCACAAACATATCGATGCCGGTTATCACCGGCAGGAATCAGCAGCGTGACCTTATAACCACAAGAAGAACAGTAATTCATAACATACTTATTTACGATGGTTCCCGTATCTTAACCATGTTTTAAAATTGTTGCATTTCAAGAATCTATTGCTGACCGGCTGGTCCAATTTCTAACTGACTTAACTCAAATTAGGTAAATATACAGCTTGCATTTTGAATAGCGACAAATAATACTGAATACAACGTTTTAAGACAGAAGTGACGGTTTATTCAGCTGTAACCGAAACAGATTCGAGCGTCTGACAAAATTATACTAAAAGAGGAGGTTATGTGATGAGAAGACTGTATTTCATGGTGCCGGATATCGACACTGCGAACACAGTAGTTGATGAATTACTGTTAAAAAGGGTTGATGAGCATCATATTCATGTCGTTGCCAAAGAAGGCACCCCCATGGGTGACTTGCCGGAAGCCAATTTATTGCAAAAGAGTGATTTTATTCCTGCCATGGAACGTGGACTGGCTGTTGGCGGCATCACAGGCGTACTTGCGGGCATCGCGGCAGTGACATTTCCACCTGCTGGCCTGGTGCTGGGCGGCGGCGCCATACTGGGAACCAGCCTGGCCGGAGCCGGCATCGGGGCATGGATTTCAGGCATGATTGGTATGGACGTACCAAATACCCAGATCGATAAGTTTGAAGGTGCTATCGAGAAGGGTGAAGTATTGATGATGGTCGACGTGGCCAAAACACGGGTCGAAGAAATCGAGGCACTGGTCCAGGCGCATCACCCTGATGCGGACATGGGCGGAACCGAACCGCATATTCCTGCGTTTCCATAATCAATAAAATCAGTTTTATGCACAGCTAATACCGGGTGTCCTCAAGCGAGGATATCCGGTATTAATGTGTTTTCCAGACGAGCAATATCGTCTTTAAGCTGGAGCTTGCGCCTTTTCAAGCGCTTGATTTTCAGTTCCTCGAAAGTACCCGTCGCCACCAGGTGGTCAATGGCATCATCGAGATCGCGGTGTTCCAGCTTGAGCTCGAGTAATCGTTTTCTGACGTTGTTCAGCTCTGCTTCGTTCAATTGTTCAGACATCTCTTCACCGTAGCATAAAGAACTTTGGGAGTTATAAAAATTGCATTAAAAACATTATTGTTCTATATTTCGAAATATGTCGAATTATAACGCTATGGACATAGGCAGATTTTCTGCCGTATTTAATGCATTGTCCAATCCTCATCGCCTGCAGATATACACTATGCTGTCGGGCTGCTGCAGCGATCAGGCTAGCTGCAGTATGGAAAATGTCAGCGCCTGCTGTGTCGGTGATCTTGGTAATGGGCTCGATATCGCGGCTTCAACCCTGTCGCATCACTTGAAACAACTCAGCCACGCTGGCCTGATCAATATGCAGCGCGACGGCAAACAGGTCATCTGCTCGCTCAATACCGAAATGCTGGATGCAATTCGTCGATATTTTCAGGTAAACCCCGAGGTACCTCATGAATCATAAACAGTCTGACAAAATTCGCCAGAATGTTCGTAAAAGTTACAGCGAAGTTGCAACAGCCAGTAATGACGGCGATTGTTGCGGTGAACAATCAAGCTGCTGCGGCGCCCCTGCCGCCAGCGTGGTGAAGGAGTTACAGACCGAGTCGTAGAACGGCATCCCGGAGATCCAGAGGAGGATCACCTCCAGCCCGGTAAGGCCCACGTAGAGGGACCAGAGCGCGATCGCCGTGTTCCGGATGCGCGGGGTCAGGCGGTCCTCGCTCGGGCCCGGGGCCTCCGCGAAGAACATCTGCCGGCCGGCGATGGCCAGCTGGGGAAGGACCGCGATTACCAGCGCGATCACCCCCATGCCGCCGAGCCACTGGGTGAAGCCCCGCCAGAGGAAGAGCCCCCGGGAGTGGGCGGCAAAGTCCCGGAAGATCGTCGCTCCCGTCGTCGTGAACCCACTCATGGACTCGAACAGGGCGTCGATGACGTGGACTCCGCTCCACAGGTAGGGAATCGCGCCGACGACCGCCACGAAGAGCCACACCCCCGCCACCACCGCGATCCCCTCCATGCGGCGGAGCTCCTTGCCGCCCCGGTGCATCCGGATCAGGATCTGTCCGGCGACAGTGGACGCGGCGCCGGCGATCGCGAAGCCGATCGACTCGTGGAAGCCCCCGTAGAGCCAGTCCGTGGCGAGCGGCAGGATCAGAAGCAGCCCGAACCACCGGACGACTGGTTCCGACGGTGTGGCAGACGAGCGAGAGTCTCACGCGAACGCCCCTCGATCTCCGCCCGCGACTCCCGGGCGCAGAACACCAGGAGCCGATCGCCGGGCCGGATCTCGTCGTCGCCGTGCGGGATCACCGTCTTCTCGTTCCGGGTCCGCGCCACGACGACCGCGCCCGCCGAACCCGGGGACCGCCTCGGAGTCCCGTGCCTCGAAGTCGCGGGCACGACCACGGCTCGAGCACCGACGCCCTTGCCGCCCTCGATGGAGGCCAGGTGCTGGACGCTTGTGCCCTGGATCGCGTTGAGAATCGTATGGATGGCGGTCGTCCGGGGGTTCAGGGGGACGTCGATTCCCATCCCCCGGAAGAGGGCGAGGTTGTCCGACCGGTTCACCCGCGTGATGATCTTCGGGATCTTCATCTGCCGGGCCAGCAGCGAGCAGAGGAGGTTCTGCTCGTCCTTGCTCGTCACCGACACGAGCACGTGCGACCGGTGGATCAGCTCCGCCTCGAGGAGGCGGAGGTCCGTGCCGTCCCCGTGGAGGACCATCGTGTTCTTGAGACCCTCCGTGAGAGCGAGACAGCGTTCGCGCTTGGCCTCGATGATGCGCACCCGGAGATCCTTCTCGTCGTCCAGGATCCCCGCGAGTGCCTCCCCCACGGTTCCGCCGCCGATGATCGTGACGTCGCGGACCCCCTTCGCCTCCTGACCGGTAATCCGCTGCTGCAGCCGGTGGAGGGGGCGGCGCTCGCCCATGAATACCACCCGGTCGCCGGCGAGGAATCGGGTTTCGCCGGTCGGGACCTGCAGGGCGTCATCACGGACCACCGCCACCGCGAGGACTCCCTTCGGGATCCCGATCTTCGGCAGGGGCAGGCCCACCACGTCGGACTCCTCGGCGATCCGGTACTCCATGAGCCAGACCCGGCCCCCGGCGAAGATCTCCACATCGATCGCGCTCGGCACGAGCACGAGCCGGGCGATCTCGTCCGCGAGCATCCGCTGGGGCCAGATGACCCGGTCGATTTCCAGCACGACCTCGGTCCCGTCGAAGGGGGTCAGGGTCCGGAAGTACTCGCCCTTCGAGACGAAGCAGAAGGTCCGGCATCCGGACAGCCGCTTCGCGGTGAGAGAACTCAGGATGTTGATTTCATCGGAGGAGCGGCACGCGATGAACAGGGACTTTTCGTCGAGCTCCGCCCGCCCGAGCGTATTCGGATGGGAGGGGTGGCCGTCGATGACCTGCACGTCGAGCCGCTCGAACCGGCCGGGTTCGTCCGGGTCGTGCCGGATGACGACGACGTCGTGCTGTTGGTGGAGACGATGGGCGAGTTCGTACGCCGCCTCACCGTTCCCGGAGATCGCGATTTTCATGGAGAGAGGATTGTGAGCGCGCTCCCCTTCCCTGTCCAGACCTCCCCGGAGAGAGTAGAATCCAGACTTGGGCCACGCCGCTGACCACGCTTTTGTCGTTGTCTCCAGCGAGGGCGGATCCGCCCTCGGGCGATACCTTCGGACCCGTCTGCCCGACACCTCCTGGCGCACCGTCAAGATGTGGCTCGCGACGGAGAAGGTCCTGGTGGGGGGGGTGCGGGAGAGCCGCGGCGGGCGCTCCCTGGCCGCCGGTGAGACCGTGGAAGTCCGGCTCTCCACGCTCGGCCCGACCGCTCATCCGGAGCGGACCTGGTCCTGGTCCACGCGGATCCACATGTCGTGGTGATCGAGAAGCCGGCCGGGATGGCGAGCGTACCGTTCGCGGCCGGAGAGACCGGAACGGCTCTCGACCTCGTTCGGGACCGCCTGCGGAGGGAGGAGGGGTCCCGGTCTCGCGCAGCGCTCTTCGTCGTGCACCGGATCGACCGGGGAACCTCGGGTCTGCTCCTCTTCGCGCGGACGCGGAACGCCGAGGTCGCCCTGGGCCGGATGTTCAGGAGCCACGACCTGGAGCGGTCGTACCTGTTCGTCGCCCACGGCCGGGTGCGGGAGACACGGATCGAGAGCCGCCTGGTCGCAGACCGCGGGGACCGTCTGAAGGGAACCTCTCGGGTGCCGGGGCGGGGCCGGACGGCCGTGACGTACCTTCGGGCGCTGCGGGAACTCCCGGTCGGCGACCCTCGGAGAGGCCACCCTCGGGACCGGCCGGCACCACCAGATCCGCATCCACCTCGCGGAGTCGGGCCATCCCGTGGTGGGGGAGCCGGTGTACATCCGGGACTTCGTCGCGGCCGGCGGGCGCCCGATCGCCCTCCTCCGGCTCCTCCTCCACGCGGCCGTCCTCGGCTTCGACCATCCGGAGACCGGCGCCCGGATGCGCTTCGAGTCCCCGCCGCCGGACCGGATTTCGGGCCGTCCTGAATACCCTCGATCCGGACAATTTGGGCACTCGACCGGGGTCGCGGTGATAGCATCCGGGTTTCGCAGCCACATCCCCCTGCTCAGGAAAGAGAGAAGGTCATGTACGACGAGCTCAATGTCCGGGCGGATGACCTCGCCAAGCGCCTCATGCACGTCAAGGACTGTCTTTGACCTTCCCGGCAAGCGGCTCCGGCTGGGAAAGCTGGAAGAGCTGATGTCGAAACCCGGCTTCTGGGACAACCCGGACCGGGCGAAGGACGTCGTCACCGAACTGAAGGCG